>NZ_JBOBQA010000002.1:0-238343 GCF_052541995.1 Pseudidiomarina xizangensis
ACGAAAATAGAATCGTTTGCTTAGTTTTTAGTCAGACTTGCTTGTTTCTTCGTCGTTTTGCTGTTTTTTCGTTCGTTCTTCGGTATTTTTCTCTGGCTCGTCGTCACAATCGTCGTCAGTATCACCAACCACATGTTTCAGTTCCAGCCGACTCACCGAACGAATCGTAAGAATCGGGCCGGACAGGGCATACAAAAAGAAGATGCTAAATAATACTAATGACGGCTCAGTAGCAACGACAACGAACGCCAGCACCACTGCCAAGATAACAACAAATGGTACTCGGCCACGCCAATCGACATCTTTAAACGAGTGATAGCGGAAATTACTTACCATTAACAAACCGGCACATATGGTCAAGACCGCGGCTAAGTAGCTGATAGAATTCGGCTCAACTTCATATTTACTACCGACCCATACTAAACCACTCACAACAGCTGCCGCACTTGGAATAGCGAGCCCTTGAAAGAAACGCTTATCTGATGAACCTAGATTAGTGTTAAATCGCGCGAGACGTAGCGCGCCACCAGCGACAAATATAAATGCCGCCAGCCAACCAAACTTACCAAGATCAGATAACGCCCAGTTGTACATCACCAACGCCGGCGCCATACCAAACGAAACAATGTCGGCCATACTATCGTATTCAGCACCGAAGTCGCTTTCCGTATTGGTCATCCGTGCCACACGTCCATCTAATCCGTCAAAAACCATAGCAATGAAGATTGCTATCGCTGCTGATTCAAATTGATTGTTCATGGACGCGACAATGGCGAAGAACCCTGAAAATAATCCTGCTGTCGTCAACAGGTTTGGCAGTAGAAAAATTCCGCGGTTCTTAGTCGATGAATCGTTTGGCATAGGAATATCCTAGTTTTTATAATCGAGACCATGCAGGATAGCATAGCATGCGAGCTGCAATAAATAGTGATAGACACTGTTAAGGCCGCTCGCACCGATGATATTACTGCTTGATCGTGATGGCCCCATCCTGATAATCAACTTTAATTGCGCTACCAGGAATCAGCTTGCCAGCCAATAACTGTTGTGCCAATGGATTCTCGATCTCTTGCTGAATAGCGCGCTTCAATGGCCGCGCACCGAACACGGGATCAAAGCCTGCGGCGGCAAGGTGGTCCAATGCAGCATCGGTCAGTTCAACTTGATAATCACGATCCGCAAGACGCTGATACAAGCGCTGCAACTGAATTTCTGCAATCGCTCGTATTTCTGACTTCGCCAACGGGTGGAACACCACAGTCTCATCGACACGATTCAAAAATTCTGGCCGGAAGTGATGTTGTAAAATTTCCATCACATCGGCTTTCATTTCAGCGTAATTCTGCTGATGAGCTTTTTCCTGAATCACGTCGGATCCCAAGTTGGACGTCATGATAATGACCGTATTACGAAAATCGACAGTGCGCCCCTGACCGTCAGTTAAACGGCCATCATCCAATACTTGAAGAAGTATATTAAATACATCTGGGTGAGCCTTTTCGACTTCATCCAACAGAATCACCGAATAAGGGCGACGCCGCACTGCTTCTGTCAGATACCCACCTTCTTCATAACCGACATAGCCGGGAGGTGCGCCAACAAGTCGTGCTACCGAATGCTTCTCCATAAACTCCGACATATCGATACGTACCATGGCATCCTCGGTGTCGAACAAAAAGTTGGCGAGTGATTTACATAATTCTGTCTTACCTACGCCCGTCGGGCCAAGAAACAAGAACGAACCGATCGGCCGTTGCGGATCCGCTAACCCTGCCCGTGAGCGCCGAATCGCATTGGCAACAGACGTGACAGCCTCATCTTGCCCGACGACACGCTGATGTAAGTTATCTTCCATCTTCAATAACTTTTCCCGCTCGCCTTCCAGCATTTTACTCACGGGAATACCGGTCCAGCGCGAAAGCACGTCAGCAATCTGTTCTTCGGTGACTTTGTTCTTTAGCAAAGTCATCGTCTGATCTTCCGCCTCAATAGCAGTTTCCAGTTGCCGTTCAAGTTCTGGGATCTTGCCGTATTGAAGTTCAGACATACGGTTCAAATCACTGGCTCGGCGGGCAATTTCTAAATCAGTTTTTGCCTGTTCCAACTGTGCCTTAATGTTTTGCGCACCCTGCACTGCCGTCTTCTCTGACAGCCAGATCTCTTCCAATTCAGCATACTTGCGTTGCTGATCCTCAAGTTCAGACTCTAATGTTTCCAAACGTTTCTTACTTGCATCATCATCTTCTTTTTGCAGCGCTTTCTGTTCCAACTGTAACTGAATAATGCGTCGTTCAAGACGATCCAACTCTTCGGGCTTAGAGTCGATTTGGATACGTATGCTCGAAGCTGCTTCATCAATCAAATCAATTGCTTTATCAGGCAACTGTCGATCGCTTATATAACGATGGGACAACATTGCCGCGGCCACAATCGCAGGGTCCGTAATTTGTACCGAGTGATGAACTTCATAACGCTCTTTCAAACCGCGCAAAATAGCGATGGTATCTTCAACCGAAGGTTCCTCAACCAACACTTTCTGGAAGCGACGTTCAAGCGCCGCATCTTTTTCAATATATTGACGGTATTCGTTCAGGGTGGTCGCACCGACGCAATGAAGTTCACCGCGCGCCAACGCTGGTTTGAGCATGTTACCCGCATCCATCGCGCCATCCGCTTTACCTGCTCCCACCATCGTGTGAAGCTCATCAATAAAGAGAATGACTTGCCCTTCTTCTTTACCAAGTTCGTTGAGCACAGCTTTCAACCGTTCTTCAAATTCGCCACGGTATTTGGCACCTGCCAGCAATGCACCAAGATCGAGCGAAAGCACGCGTTTGTTCTTTATCCCTTCTGGAACTTCGCCATTAACAATGCGCTGTGCCAGGCCTTCAAGAATTGCCGTCTTACCAACACCGGGCTCACCAATAAGCACTGGGTTATTTTTGGTTCGACGCTGCAAGACCTGTATGGTGCGACGGATTTCATCATCACGACCAATGACGGGATCGAGCTTACCCTGCTCCGCACGTTCGGTTAAATCGATGGTGTACTTGTCTAACGCTTGACGTTGATCTTCCGCATTTTGATCATCGACATTATCGCCACCACGTACTTTCTTAATTGCACTTTCGACCTTATCGCGAGTGATACCCAAGCGTTTCAGGATATCCCCCAGCTTACCTTTGTCCTCTGTTGCAGCGAGAACGAACAGCTCTGACGAAATGTACTGATCCTTACGTTTTTGGGCGAACTTGTCGCACAGATTAAGTAAGGTTCCAGTCGCTGCTGAAATTTGCACTTCGCCACCCGTTCCCTCGACTCGGGGAAGGTTTGCTAATGCTTCACTCAATGCCGCCCGCAGTTGATTACCATCAATTTGCAGGTAAGTCAGCAATGGTCGTAACGTGCCACCATCCTGATTAAGTAAAGCTTGCATAATATGAATCGGCTCAATGAACTGATGATCACGGCCGAGGGCCAGTGATTGTGCATCTGCAATCGCTAGTTGAAACTTATTGGTTAGTTTGTCGAATCGCATGACTTTATTACCTCATAAACAAACACTAAATCCTGATTGTTTATGTGGGTATAAATTGAACAATTTCAAGAGGGGGAAGATTAGATCTTCCAAATTAATGTAGCAAGACGGCCACATTTGGGATCGCGACGATAAGAATAAAAGCGTTCATCGCTGTAGGTACACAAGCCGCTTTGCGTTACTTCTCGAACTCCAGCGGAATGTAATAGGCGCCCAGCTAGTAGTGGCAAATTGGCTAGCCATTTATCAGCAATATGGGGCGCAAATGAAACAGAATCAACTAGTCCATGTGAGCTAAACGCCTCACGCACGTCACTACCTACTTCAAAGTAAGGTTGGCTAATTGCTGGGCCAATGTAGGCACGAAAGCATTCGGCACGCTGTGGTAATTGACTCAACGTGTTGCTAATGATGCCATCAGCCAATCCGCGCCAACCGGCGTGAATCGCGGCAATAACTTGTCCATCATCGCTACACAATACTATGGGTAAGCAGTCAGCGGTTAACACAGCACAGACACTTTTCGGCTGTGTCCCCCAAATAGCATCTGCCCGACAACCTGATTCACATCGCTCAGCAGCAACCGCAACCGAACTATGGTATTGCGCCAACCACTTAGGCACTGAAGGTAAATTTAACGCCCGCTGTAATTGGCGCCGATGACGAATTACATTGGCAGGGTCGTCAGCAACATGGGCTGCCAGATTACCGGGCTCTGCCACCGTGGTGACCCGGGCTTTTACCCCATCGGGTAAAGCCCAAGCTGGTTCTAAGGCAAAATTAGTGCTACCCGCATCACTCGGTTGGGTGGCCATTACGATCTGCTCGGAGCAAGTTCACTAGCTTTAAAAAATCAGCTGGAGTCGGCGCGTCCCAACTTAACCACTCACCAGTGACAGGGTGATGCAGCGATAATCGCGCGGCGTGAAGCGCCTGGCGACGAAAGCCTCGCAGGTAATCAAGCAATTCTGGGCTAGCGTCTTGTGGCGGACGCGGACGACCACCATAAGTTAAATCTCCCACCAACGGATGACGAAGATGCGCCATGTGCACCCGAATTTGATGTGTCCGCCCGGTTTCCAGTCGTAATCTCAAGTGGGTATGATTACGAAACCGTTCTACCACACGATAATGCGTGACTGCGGGTTTCCCCATGGCAACCACTGCCATGTGGGTGCGTTTGGTAGGGTGCCGACCAATAGGTTCGTCAACATGACCACCGGCGGTCATAGGACCATTGCACACAGCTTCATATTCACGAGTAATTTCACGTTCTTGCATCGCTGCAACAAGGTGGGTTTGGGCAGGAATTGTCTTCGCCACCACCATCAACCCCGTAGTGTCTTTATCAAGACGGTGAATAATTCCTGCACGCGGCACTTGATCGATCGCAGGGAAATGATGCAACAGGGCATTCAACAATGTGCCATCTGTATTACCCGCGCCCGGATGAACCACCAAACCTGCTGGCTTATTGATGACTAAAATATCATCATCTTCGTAAACGATATCCAGTGGCATGGGCTGCGCCGCGAAGCGCTTTTCTTCAACCAGCTCAGCGTTAACTTCAACACCCATGCCGGTAACAACTTTTTCGCGGGGCTTATTGGTTGACTCTCCGTCAATACGCACACAGCCATCAGTAATCCAAGTTTTTAATCTCGAACGTGAATAGTCGGGGAACAACTCAGCGAGTGCTTGGTCCAAGCGTTTGCCGTTGCAAGAGGCTGGGACCGTTCCAGTTAATTGAATGTGTTCACTCATAAAATAAATAATGGACCTGTGAAAGCAGCCAAGGCTGCGATAGAATGCAAGCAACTTCGAAGTGATTAGTGTACCTGTTTGGGACGCTATGCACCAAAAATTAAATTAACAGAGATTAGAACAGCAACTTATGAAACTGCGTATTAGCCTGCTTTTAGCTTTATCCGTCATGCTCGCAGCATGCTCAAGCTCACCAGATGATGACGCTCTGGGTTCCAGAGCTTTAAACGATGCTGACGCCCTTTATCAACGCGCCCAGACCAATATTGTTTCGGGTAACTTTAGTACTGCTCAGGAAATCCTTCAGCAGCACGCAACGCGGTATCCATTTGGCCCCTATGCACACCAGGTTCAGATGGATCGTATTTATGTGTATTACAAACTAGGTAATATCGACAAAGCGCTGGCTGAAATTGACCGCTTTACGCAGTTAAACCCCAATCATCCTAATCTTGATTATGTTTTGTATATGCGCGGTTTGGTGAATCATCGCGCCGATGCAAACGTCATGCAAGACTTAGTGGGTATTGATCGTTCTGATCGTGACCCGAGTAAAGCTGAAGAAGCATTTAATGACTTCACCCGGCTGTTACGCCAATTTCCAGAGTCTAAGTATGCGGCCGATGCTAAGCAGCGCATGATCGCTATTAAAAGCCGTTTAGCGAGTTATGAAATCGCCGTCGCGCGCTACTACATAAAACGCCAAGCTTGGTTAGCGGCAGCCAATCGCGGCAAGTATGTATTGGAAAACTATCCCGACGTTGCAGAAACGGAACATGCACTGGCTATTATGATGCAAAGCTATGACAAGCTCGGCTTGGCAGAATTGCGCGACAATGCTCGTGCAACCCTAGCAGTCAATTTCCCCGGCAGTGATTACCTGTAAAAAGCTACCGAAGACGCCTTAATTAAACGGCGTCTTCGTTTTCCTCACCCGTACGAATACGAATCACCCGCTCCACATTACTGACAAAAATCTTACCATCGCCAATTTTGCCGGTTTGCGCAGTTTCCATGATCGCATCTAAACACGCTTCGACTTGATCATCCGCGACCACAATGTCAAGTTTTACCTTGGGTAAAAAGTCGACCATATATTCAGCACCACGATAAAGCTCAGTGTGCCCTTTTTGACGACCAAAGCCTTTGACCTCAGACACAGTCATACCGGCAATACCCACTTCAGATAATGCTTCACGCACATCGTCGAGCTTAAATGGCTTGATGATAGCTTCAATTTTTTTCATGACTTGCCTCTGCCGTTAGTTGTCGCTCTAGTTCATAGCGAAAATGATTAGTGATGGGGTAACGCCGATCTTTGCCGAAATTGCGCGAAGTGATTTTCGGCCCTACAGCACCTTGTCTGCGTTTGTATTCATTAATATCAACCAACCGCACAACACGCAATACATCCGCGCGTGTGAACCCGGCCGTAATAATATCTGACGGTGCCCAGTCCTGCTCAACGTACAAGCTGATAATCTTATCTAAAATATCATACTCTGGCAGGCTGTCTTGATCCGTTTGCCCTGGTGCCAGCTCCGCAGATGGGGGGCGCTCGATAACGCGCGGCGGTATCACTTCAGTATTCGCCGTAGCATTCATATGCCGAGCTAGTGCAAAAACCATCATTTTGGGAACATCTTTTAGCGGCGCAAAGCCACCACACATATCTCCATAGAGCGTACAATACCCGACCGCCAGCTCGCTTTTGTTACCAGTGGTCAACACCAAAGAACGTGTTTTATTGGACAGCGCCATGAGGATCACCCCGCGGCTTCGTGCCTGAAGATTTTCTTCAGTGACATCAGCCTCGTGCCCGGCCAGCTGCGGCGCCAACTGCTGTAAGAAACTCTCGTAGATAGGCTCAATGGCAATGACATCGTATTTAACACCTAAGGCGTGCGCTTGCTGCTCAGCATCTTCCAAGCTCATTTTTGAAGTGTAGCAAAAGGGCATCATCACCGCATCAACGTGCTCCGCACCCAAAGCCTCCACGGCTAGCGCCAAAGTCAGTCCAGAGTCGATCCCGCCCGATAGGCCTAAGGTTACACCTTTGAAGCCATTTTTTCCGACGTAATCGCGAATGGATAACACCAAGGCTTTTCGCACTTCTTCAAGACGACGAAACTCTACTTGGTCTAGCTTTTCAATGTGCGGCTTTATTTTTTCACTTCGGGCCGTAATACCTGTTGCTGAAAAGTGCACACTTGCGCAACACGGTTGGCAATGAGGAAATTCTGCAACCAACTCACCGTCGCTATCAAGTACCAACGAGTGACCATCGAATACCAGTTCATCCTGACCACCACAGTTGTTCACATATACAATTGGGCAACCACTCTCATGAACCCGTTGTTGCAATACGTGCATGCGTTGCAGGTGCTTATCAACTTCAAACGGAGATGCATTTATTGATATCACCCAATCAGCGCCCTGACCTACAGTTCTTTGCAGTGGCTCTGGGTGCCATAGGTCCTCGCAGATGAGTAACCCAATCCGATGCCCTTGCCAACTAAACACGCAAGGTTCATGGTCAGGAATAAAATAGCGTTGCTCATCGAAAACGCCGTATTGCGGTAACCGTTGTTTGTGGTAACGAGCCAAACATTTGCCTCGGTGTACTACCGAGACGCTATTAAATAACTCATTGCCTACCCGTTGCGGATGCCCGACTACAGCGACTTGTTCAACCGCCGCAGTTGCAATTTTATCCAATGCGCTATCAACTAACACTTCGAAATCGGCACGGAATAGCAAATCTTCAGGTGGGTAGCCAGTTATCGCCAGTTCAGGGAAAATGACAATATCTGCGTCACTTTGCTCGTCCAGACAAGCAAGAATTGTGGCGGTATTCTGGGTAATAGCTCCAACCGTAAAGTCTAATTGTGCTATGGCAACCGTGATAGGTTTCATCGGGCGTCTTCACCTCTGCGCTAAACTAAGCGCGCATAATATAGCAGGCTTACCCAGCGAGCAAATTCATCACTTAAATTTGGCCTAATACAAAGTGACTTGAACCACTTTGTAACACCACGTCAGTGGATTCTGGATCAACCTTTGCTAACTCTACCCACTGGTAGTAAACATTACGGTGAACTTTTGCCTTGAGGCCGTGATCGAGCCGCACATAAGGAATCGCATTTTCAATTTGCAATGGATATTCCTCGGAAAGTGGGTACTGGCTACCAATGTTAGTGGTGACCTGAATGATCTGTGGTTCGACCGTAGTTATGGCTTGCCACTCCGTGACGATAAAAGGTGCATCGGCGACGCTGATTTTAACTTTTTCGGCAGGCGTAATAAGGAAGTAATCACGACCCTCTAACACCAACACCGAGGCGAACAACTTCACCAATTGCTGACGTTTTATGCGCGAATTTTGGTAAAACCATTCACCGTTACTGTCAATGTGAATAGGAATCTCACCACAATAAGGTGGATCCCAATTTTCAGTGGGTGCATGGTTGCGCAGTTCTAATGATTTTAGAAGCTGCTGTAGTTGCATATCAGCTCACTAGGCGTTTTTGACGTAACAAGTACCAAAGCGTGGCTTCGGTACGATTAGAAACTTTAATTGCTTTAAAGATAGCAGATAAATGAACCCGAATCGTCCCTTCGGTGATGCCTAAAATCGTGGCAATCTCTTTATTCGATAACCCTTGGGCGAGTAATTGCATGATTTCCAGCTGTCGCGGGGAGAGAAAACTTTCTGCCTGCGAGTTGCGCGGGGCATACTCACTAAGTCGCGACTCATCAGGCAAATAACGATCGTTTTTCAGTAGCGCACGTATAGCTAATTTGGCGTCTTCGGAACTAGAATCTTTCGGCAAGTAACTCCGTACGCCGGAAGCTAATGCTTGACGGATTTCGGACATCGGTCGCGACCAACAGTAAAGAATCACATGTGCGCTTGGCGCATATCTTTTAATTAATGCGAGGGACGGTCGGATTTCTGCGTCTGGTAAGTCCACATCTAGGAAAATTAAATTATACTGGTTGCTGTGCTGCAAATAGTCTTTGGCTAGCTCGAACGTTGCTGCCTCAAAAATTGATACGTCCGAGGTATAACTGGTGCAAAGATGAATGAGGCCAGCGCGAGTAAAAAATTGTGAATCAATGATAAGAATCTTCATGAGAGCCCTAAGTTTAAAACCGAAGTTCGAAACCGAAGTTCGAAACAATATAACTTTCGTTACAACCATTGGTTATGTAGTGTACACAGTTGCTGAATTCATTAAAACAAAACTGTTACCGATTTGTAAGTAAATTTTAATTTGTTATAAACGTTACGTTTAGCGTGACCAATCAACCAGAGAGAACGCCATGCGATTTGTGTCTTCGTTGTTACCTTTAGCTTTACTCTTGATTTCATTCACGAGTAATGCGCAATCCATTCTGTATCATAATTTCAACGGCTATACGCTTGTCGGTGAACCCGGCAACGCCGCAATACTTAAGCAGTTCGATGCCATGTTAGTGGTTGACGGGAAAATTGCCGCTGTTGGCCCGCTAAGGACCATGCCTAAACAGTTACAGCAGACCGCTGAGAGTAAAGTGAACTTGCACGGCAAAACTGTTGTACCTGGAATCATTGACGCCCATGGCCATATGCTAGGTTTAGGTGAAAATCTCATGCAGGTCGATTTGCGCACCGCAGCTAGCGAACAAGACGCAGTAACACGAGTGCAAAAATTTGCCGAAACCGAGACGGGTCCCTGGGTTATTGGTCGCGGTTGGAACCAAGAGAACTGGCAAAATCGTCAGTTCCCAACAGCAAAAAGTCTCGACGAGTTTATAGCTGATCGTCCGGTCTGGTTAGCCCGTGTTGACGGTCATGCCGGCTGGGCCAACAGTAGAGCGCTTGAACTTGCGGGCATCACCGCCGACACGGTAAGTCCTGAAGGTGGTGAAATCATTCGTGATGCTAACGGCAAACCGACCGGTGTACTGGTTGATAACGCTATGGCATTAGTCGAGAGTAAGATGCCAGCGAAAAATGCCGACTACTACCGTCGTGCCCTGATCGCCGCATTCGATCATTTGGTTTCTGAGGGTATCACTGGAGTTCATGACGCTGGTGTCGATGCCACCAATTTAGCGGTTTATCAGCAGCTTGCTGAAGAGGGCAAAATGCCGGTCCGCGTATACGCTATGCTAAGCGCTTCCGAGCCTAGTCTACCTGAGCTGCTCGCCGCCGGTCCTATTACCACTGCTGATGACAGCCTAACCGTAGCGAGCGTTAAAATTTATACTGACGGAGCTCTTGGTAGTCGAGGCGCAGCGCTTATCGAGCCGTACAGCGATGCACCTAATACCCGTGGCTTGTTAGTGACACAACCCAACGATATTGAGCAACTCTTTGACCTTATTATCCCGCACGGTTTTCAGATCAATATTCATGCTATAGGTGATCGTGCTAACCGCATTGCGCTCGACAACTTCGCGCACGCTTACGCAACCATCGGCGGCCGCAACTTACGCCACCGCATTGAGCACTCACAGGTTGTGCATCCAGTCGATATTCCGCGCTTTAAAGAATTAAACATTATTGCCTCGATGCAACCAACCCATGCAACCTCTGACAAGAATATGGCGGAAGATAGACTCGGCAAAGAACGTATGCAAGGTGCTTACGCATGGCAAACCTTCCTCGAGCAAGGTACCATTGTCGCTGCTGGTTCCGATTTTCCAGTTGAGCTTTCAAATCCATTTTTCGGTGTTCATGCTGCGGTCACACGTCAAGATCGCGACAACCAACCACAAGGTGGCTGGTACGCGCATGAAGCGATGACGCTTGAACAAGCGTTACGGGCATTCACCTTGGACGCCGCTTATGCGTCCGGTCAGGAGCAACAATTAGGTAGCCTTGAGCCAGGTAAATGGGCTGACTTTATTGTGCTGGATCAAGACCCGTTCGCCGTCACTAGCGATAAACTATGGCGCGCCGATGTGCTGGCAACCTATGTCGCCGGCAAAGTAGTATTTACTCAGGAGTAATCATGAAGTTGCACGATGAACGTCGAGATTACGAGCGCGCACAGCTGACCCGCTCGATTCTCGAGACAGACCCTTTTAAACAATTCGAGTCTTGGTTTGCCGCCGCCAAAGAAGCAACGGCATTGCCTGATCCGACGGCATTTACGCTCGCAACCGTTAGCGCCACTGGACAACCTCACCAACGCGTCGTTTTGCTAAAAGATTTTGATACCAGTGGCTTCATTTTTTATACCAATTACGACAGCCAAAAAGGCCAAGACATTGCAGCTAACCCGCTGGTCTCCATGCATTTCGCCTGGTTGCCGCTAGAGCAGCAGGTGCGCATAGAAGGCCGCATTGAGAAAATAGACCGCGCTGCCAGCGAGGCCTATTTTCATAGTCGTCCCCGTAGTAGTCAGATCGGCGCCTTAGCGTCCCAACAAAGCCAGGTTATCGGCTCGCGTTCGGAACTTGAGGGTGTCTACCATGACCTCACAGAACGCTACGAGGGCGAAGAAGTTCCCATGCCTGAAAATTGGGGTGGCTACCGCATCAAGCCTGATTATTTCGAGTTTTGGCAAGGCGGTAAATACCGTTTACACGACCGTTTTGGCTATCATAAAAACACCGCTGGCACTTGGTTCATCGAACGCCTGCAACCCTAAGGTAGTGGTTCATTACAATAATCAGCGCACCACTCGAGTTGCCGCCAGGTGGCTGCGCTGTAACTAATTCCCTCCTCGCTTTGCCGTTTCCGGGTTGCTAATGCTCCCTCACCAGGCACCCTCACCGGGTGCTCTGGATGAATAGGCGTGGCGCTTTTTACCGCAGCCACTAATTGCTCTGCCTGCAATTCAAAAGTCCCTTGCGACAAAACTGCTGTAGGATCAACAACCTGCAACCAAACCGTATTCGCATCACTGTCAGCGGGCGCGGCCTCAGCACGACCATAACCACTCAGCGCCAGGGTCCAAAACTCACTGAAAAGATTTAGCCCAGTACCTTTATAGCCTAACTGTTCGCCCCCCAAACTTGCTAAAACACTGGGAGGGTTGGCTACAAACGTCTTCGGATCGCAACTGTAGTCGCCGTCGGGTGTAATTAATGCTGGATAGGGCAAATCTCGTTCTTCTGCTAACGCTGTACGAACTTTGCCAGCCGCCGTCATCGATAAACTCATATCAAGTAACACCGGTTGACCGCGTGTCGGCACCCCAATGGCAAATGGATTTGGCGAGAAGCACGCTGACTTAGCACCAAAGGGCGCGACAACTTGCTGTGCTGGGGTACTACACATCATCTGAATCAGCATCCCGGCGCTGGTCGCCTGCTCTAAATAGACAGCTAATGCCGCTACATGCTGAGTTCGGCGAACAACCAAGGTACCCGTTCCGTAATCACGCGCCATTGCGATTGCCTTTGCCACGGCCTGCGGCAACACATAAAGCCCTGACAATAAATCAGCATCCCAAAGCTCAATTGCAGCCCTGCTCTGGATCACACGCGGATGACCTGCAGCTTTCGTCGTACCGTCAGCAAGAGCCTGCAAGTTATAGCGTAGGCGCAACAGACCATGGGTTCGAAAGCCCAACAAATCGCCTGCCACCAAATGCTCGGCCATAGCTTGTGCGACATCTTCTGTCGCGCCCTGACGAACTAAACATTTTGTGGACCAAGCTGTAAGTGCCGTGGCAGATCGTTTTTTTTCGTTGTTCATGAGGCCCTTCACTTGTTATTCGGCTGTAGTTCGATAAGCTTACCAAATACTTAACAACAGGCAATGCAGAGGAGTAGGCAGCCCGTGTCTGTCAGCAAAAAAATCAAAAAGATTGCGGTGCTTACCAGTGGTGGTGATGCACCCGGAATGAATGCTGCGCTACGTGCAGTGGTACTTGCAGCCGATCATTACGGTATCGAAGTTATCGCGTTTCGACACGGTTACCAAGGTTTACTTGATAATGAGTACATAGGGATGAAGCCCGAAGATGTGCAACACGTATTGCAGTACTCTGGAACCATTATCAAAAGCGCACGCTGTCATCGTTTTAAAGAAGATAGCGCTGCGCTCGAAGCCGCAACAAACCTTGATGCATTGGCAGTTGATGCGTTAATCGTCATTGGCGGTGACGGTTCGTTTCGCGGTGCCGACCATTTAGCTAAGCAGTGGCACGGCCAAATTATTGGTGTGCCCGGCACGATCGACAATGACTTGTATGGCACCGATGCGACCATTGGCTATGCCACCGCTGTGACCATTGCCATGGATGCTTTAGACAAAATCCGCGACACCGCAGATGCCATGGACCGCGTCTTTATTGTTGAAGTGATGGGCCGCCACGCTGGCTTTATAGGTTTAGGTAGCGCCATGGCTGCCGGTGCTGAGCGAATGATTTTGCCGGAACTGCAAAAAGACAAACCCCTGACGGTAAGCGCGTTAGTTAAGCATATTCACCGGGTACAGGAAATTCGTGGTGAAGGCAGCTATGTCATGGTCTTAAGTGAACATCAGTGGCCAGGTGGCGCGGTAGCGCTCGCTGAACAGCTGGATGCTGAGTACGACTTACCTTGTCGTCCCTGTTTATTAGGCCATATTCAGCGTGGTGGTGCTCCCGCCCCTGCCGACCGCATTCTTGCCTCTGAGCTTGGGGTACATGCGGTCGAGTTAATCCTCCAAGGGCAGCACCGGGTGATGGCTGGTATGCGTGCGAACGAATGTGTTGAGGTGCCATTACGTGAGACCTGGGAAAAGAAAAATCCGCTGGCTGCGAACTTACTCCGCATTCAGCATGAAATCTTTAATCCAGTAAAGAAGAATCCTCGTACGAATACGCAGTAAAGGTATAGCTTTTCGGGGCTTTTCCACAGATAATAGGCCCCTTTTTTATACTGCCTTGCTGCCCTGTTGCAACGACGGAGGTGTTTGACTTTGAGCCAACAATCAACTGATACGGTAACCGCTATAACTATTGATACCTTAACTCCCGTGCGCGAATTTTACGGCGCGAAAGTAGACAATCAGATCCATGCGAATGCCACACACATGATCGGCTTCGGTTTTGACGGCACCGCTTGTTTTCGCAAAGGTACCCGTAATGGACCTGATGCTTTGCGGGCCGTTTCGGAAGACATCGAATCGTATTCACCTTATTTAGATGCTGATCTTTTTGATCATAGTTTTTATGATCTTGGTAACTTATCGCTCGGCCACGGTGACGATGTCGAATATCAGTGGCAACACGCGACCGATCAGTTTGACGCTCTGTTTGGCGAAATTGACCTTGCGGCGCAGAACGTTCGGGTGCTGACCTTAGGCGGCGAGCACTCTATCTCTTACGCACCTATTCGTAAGTATTTGGCGCAATACCCTGAACTGGTGTTATTGCATCTTGATGCGCACGCCGATTTGCGTGACGGTTTCCTGGGATATCACTATTCCCATGCGTCAATTATCCGCCGTTCATTGGATCATTTCGGCCCAGGCCATGAACTTATTCAATACGGTATTCGTTCGGGTACTCGCGAAGAGTATCAGTTCATGAAAGAACACAAGACCGTGCGGACATCGCGCAAAGACTTTCTTGAAAGTGTTGCCGCCCTGCCCGCAGATCGTCCAATTTATTTAACGCTGGACTTAGATTATTTCGATCCATCATTTTTACCCGGCACCGGTACCCCTGAACCTGGTGGTGAAGACTTCCACTCTTATGTGAGCTTGATGAAGATCTTGCGCCAGAAAAATTTAGTCGGTGCCGACGTGGTCGAACTTTCACCAGAAATCGACCCGACTGGAAACTCTGACGTTTTTGCCGCCAAAATCGTGCGCGAACTACTGATTATTTTAAATGAAAAAGGAGCCCGCTAATGGCTGACGGAAACAGCAACTGGACCATCGACGATGCTGAAGAACTCTACGGTGTCAGACGTTGGGGCGCAGGCTATTTCTCGATTGGTGAAAGCGGCAATATTCAGATAGCACCAAACCATCGCCTACCCGATGTGACCATCGACATGAACGACGTGTTAGAGGAAATCCGCGCAGAAGGCATTCAGTTGCCCGCGGTTATTCGTTTCCACGATATTTTGCGCTCACAAGTCGAGATCCTGAACGAGACCTTTGTTAAAACTATTAAAGAAGCCAACTACAAGGCGAAATACAGCGGTGTATTCCCGATCAAGGTTAATCAGATGCGCGAAGTGGTCGAGGAAATCATCGACGCTGGCGAACCTTATAACTATGGCCTTGAAGCAGGTTCCAAGCCTGAGTTAATGGCCGTGCTTGCCTACAATGAGAATCCCGAAGCTCTCACCGTGCTCAACGGCTATAAAGATGAAGACTACCTGACCCTGGCATTACTGGGCCGCCAGCTACGCCGCAAAATGATCATCGTCATTGAGAAATTCAGCGAACTGGAAATGCTCATTCCACTGGCAAAGAAGCTAGGTGTAGAACCGCTGATTGGTCTGCGTAGCAAAATGATGGTCCGTAGCGCCGGCAAATGGGCGGGTTCTAGTGGCGATCGGGCAAAATTCGGACTAAGTATTACCGAAATATTGAACATCATCGAACTGCTGAAAAAAGAAAACATGCTGGATTGCGCCAAGCTACTGCACTTTCATATCGGCAGCCAAATGTCCGACATTCGTAAAGTAAAAGAAGCTGTTTCTGAAGGCGCCCGCCTCTACGCTAAGCTCATCCAGGAAGGCGTACCACTTGAATATCTAGATATCGGTGGTGGGCTTGGCATCGATTATGATGGCACCAGCTCGACCACAGACTCATCACGAAACTACTCCACTGAGGAATATGTCGCTGATGTCGTTTACGGCGTGAAGCAGATCTGTGATTTAGAACAGGTTCCACATCCTAATCTGGTAAGTGAGAGCGGCCGAGCTATCACTGCGCACCATAGCTGCGTGGTAACTAATATTGTCGGTGAAATTAAAAATACCGGTGCCCAGTTTGACATCAGCAGCAGTGACGCTGAACACATTTTGGTCAGCAACATGCGAGAGCTTGTCAACGGTGCTACCGAAATGCACCCGCAAGAGCGCTACAACGATGCAGCGTCATACAAGCAGAGCGCCTACGAAGCATTTAAGTTAGGTATTTTATCGCTGAACGAAATGGCCAAGCTCGATACCATGTACTGGCGTATTCTGGTCGAAATTCATAGTTCTCTTGACCGTGAAGGCTTTGTCTTTCAGGAGCTCGAAGAACTTGAAGACACGCTCGCCAGCCAGTACTTGTGTAACTTCTCAATCTTTCAGTCGGCTGCAGACACCTGGGCCATTGGACAAGTGCTTCCCATAGTTCCTGTCAGTCGGCTAAATGAAAAACCAGAAGTACGTTGCTCAATTGTCGATATCACCTGCGACAGTGACGGCAAACTTTCCAAATACATCGAAGGTACTGAGATTAGCGACAACATTCCAATGCACACCTTACGCAAGGGTGAAGACTATTATGTAGGAATGTTTCTGACCGGTGCTTATCAAGATGTGATGGGCGATATGCATAACCTGTTTGGTCGTTTAACCGAGGTACACATCTACTGTCACGACGACGAACCCGGTGATTTTTATATCGAAGAAGTGGTTCCAGGTACCGCAGCGGAGAAAGTGCTCGAAACCATGCAGTACAACACCGATTTCATGGCTAAAACCGTGAAAAAATGCATTGACCGTGAGGTTCGTCAAGGCCACATCGCTCCACGTGAAGGCGTGCGCTGGACTGACTATTACGAGAAGTGCCTGGCTGGCAGTACCTACTTAAAGGCCTAAAAACCAGCAAACTGCGTATTTCCTGAGCAAACGGTCGAAAATCGCTAAAAAGCGGTTGACTCTGACCGCAAAAACTCGTTTAATACGCCCCGTTGCCCAGATAGCTCAGTCGGTAGAGCAGAGGATTGAAAATCCTCGTGTCGGTGGTTCGATTCCGCCTCTGGGCACCATTATTCTAAAGGCCTCGCTAGCAATAGCGGGGCTTTTTACTTTCCGCGTTTGTGCCAGTCGCGCCGTCCACATTGCGCGCCACTGGCTTACCTTGATAAACAAAGTAGTAGTGAGTGTTCTCGCCCTGCACTTCTTGCAACACTGAAAACGCATCGTTATTGAACGGAACCCTTATAGCCATACCTGACTTTGGCTCATCAGAATAAATCCAGGCTAACCCCGTTCCAAATCGCTCTGATTAACGCCAGATAACGATTTGCGGTACTGCACGAGGCTGCCTTTGCCTTTTGCTGTTTAATCCCATCAGCAATCTCTCTGTTCATTTCACCAAGGTATAATTTGCCAAGATGGTGTTTAAACGTCGCGGCCAAACGCTATCCAGAAAAATCAGGCCTTACAGCTCTTCTACTTATTGTCTTTACGCATCAGCCAGTACCCCGCAGGTACGATCATCATATTCAGAATTGTTGACGATATGAGTCCCCAAAGAATGACAATTGCCATTGGCGCCTGGATTTCACTGCCAGGCTCACCGAGTCCTAGTGACAAAGGAACCAGTGCCAACGCGGTAGCTAATGCAGTCATCAGGATTGGTACTAATCTTTCTTCCGATGCCTGTATTATCGCTTCACGTAACGAAACGCCTTGCTCAGTGAGTTGCTTAAAATAATCAACGAGAATAACGCCGTTTCGGGTTGCGATGCCAAATAAAGTAATAAAACCGATGATAACGGCGATATTAATGACACCACCAGCAAAATAGATCCCGGCGATTCCGCCAATCAGCGCCAGAGGTAAGTTAAGCATCACCAGAAACGCGTCTTTCGCTGAATTAAAGGCAGTTAATAGCAATAAGTAGATACCAACTATGACCGCTGAGCCCAGTAATAAAAGTCGGGTATTCGCGCTTTCAGCACTTTCAAATTGACCACCATACTCAACATAATAGCCGGTCGGAAGTTCGAGGCTTTTACCCAGTTGGGTTTTAATGTCTTCAACCACGCCAATGAGATCACGCCCACTGACGTTCGCCATAACAACAATATTACGCTGCACATTTTCTCGGGTGATGGTATTAGGTCCACGAGTTTTTTCTATTGCTGCAATTTCAGAGAATGGAATAACAGCACCACTTTGCAGCTTAATTAACGTATCTCTCAGTGCATCGATATCCTTTCTATAGGAGTAAGGGTAGCGAACGACCATTTCGAATGATGCCTCATTCTCAAGAATACGATTAACAGTAGTTCCTGCGAACGCCGTTTCGAGAGCATGTGATGCCTGCTTTATTGTCAGACCATACTGAGCCAAATTAGCGCGGTTAAAGTCGAATGTGACAAACGGAATTTCGGCCTGCTGATCCATAGAGACATCCACAGCACCCGGCACGTCTTTTACCAGGCCTTCGATCTGGCCGCCTATTTCCCGAAGCTTATAGAGTTCACTGCCAAACAGTTTTATCGCAATGTTGGCTCGGGTGCCCGATAACATATGGTCAATTCGGTGTGAAATTGGCTGCCCAATAATCACGTTAGTTCCGCTTAAAAAGAAGAATTTATCTCGTAAACTATCCAAGAACTCCTCTTTCGAACGATCTTGCATCTGCAATTTGACGTCAATTTCTGACGCAAACACCTGTTGTGCGTGCGGGTCCCGTTCAGCTCGGCCGGTACGGCGGGTCGTGGCCACAACTTCTGGCGCGCTCAGTAATAACCTTTCGACGCGCTCACCAATCGCATCCGATTTAGCCAGTGAGGTTCCCGGCACTGTTACCGCACTAACCGTGAGGCTTCCTTCGTTGAATTCCGGTAAAAAGCCACGACCAAACTGAAAGGCACCGATAAGGGCAATCACAAATACCACCGCCGCACCGGATAATAATGCTTTGGGATGTGCTAAAGACCCATTCAAAAACGGTCGGTAACTTCGTTTCAATGCAGTAATGAAGCGAGTGTCATGCGACGCCATTATGCTTTTGCTTGCACTTAGTCCGTAGTAACTTAGAACTGGAGTGACCGTTATCGCAACCACCAATGAAGCTAATATCGATACAATATAAGCAACCCCTAATGGTTGTAGCAGCCGTCCTTCAACCCCTGTCAGAAAGAATAAAGGTAAAAACACCAGGACAATGATTAAGGTTGCAAAAACAATGGAACTTTGAATTTCCCTGGTTGCTTTGCCGATGACGCTGAGTCTTGAACCTCTCTTTGATTCAGGCAATGCCATGTTTTCACGCAAGCGCTTTACAACATTCTCAACCACAATAATTGCATCATCAACCAAGGCTCCTAACGCAATTGTCATGCCGCCAAGTGTCATAGTATTCAGTGAGCCGCCGAAATACCGGATCGTCAGTACCGCAACCAGTAACGATAAAGGAATAGCAACTAACGCTATGCCCGTCGCTCGTGCGCTGAATAAAAAGATGAACATAATCGCAACGACTAAAATAGCGCCATCACGAAGTGCGTTATTTAAGTTTCCAATTGACGTTGAAATAAAGTCAGACTGACGAAACGTATCCGTTTGCAGCGTCATTCCCGTCGGTAAACCTTTATTGATATCATCAATGACACGATTGAGCTCTTCTGTAAGCACCAAGGTGTTGGTATTCGGCTGTTTCTGGATACCTAACACAACCGCCGACTCTCCGTTAAACGCTGCGGTACCGCGCCGCAACGCCGCACCTATTTCGACATTTGCGATATCGCGAACCAAAATCGGCGATGTTCCATCATAACTGATCACAGTCTGTTCAATGTCATCCTTTGAATTGATGCGACCAAGCCCTTGGATCAGGAACTCTTGTTCGTTTTGTGCGACGAATCCGGCCGACGATGTCATGTTCGACTCACGTAATGCCTCGGTCACCTTAGTGAGCGAGAGATCATGAGCAATCAGAGCCTCGGGCTTAACAATCACTTGGTATTGCTTAACCTGGCCCCCTGTTGAAATCACTTCGGCAACGCCCGGCACCGCTAAGATACGGCGACGAATTGTATAATCCGCGGTGGTCTTTAATTCGATTTCGGAGTGTTTATCCGAGGTAAGTGCCAAAAACATAATCTCACCCATAATGGATGAAACTGGTGCCATTTGTGGCGCACCGACGTCCTGCGGCAATTCATTTTGCAAGGTTTGCAGGCGCTCAGATACCATTTGTCGAGCCAGATAGACATCGGTCTCCCAGTCAAACTCAACCGTAACCACGCTGATCCCGATACCACTATTTGACCTGACCCGCCGCACACCAGACGCGCCATTCATCGCCGATTCAATCGGAAACGTAATCAATTTTTCGACATCTTCTGGCGGCATACCATGTGCCTCTGTCACTACAGTAACCGAGGGGGCGGTTAGGTCCGGGAATACGTCAACCGGCGCTTTAACGGTTGAATACCCTCCCCAAACTACCAGCACCAATGCCATCGCGATAATAATCAGTCGGTTATGCAGCGACCAATGGATAATACGTTCAATCATAACAATCCTTAATGTGCGTGACCGTGACCGATTTCTTCGCCACCTAATGCTGCCAGACGAACATCGTAAGCACCTTTGGTAACCACCCGTTCACCGACTTGAACGCCATCTGTGACCTCTATCCAACTACCGTCACGAATACCCAGTGTCACTTCACGGCGCTCGAAGGTTTCACCGCCGCTGTGAATAAACACCACATCCTTTCCTTCCTGGCGTATCACAGCTGAAATAGGGATAGCGGTCGCATTTTGTTTTGCTTCCAGTAACGCATGTGCTGCGTAAGTTGAACCGATCATTGGGTTCCAGACCTTGGGGTCAAACCCCAATGTGACACTGAACGTCCGCGTTTTTTCATCGATACTGAGACGACGAGAAATCACCTGAGCATTATCTGAATCAAGCCGAACCATGCCATTTTGACTATCTAACCAGGAGCCGGATATTGCATTCACCGAGTCACTGAATCGCTCGGGTACAGAAAGCTCAAGCCAACGCCCCGACTGTGCCGCTATTTCGTACACCACTTCTCGCTGATCAAGGTACATGCCACTAACGCCGTTACTCATCAGAATTTTCCCGTCGATAGGACTTACTAGCGCGATACCACCGCCACTTTTGCCCATTTGCCGTTGCCCGATGCGCGCTTGTGTTGCTTCGACCTGATTTGCCAGGTGCGTTTTATCTGATTGTGCTTTTTGCAAACGTGATTTGGGGATCGCACCGTTATTAACCAGTCGAGTTAAGCGTTCAACTTCTTGTGCGCTGAGCGCCAATTGCGCTTTATAATCAGCCAGTTCAAGCTGCAACGTAATTAGATCCTGGTCGGATTCTGCTCGGGGCACCAATAAACCCAGCTTTTGCCCGCGTTCCACGGTACTGCCTGACATTACCGATGGCTCAGGGAAAAAATAGCCAGACTGTGGCGCGCGAATGGTGGCTTGCTGATCCGCGGGCGCTTTTGCCGTCGCAAACGCCGGAACAGAAAGTCGTAATGCTTTTTCTGTTGCGGGTTGAGTCGCAAACGGTTGCTGCCATTGTTGTTCTTTTAAATAAGTAATGTCGCCGGGAACTTCCGCCTGGTCGACTTTTGCCTGCTCGCTTGCAGCAAAGACCTCTATCGTACCCAGGTCATGACGGCTATTAACTCGGTCATTTTTAATACTTAGCACCAGCTGATAACGACCGGGGGCTCTGGGGTTTATCACTGGTGTGAATAGCCCTGCCCGAGTTGCTGAATTGACACGGAAACGCGCTTTAAGTTGATCATTCTGGCGTAGCTCTACGTCAACCACGCCCTCTTCAATCGGCGTAAAATCGCTCAGGTAAGTCAAGTGAGCCAAAAATCGTGAGCTTTCTCCGACTTGTAGTACCGGAAACTCAACAAACAATTCGGTCTCCTTCGTGTAATCGGTATAAACCAAAGCAGCCAAATCATCATGGACAGGACCATGCGACGCTTCCTCTGTCTGACCACAGCCGGATACTATTAAAACAATAAAGGTACTGATTAAAACTTGAGTAAGTCGCATGTTCATGTCCTAGCTTAAAACTTAATGATGACTGTGTTCTTCACCATCGTCATGGGTGTGCGAATCTTCTTCTTTCGCGGCGTGCGATTCTTCATCATGTTGTTCTTCATCGCCGTAATAGACTTCGGTTTCAGGTTGTTGCTCGTCGTGCAAGTGAGTATCCTCACCGTGCTCATGCCCCTCTTCGGTCGCTTCGGTCTCTTCGATCATATGACTGCCGTCATCATTATGCCCATGATCTTGCTCACCACCTGAGCACGCTGCAACGGAAGTGATTAACGTTAAAGTCGCTAATAATTGCCAAAATGGTTTCATAGTAAATTCTCCTGAGGTTGTTGTAATAAGACTTGAAGGGTTATCCAGTAATTACGAGCAGCAAACTGTTGTTCCAGTTGCTGCGCTGATAATTCAATATGTGTGCGTTGTATATCGATCAATTCAGTTACGGAAATCTCACCTAGCCAATAAGCTTCGGTGGCCGCTTGAAGCATTTCATCGGTATTCGACAATCGCGCGTTGTTCAGCGCTCTAATGGTGGCTTTTAACTGCGACTTTAGAGTTCCAAACTGCTGTAAAAGCTCTCTTCGCACGCGCTCCTTTTCAATGGACACCACAGACGTGAGTTGGGCATAACGCGCTGACTTATATTGACCTCGTTGAAATAGAGGAAGCTCGATGCCAAGCTGAACGGCTGCTTCTGAATAGCTTCCCTGCGCATCATCAATTTGGCGTAGACCAACGCCTACAGAAAATTCAGGTAGCGCTTTGGCTTCAGCTGCCAGTTTTTCAGCTGCTAAGTTGTCTGTGTATGCAGCCAACAACTCAAGTTCAGGTGCGTATGTCGGTGGTGTTAACGAATTCAGTGTTTCAATATTTGCTTGTTTGGGTAATAAGGGAGCATTAACATCACTAATAATAAGACCCGTTAACTGTTCAAGTTCAGCACTTTTAGCCAGCACTTTTTGCTCAACCTGAGATAACTTTAACTGAGTAGCCGATAGCTCCTGTTGCAAACGAAAATGATCAAGCTGTGATTGTTCCTCAGCTGACAATTGTTGCTGACTTAAATTAACCAAACGACTCAGCTCGTCCACCCAGCGTTGCTGCTTGTGATATAAAGCCTGCAGTAGCACTAAACGATAAAAGTCCGAGCGTAACGCAGCTACCTGATCGCGAACTTTTATTTTTAAACGGAAGGATTCAAGCTCTGCTTTTCGATCCGCGGCCTGCTGCCGATAACCTCGGGCCCCCCAAGCTTCAAATCGCTGAGTTAGCCAGACGGCAGTTTCGTTCTCTTCACTACCGTCATCATAAGTCATTGGCTCGTAACTGAACGCAAGTTCGGGGTTCGCAAGTAACGCAGCGCCAGCACGATCCGCTTCAATGGCTTCTTGCTGCTTTGTAAGCCATTGCTCAACCCGCTGTTGGCGAACAAAAGCGTCCACAACTTGTTGTTCCGTAGTACCTGCAAACGCATCCGAAACGTCGTTCTGAGCACTTGCTGGAAACACTGGGATACTTATTAATACGAGGCTTACGACGATATTTTTATACATTATTAATTAATCCATCCAATAAACGTTTCGAGCGCATGATGCTGAAACGCAATGAGTAGTCCCAAAATTGCTATTAGTGCGAAAACAGAACCATAAGGTAATTTAGTCAAGGCGTTCGTTTTATTTACCAGCAACGAATGCAAGCGCTGTTCAATTTTTCCACCGTTACTATTGAGCACTGAGTCACGGGGGGCGACGCGCACCATCGCCAACAAAGATTCTGCCACGGCTGCACGTCCAAATCGCTGTGCTAATTGGTGATCAATGCGTTGTTCGCGGCGCTGAACCCAAGCTGCGCGGAGAAAGCGGCGGGTTGGTTGACGGTATAAGGCTAAAATCAGCTCAATACCCCACATCTTCGGCACATCACGATTACGCACATGCTGTATCTCGTGAGCAACGATCATACGTAAGGTTTTTGAGTCTAAACGTTCAACTAAACGACGTGAAAGGTAGATCCGAGGTTTCAGAATACCACTCACAAATGCCATTTCATTCGGAGTATCTACCCAGTTAATGAAACTAGACTGAATACCGCTCAACTGACGATTTAGTTGTAAGTGTCTATCCAAGCTCTGAAAAACTCGTAAAACTTTAAGCCCTGCAACACCCAACATTATGGATAGTAATGCGAGTGTTAGAGAATTGCTTTGCTGAGCTGAGAGGTGCTCAAAACAGAGGTGTAAGTGCCCGAGTCCATGCTCCAGACAATGATCTTTTATTAAACCAAAAGCCTTGCCGGTAAAAGAAAAGCCTAAGGCCAGAAAAACAAGCAACGCCGACCACAAAGGTAAAAACGTTACCGACAGTAGCGCAGCACCAGAAAGTTGCTTCTTGGGTCGATAACGAAGCCAGAGATGAATGGCGACTTCCACAGTAACAACACTCGTAAAAACCACCAATGCCATCAATGTTGCGACAGAAACCAATAATTCAAGCATTACCAGATTCCTGCTTTTTTATCGTCTCGAGCCACTGTCTTAGTTGCTGCATTTTGGCGTCACTAACAACATCATGCTGCTCAACAAAAGCAGCAATAGTCATCGAAGGATCACTGTCAAAATCTGACATCAGCTGTCCTAGCAACTGCGCAGTTAGCTGCTCTTTGGTAAGCCGACTGTCATAAATGTAAGCATGTGCCTGTTTTTGACGGGTCAATAAACCCTTGCGATACAGTCGTTCCAGCGTTGACTGAACCGTATTCCGGGTTACGGCCCGTTTCGGTTTTACCCGTTGATAAACGTCTTTTACCGACCCTTTTCCAAATTCCCAAATTAGTTTGAGAACAAAAGTCTCTAATTCACCAAGCTTCATCATTAACCAAAGGTTTATCAAATATGCACGCAGCTTAAAGTCACAAAAACCGACTGTCAATCGGTTTTATGGGCTTGCCAGACTGACTGTGTGAATCTTGAGCGAAGGATAGGCTGAGAAATGCCCCTTAAAATTCTAGTGACACCCTAAGTTGCAAGGCAACTAGCGCCTTATATTTCCTGGAAGGTCTGCGAGGCCGACTTTCCCGGCCTCGCAACCTGGAGGTTACTTCGAGGTACTCGGTGTATAGCTTAAATCGTCGTACCGAGCATACATGTAGCTCCACCATTCACCGACCGACTGCCTGAAGTCTTTACGCAGTTTATCGGCTTCGGCTTTTCCAACAGCGGCTTCAAGACGCTTCCAAACACTTGGATCATCGGCATCTAATGCTGCAGCGTCAGCAAAGTATTCGACCACAAAGTAGTCCGCCTGATCGCGACCACCTATAACGGAATACCACGCCGCACCCGGCCCGCCATCGTCCTTGAGTCCATCTTCAATAGCTCCTACCGTAACGTTAAATAATTCATAGTTAGTAACTTTGAAGTTGTAAACAGCAACAAAATTACCTGAGGGGCTTTCGATGTTGCTCCAGTCGGATTTGAAGCTTGCTATTTTATGATAAGTCGAATCGATGTGCGGAATAACGTGATCACGAACCACAGATCGGCACGTTTTATCGCTCTCATCATCAGCAAAAAAACCTTGCCAGTTTTCATAGGTGCTGGTGACGACAAACACATTGCCTGCACCTTGAACACGATTCCAAATTGACCAAGGTTCCTTACCTTTTGCGTCCTGATAGCATTTTTTTACCGCTTTCACACCGTCCTTAAACGCTTTAGTATGACCTAACTTAACTGAGAGCTCTGAAATGGAAAGATAAAAACTTTCCTCTTCGTGGTCATCGGCGAAGGCTGTTGGACTGGCTAACAGAGCAAAACTAAAAGCTAAAGTTGTGATTAAATTAATTTTCTGCATTGTTTTTCCTCCTGAAAAAACAGGCTTAGATTATCCTTTCCTTACCGCTAAGGCTTCTTGCCTTGACGAATGACTATAGTCGAAAATTCATACTGTAAAAGGCCTCTATTGCATCATACGGACTCGCAAGTGATTATTTTGTGATCAGTTGTTAACCAAAATTGGATGTTTCAGTTGTTGTTTATCAATAATAGAGCTACAACTATTAAAGAGCATGTTGCTTTAGGAGAACACCAGTGAAACATTTCATACAGTTACTTATTTCAATGATGATAGCAGCGAGCTTTGTACCCCTCGCCGCATTCGCCGAACCACCCAAAAAAGCACAGGATGCATCAACTCAATCTGCAGCGGATATCGAAATCGCGGTAGAAAAACTTGAACGTGACAAGAGCAAACAAAGCAACGCTGCGCCACCCACCGATGCGGACGGTGATGGTTACGGTGACGCCGCTAAAGCAGTAGCTGGCGATCCTATCCCCGATATCGACATCTCTGTAAAGGCCGGTGATGGCAACGCTCAGGGACCACAGAAATCGAACGATGGCAAGGCAGAACAATTACGCGCGAAAGAAAAACGTCGAGACGTAAACTGCAAAAAATCTGAGAAAGATTGCAACTCTAACCGATGATTTAATCTACCAACGGTGCGGAGAATTTCATAAAAATTAGTAGGTACCCATGTTGCTAATTTGTGCTAATCTCGAGACTGACTTTGCGCAAGAATCATTCGAGTGGCTAATTTCATGCCCAATATCAGCATAAATCATCATCTTACTAATTTTTCATGGGGCCTTGGCTACGGTGCTGTAGCGGCCATCATGAACTATTTTTTTGCGTTTGAGATTTATGGCTCGGTTACTATCCTACTGGGTCAAATGTTCGTATTCCTTGCGCTGTTTACCCGGGGTCTTTTCGCGGCACTAGTTGCCGCCGTATTGGCATCCGTAGCAGTATTTTTATATACCGAAAATATCTTTTTCTTCGTCACGTTAGTCGCCGAGGTTATCGCTATATTTTTCCTCTTCAGGCGCAACGTTCCGATTTTATTAGCGGACCTTATTTACTGGCTGCTATTTGGTATTCCAGTCTCTTATCTATACTTACCAACCATTGTCGATATTCCAACAAACTTCCTTGTTCTGGTTATGGCAAAGCTAGTCTTCAATGGCTTGCTCTACACAGCTTTAGCTATTTTACTTTTCCAATTGGTGCCAAGAAGCTGGCGACTCATTCCAATGCGTCCCGTCTCCGACTCACTAACGGGCAGAATTTTTTATCTAAGTTTCTTATGTATTATCGTTAGTTCATTGTCGTTTTCTTTTCTCTACACCGTGCGATCAGCACAGCAAGTAGAACAACAAATCGTCTCCGATATCGGCGCCAACGCGAATAGTTTGCGGGAAGTTACGGACGACTTTGTCAGTGACTATGTGGTCGCTGTCCGGAATCTGCGCGATGGCATGCAAACCATTACCAGTTACGACGAACAGCTTGAACTCATGGAACTGACCCAGCGCAACTACCTGGGTTTTGTTTCAATGTTACGCGCAGATGCCGCCGGTCGAATTTTACATGGCGTACCCGGGCAACATTTTGGCAAGGTTTTATCGCAAAACTCGACCGTGCCTGATATCGAAGACCGCAACTATTTCCGCGCCCCAAAAGAAACCTTAGTCGGGTTTGTGTCCAGTGCGTTTCGAGGACGTGGTTTCGGGACGCAGCCAATTATCGCTATTAGCGAACCTTTACTAAATAACGGCGAATTTATCGGCATTGTCGAAGGCTCTCTTGATGTTCCCGAGTTAACACGCTTGGTTCGCCGTACGGATATAGACCCACGTTATCAATCCGTGGTGGTAACAGATAATGACAATCAGGTGATTTTTGCTTCAGAAGAGCTCAATTTGGTTACCTTAGCTAATTTTAGACCACGAAATTTACTCAACTTGTACACTCAAGATTTGCCTCTGACCCGAGTTGCAGGACGTGATTTACTGTACACACAGCGACTGAATAGTTATGGCTGGAATATTTATGTTTTTTCTAGCCCTGATGAACTCACTGAGTTATTCACAGAAAATCTGATTATCCTGGTCATCTTCCTGATTTTAATTGCGGCACTTTTTGCGCTTGTTACGCGCCGTTTCGCGCGTGAAATTACTCGTCCGCTGGAAAGCTTAGCAGAGCAACTTAACCAAGATACGGGCATGCAGTTAACAATTGAACAATCGGAGATGAGTCGTGAAGTGCGAACTATTGCCGACAACCTTATCTCTGCGCGTAAGCTTATGGTGGACTTCAATCGCCAGTTGCAGAACCAAGTTCGGGAGAAAACAGCAGACCTTGAGACGGTGAACCAAAAGCTGCAAAAATTAGCTCGCGAGGATGGTTTAACCGAGTTATTAAACCGACGCACCTTTGACGATCTCGCGGAACAGCACTATCACGAAGCTATGGCCACCCGTAAACATGTGGCCTTAATCTTAATGGATATCGACCACTTTAAACGCATTAACGACACTATGGGGCATCCTGTTGGCGACGAATGTATTCGTAGCGTCGGGGTTCTGCTGAAAGAGCACTTTGAACATAATGGTGGTCTGGTTGGACGTTATGGCGGCGAAGAGTTTGCGGTGTTTGTCAGCGCGGTCGACGATTTACGTAAGCTTACCCAAACATTTCAGAATGCCTTAGCAACCTATTGCCAGGTTAATGACCAGGTTATTCCTCTCAGTATGAGTATGGGTATCGTCGAAGTCCGGCATGATTTCTCCGGCGGCAGCTTTCGTCGTCTCGTTGCGCACGCCGATAAATTACTCTATGAAAGTAAAGATTCCGGACGTAACCGTATCTCTATCGAAACCTTATAAAATATAAGAAGAGTACAATTATATGGATCACCAACGTATCGTCATCACTGGCGGCGCCAGCGGACTTGGGTTTGCTTTAGCTCAGCTAGCTGCAAAAGCGGGTTGGCGAGTCTGTATTGTTGATCGTGATGAGGAACGCGGCCAAGCTGTTATTGGCAGTCTGCAACGTTTACAAGCAGACGCTTTGTTTATGTCTTGTGATGTCACACGTATCAGCGATCTTGAACAGGTTGCACGAACACTGACAGAACGTTGGCAAGGGGTCGATATTGTGGTGAATAACGCCGGTGTCGCGCAAGTAGGCAAGATTACTGACACCAGTATCAGTGACTGGCAATGGATCATCGATATTAATTTGTTGGGCGTTGTGCGGGGCTGTAAGGTATTTGTACCGCTATTGCAGCAACAAGGTGGTGGTCACATCATCAACGTTGCGTCTATGGCAGGTTTACTCGATGTCCCCAACATGAGTGCTTATAACGCAACCAAAGCTGCGGTCGTAAGCTTGTCAGAAACCTTGCAGAATGAACTTGCTGCCGACAATATTCAGGTTGGTGTAGTATGTCCGTCATTCTTTAAAACAAATCTTGGTAAAGGCATGCGATCAAACATCGATGGTATGGAGGCCAAGCTTGATAAGCTCATGGCATCCAGCAAGCTCAATGCAAATGATATCGCCAAGACCATCATGCGCGCCATCGAACGTAAACAAAGCTATACATTACCCCACCGACAAGGGCGTTTTGCTTGGTATTTGAAGCGCTTCTTGCCGCGCAGTTTGTACCGAAGAATGCTCCATAAAACCGTTAAAAAACACGAAAAATCAGAGTCGTAGTTGCAATATAGATCTACCATTTATTAGGTATCTCTTTATTCCTTTGTCAATTTCCTGTTTACTCAAGTGCGGAGCACAGATTTTGTGGTAGTATGCGCGCGAAATCTGCCCTAAGAACCTTTGTGCGCAAGGAAATTGACACATGTGGAAGCTACTTCTTATTGCTCTCGCTTTAACTTTTGTTAGCCCAGCAGCTATAGCTGCTTCAGGTCCGTTAGACTTAACAACCTCAACCGTCGGCATCATCGCACTGGTCATCTTCACTGCTGCCTACATACTGGTGATGGGTGAAGAACGGCTACACATGCGTAAATCCAAGCCCGTACTGGTTGCTGCCGGATTGATTTGGATGATGATCGGCTGGGTCTATGTCGACCAAGGCTTCCCCGGCGTTGCCGAAGATGCGTTTCGGCACAATTTACTCGAATTTGCCGAGCTCATGTTGTTCTTGTTGGTGGCGATGACCTACATCAACGCGTTAGAAGAACGCCGACTGTTCGACGCTTTACGTTCCTGGATGGTAAAAAAAGGATTCACCTACCGTCAGCTGTTTTGGCTCTCAGGTTTTCTTGCGTTTTTCATCTCGCCGATTGCCGACAACCTCACCACCGCATTATTGATGTGCGCAGTTGTTATGAAAGTTGCCGACGGCGATAAAAAGTTCATCGGTATGTCGTGTGTCAGCATTGTTGTCGCAGCAAATGCTGGTGGCGCATTTAGCCCCTTTGGTGACATTACAACGTTAATGGTTTGGCAAGCTGGTATCGTCGAGTTCCATGAGTTTTTCGTGCTGTTTATTCCATCGGTGTTGAATTACCTGCTCCCTGCATTAATCATGAACTTCTTTATAGAGAACAAAAAGCCACAAGCCGTCTACGAAGAAGTCGAATTGAAACGCGGTGCGCTGCGTATTACTGCACTATTCTTGCTGACGATTGCAACGGCAGTGTCTTGCCATATGTTCCTGCATTTACCGCCTGTACTGGGCATGATGATGGGCCTAGGCTATTTGCAATTCTTTGGCTACTACCTGCGCATGACTCTACCCGGCTCCCTGGCTCGAAAACGTTCCATGGCCGAACGCGCGGGCGATATCGAGCGCCTGAAACGTTTAGGTAGTGTCGTGCCGTTCGATGTCTTTAGTCGGGTTCAGCGGGCAGAATGGGATACCTTGTTGTTCTTCTACGGTATCGTCATGTGTGTCGGTGGGTTGGGCTTCCTCGGCTATTTACACTTACTTTCGGACACCTTGTATACCCAATGGTCGCCGACCTACGCCAACGTCGCGCTAGGTGTCATGTCAGCCATCATTGATAACATCCCGGTGATGTTTGCAGTACTCTCAATGCAGCCAGATATGTCACACGGGCAATGGTTATTAATTACCCTGACGGCAGGCACCGGCGGTAGCTTGTTGTCGATAGGTTCAGCGGCGGGGGTGGCACTTATGGGGCAGGCACGCGGCTATTACACCTTCGCCAGCCATCTCAAGTGGACGCCGGCCATCGCCGTAGGCTTCATTGCCAGCATCTATGCCCACTTATGGTTAAACGACCAGTTATTTACCATTTTTGGTTAAGGATTTTCCGCGGTTTCCGCCACCAGCTGGCGGAACCAGCGGTGCCCCGCGTCATGCTGCAATAGCGGACTCCAAATCATGGTTAAATCAAGATCAGGAATGGCAAAAGGTGGCTTACGCATCGTCAGCTCCTCGGCATCCTGATACAGCTGGGCAGCCCGTGTTGGCAGCGTCGCGATCAGCCCTTGCCGCGCCAGATGCATCGCCACATGGTAATTACGGGTAAACACACGAATATCGCGTTTGTGCCCAAGATTCGCTAGAGCTTCATCGACCCAGCCCAATTTTTGGGCGTCATGGGGATCCATACCAACGCCCACCCCAAAACCTGTTTTACTCACCCAAACATGCTCGGCTTTTAGGTAGTTCTCAAGGGAATAATCTTCCAGTAGTGAATGGTCGGTGCGCATTAAACAGGAAAAATCGTCTTCCCATAATGCTTTTTGATGAAACGATTGCGGCAGTTTTTCAAAACGATTAATTGCGATATCAACTTTGCCATTTTCAACGTCATGAAAGCTAATATCGCTAGGCGTCATGATATCCAATGTCACCATCGGAGCTAGCGCTTTTAAGCTAGCCAGCAGCTTAGGCATCAAGGTCGACGCGGCGTAGTCAGAGGCCATGATCCGAAAGACCCGATCCGTTGATGCCGGCTCGAACTCACGTGCCGGCTGCACCATTTCTTCTACCGAATAGAGAATTTGCCGCACCGGTTCTTGCATGCGTTTCGCGGTTTCGGTCGGAATCATACCTTCGCTGGTACGCACTAAGATGGGATCATTGAGTAAGCTGCGAAGTCGTTTCAAGCCGTTGCTCATAGCGGGCTGCGTAATATTCAGCTGCGCCGCCGCTTTAGTAACGTTGCGCTCGCGCAACAGCACATCCAAATACACCAATAAATTCAGATCGATATCTTTTATGTTATTCATAGAAAAAATAAATCCCGCTATACGAATATAGCGGGATTATAACGAGGTTCTGCTCCAGTTACATCAGAGCTTTACTCTATTCCCAGAAAAAGGGCGCTCGTGGTTCGGCCTGAGGCACCAGCTGGTTCATTGTCGTTGCATCGTACAAACGACCATTGACCATCGTGTGCGTGACACGATCGGTGACCCGGATATTTTCCAAAGGATTACCATCGATAACGATAATGTCGGCAAGTTTGCCTTCCTCGAGTGAACCAAGCAGATGGTCCATGCCAAATTCCATAGCAGGATTAATGGTCGAAGTTGCCAAGGCTTCTAGCGGGGTCATTCCGCCTTGTGCCATCATCCAAATCTCCCAATGCTGAGCCAGACCTTCACGCTGCCCGTGCGCACCGGACACAACCTTAACGCCCGCATCAGTCAAGCGCTTAGCTACTTCCGCATTGTTAATGTGATTGTAATGGTTGTCAGGAGCTTTCTCACGGCGCATAGCCTTGCCTACCAGGTTGTCCTGCGGTACGAATTTAGAAAGTTTTGGATGTTTCCAAACCTCAGTTTTCGCATACCAGTAGTTCTCACCCCAAATACCGCCGTAAGCAACGCCCAAGGTTGGTGTGTAATAAACATCGGTTTGCTGCCAGAACTGCTCAATATCATCGTAAATGTCAGCAACTGGAATCGAGTGCTCAATCGTCGTATGACCATCAGCAACCATTGATAGGTTGTGCTGTAACAATGACCCGCCTTCAGGTACCACCATCATCTCCAACTCGCGACCAGCTTGAATCACCTGTTGACGCTGATTACGTCGCGGTTGATTGTAGCTTTTTACCGAGAAGGCACCGACTTTCTTCAGACGCTCAAGGTGGAACTTAGCATCCTCCAGACTATCGATGTGCGACGTGTAACCCGGTCCATTAGCACCGTAAAGAATGGTACCCGTCGAAAACGTACGTGGCGCTGCAATAAGACCCGCTTTTTGCATTTCACTAGCGGTGAAAATCTCGCTGGTATCGTTGGATGGATCGTGAATTGCAGTCACACCAAACGCCAGGTTTGCATAGGCTCCCCAGTTTTGCTCTGGAATAATTTCATATTCGCCCTGAGCACCGTGGGCATGCCCATCAAACAACCCAGGCATTACGGTTTTGCCGCTAGTATCGACCACCACAGCATCACTTGGTATCGCCACCTCGTCAGCACTGCCGACCGCGATAATCTTATTACCACGGACCACGACGGCGCCGTCAGCGATAACCTGATCACCGTTCATGGTAATGACTTGTCCACCGACAAAGGCTACGGTCTCATCATGAATCGCACTGTCAGCTTCAAAACTGATGTCGACGCCATTACTGACTTGCTCGAAACTCGTGTCGTCACTACTAATCGCAAACAATCCTGCGACCGAGGCATGGTACAGCTCTGGCCCTAGTGACCAATAGAGGTTACGACCGTCTGCAGTCCAGGAAATATTCTCCCCCGCACGTACAGAAAGCTGCTCTACCGGGAATTGTTTGTCCGTCGGGCTAATAGTGATCGGTGAGCCACGTTCAACCAGTGGTGTGACAAACACTTTAAAGCGTTCGGCAAAGGCCAAATGTTGACCATCTGGCGAGACCCGGTACTCAGTAGCATGCTCGGAAGTATAAAGCGTACGCTGCTCTTTGGTGGTTAAGTCAACGGAAAGCAACTGCTGTGAATCAGCCGAATTCATCAAATACACGCGGTCATTGCGGGCACCAAATTGCGGTTGATAACCAGTTTCGCTAAGCAGACGAGGCTCCGCGCCATCTGTTAACGCTAGGTGATACACACCTGGATTCAGGCCATAGGTGTCTGGTGTTAAGTAGCCGCCACTAACTTTGCGGTAAACTACTGATTTGCCATCAGGACTAAATACCGGCTCGATAAATTTACCTTTGCCCGTTGGCAACACGCGCTCATTACCCGTGCGTAAGTTACGCACAATCAGCTGTCCTTGCTCTTGATCATCCCAGGTAACGTAGACCAGCTGCTCACCATCGCGCGAATAACTTGGGTAAAGTTCCCAGGCGCCAATCCGGTCAGTTAGACGTTTCGGTTCACCGTTTGGCAATGTACGTGCAAATAGCTTCCCGATAGCTTCGTAAACAACCTGTTCACCGCTAGGCGCGACCTGAACATTGCGCAGCATTTTCACTTTAAACTGGTCTTCGCCAAGGTTTTGTTTGAAATGCAGTGCTGTTTGTACTTTCTTGGTGGTCTCAACACTAAACGGAATCACTCGCGCCTGGCGTGAATCGACGTCGAGCTTCATGATTTTGCCGTCAGCCCAGAATACCAATTGTTCACTATCAGCGGTCCAATCCATGGTCGGGTAAACGCCATGAATTGCCCAGGTTTCCTGCATGTCGCGATCAAGCTGCGTGTACAGACGCTTTTCTGCACCAGTTTCGAGGTTATACAGATACAGGACGCTACTAAAATCTTCGCGCTTAATGTAAGCCAAATGCTTACCGTCAGGAGACGGGGTTGGCCGAATTGCGCCACCAGGTCCACCTAATAAAACGTCGATATCGCCAGTTTCGCGATCTAGTCGCTTAATGGTATAGATTCCTTCCATCGAGTCTTTGCTGTAGTGGAAGGTTTTCCCTGGCGTATCGTCTTGTGAGAAATAGATATAGCGACCATCAGGTGAGAATGCAGGTTCACCAAGATCTTTCTGATCATTCGGGCGCTCTGTCAATTGTACGCCGCTACCGCCATTGACGTGATACATCCAGACTTCGCCAGCACCGAGTGAACGGCGGGCGGTGTAGTGCTTGCGCGCAACCAGGAATTGGCCGTCTGGACTCCACGCCGGGCTGTTTAACAAGCGGAAGGTTTCATCAGTGACCGCTCGTGCGTTACCACCATCTGCGTCCATCACCCAAATGTTGTCACCGCCATCGGCATCTGAGGTGTAGGCAATGTGCTTACCATCAGGCGAAAAAACCGGCTGCATCTGCCAGGCAATACCGCCAGCAATCAGCTCTGCATCACCACCTTTTACAGGCATACGGTAAATGTCTCCAAGTAAATCAAACGCGATCCACTTGCCATCGGGGCTTAAATCAACATTCATCCAGGTGCCTTCATTAACCTTTATTTGAACGTCTTTGAATTCACCTTGTGGAGCTTGCACATCCCAAGTCTCTTCAGCCAAAGCTTGGCCAGGTAGTGCCAGTGCAACGCTGACCGCAAGGGCCAGCGTAGTTAAGTTTTTCATAATCAGACCTTTATTTTGTGCTTACTGTGATTCGTACTTAGCAGCTTCGCCATCAGCAGGAATAGTGGCATTGATAAATTCGCGGACGTCATTATTTGCTGATTCTAAATCTTCAGCGCGTAAGTACATCATGTGGCCACTGCGATAGCCTTTAAAATCGATACGGTCAGCCATTCGACCACTAGGATCAAGGTGCCAGGTTGTGTATTTCGCATCGAAATAATTGGTTGCACCATCGTAGTAACCTGACTGCACCAACACATTGAGGTATGGGTTCTGTGCCATTGCCTGGCGCAAATTCTCACCGGTATTGTTATTGCTGCGATCCCATGGGCGAACCGGACCAAACATGTTGTACTTAACGTCAGTTACGTAGTTAAGTTCTTCACGCAAGTAGTAGTTAATCGCTGGCGTGAATGAGTGTAACCACGAGGTCAGCTCAGCGTTGTAATCAGGGCTATCACCGACATCATCACGGTCGAGACCTAAATAACGCGAATCCAAACGTCCAACTGTTTGACCGCGGTCACGCAACAGTTCTTTCCAGAAAAAGCGTGGGTTAATATCGAGATTTGCACGCAATACGGTTTGCTTACTTAAACCGGATAATTGCGCCACTTGTGCCGCGATTTGATCACGCTCACCTGCAGTAAGGGTTGCACCCTTAGCCAAAGCCGGCAGATAAGTATTCAGGGTGTAAGATTCGACTTCATTCAGTAATTCGGTTAAATCTTTACTCTGCAGCTCTTCACTTAGAGCATTATGGTACCAAGCCGTTGCTGCGAAGTATGGCAGACGGTTGGCCGCCTCGACTGGACCTTGACGCTCGATACCAATCTCAGTAGGTGACACTAAAATAACACCGTTTAAGTACATCCACTGGCGATTCTGGAGTTCCAGGGCTAAGCCTGAAACCCGGGTGGTGCCGTAGCTCTCACCGATAAGGTATTTCGGCGAACGCCAGCGCTCGTGACGAGTCACGAAGGTGTTTACCCAGTCGGCCAAATATTTAACGTCTGCATTCACGCCAAAGAACATTTTTTGCTGTTCGTCTTTCGACGGCATTTCACCTTCTGCGTTAGGTAAAACGCGGGAATAGGCAGTATTGACCGGGTTAACAAAAACGATGTCAGCCACGTCTAAAACTGAATGTGGGTTATCTTTTACGCCGTAAGGCATAATGGGGAAGCCTTCGTCATCAACGCGCAGTGACTTTGGTCCGGTATAGGCAATATGCATCCATACCGATGCTGAGCCTGGACCGCCGTTAAATGAAATCAGTAACGGTCGTTCTTCACGGTTTTTAACATCTTGGCGTTCGTAATAAGTGAAGAAAAGCGCTGCTGTGGCTTCACCTTCATCATTAAATACCGGTTGCGTACCGGTGGTCGCTGTATATTCAAAACGATTGCCATTGACTGAGGTGCGGTGATTGGTCACGACCACGTCATCTGCAGCAATTTTTGCTACCGGCGCATCGTGCTCATCAGCAAAGCTTAGTGGACTTAACAACAGTGCAGCAGTTACCCAACTGGCACTGATAGCTTTGGTAAAAACATTCATTAGCATCAACCTCGTTGTTTTTAGAGTGTCTCCATTTAAGGTGATGTAAGCGCAAAGCTCAAGCTCTGTGAGGTCAACGCCACGGATTTGCGGACGACTCGCAGTCAGCCTAAGCGAATACTAACCAGTATAAATACAGCAAGGTAAAACCGCATAAATAGGTGAGTCCAAACCATGCCCAAATATGCAGCCCGAGCGCCATTTTCTGTCTGCGTACCAGGGTATAATTTAACCAGGCGAAGAACGGTGTAGTAAGAAATGCCAGCGTCATTGCGAAACTTAGCATCGGCCCGAGCGCGCTTTGAAAGTAAAGAATCACTAACATGCCCGCGATGGCTTGGCCGATAATCCACAACCGCAGGCTGCTCCTGCGCTTGGTGATAATTCTGTAGCTTTCTCGTAAGGTACGGGCATAGCCATCGAGTACTGCCAAGGTCGTGCCAAACATACACAAGAATGCGATACCGCCAACGAAATACTCAGACCAGTCGCCAATTGTTGCACTGTACATAGCCACGAATTGCTCGGCGAATTTCATCCCCGCCATAGCAATGGGTTGCGCTGCTCCATATTGCACTAAGGCACCAAGTGCCAAAAATAATAGCGCGAGAATTACGGTCGACCAATACCCTAAATTAAAATCAAATAAACCGTCACGGAGCGTCAAGGTTGTGAGTTTTTGCTTACTGCGTAGCCATAACGAATTGATCGCAGAAAGTTCGATAGGAACCGGCATCCACCCCATCATGGCCACTAAAAATGCCAGTGCTGACAATTGCCACGGTGACGGCGGAACAAAATCGGCAGGCGGCGGAACATTGTTTTGCCAGGCAATCACCACAGCAACGATGGTTGCAAGCGACAAGCTGACCATGATCCACTTAGAAATCAGATCAAGACTGCGATATTGACCGCCAAGTAATACGATGAGACAGGCAAACAAAATTATCCAACACAAAAGCGTAAGGCTCAGTCCCGGCAAAAACAGCTGTAATAAGCTTGCTGTCAGTAATAACACTCCCGCAGTATTAACCACTGCAGCGACAACATTAAATAAGGTGAAGCCCCATAGGTAAAGCTTATGCTTACGATAGTAACCACTTACTAAACTTTCATTGCGACTTAAGGTGTAGGAAACGCCAAACCGGAAAAACGGATATTTAAGAACATTGACTAACACCACTAACCACCATAGCTGCCAGCCAAACAGCGCACCCGCTTGGGTCGAAGCGACTAGGTGTGAGGCGCCCACGGCCGCTGCCGCAAGGATAATTCCGGGACCAAGAGTTTTTAATGCTGGAGCCATTGTTTCTCAAATTCTTCTGGTGACATAGGGCGGGCATAGTAAAACCCTTGACCTAACTCGCAACCTAGTTGCTTTAACATCATCGCTTGTTCTGCTGTTTCGATACCTTCCGCGATAGTCGCCAGGCCCAAAGTTTTTGCCATTACCAGAATGGTATTAACTAATGTTTTGCTCTGTTCGTCAAGAGTCATGGCCTGCACAAACGACATATCAATTTTCAAGATATCAACATCAAACTGTTGTAAATATGCCAGTGATGAATACCCCGTACCAAAGTCGTCTATCGCCAATCGGAAGCCCATTTCACGTAATCGTTTGGTAACAACAAGCGCCTGTTTCGGGTCGATCATCAAGTCACTTTCAGTAATTTCTAACGTGACCGCTTGCGGAGGTAATTGACCACAAATACGAACAAAATCTTCAACTACATCCTCAGAAGCGAATTGCTGTGCACCGACATTGACGGCGATCGGCGGAACCGATTGATAACGATGCCGCCACTCGTTAATTAAGCCACAGGTTTTTTCAAACACTTGATAGCCAAGTTCAGCCAATACCCCTTGTTTTCTGGCGATATCGATAAAAATATCTGGTGGTACCGTCCCAAGTTCATTATCGAACCAACGACATAAAACTTCAGCGCCGACACAACGCCCTGACCTAAGCTCAATTTGCGGTTGTAAATAAATACTAAGTTCATGGTTCTCCAGCGCCATAAGAAACCGCTCTGTACGGCGGCGCTCAGAACTTACTTTGCGCTCGAGATCGGTGTCAAAGGTGCAATACCTGAGTCCATTTTGCTTCGCCTCGTACATCGCGATGCTGGCTTGTTGCAATAACTCAGCACCAGAGATTGCGGCACTCGACCAGGCACCGCTCAGTTTAACCTGCAGCGTCAGTTGATGTTCGCCCAAGCTAACTGGATCAATAAAAAGCTGGGTTAGCGCATCTGCCAGCTGTAAAAACTCATCTATCCCTGCGCGTTGCTCTGTACTGACCACAACAAACTCGTCGCCAGTAAGTCGGGCCAGCAACACCGTATCGTCGAGCTTCCGAATCCCCTCTTGTAGGCGCGCAGCTACAATACTTAACAACCTATCTCCAGCATGTAGACTAAAGCGTTCGTTGATGTTTCTAAAGCCGCAAATGTCAACCAGTACCAGTAAGTAGTCGGGCCCCTGCTCGCGCTCGTACTCGCGCTCCAAGAAATCAAGTAACCCGGGGCGATTGGGTAGTCCGGTGAGTTCATCGGTAAATGCGATTTCGGTGATTCGCTCCTGCTGCAGATATTGCTCGGTAACATCAAGAATAAAGCCTTCCAGGTGTGCCATCTCTCCTGATTTTGAACGCACCCCTTTGCCCTGTTCCCACACCCACCTTAATACTCCGTCGGCACGAATAATTCGGTAGTTTATTTTAAAATAATCGTCGTTCTCGACCGCCAGCTTTACCGCAGCTGCGACCTTCATTTTATCTTCAGGATGAATAATATCGATGTAGGGAATAGTCGCGTTATTCTGCAACTCAGTAACATCGTAACCGGTGAGCTTGCGGGCGCCACGACTTACCATCTCCATGGTCCAGAACTTATCGTTTTTACAGCGGTAAGCCATGCCAGGTAAGCTATCCATCAAGGTCTGCAGACGCCGCTCACTTTCTTTTAGACGGTTGGTAATACGTACTTGCGCCATCTCCGCTGCCGCTTGTGATGCAGCTACTTGTAACAGTTCAAACACCTCGTTCGAATAGTCGGTGGGCGCATCATTTAAAACTGCCAGAATGCCCAGTTTATGACCGTCCACGGCGAGCATGGGTACGCCAATGTAACTCTCAGCGCTCAACTGTTGAAGTAGTTCATCATCGGGGAAAGTTTTGCACACAGCTTCGCTGTACACGCAAAAACCGGAAGAAATTACGGTCTCACAAGGGGAGCCATGAAGGTCATAGCTGTTGACTTGACGGTGACTGCCACGAGAATAAAACGACACCACATGTGCGCGGTTAACATCCGCTTCGAAGATTTCCGATACCATGACATGATCAGCGCCAAGCAACTCGCTCAGTAGCTGGGTAAGATTTTCAATGAATTCCAGCTCACTTCGCTCGCGCAGATTTTCCGCCAACAAATGAAATGCGTTGTCTAAATTGACCCGATGAATGGTGGTATCTCCCACAACCGATTGAATTAACGTTTTATTTTTTTATAATTATTCATCATAGAACGGATCCAAGAAAGGTCAATAAAAAAGGGACTCCAATGAGTCCCTTTTGATTCGTCTTTAGAATTTCAGCAGACGCCTACCGATAACTATCCACCGCCGGGCAGCTGCACATCAAGTTGCGATCGCCATAAACGTCATCAATTCGATTCACGCTTGGCCAGAACTTGTTGGCTGCCACTGCTGGCACCGGATAAACAGCCGTCACGCGGTCATAGGGTCGATTCCATTCGCTATCAGTGATATCTGCCAGGGTGTGCGGTGCATGATGCAGTGGGTTATTGTCTTGCGGCCACTCACCTTGTTCAACTTTTCGCGCTTCGTCACGGATACAAATCATCGCTTCGATAAACCGATCGAGCTCAAACTTCGACTCTGACTCTGTTGGTTCAACCATCAGCGTACCTGCCACTGGGAAGCTCATGGTTGGCGAGTGGAAGCCATAGTCCTGCAAGCGCTTAGCGATGTCCATTTCGGTCACATCACAGTTGTCTTTCAATGAACGTAGGTCAATGATGCACTCATGCGCAACGCGATCGTTACGGCCTTTGTACAAAATTGGGTAATGGCCACTAAGTTTCTTGGCAATGTAGTTGGCGTTCAAAATTGCCACTTCAGTTGCTTCGCGCAGACCGCGTGAGCCCATCATCACGATGTACATCCACGAAATCGGTAAAATGCTGGCACTACCGAACGGCGCCGCTGACACCGCGCCATTATCCAGATTGGTACCGTGAATCGGCACCACACTGTGATTCGGTAAGAACGGTGCCAGGTGTTTTTTCACACCGATAGGCCCCATACCAGGACCACCGCCACCGTGCGGAATACAGAAGGTTTTATGCAAATTCAGGTGCGACACATCGGCACCGATATAACCTGGTGACGTGACACCGACTTGCGCATTCATGTTGGCGCCATCGAGATAAACCTGGCCACCGTGTTCGTGCACCACGTCACAAATGGTACGGATACCTTCTTCATAGACACCATGCGTTGATGGGTAAGTGACCATAATGCACGACAGATGATCGCCGGCTTCTGCCGCTTTCGTTTTAAGGTCGTTCATGTCGACATTGCCATTTTTGTCGCAATCGACCACCACAACTTTCATGCCCGTCATTTGCGCCGTAGCTGGGTTGGTACCGTGAGCTGAACTTGGGATCAAGCAGATATCACGATGTGATTCACCGCGGCTGGCATGGTATTTGTGGATAGCCAGCAAGCCTGCGTACTCACCTTGCGCACCTGAGTTCGGCTGCATCGACATCGTGTCGTAACCAGTGATATCAACCAACCAGGTCGATAAAGTTTGCAGTAACTCATGATAACCGGCGGCTTGATTCTCCGGACAAAACGGATGCAGCTGGCCAAACTCTGGCCAGGTTACCGGGATCATTTCTGCCGTCGCGTTCAGCTTCATGGTGCATGAACCGAGCGAAATCATACTGTGATTCAGGCTTAGATCTTTATTTTCCAGCTTTTTGATGTAACGCAGCATTTCTGTTTCAGAATGATGCGTATTGAACACCTCGTGGCGAAGAATCTCACTCTCGCGGCGCAAATCAGCAGGAATAGAGTTACTGTCGCCAGCACTGGCGCGCGCATCAAGAGTGTCTATCTCAAGCCCGTGTTCATCGCCAAACAAAGCACTAAATAAGGTTTCAATGTCGGCTGGAGTCTTAGCTTCATCGAGGCTCACACCGTATTGGTTATTACCGTCGACGCGTAGGTTAAAGCCATGCTCTACCGCGCGCTCAACGATGCTTTGTCCGTTACCTTCGAGTTTAAAGGTCAGGGTGTCAAACCACTGTGAATTGACCACTTCGACACCTTTATCCTGCAAACCTAAAGCAATGATATCGGTTAAACGATGAATACGTTCAGCGATCATACGCAGCCCTTGAGGGCCGTGGTACACCGCATAAAATGACGCCATGTTTGCCAGTAAAACCTGGGCGGTACAAATATTGGAATTAGCTTTCTCGCGGCGGATGTGTTGCTCACGGGTTTGCATCGCCATGCGCAAGGCTAAGTTACCACGGCTATCTTTAGAAACGCCGATGATGCGCCCTGGCAGTGAACGTTTGAATTTGTCACGGGTAGCGAAGAACGCCGCGTGTGGACCGCCGTACCCCATCGGCACGCCAAACCGTTGCGCTGAACCAAACACAATGTCGGCACCCATTTCGCCCGGTGACTTCAACATTACCAGGCTCATGATATCGGCAGCTACTGCGACGATACCCTTTTGTGCTTGTATATCGGCGATCAGTTGTTCGATGTTGTGCAGCTGACCCAAACGGTCGGGGTACTGCAACAAGGCACCAAACACCTCATGCTCAGTTGCTTCACGAGCTGGAGCCACAACAATCTCAAACCCAAACATCTCAGCCCGCGTTTTCACCACGTCGATGGTTTGTGGGTAGACGTTGTCGGCGACAAAAAAGGTATTCGACTTGCTTTTGCTGACCCGCTTCGCCATTGCCATGGCTTCCGCCGCGGCAGTCGCTTCATCGAGTAACGACGCACTGGCAAGCTCGAGGCCAGTAAGGTCCATGGTCATCTGTTGAAAGTTTAAAATAGCTTCCAAGCGACCTTGTGCGATCTCGGGTTGATAAGGCGTGTAAGCAGTGTACCAGCCCGGATTTTCCAGAACATTTCGTAAAATGACATTCGGCACCAAGGTGTCGTAATAGCCCATACCGATGTAAGAAGTCAGTACCTGGTTCTTATTGGCGATGGTCTTCAACTTCGCTAGCGCTTCGCGTTCAGAAAGGGGTTCACCAACTTGTAAGAACGGGTCACGCAAAATTGTGCTGGGTACCGTGTCCTTGGTAAGTGCTTCGAGTGAATCGGCGCCGAGCTCTGCCAACATCTCGGCCTGCTCGTCGGTGCTTGGTCCAATATGGCGACCAATAAATTCACCATGATTCTCTAACTGCTTAAGCGTTGCTGTGGTCATTTACTTCTTGTCCCTTTATTCGGGTGGTACAGGGGGTTAGGAAACACAAAACCCCGGTGACGTGAACCGGGGTTTGTGCATTCCATTGCCTAATTAGTCTTCGTCGATAACCGCTTGATAACCTTCTGCATCAAGCAAACTTTCAACTTCACTTGGGTCTTCAGCCTTAATCTTAAACAACCAACCATCACCATAAGGATCACTGTTGACTGTTTCTGGGGCATCTTCGAGGTCTTCGTTAACTGCGGTGATTTCACCGGCGATAGGTGCATAGATGTCTGATGCAGCCTTTACTGATTCAGCTACCGCAACGTCATCGCCTGCGGCAACGGTGGCGCCAACCTCTGGCAATTCGACAAATACCATGTCGCCTAACAGGTCTTGCGCATGGTCACTGATACCGACAGTGAACATACCGTCGCCGTCGTTGCGAACCCATTCGTGAGTTGCTGCATACTTTAATTCTTTTGGGATTGAGCTCATGTTCTGATCCTCGGGTTAATTGTTCTGTTTAACGTGCTTAAACAAGGCTTTTGCCGTTGCGGACGAAGCTGGGTTTTACCACGCTAACTGTAACGAATTTTTTGCGCATTTCCACTTCTGCGGTTTCACCAACTGATGAAGGCACACGCGCCATGGCAATTGAAAAGCCAAGGGTAGGTGAAAAGCTGCCCGAGGTAATCACACCCTCGCCGCCGTCAACCACGACTTTTTGGCCGTTGCGCAGCACGCCTTTTTCACGCATTACCAGACCTACAAGTTTGTTATGGCCTTCGGCTTTTTGTTTTTCCAGCGCATTACGACCAATAAAATTACGGTCTTCCGGCGCAAACGCCACGCTCCAGCCCATGTTGGCTTCCAATGGTGTGGTATTCTCATCCATATCCTGACCATACAGGTTCATACCAGCTTCTAACCGCAAGGTATCACGCGCGCCCAGGCCACAGGGTTGCACACCCACATTCAATAAGTCATCCCATACTTGCTCGGCAACATGACTTGGCAACACGATTTCATAGCCAGCTTCACCGGTATAACCAGTTGTCGCTATGAACAAGTCACCCACTTGCGCGGACATAAATGGCTTCATACCATCAATTTTACTAAAAGCGTCTTCGCCCAATACCAATTTAAGTTTTTCTGCAGCTTTCGGGCCTTGTAATGCGATCATCGCGAACTGCGGTTGCTCAGCAATTTTCACATCAAAATCTTTCGCCACACTTCCGATCCAACCTAGATCACGCTCCCGCGTCGCTGAGTTAACCACTAAGCGATACGATTCATCGGTAAAATAGTAAACGATAAGATCGTCGATGACGCCGCCATTCTCATTCAACATACTGTTGTACTGAGCTTTACCTGGCAGCGATAGTTTCGCCACATCGTTCGCCAACATATAGCGCAAGAATGCTTTAGCTTCGCGGCCAAGCACATCAACGATGGTCATGTGGGACACATCGAACACGCCTGAATCCTGGCGCACCGCATTATGTTCTTCAATTTGCGAACCATAACTCAGCGGCATTTCCCAGCCGTGAAAATCGACTAGCTTAGCGCCAGCTTCTACGTGCGCGTCATATAAAGGGGTACGATTTGCCATGGCGTCGTCGTCCTGTTGTTTTGCTTAAAGTGGCGCAATTATAAAACTCATCGGCGCTCGCAACAAATTAATATTCCTTATGCTATTATAACTGTTGCTTATACCATTTAAATTACTATTGTATTTGTTAATAATTCAGGTGAATTCATGCAGCAGTTACCCTTAGATAGCTTACGCGCCTTTATTAGCGTCTACGAATTGCAAAGCTTTACCGCGGCAGGGCAACAACTCGGCCGTTCACAACCGGCTATCAGTTTGCAGCTACAACGACTTGAAGACATGCTAGGTGTGCGGCTCTATGCTCGCACCGGTGGTCGCATTCAACTGACTCCAGCAGGCGCAGAATTGATGGACGCCGCGCGCGCGATGTTGAATCTCAATGACCAAATTATTGCACGCTTAACCGAACCCGAACTAAGCGGCCGGGTGCGTTTAGGTATCACCAGTGAGTTTGCCAGTAAATTACTACCCCAAGTGCTGGGTCAGTTCGCTCAGGGATACCCCAACGTCGCCCTTGAAGTCACCTCTGCGCTGAGTAAACAACTGATTGGTAAAGCCGATGATTTTGATGTGATTATTGCGCTTACGGAGCACGGCGGGAAAGATGCTGCGCAGCTGGTCAATCCGGTGCAGTGGTTGGAGTTACGACAAGAACCTTTGGTTTGGGTCGGCAATCAGGACAGCCACTTGCTGCCCTCGCCGTTACCGCTGGTACTCGCTCCCGACGGCTGCATCTATCGCCGCCGCGCATTACGCGCGTTGCGTCAGGCTGGTATCGCTTCGCGTATCACTTACACCAACACCGACTTTAGTGGCTTAACAGCGGCGATTGAGAGTGGTTTGGGCATTACTGTTTTAGCACAGAGTACTGTGCCGGCGCATTTGGAGCGTCTGCAACGCGTTGCTGATAACGTGGTGTTACCAGATTTAGGTGATGTGGGTGTGATGTTATCTACCCGTGCCGCAGAAAACTCCGCGGCACAGCAACTCGGGCAATTTATCCTAGAGCGGATTTAATCAGCGCGCGTTTTAACGGTGCTACCCGATCGGCCAACCGCAAGCCGACGCCGCGCAGCAGCTTCGCTAGCGGCCATGCATTGCCAAAGCCGCGCTTAAAACTTTCCATAGTGGCAATCATCTGTACCGTAGCGACTTTACGTTGGCGCTCCCAATGCCGCAGGTCAGCTCTACCAAACTCGTTTGCGGTCACTGCTAACAAGTCATGCACATCGCCAAAGCCTAAATTTGCGCCCTGCCCGGCTAGTGGATGAATACTGTGTGCCGCATCACCGATAAGTATTAACCGTTGTTGCAGCCACCGCTGCGCGTACTGCATGCGCAGTGGGAAATAAGCCCGGGCCGAAGCCAGCTCGAACTGGCCTAAACACTGATCACTCACTGCCTGCAGTTGTTTGATAAACTCACTGTCGTCCAGTTGTTGCAACTGTTGCGCATAATCCATGTCAGCTGACCAAACCAGCGAAACCTGGTGGGGGTCAGCTAAAGGCAACCAGGCCACTGGGCCAGAAGATAAAAATACCTGCCGTGCGCAGCCGTTATGGGGTTGGCTGCAGCGAATTACCGCCACACAGCCTTGCTGTTGATAATCCCAAAAGGTCAGGGGTAAGCCTGCAGCTTGCCGCAGCGGGGATTTAACTCCATCCGCCGCCAGCAAATAATCACCCCGGATGCGTTGGCCGCCGGCTTCGACCCAAACTTCATCGGCGTTGACTTTATGGCTTTGCACTGCGGTTTGAGCGAGCAATTCTACCCCCCCGTCTGCGGCGGCTTGCCAGAGGTGGGTTTCCAGCACGCGGTTTTCGATAATCGCGCCCAGATCCGTCTGGTTCACTTCGTTGGCGGCAAAAGCGATGCGGCCGAAACTATCGTGATCCCAGACTTCCATGGCGGTGTAGGGCCCGAGCCGCGCAACAGGTAATTTCTGCCAGACACCTAACTCACTTAACAACGCGCGACTATGATGGGCGATCGCACTAACCCGTAGTTCGGTTTCATCGCCGTAGCTCGGTACTGCGCCTCGCTCGAGTAAAGTCACACGGTGGCCTTGCTGGCGTAATCCCAGCGCGCTGGCTAAACCGATCATACCGCCGCCGACAACAATAAAATGCTGACTCATGTGCGTTCTCCGTTAGCCAAGGGCTTAGCCAAATAAGTCAGCCCCATGGTTTGTCGCGCAAAACGATTGCGCAGCGGCGGCACAGCATCAAGTCCCAGCAATGCCAGGTTGCGTAGTTGAGTCATTGGCCAGTGGTGATTGGAAAAACCACGCACCAGCAGATCCGTCAGTCCGATGATCTGTTGGTAGTCGTCTTTGCGCTGTTGCCAATAATCCGCCAGCGTCGCATAAGCACCTGGATCGTCCGCCCGCGCCAGCTGATCGCTAAGTGAGATGGCATCGCGGACACCAAGGTTAAAACCTTGTCCGGCGATAGGATGCAGCGTGTGTGATGCATTGCCAATAATGACCGCGCGATGGGCAAAACTGCGCTCGGCAAGATGCAGTTGCAACGGGAATTGCAACCGTTCGCCGATGCCGACAAAACGCCCGGCCCGGTAACCAAAGGCGGCTTGTAGCGCGGACAAAAATTGTTCGTCGGTTAAGGCCAAGGTAGCAGAGGCATCGCTTTCCGCCACCGACCATACCAATGAAGCTTGCTGGTTCGGCAGCGGTAATAGCGCTAACGGCCCGGTGTCGGTAAAGCGTTCGTAGGCCCAGCCCGCGAGTGGCTCTGCCAGCTGCAAGGTCGCGATAATGCCGACTTGCTTATAGTCAGTGACCTGCATGCCGATACCCAGTGCTTCGCGGACAAACGAGCGTTGGCCGTCGGCCCCAATCAACAACTGACAGTTCAGTTGTTCGGTTTCCGCTGCCGTTTCCGCCATCGAAGCTAAGGTGACCGCAGCGCTTGCAATCTGTTGTTCGATAGCAACAACGCGCGTGCCAGCACGCCAGGTAACATTCGGTAACTCGCCCAGTTGCTGGTAAAGTGCACGATTTAAAGTTGCGGCGGGCACCACCTGGCCAAGTGCTGCGACGCCTTCATCTTCCGCGTGTAAACGGGTCACGCCCAGATAACCGCGGTCACTCACATGAATGTGCTTGATCGCTTCACTTGCTGCCGCCAAGGACGACCAAATTCCTTGCTGCTGCAACAACTCTACCGTTGCTGCTGCCAGTGCAATGGTACGTTTATCGGGGACCGGCCCTGCTGCATTAGGCTCAACAATAACGATGCTCAGATCGGGCCGCCGCCGCGCCAGCAATAGCGCGGTAAGTGAGCCCACCAGCCCACCACCGGCAATAATAATCGAAGTTAGTTTGTCTGCATCCACGCTTCAATCTCTGCTACAGTTTTGGGCACAGCTGCGGTCATATTCTCGTAACCCGCTTCGGTAATAATCACGTCGTCTTCGATACGAATACCTATGCCGCGCCATTTTGCTTCAACATCTTTGGCGTCTGCTGGAATATAGATACCGGGTTCTACGGTAAGCACCATGCCGGGTTTAAACAGGGTACGCTTGTCGTCCTGTTGATAGTCCCCGACATCGTGGACATCCAGACCAAGCCAATGACCTAAGCCATGAATGAAAAATCGGCGATGACTGGCCTGATCAACATGCTCATTAACATCGCCCTGCAAAATCCCTAGCTCAATCAGGCCTTTGGTGATCTCTTTCGCGGCAGCTTTATGCGCACGCTGTAAATGACTGCCAGGTTTGAGGGTTGCAAATGCAGCTTCCTGTGCGCGTAAAACAACTTCATAAAGTTGCCGTTGGGTTTCACTGAACTTACCATTTACTGGAAAAGTCCGTGTTATATCAGCGGCATAACCCTGGAACTCTGCACCAGCATCAATCAGTAACAAATCGCCATCGCACAACTGCGAGTGGTTTTCCGTGTAATGCAAAATACAAGCATTCTCGCCGCCACCACAAATGGTGCCATAGGCGGGCGCGCTCGCACCGTTAACGGCAAATTCATGATGCAGCTCGGCAGCAACCTGATACTCGTAACGACCAGGAGCGGCAAAACGCATGGCGCGTTTATGGGCACCGACCGTGATACGCGCAGCCTCTCGCATCACCTCGAGCTCAGCCGCTGACTTCTGTAACCGCCATTCATGCAACCAAGGCGCGATATCAACATAAGCTCGCGGCGCTTGCTGGCCTTTTTTCCTGCTTTGTCGAAGGCTATCACTCAAATCTTGCACGTGCGCCAACCACTCTGCTTTGCTGTGATCGATCATCACCGTATGTACGCCATCAAGCAGCGGCAGCAGGTGGTCATCCAGATCATCAATCGCATGCGCCACATCAACCCCTAATTCGGCTACGGCTAGCGCCACGCCAAGTCGACGGCCATGCCACACTTCCTCATGGGGATCCGATGGCTGACAATACAATTGCACCGGCATCTCACTTTCTGGCGCCAACACCAACACTGCATCGGGTTCGTTAAAACCGGTTAAATACAAAAAGTCACTATCTTGGCGAAAGGGGAATTCGGTATCTCTACTACGGGTTGCCAGTTGCGCGCCCGGAATAATCGCCACCGCTGAGTGCGGTTGATCGGCCAGGCGTTTTAACAAGCGCGCCCGGCGTTGTGCAAATTCATCTTTGGTAAGCATCACAGTCATTAGTTAGTGCAACGTCTTGTTGGTTTTGCAGCCACCGCCACCATGCTGACCCAGTTCGTTAAAGCAAAGCATTGACGAGATCCGTAAATATTCCATGATTTCAAAGTACGCACGCTCAGCTTCTTCGTCGTCATCTATGGCAATATCCAGTTTCGCGATCTCGACCATGTCGTCAATAGCCTCACGCAGGTCGGCCGACAGCCCAGCCAGATTGGTTTGATTAACTCCGAAGCCCACTAAAAAGGATTGCACCCACGCGGTGAGCCCTTGTAAGCGCTCATGTAACGGCTCGTGATCACCTGGCAATAATAGCTGGAAGCCCAAGTCAGGGTCGCGCAGACTGGCGCATAAATCAGCAGCCATCAGGCTCACCTGCTCGCGTACTTCTGGCGGGAAAGATTGCCCTTCATTAATGAGATCGCTCAATAACAGTAACCACTCGTCGCCATCGACGCTGGCACCGCCAGCCACCATGCCGGTCAGTAGCCCGTGGATTTCAGCGGCGCTGGACAACAGGCCATGGCGTTCGAAGAATTCAGTCAGGCGGTCGTAGGCTTGAGAACTCGTCTCCAGTTCCGCCGGTTGATCAGAAGTTGAATCAGTCATGCAGGTCTATCTCTTGCTTTTTGATAACCTGCATCCTACCACTGTGCATCGGTAGAGGCTAGCTGACAAAGCCCCTCAAGGCATGGCATAATGTGCGCATATGCGATATCAACCAGCAAGGAACCTTGGTCATGAGTCAACGCACCATGGACATCAATTTGATGGAACGTCACTACAAAGTGAATTGTCCAGAAGGACAAGAGGTTGCATTGCAGCAAGCGGCAGATCAATTGAATCAAAAGCTTGAGCACATCAAACAAGTGACACGGTTAAGTCATCCGGAACAAATCGCGGTGATGGCCGCATTAAACTTGTGTCACGAGAGTGCGCAACTTGAACTCTCGCAACGGCAACGTATCCAAGAACTGGAAGAAAAAATTAAGTTACTACAAGAAACCCTGGAGCAGGTAGCTACGGAACAACGTCCAGGGCGTAAGTAAGTTCAACAGTCAACAGTTATGATCGCCTGGAATGTTCGCCAGCACGCTAATGTCCCTGAGCCGATGTCATCAGTAAAGGGGCTCACTGACCGGCTATTGTGCAAGCTCGACCTGTATCGAGAAGCCTGCGGTCGCGTATTTGCGCCCCGCCTTGAACCAGTGGGTTCAAGGGCCAAGGCACGCAGCGGCATTCTGGGTGGTCACCCCTTTTTTTATGACGATGATTACTCTTGTTTGGCCTTTTCGACAATTTTACTGACATCGTCTAACAGTTGCTGCGCATCGTAAACAATACCGTCTTTAATGGTATAACGAACGCCTTCGGTCCGCATCGGCTGGTTATTCTCGTCGAGTTTAAAGTGACCTGTACCATAAAGTACTTTGAAGTTGGCTAATGGGTTTTCCGCGACAATCACTAAATCAGCTTTTTTACCCGGTACCACACTGCCAATTTCATGTTCTAAACCTAAAGCTTCAGCGCCATTTAACGTTGCTGCCTGAATCACTTCCAAGGCATTGAATCCAGCTTCACGCAGCAGTTCAAACTCGCGAATTAAACCAAAGCCATAAATCTTGTAGATGTAGCCGGCGTCAGAGCCTGTGGTAATGCGCCCACCGTGGTTTTTAAAATCATTCAGGAACGCCATCCACTTCTGATAATTTTTGCGCCAGGCCACTTCTTCGTCCGTGGTCCAGTCGAACCAATACGATCCATGGGCATAACGACTTGGTTCAAAGAAATCCCACAGTTGCGGCAAGGTGTAATCATCGTGCCAAATGGCTTGTCGCTCGCGCATTAAGTCGCGGCTGGCTTCGTAAATTGTTAAAGTCGGATTGATCGTGAAATCTAACGCGATTAGCTCATCACGCACTTCATTCCATTTATCACTGCCTGGCTCAGCAGCTTGTTGCCACAACCGCCCCGCTTCGGCAAAACGATCTTGTTCGTTGTTGTAATTGTAGTCAGCAGGGTAATCCTGAATTACCTGCTCAGTAAACATAGCTTCGGGCAAACCGTACCAATGTTCCATACTATCGAGACCCATGCGGGCTGAATCAACGACGTTGGTCCGCACTACATTGAGCTGAGCATGGTGCATCATGGTGCCTAAGCCCTGCTTGTCGGCTTCATCTAAAGCTGCGGCAATGATTTCGGGGCGCGCGCCAAAAAATTTAATGCCAGCTGCGCCTTCGCGCTTTGTTGCGCGCACCCACCCACGTGCCTGCTCCGCATTGAATATCGGTTCATCGGCATTCATGCCAAAACCTAAATAGGGAATAATTCGTGGGGAAACAATTTTATTTTCAGCCGCTTGTTCCTGGTGCCACAACGTCCAGTCCAAACCATTAAAGCTGCCAGGCTCACGCACGGTGGTGATGCCGTGTGCCAGCCATAGCTTAAATACGTACTCAGCCGGAATGCCTTCAGCTGAGCCACCGATGTGACCATGCATATCAATAAAACCCGGCAGTACATAGTGCCCGGTTAAATCCATTTCTTTATCGCCTTCGCGCAGTTGTGGACGGTTGTCAGGTAAAATCGGAACACCAGGGTTACCGACACTGACGATGTTAGCAATACGATCGTTCTCAATCACGATATCCACCGGCCCTTGCGGCGGTGCGCCTTCGCCATTAATGACCGTCACGCCACGTAAAATCAGACGTTGATAAGGTCCTTCCCCTTGATCACCACGCGGTGGAGCCTTGGGCGGAGCCGCAAATACTTGGGTGCTCAACGCCATGCTGAGCATGACCATAGTCAGTAGCCGTTTAATCATGATATAAAGCGCCTTATTGAATTGAAAAAACATACAAAAATATGCGTTATAACGTTAGGTCAGAATAGCAGCCACATGAACCGACAGCAATTGCGAAAATCACTGCTCGCGCAGCGTCAAGCCCTCACGGCACAGCAACGCGAAGATGCTGCTGTGCAAGTGCTGGCCCACCTGCAGCAGTTACCTGAACTCACGCAAGCCTGCAACCTTGGCAGTTATCATAGTGTGCGGGCCGAGTTACCGACCGCGCAACTAAATGCCGCTTTGCAAACACAGGGGCACCAATTAGCACTGCCTGTATTGCATCCAGTCACACCCAATCATCTGCTCTTTCTGCGCATTCGTGAGACAACCATTTGGCATACTAACAGTTATGGCATTCCAGAACCGGCCTTGGCCTGTGCCGACATTCTGCCCCTCGCGCAACTGCAAGTACTGCTCGTGCCTTTGGTCGGTTTCGATCGGCAGGGTAATCGTCTGGGTATGGGCGGTGGTTTTTATGATCGGACGCTCGCTGCCTGGTATGCAGGCCAGTTACCGCACTTGCAACCCATTGGCTTAGCCTATGATTGCCAACAGGTCGAACGGCTACCTCATGCCGCCTGGGATGTGCCACTACCACGGGTCATCACACCGGCGAAACTATGGGACTTTCGTAACTAAAACTGTATACTCAAAAACCATAGCCCACTGATTCAGGACGCAGGCATGGCAACCTCTCAAGATCAACTCAAACAGCAAGCGGCACAAGCAGCATTCGACTACGTTAAAGAGCACTTCAAGCCCGGCTCAGTGATCGGGGTGGGTACCGGTTCAACGGTAAACTTTTTCATCGATTTACTTGCCGAAATGAAACATGACATTGAAGCAGCAGTTTCCAGCTCTGACGCTTCAACTGAACGGCTGAAATCACACGGTATCCGCGTAGTTGATCTCAACTCAGTGAACGAGTTGCCGTTGTATATCGATGGTGCTGATGAAATCGACAGCCACATGCGCATGGTCAAAGGCGGTGGTGCAGCACTGACCCGCGAAAAGATCATTGCCGCGGTAGCGCAAACCTTTGTTTGTATTGTTGATAAGTCGAAACAAGTCGGCCGGCTGGGTAATTTCCCGGTGCCGGTGGAAGTTATCCCCATGGCACGGTCTTATGTCGGACGGCAAATCGTCAGGCTTGGCGGTGATCCGGTCTGGCGCGAAGGTGTTGTCACCGACAACGGCAACTGGATACTCGACGTGCATAACTTCGATATTCTCGACCCGATTCACCTTGAGCAACAGTTAAATAATATCGTCGGCGTGGTCACCAATGGCCTGTTCGCCCAACGCGGCGCAGATGTTACCATCGTTGCCAGTGCCGATGGCATTGAAACCGTGAAGTGAAGCGCATGACCCAAGTTTCCCTGGCCAAAGACAGAATCAAATTTTTACTGCTTGAAGGGGTGCATGAAAGCGCCGTTAACATACTCAAGCAGCGCGGTTACCACAACATTCAGTACATCAAAACAGCGCTAACTGAAGATGAGTTATGCGGCAAAATAAGTGACGCTCACTTTGTTGGCATCCGCTCGCGTACCGAACTCAGTGAACGGGTGTTTGCCGCAGCAGAAAAGCTCATCGGCGTCGGTTGTTTTTGTATTGGCACCAATCAGGTCGATCTGCAAGCTGCCCGCCGCCACGGCGTGGTGGTGTTCAACGCACCCTTTTCCAATACCCGCAGCGTTGCCGAGTTAGTACTTGCGGAAATCATCATGCTGTTACGCCGCGTGCCTGAGAAGAACGCTGCGGCCCATCGTGGTGGTTGGGACAAATCTGCGGCCGGCAGTTATGAAGCGCGCGGCAAAGTACTCGGCATCGTCGGTTACGGCCACATTGGTAGTCAATTAAGTATTTTGGCCGAACAATTAGGTATGCAGGTGCGTTTTTACGACATCGAGAGCAAGTTACCGCTGGGTAATGCTCATGCGGTAGGTTCCCTTGATGAACTGCTGCAGCAAGCTGATGTGGTCACCCTGCACGTACCTGAAACGGCACAAACTCAGTGGATGATTGATGCGCCACAACTGGCAAAAATGAAGAAAGGCGCGCTGCTGATCAACGCTTCGCGCGGCACTGTGGTGGTCATTGACGCGCTGGCTGAGGCGTTGCGAACTGGCCAACTGGCCGGTGCTGCCATCGATGTGTTCCCCGTTGAGCCGGGCAGTAACAACGAAGTCTTTGAGTCGCCGTTACGTCATCTCGATAACTGTATTCTGACCCCGCATGTCGGCGGTTCGACCCAGGAAGCACAAGAAAACATTGGTGTTGAAGTGGCCGGTAAGTTGGCCCACTACTCGGATAATGGCTCAACACTTTCCGCCGTTAACTTCCCTGAGGTTTCGTTACCGACGCATCATGGCGCACGGCGCTTATTGCACATTCACGAGAACCGCCCGGGCATGCTGACCCGCATCAACCAACTTCTGGCCGAGCAAAGTATCAACGTCTCCGGACAGTACTTGCAGACCGATGCCGACCTTGGTTATGTGGTCATCGACATCGACACGCCGGCCGAGAGTGATATTGCCGACACCCTGCTCGACTCTATGCGAGCCATTGAAGGGACTATCCGCGCACGCGTTTTGTACTAGCGAATACTGGACGCGCGTCCCTCACTACAATAGCGATAGAGCAATTAAACCTATCATCAAAACAATGGCGAGGCTGGTGATTGTGCCGAGCAACACATATTCGTGTCTGCTCTCTTCTTTAAATCGTAGAATCGACTTTGCCGCAATGACGAAGCCAATAGCAGTAAACTGATTCATTAAAATCAGGGTTAAAATAATAAATCTCTCTAAAATACCAATTAAAGAGCCTGCTTTATCCAAGTGATCATCGGAGTCCTGCTCGCTGCTATCAGCACTGTCTGCTATGCGCCAAGGCTTGAGCACGAACTGAATCAGAATGGAGGTCGGCTTTAAAATAACCAGATAAGCGAGTGCGATTCCCAAAACCTCTAATGTGATGGCTTCTCTCAGTGTAGCGAGATTTATCAAGGCAAAGTAATCGAAAAGGTATGCCCAAACACTAACCAGAATAACTAAGTGTAAAAGTTGATCGACGGCAAAACAAAATAACGAACCTTTGCACGCAGATAAACGTGATTTAATAAAATCAATCACGAAATGAGAAGTTCCAATGACTAAACTCGTCCCTAACAGAGCTAACTCAAAGCTCAACGTAATGCCAAGTACGGTAAAAGCCAATAAGGCATGAGAAGCCCCATGTCTAAGATTCGCCAGTATTGCTAACTTTGCCTCTTTAGCGGATTTATGTCTTATACTGCGACCGGTTTGCAGGTAGAAGTCACCGATAACATGAGCCAAAATTAGCACCACCAGTATCACAACATCATCAGTCATCGTTGAGCTCCTCGCGAACCACAGTCTCAAAATAGTGAATTGACTCATTAACAAGAAGGTATTCACTGTTGTTAAGGAGTTTCGTCGTATTGGCTCGACTTTTACTCAGCTTATTTGCTAATTGTGCGTGCGTTTGTGAGTCATCCATTAAATAAGAGTAAAGTGCTTCAGACTGCGTAGACGTCAATGAGCTAAGATGCGTATCGAGCAACTTCACAACGATAGGAATATGCCGGTCCAATAGTTTATTCTCTGAGCTAAATACCAAGCGCTGTGATTTCATTTCGTCAAGGTGCTGGCCTGACAATACAAATACTTCCCCCGTGGAGGTCTTCACATCATCTCTTATAGCTTTCACGCTGCCAATAGCAATACTCTGACGTGCATCGACTTTATAAGTATTGGATTTTAATTTAAGACGAATCAATAGAGCTGACTTTAACGCTGCCCAGGGACAAAAAAAAGTGATTTGAAATGAGTCGCCTCGGTAGATGTCGCAAGTGGCCTTGTTGCTTGCTTCTAATCTATTTAGCTCTTTTTTAAGCTGCGTCAGTAGCTCATCGTACTGAGCAGAACTCAAATTTGTTGAATTAACGATGTCACCGGTAATTACAGCTATAAATCGCTTTTTCATATAACTACCCAACCCCTTTGGACGTAACCAATTATAGTTACATTTAACAATGTAGCCGATTTTGGTTACATTTTCAAATGCAACTAAAATCAGTTACATTTGAACCATCCTGCTGACCTACCTCACTCATTGGCAAGTGGACAACCCGCAGCGTTCAACACAGCTTAAACTTTAATAACGCGGGCCAAATCAGTGGCTCCGGAAGTATTGATTATCACAACAAAAAAAGCCGACCCAGAAGTGTCCCCCAGAGGTCGGCTTTTCCGTCAAAAATCAAAGTTATTCAGTGTCTGGCGCTGAGCGGCCCACGGTGCGTGCCATCGATTCTGGCGAAACATGACGTACGTCTTTGCCTTTAACAAAGAAGATGATGTACTCGGCGATGTTTTGGCAACGGTCGCCGATACGCTCGAGTGAACGCGCCGACCAGAGTACGTTCATTACTTTAGGAATGCCGCGCGGATCTTCCATCATGTAGGTCATCAACTGGCGGGTAAGGCCTTCGTACTGACGGTCAGCCTGCTCATCCATTTGATGCACTTCATAGGCACTATCAAGATCCATGCGGGCAAACGCATCCAAGACACCGCGCAACATAGCCAACACTTGTTGTCCTAGGTTTTCCAGGCTCACCAAAAACTCTTGTTGGTCGTTGTTGAAGCTCTCCAAAGCAACACGAGCGATGCGTTCAGCTTCATCACCGATACGTTCTAAGTCTGCGATGGTTTTAAAAATCGCAATAACCAGCCGTAAGTCACTTGCAGCGGGTTGCCGCTTGGCGATAATTTGCACGCAAGCTTCATCAATCTGTACTTCCAGCGCGTTGATTTTATGGTCACGTTGCAGAACCTGTTGCGCCAATTCTTGATCAGATTTTTCAATCGCAATTAAAGCATCTCGCAACTGTTGCTCAACCAGGCCGCCCATATTCATGACCTGGGTGCGAACTGCGTCGAGCTCGTCATTAAATTTACCGGAGATATGCCGGCTCATATTAAACTTGTCCATGCCTGACTCCTGTTAGCCGTAACGGCCAGTAATATAGTCTTCAGTTTGTTTCTGAGTCGGCGTGGTAAACAGCGAATTGGTGTCCGCATACTCAATCAGTTTACCCATATACATAAATGCCGTTTCATCAGAAACCCGCGCAGCTTGTTGCATGTTATGCGTAACAATCACCACGGTATATTTTTCTTTCAGCTCAGTAATGAGCTCTTCAATGGTAAGAGTCGAAATTGGGTCAAGTGCCGATGTTGGCTCATCCAACAACAACACCTCTGGCTCAATCGCGATCGCACGAGCAATAACTAAACGTTGCTGCTGACCACCAGATAAGCTAAACGCGCTTGCGTTCAAACGATCTTTAACTTCTTCCCAGAGCGCGGCTCCTTTCAACGAACGCTCCACCACCTCATCCAGAGTGCGACGATCATTAACGCCTTGCAGACGCATGCCATAAACCACGTTCTCATAAATCGACTTAGGGAATGGGTTCGGTCGCTGAAACACCATACCGACCTTACGCCGCAATGCTGCTGCATCGACATCTTTGTCGTAGATGTTCTTTTCATGTAGCCGAATCTCGCCGTTTATCCGGCAAATCTCAACCAAGTCATTCATGCGGTTAATACAGCGCAACAAGGTGGATTTACCACAACCTGATGGACCGATAAACGCGGTGACCCGATTTTTGGGAATCGCCATGGAAATATCATACAGCGCTTGAGCATCGCCGTAGTGCAGATTTAAATTGCGAATTTCCATAGCGGTTTGTTCCGCTGATAAATTTTCCAAATCGAGACGTTCTGCCTGATTATCTGTCGGAGTTACCGAAATCATAGTAAGACCTTTCGCTTCTGCTTCGTTAATTAATGCTCAAGTGAGCGATATTTTTCACGTAAATGGTTACGTACGCCAATTGCAGTCAGGTTGAGACCGACAATGATGGTCACCAGTAAAAATGAGGTTGCGTAGACCAACGGCCGCGCTGCTTCGACATTTGGACTTTGGAAGCCGACATCATAAATGTGGAAACCCAAGTGCATAAATTTGCGGTCCAAATGGAAGTACGGGAAGTTCCCATCAACTGGTAACATCGGTGCCGACTTAACAACACCCACCAACATCAAGGGTGCCACTTCACCTGCCGCACGTGCAACCGCCAGAATCAAGCCGGTCATGATTGCCGGTGACGCCATCGGAATAATGATTCGCCATAAGGTTTCCGCTTTGGTTGCGCCTAACGCCAAACTGCCTTCACGAAGCGTACTTGGAATGCGGGACAAGCCTTCCTCGGTTGAGACAATAACCACAGGCAGCGTCAGAATCGCGAGGGTAATCGCCGCCCACATCACACCCGGTGTACCAAACGTTGGACTTGGCAGTGCTGCTGGATAGAAGATTTGGTCTAACGACCCACCGACCATGTAAACAAAGAAACCAAGACCAAAGACACCATAAACAATCGACGGCACCCCTGCCAGATTGATAACCGCGATACGAATCAATCGTGTAATAGCATTTTTGCCGGCATATTCGTGCAGGTAAATCGCCGCAATAACACCAAATGGGGTGACAATAATCGACATCAACAAGACCATGAATACGGTACCGAAAATTGCCGGGAACACGCCACCTTCGGTGTTCGCTTCACGCGGATCCTGACTCACGAACTTGCCGATTTGCACGAAAAAGTGGCCGAGCTTGCCAAAAAATCCCATATCATTGGGGAAATGCACAGCTAACATCCGATACATCGGCAGGGTTACTGTTTCACCGCGCATATCGCGCACCTGCACTTGATCACGTTGTGCCTTTCCACGCAATGCGAAGAGCTGCTCTTCCAACACTTCGTAGTCTGCTCTCAGCTGCTCTTCTTCAGCAGCAATACGAGCCTCTTCAGCGGCAGTTAGGTTGCCGGCCAACTCCAGGCTACGACGTTCCAGACGCAACTGATTAAGTTGATAATTTATTGCACCAATCTCGCTGTCTTGCAGATCACTGGCCTGGCCGTTCAGCTCCACTGCGCGATCGATACGCTGCTGGAGTACTTCCCGAATATTTTCTTCGTTGGCTACGGAAACGCCATCCTCTAAAACATCAACGACATAACCGTAAAAATTACCGTCTTTAGTACGTTCAAATACTGCCAGACCAGGTGGTGTTTCATCACGAACAATCTGCGGTTTCAGCACCCAGGAAAAGTCCAAAGGTACATATTCACGGTTACCAATCTTAAGTAACCAGCGATCGAGTGTTGGCTCATTGAAATTTTCGAGGGCCACCCCTGATTCCTGTAACCGCTCAATTGGAATCGTTTCTGTCTCGTAGACTTCACCAATAATGGTCGAAATAGAACCGTCATTGGCGCGCACATCCATTTCGTGAATTTGCGCAGGCCAGAAAAATGACAGGCCGCGCCAGCCAATCAATATCAACAGCCCGAGAACAGCGATTAAACTGATGCTAACGGAACCTGCTGTTAGCCAAATCCACGGTTTTCCTGAGTTAAACCATTGCTTCATGGAAATCCTCTCGCTTACATCGAGCTGTATTTATCGCGTAACCGTTGGCGCACAAGCTCCGCCACGGTGTTAAACGCGAAAGTGAAAACAAAAAGCACAAACGCCGCCAGGAACAGAATCCGGTAGTGTGAACTACCTACTTCTGACTCGGGCATTTCAACGGCAATATTCGCCGATAAGGTGCGCATCCCCTCAAAAATATTCCAATCCATAATCGGCGTGTTCCCGGTGGCCATCAATACAATCATGGTTTCACCTACAGCACGCCCAAGCCCCATCATTACGGCAGAGAAAATACCGGGACTCGCAGTTAACAGGACAACTTTGGTTAAGGTTTGCCAGGTGGTAGCACCTAACGCCAAGGACCCATTGGAAAGGTGCTTAGGCACACTGAATACGGCATCTTCGGCAATCGAGAATATCGTAGGTATCACCGCGAAGCCCATGGCGATACCCACCACCAAAGAGTTTCGTTGATCAAAAGTAATACCTAGCTCGTTGGTCAGGTAACGACGAACATTGCCCTCAAACAGCCAGTTTTCTATTACCGGCGACATCTCAAATGAAAACCATCCTACCAATAGCACCAACGGAAGTAGGATTAGAGCAGCGCGGCCATCGGTAAAAAAATTGCGTAAGCGCTGCGGCAATTGCGTCGTCAAAAATGCAAAGATAATTATCGCCAAGGGAACCAACAGAATAACTGCAATGATACCCGGCAGATAGTTTTCCACGATGGGAGCTAACCATAGTCCGGCTAAGAAACCCAGAATAACCGTTGGTAGGGCTTCCATTATTTCTACCGTCGGTTTCACCACTTTACGCACAGGAGCTGACATAAAGTAAGCGGTATAGACTGCTGCGGCCAAGCCAATAGGTACCGCGAACAGCATGGCGTAAGCTGCTGCTTTTATAGTACCGAAAGAGATCGGTACCAAGCTAAATTTAGGCTCGAAGTCATCAGACCCAGAGGTTGACTGCCAGACATAATCGGGCTCAGGGTAGCCTTCGTACCAGACCTCCTGCCATAAGCCACTCCAGGTGACCTCTGGGTGCTCGTTCACGAGTTCGAATACATGTAACTGCGCGCTTTCACCGAGTAACATCAAGGTATTCGCGCGCGGGTCTATGACCAGCTGTTCGGCAGCCACATCGTTCGCTTGCCCACGATACAACTCGGCTTCAGAGGTAGTATGGAATACGCCGAGCTGTCCAGCTTCAGAGATGGTATAAAAGGTGCGTCGGTAATACTCGACAATAATATCTGTAATGGCGGTTTCCGCGGCCTGAAAATCACGAATAAATTGATAACGTCGACCATCGTCACCAGAAACTTCGAACCATTGGCTCACTTTGCCATTGGCGTGGCCGAATAATACCGAGCTGGCACCGGCCAATAGTTGCATGCTGGTCACTTCACCAAACCGGCGGCTATCGATGTTAATCAACTGACGCTCTTTTATCACGCCAGTACGTGAAACATCGTACACCCAGAAACGATTGTTCTGACGAACAAGTACTTGGCGCATATCCGGCGTAACTAAAAGTTGACTAATTTCACCTGTTATCGGTAATTCGGAAAACTTTGATTCCAGCTCAACCACACCCGACAGAAAGCTTTTTTTGGCGTTCATTGAGTTCACGATCACCCGGCCATCAGCAGTCTGCGCGGCAAACAGCATCGATTCACCGTCATATTCATAAGCGAGTTTAGTTAAATTTACACCTTCAGGGTCAACCTGAATCAACTCTCCTTCGTTAACTTCACCGACTTTCGGTTTTATAAAGAGTTCACCGTTACGGAAGTCACTCGTAAACTTAGGCTGTACCAAACGCACAGCCCCGCCCTCAACCGCAAACGCATATCGATTATTCTGCGGTTGTGTTTGCGCAAATGCAGTGGGGTTTGATGCCGTAATCTGTTTGCGTAATAAGACCTTTCCGGGCTGCCAATCCGTACCCTGTTTGGCCTGTAATGCAAAAAACACCAACTCACCGTCAGCGCTAAACTGGTAGCCAATTTCCGACTGCTCTTCAACGCCCATGGCAACGATTTCAACACCAGCAGGGCTTTCAAAACTGCGCTCATGGTTGATTTCAACACCACGGAAAATAGGTTCTATTACATACAATAGATAAAAGAAAATCAGCAATAACGCGACCAATACCATGACGCCGCCTAGGCTAACGCCCCAGCGTGCAGCTCGGTCTTTAAAGAGTCGATAATTGCTGGCTCCCAATGCGGGTTTTGTTGCCGCCATTATTACCTCGAGTGGTTTCGCAAGTTTAAATTCGAATTTTCGGAAGTATAGCTGAGAACTATGACAGTATTGTTACAGTACCGTCATAAAAGTGACATTTTACAAAAAACAAGAGCGTTTTTCGCTGTTCCCTGTTCGATGAAAGACTTGTTGTTTTAAACCAATAGCGAATAGCGAAAAACCCGGCGAGGGCCGGGTTCTTCAGGTTTTGCACTTACTTTAAGTCGAGCTTTTCGAGTTCTTGCTCTACCACAACTTTGGGTAGCGGAATATAACCGTCTTTATCGACGATTTCTTGACCAGTCTTTGATAAAACCATTTTCAAGAATTCTGCTGTCGCAGGATCTAACGGCTTATTCGGATGCTTATTCACGTAAACGTAGAGGAAGCGCGCTAGTGGGTACTTACCAGCTAATGCGTTTTCAGTTGTTGCATCTACGTATTCTTCGCCTTCAACTACTGCTAATGGCACGGTTTTTACACCAGAAGTCATGTAGCCGATACCAGAGTAGCCAATGGCATTTAATGACGTTGATACCGACTGTACCACTGAGGCAGAACCAGGCTGCTCGTTCACATTAGCGCGGAAATCGCCGTCACATAAAGCGATTTCTTTAAAGTAGCCATAAGTACCAGATACCGAGTTACGACCATAAAGCTGTAAGTCGCGTCCTGCCCAGCTACCTTCAAGACCAAGGTCACCCCAACGCTGTACCTGACTAGTAGCACCACACAAGCGGGTTGAGCTAAATACCGCATCAACTTCAGCGATAGTCATGCCCTTGATCGGATTATCTTTGTGTACAAACACTGCCAAAGCATCAATAGCAACACGCACTGGCGTTGGCTTGTAGCCATGACGCTTTTCGAAAGACTCGATTTCTTTTGACTTCATACCACGGCTCATTGGGCCAAAGTTTGAAGTGCCTTCAGTTAATGCTGGCGGCGCGGTTGATGAACCAGCAGCTTGTATTTGCATATTAACATTTGGATAAAGACGCTTAAATTCTTCGGCCCAGAAGGTCATCATGTTGGCCAAAGTATCTGATCCCACTGACGATAAGTTGCCGGAGAGGCCACTTACTTTTTGGTATTCAGGAAGGTTGTCTGTCGGTTTTTGAGCGTGTGCAGAAGTTGCAACAACGCCAGCTAAGCCTAAAGCAAGAAGAACTGATTTAACTTTCATAATGACTCCAATCGTCAATGCTGCGGTGCAGCTTTTGTTCAAATGACACTGGGGAGTTTAAGCTGTCAATGTGACATTTTAATGACAATCCCCAAATTAGTGTCATATTTCTGCCAAATTTCTGTCATGAAGCGTGTTTAGCAACGACCAACTCTTGAGGAATTCGAACACTGAAGGTCGAACCACGACCCACCACTGAGTCGATAGTTAACTTACAATGGTGATGTTCGACTGCTTGTTTAACAATCGCAAGCCCCAAACCTGAACCGCCTTTACTACTGTTCCTATCTTTATCGATCCGATAAAAGCGTTCTGTTACCCGGGGCATGTGTTCAGCTGGTATGCCTGGACCATTGTCGCTAACGCTAAACTCCATTTGTTCACCTACAGGACGCCAGCGCACAATTATTTTACCTGCTGGCTGGGTATAATGAATGGCGTTAGTGACGAGATTTGAAAACACGCTACGAAGCTCATCTTCATGACCATACATTGACTGCTCTGCAACTTCAAAAACCAGCTCATGCTGTTTATTCGCGTTCAGTTGCTCGGCTTCGTATTGCAAGCGCTTTAATACATCCGGAACATTGACCACCCGTTCAAATATGTCTCCACGTGCAGAATCAATTCGTGATAACGACAAAAGTTGATCAACCAGGTTACGCATTCTGGTGCTTTGCCCTGTCATCTCTTTTGCGGCTTTTTGTAACAGAGCTGGTGGCATTGCTGCCGGGTCGTCATCGAACATTTCCAGATAACCTTGAATCACCGTCAATGGTGTCTTCAATTCATGAGACACGTTTGCAACGAAGTCTTTGCGCATTTTTTCAAGCTGCCGCAACTGCGTTACGTCTCGCGCCATCAGTAGAAATTGATCGTCGCTGTACGGCATGATGCGAATTTCTAGTTCGATATCTTCGCGCACTGGCGATGGTAGATAAACTTCATCGCTGAAGTCACCTTTTTGTAGATAGCTAATAAACTCTGGGTGACGGATCAAGCTGGAAAGCCGGATACCCGTGTCGCCAGGCCATTTCAAGCCGAAGTAAAACTGCCCCAGCTTATTACACCAAATCAGGCCACCGTCGCGGCGAAACACGATGGCTGCATCAGGAATAGCTTCAGAAGCCTCGCGGAAACGCCTTAAAATCCGTGCTAGAGCGCGACGGCGCTGCTGACTACGGCGTTGAGTTCGATAGATACCATCGTAAATATAACTCCAGCTACCGGGAACACTTGGTGGAAGTAGTGCCCGGCGATTCCAGAGCCAATCGACCAGTTTGTATTGAAAGTAGTAATGCCAGACAAGCAGGCTTAACAACCCAAAGGTCAAGGTTTGCCATAAGTAGCCGACCACCCACCCCAATCCGGCCAACGGTACGATGTACCACAGAAAACCGCGCAGGATAAAGATAACCGAGTACTTTTTATCCATGCTCCGCTAACCTCTTCGTCTAGCGACTAGAGAAGCGATAACCAACGCCGCGCACGGTCTGCACCAAACGGTCATGGCCATGCATTTCGATAGCTTTGCGTAAACGGCGAATATGCACATCAACAGTGCGGTCTTCGACATAAACGTTGGTTCCCCACACGTGATCTAATAATTGTTCCCGACTATACACGCGTTCTGGGTGTGTCATAAAGAAATGCAGTAATTTAAATTCAGTCGGCCCCATTTCTAAGCGGTCATTGTAGGCACTGATCCGATGGGAAATTGGATCAAGTTTTAAACCTTCAATCTCTAATGGCTCGTCCAATGCAGTGGGCGCCACGCGGCGAAACACGGCACGCATTCGCGCCATCAGTTCTTTGGGCGAGAAAGGCTTGGTAATGTAATCGTCAGCGCCGACCTCTAAACCTCGAATTTTATCTTCTTCTTCACCGCGGGCAGTAAGCATGATGATTGGGATACCGCGAGTGAAATCATCACTTTTCAGTTTTTTCGCCAATTGAATGCCAGAACCGCCTGGTAACATCCAATCAAGCAGGATCATGTCTGGAAAGGGTTCGACAATTTTTTCTAAAGCAAGCTGATAGTCGCCTGCTTCTACCGCTTGATAGCCGTGCTGTTCCATGACAAAGCTCAACATTTCACGGATGGGTGCTTCATCTTCAACGATCAGTATTTTTCTGGACATCTTGTTTCACCTAGTCGTATTCAAGCTGCGTCGATTATTACTGTTCTCTGTGACACTTTTATGAATCTACGACATTTTTGTGAAAATTACTGCAATTGTATGTCAAGCCACACCAATCGATGATCAGATGAGCGCTGTCGTTCACTTACCAACTCCGCTTTGCTTTCGCTTGCCGTGGGCCAGAATACGCCACCATCAATAATCTTAATCCCGTAGGTCGATGGCAATACGTAATCGGCCCGCTTACGCCAGCTTGCCGTGTGCTCTGCAGCTAACGAATTATCTGGCGTATGTGCTGCTCCGCCGTCACTCGTTGGTACAAACTCACCCTGCACCAACGGATGTTCAAGCAACTGTTCGATTGCACCGGGGATGTTGTCTGCACTTTCTTTCGAGGCATTGAGGTCACCGACGATAACAAATCGCTTGTCATCACCGAGACCGCCGCGACGGCCTTGATCATCGTAGATAAAATCGGTCGAAGCACGGCCAATGTATTCCTTCCAGAAGCGAATCTCGTCGAAATTGCGACGGCCGTTGCGATTCTCCTCACCATCAAACACAGGTGGCGTCGGATGACTCACCAATAAATGTAAATCATAACCATTTACCTCAGCGATGATATCCCAGTGTGACTTGGAGCTCAGCGGCATCTCCGCCCAAGCTGCCGGGCTGTACCAGGGCTCGTATGAATTCGGTACCAGTGGTTGCAACGCCCCCGGCAAATCGCTCCAGCGAAAATATTGAAAAGTTCGACTCGCTGTTATGTTTAACGGATAACGCGAGACTACCGCCATACCGTATTGCCCAAGGTAGTTGCCATAACCCCAGGCATCATCACCGACGCCGGACTTTTTACCATCGCGATTCAGATCAAATGGACTTGCGCGGCCAGTGTTTACCGGCGCTATGTAGCTGTAAGGATATTCAATCGGAGCCTCGCCGTTCTGGCTAACCTCTAAATAGTTCTGTTGAAATTTAGTTAGCACATCAGCGTTCGGCAGGTAGTCAAATTCATTTAAAATTAAAATATCAGGACGTATGTGCTGAATAATCTCAGCAATCGCTTTAACTTGCGGATGCTCTTCATGCAATGCTCTCGGCAATGCGTGCGCGCCAGCCTCATGCCATTGTTCTGCAACACTATAATTCGACGCATCCATGCTGACATTAAACGTCGCAATACGGAGGCTGGCAGGTGCTTGTGGTTTTTTTTGCGGCATATCACATCCAGTTAAGAAACTTACAAATAGGGCTACAACTATGAGTATGACTGGCTTCATCAATATCATGATCCTTTTGGCGAGTGCGCTACGACAAAATCTTAGCTTATTAGTTCCAAAAAAGCGGTGCAATTCTAATCTGTTTTGATTAAAATGCTGTCACAATTTTGACACATAAAAGTGTTATAAAAGCGTAGAATTAATTATAAGGCACACCATCAAGCAGTATTGCCTTTCAAATACTTCTTTAAACCACAACCCAGGAAATTTAGAAAGATGACTACATCTCTGCGATTTTCCCGCACCGCAAGTGCGATCGCAGTTGCCTTAGGCTTGGCCTCAGCAGCTGCAGTAGCACAAGACACCTCGGCATCATTACGAGGTGAAATCCTAGGTCCACAAGGTAATGGCGCTGCCAGTACTAAAGTTGTTATTGAGCACATGCCTTCAGGTTCTACTACTGAAGTCACCACCGATGACTCTGGTACCTTTATTGCGAGTGGTCTTCGTGTTGGCGGTCCTTACCGCATCACCTTAGACTCAGACATTTACCAAGATGCACAGTATTCAGAAGTATTCTTGAAACTTGGTGACACGTTTCGTTTAAATGCCCAGCTTGAAGCGAATGATGTTGAACGCATCAGCGTAACTGGCCAAGCCATTAACTATGCGCAGCTGAATAATGGCTCTAGTAGCTCGTTCGGTGAAGAACAAATTCAGTCACTGCCAACTTATAGCCGTGACTTGAAAGAAATTGTTCGTTTGAACCCGCTGGCCACTCAGTTGGGCGACGGTGATCAGCTTGTGGTTGCCGGTAACAACCCGCGTTACAACTCAATCACTGTTGACGGTATCGCGCAAAACGATGACTTTGGTCTGAATAGAAACGGTTATCCGACCCAAGGTTCACCAATTTCAATCGACGCCATTGAACAGATCACTGTAGATGTTGTGCCTTTTAATGCAAAAGATACCAATTTCACAGGTGCAAAAGTTAATGCGGTAACCAAATCTGGTACCAACCAACTTAGCGGCTCGGTTTTCTATCAATACACCAGCGATAGCCTTGCTGGTGATGCCGAAGCATCTAAATATGATGAAGATGCGCTGCCACCAAACGTTGACTACGAAGAAAAAACTTTTGGTATTAGTCTTGGCGGCCCAATCATTAAAGACAAGCTGTTCTTCTACGTAAACTACGAAACTCAAGACGAGACCAGCGCACCTTACCGTGGCCCTATCGGTTCAGATGCAGCGAATATTGCCAACATCACCACTGAAGAACTTAACCAAGTATTAGCCATCGCTCGTGACGTTTACGGCTTAACCGATGCACAACTTGGCGGCTGGGACATCCCTGCTGAAGAAGAAGACAACAAGTTGTTGGTCAAACTTGACTGGAACATCAGTAACGAACATCGTGCAGCCTTCACCTATCAGCGTACCGATGGTAACTCCATCCGTAACCAATACGGCGGCGACGGTACCTTGACACTGTCCTCAAGCTGGTACAACAACGAACAGATCCTTGACGCTTATGCGATGCAGGTCTATTCAAACTGGAACTCAAACTTCTCCAGTGACATTAAATTGTCGTACAAAGACGTTACCGCTATCCAGGATCCACTGGCTGGCCGTACCATGGGGATGGTAACCGTGGAAGTTGGTGGTCGTAACGCGATTGAATTTGGTCCTGACTACTCACGTCATGCCAATGAAGGCGAGAACTCCACTTTGGAATTCCAAGCTAACGGTGAATACCTGTTCGGTGAGCATGCTATCGGCTTCGGTTATGCATTCTCTGAAACTGATATTTACAACCTGTTCGTGCAAAACGCGTTGGGTTCATGGGAATTCGACAGTATCGAAGACTTTGAAAACCGCGAAGCCGGTTCGTTTTATTATGCAGGCAGCTTAACCGGCGACATCAATGATGCCGCAGCAAACTTTACGCAAGGCACGCAAGCGCTGTATATCCAGGATACCTGGCAGCCGACTTGGGACTTAGAGTTAATGTTTGGTTTGCGCTATGAGCGTATGCACGCTGAAGACAAACCCATCTATAACGAAAACTTTGCCGCGCGTTATGGTTTTGCCAACACTGAGAACCTCGACGGCAAAGATTTGTTCTTACCGCGGGTTGGTTTTAAATACCAAGTCACCGACGACGTTCGTGTGCGTGGTGGCTTCGGTCGTTACGCCGGTGGCCGTCCAAATGTTTGGATATCGAACTCTTACACCAACAACGGTACCACCTTCTCACAGTTTGATCGGTTCTTGTCTGACGTGCCATGGTCTGTGTTCTTCGACGACGTTGACCCGACCCAAGTACCTCAAGCTGTTAAAGACGGCTTGATTGCTGATGGTTACGTAAATGCCACCGACCCTGACTTTGACTTGCCGTCGGATTGGCGTGGTAGCTTAGGTGTTGATTTCAACAGCTTCAGCATTCCAGCATTAGGCGATGATTGGTTCGCTAGCGTCGAATACATCTACACGCGTCGTAAAGACGATGTGCAGTGGAAAGACTTAACTCGTGTACCTTTGCTTGATCAACAAGGAAACGTGCGTCGCACTATCGATGGCGGTCGTATTATCTACGTAGTTGACGATCCACTCGACGACCATGAACCAATGAGCGTTGGCGATCACGGTAACGTACAACGTTACGACTTATTGTTGACTAATGGTGACGGTGGTAAGAGCCAAATCTTCACTACTACATTAGGTAAAGCATGGGACAACGGTTTCAGTTTGCGTGCGAGCTACACCAATCAAGACATCGAAGAAGCTGTTGCTGGTAGCTCGAGTACTGCTATCTCAAATTATCGCTACCCAGTTGCCATTGACCGTCAGAACGTCCGTCCGGGTACGGCTTCTTATCAAGTTGAGCACCGCTTGATGGCGGACCTAACGTACAAAACAGAATTCGTCAGTGGTTACACTTCAACCTTCGGTCTGTTCTGGGAACGTTACTCTGGTCGTCCATGGGGTTATGTGTATGACAGCTACGGCGACGTGAGCTTTGGTAACCAGCCGTTTGGTACTCTGGGTCGTTCGTCAGTGTATCTGCCGTACATCCCGACTGGACCAAACGATCCTGCGGTATCTTATGAAAACAACTTTAGCTATGAGCAATTCATGGACTATCTGCAACGCGCCGGTTTAAATGGTTACGAAGGCGGCTACTTACCACGTAATACCGAACGTGCTCCATGGACAACTAACCTGGACTTCAAATTCACTCAAGAGTTACCAGGTTTTGCTGAAGGGCATAAAGGCGAACTTTACATCAACGTTCGCAACCTCATTGCGATCTTTGATAAAGATGCTGGTCAGAAACACGTGTTGCCATACGGCGATAACGTGCGTGAGCTGGTAAGTGCTCATATCAATGATGACGGTCAATACGTCTACGGTGTTCCTTACAATAGCCGTGCGTTCGATGTCGTTACGCAAGCCCCTACACGTTATCTGCCAGAACGTTCTACCTGGCAAGCTAAAATCGGTATCCGCTACCGTTTCTAGTCTGACGTTAGGTTAGCTGTATAGAAAGTACAGCAATGTACAAAAAGCCCTCGCATTTGCGGGGGCTTTTTTTTAGAATGCGCACCATTGCTTTCCAACGAGACTGCCAATGGAACACGAACACTACATGCGCCGTGCGTTAGAGCTGGCACAACAAGCTGAGCAATTCGGAGAAGTGCCTGTCGGTGCCGTAGTGGTTCACAACGACCAAATCATTGGCGAAGGTTTTAATGAAGTTATTCGTCTCAGCGACCCCTCAGCCCACGCCGAATCTCAAGCCATTCGCGCAGCGGGGCGACAACTCGACAATTATCGTTTGGTCGACGCCACCCTTTATGTTTCCCTTGAACCCTGCGCCATGTGCGCGGGACTCATCACCCATGCTCGGATCAAGACCTTAGTTTATGGTGCACACGATCCCAGAACCGGCGCCGCCGGAACCGCAATCGAAGTACTCAACCACCCCTCAATGAACCACAAAGTCGAGGTTATTGGTGGTGTTCTTAAGCACGAATCAGCAGAGATCTTGCAAGATTTTTTCCGTAAGCGTCGGAAAAATTTAGGAAAGTAATTGGGTTGTAAAAAATGATGTGAATTGGTTATTTTTTGACTACTATTTCATCAAACTGTCACACAAGCTGACTAAGCTGAGCGACATAATAATGACCAAATGTTCCACTCACAACCCAGGAATGCAACACCATGCTGAAAAATAAACCTAGCCGCATTGCTGCTGCGATAGCCTTAGCTATTGGCTTATCAGCGACAGCAACCGCGCAAGAAACCTCGTCGAGCGTACGTGGTGTCATCGTCAGCGAACAAACTGGCGAAGCCATCAGCAACGCGTCAATTGTCCTCACTGATAAGCGTACTGGTACATCAAGTACCTTAACCTCCAATGCGAACGGCTTGTTTTCTGCACGCGGTTTGCCGGTCGGCGGTCCTTACACACTTGTTGTTACTGACAATCAAGGCAATGTTGAACGCCTTGAAGATATTTTCCTGACCCTTGGTGAGACCGAAAACCTCAATATTTACGTTGAGCAGCAGGCGGTCGAGCGCATTGAAGTCAGTGGTCGTGTGTTAAACATGACATCGGGGTCAAATAGTCCAGGCGCGACCTTCGGTCTACGCGATTTGCAAGATGCTCCGAGCATCAACCGTGACATCAAGGACGTGCTACGCATCGACCCGCGAGTGTACATTGATGAAAGCTTCTCACGCGGTATTCAATGTGCTGGGGCTAACCCACGTTTCAATAGCTTGACCGTTGACGGTGTACGCACCAATGATAACTTCGGTTTGAATTCCAGCGGTTACCCAACTGAACGCATGCCGTTCTCGTACGACGCCATTGAACAGGTTGCAGTTGAGTTGGCGCCGTTTGATGTACAATACGGCGGTTTCACTGCCTGTAACATTAACGCAGTAACCAAATCAGGTGAGAACGAGTTGTTCGGCAGTGTTTTCTTTGATTACACCAACGACTCAATGCAAGGCGACAGCCTTGAAGGCGACGCTATCAACATCGGCGACTTCACTGAAAAGCGCTACGGTATTAACGCTGGTGGCGCCATTGTTGAAGACAAACTGTTCTGGTTTGCAGCTTACGAAAAACTTGAAGGTGCGGACACCTTTGACCGCGGTCCAGAAGGTACTAATGCAGCAACAATCATCGAAGGCGTGAGCCAGGCTGATGTTGAGCGTATCGCCGCGATTGCTCGTGATGTATACGGTTTTGAGCCTGGTGGCTTCCCAGCCAGTTTACCGGTTGAAGACGAGAAGCTTCTCGTTAAGCTAGATTGGTACATCAACAACTCACATCGCGCCGCATTTACGTACAACTACAACGACGGCTACTCAATTGCACAGTCTGATGGCGATGCAACTGAACTTGAGTTTTCCAATCACTACTACCAACGCGGCTCCGAGTTTACTTCTTATGTCGCGCAGCTCTATTCTGACTGGACCTATAACTTCTCAACCGAAGTCCGTGTCGGTTACTCTGAACTCGACGCCCGAGTTCTGCCTTTAGGCGGCACTGAAGTAGGCGAGATTCAGTTAGAAGTAGGCCCATCAGGCAACAACGACGTACCTACGGTTTATCTTGGTGCGGATGATTCACGTCACTCCAACAAACTTAAGTACAACACGACATTCTTTAAACTCGCTGGTACCTATTTACTTGACGACCATACCTTGTCATTTGGTATCGAAAACGAGAAGTACGATGTCTACAACTTGTTCGTGCAGGAAACTGAAGGCGAGTTCATCTTTCGGTCGATCGACGACTTCGAAAATGGCGTACCTTACGCAATCACCTATGAGAACGCTGCCGGCACCAACAACCCGATTGACGGTGCGGGTGAGTTTGCCTACACAATTAACACCGCTTACGCACAAGATGAGTATTACTTCATCGACTACGACCTGACCTTAACTTTTGGTTTGCGTTACGACTGGTATACCACTAGCGATGCACCAGCCTTCAATCAAGACTTCGCTGACACTTACGGCTTCGGTAACGATGCAACTGTCGACGGCGAAGGTTTACTGCAGCCGCGTTTAGGTATGAACTGGGTGGTTGACGATAACCTGGAAGTTCGTGGTGGTATCGGCTTGTACTCTGGTGGTAATCCGAACGTTTGGTTGTCGAACAACTACTCCAATAATGGTACCAAGTTGTACGAAGTCTACTGGCGCAACCGCGCTGGTGAATCCTTGTTTGACATTCCACACAATGGTTCAGGTCGTCCGCTTTATGATATCCCACAAGACATGGTCGACGAAGTCGCCGCTGCCAATGGTGGTGGTCCAATTAACGTATTGGACCCAGAGTTTGAATTACCAAACGAGTGGAAGTATGCCTTAGGTGCAACTTACACCTTTGATAGTGGCTACGTGGTTATTGCTGACATACTGCATTCGAAGAAAAATGATGCGGCCATTATCAGTGATTTACGTCGTACTCCGGCTGGAGGCTTCGGCCCAGTAGCAACGGGTCCTGATGGTCGACCTATCTACCCAAGCATTCCACGCACCTTTCAAGGCGGTCCAGTTGACGCATTTATGCTGACCAACGTTGACGGTGATGCAGGTAAAAGCACCAGTGTTTCATTGGCGCTGACCAAGCAGCACGAGTGGGGCTTAAACTGGACCTTGGCGTACGCTTACACCAAGTCTGAAGACGTAAACCCGATGACCAGTTCAGTCGCTTACTCGAACTACACTAGCGTCGCGGTTTCTGACTTCCAGGATCCTGGGGTGGCGACGTCGAACTATGAGATCCCTCATCGTTTCACGTTTAATGCACAGTATCGCACCGAGTTCTTCGATGGTTATGAATCTACCTTCAGTCTGTTCGGCCAAGCGAACAAAGGTCGTCCGTACAGTTTCGTGATGTCAGGTCCTTCGGGCGATATTACTGGCGGACGTCAGTTGTTCTACATCCCTACAGGTGCGGACGACCCGAACTTTGTTGCGGGTCCAGACTTTGATTCAGCTGCCTTCTTTGCTTACTTGGACGAAACCGGCTTGTCAGAGTACGCTGGCGGCATTTCACCACGTAACGAGTTTAACAGCGACTGGTGGCAAAAAGTGGACTTCCGCTTTGAGCAAGAATTCCCAGGCTTCGTTGCTGGACACAAAGCCAGTGCATTCTTTGTTATCGATAACTTAACTAACCTGATTAACGATGACTGGGGCGTGCTCTATGAACGTAGCTTCCCACGCATGGTGAACATCGGTAACGTTGAGTACATCGAAGATGGCTCGAGTGATGGTGCTTATCAGTACAATTCATTCCGTTCGCCGGACAATGTACAGTCACGCGTTGGTGACCCATCATTGTGGAGCATACGCATTGGTGTCAGCTACGACTTCTAAGTCGTAGCTAGCGCTAACAACTGTTGTTAGCAGTATAAAAAAACCCTCGCCTAGGCGAGGGTTTTTTTCCCGTTAATTAGTAAGTTCACTTAGCCAAGATAAACACGCGCATTTCGGAACATCCGCATCCACGGGCTATCTTCGCCCCACTCATCAGGATGCCAGCTGTTCGCAACCGTACGGAACACTCGCTCTGGATGCGGCATCATTATCGACACACGCCCATCTGGGGTAGTTAAACCCGTAATTCCCTCGGGCGAGCCATTCGGATTGGCGGGGTAATCTGTCGCAATTGAGCCTTTATTGGTGATGTAACGCATTGCCACCAGACCTTGCTCGGTCACCCTTGCGAGATTATTCCCTTTAAACTCGGCCCGACCTTCGCCGTGCGAGACCGCGATCGGCATTTTCGAGCCCTGCATACCCTTGAAAAACAGTGATGGACTATCCTGCACTTCGACCATGCTGACCCGAGCTTCAAAGCGCTCTGAGCGGTTGGTCACAAAGTGTGGCCATGCCTCTGCGCCTGGAATCAACTCGCGCAAATTCGACAGCATCTGACAGCCATTGCAAATTCCGAGTGCAAAGGTTTTTTGTTTTTCGAAAAAAGCTGCAAATTCGTCGCGGGCACGGTTATTGAATAATACCGACTTCGCCCACCCTTCGCCGGCACCAAGCACGTCGCCGTACGAGAAACCGCCACAGGCCACCAAGCCATTAAATCTATCCAGACTAATGCGACCTGACAAAATATCACTCATGTGAACGTCTATTGCGGCAAATCCAGCGCGATCAAATGCTGCCGCCATCTCAACATGAGAATTGACGCCCTGTTCACGCAAAATCGCCACCACTGGATCGCGGCCAGTATTAATATACGGCGCCGCAACATCTTCACTTGTGTCAAATGAAAGATCAGCAAACAAGCCCTTGTCATCGGCGGCTTGTTTCGCTGCAAACTCTTCATCGGCGCACGCAGGATTATCACGCAAACGCTGCATTTTATGTGTCGTTTCTGCCCAAACCTTACGGTAATGACTGCGTGCTCCGCTTACCACTTCGATACCATTACGGTTGAAGCTAAGTTGGTCACCACCAGTCACCTCACCAATCACTTTCACAGCATCCCCGAGACCCGCTTCAGTGTAAGCAGCAACAACTTTATCAACATCGTCGTTGCGTACCTGCAGCACCGCGCCTAGTTCTTCACTGTAAAGCGCAACTAAATCATCAGCATGCACTTCATCAAGAGCGATGGTTGCTGAGCAATGTCCAGCGAAAGCCATTTCAGCGACCGTAACAAACAGGCCACCGTCGGAGCGATCATGATAAGCCAGCAACTTTTTCTCGCGAACCAACTGCTGGGTCACGTTGAAAAAGCCTTTCAATATCTCTGGGCTATCGACATCTGGGGTAACATCACCCAATTGCCGATACACCTGCGCAAGAGCAGAGCCACCAAGGCGCGCCCGACCCAAACCTAAATCGAGTAAAATTAATTTGCTGTCACCTTTATCCGTGCGCAGTTGCGGAGTCACCGTGCGACGCACATCGCGAACCCGACCAAAAGCGGTAATGACCAGGCTCAAAGGCGAAGTGACTGCTTTGGTTTCACCAGCATCTTGCCATTGGGTCTTCATCGACATCGAATCTTTACCCACCGGAATGGTGATACCAAGCGCCGGACAAAGCTCTTCACCCACCGCTTTTACGGCTTCGTACAATCCGGCGTCTTCACCTGGGTGGCCGGCGGCGGCCATCCAGTTCGCAGACAGTTTTATGTGTTTCAAATCACCAATATCAGCCGCGGCTATGTTTGTCAGTGCTTCACCCACCGCAATTCGTGCCGAGGCGCCATAGTTCAACAATGCTAAAGGTGTGCGTTCACCCATCGCCATGGCTTCACCGGCATAGCTATCGTAGCTCGCAGCTGTCACCGCAACATCGGCAACCGGGATTTGCCATGGCCCCACCATCTGGTCGCGGGCAACAAGTCCAGTCACACTGCGATCACCAATAGTGATTAAGAAGGTCTTCTCGGCAATCGTCGGTAGCCGCAACAGGCGCTCTGCCGCCTCCGCTAAATCGATTGCTTCGGTTTGCAACGCTTGTCCCGAAACTTGCTGACTTTGCACATCGCGGTGCATCTTTGGAGCTTTACCGAGCAACACGTTAAGCGGTAAATCAATTGGGGTATTTTTAAAGTGGCTATCGGTTAAGGTAAGGTGTTCCTCTTCCGTCGCTTCGCCAATCACCGCAAACGGCGCCCGTTCACGGCGACAAATGTCTTCAAATACGTCCATACGCTCGGCATCAATAGCCATCACATAACGCTCTTGTGACTCATTACACCAAATCGCCAAAGGTGACATGCCTGGTTCATCGTTTGGCACTTTACGTAACTCGAACTTGCCGCCACGGCCCCCATCGCTGACGAGTTCTGGCATAGCATTGGAAAGACCTCCAGCACCAACATCGTGAATAAACGCGATAGGATTTTTCTCGCCCAGTTGCCAGCAACGATCAATAACTTCCTGGCAACGGCGTTCCATTTCAGGGTTATCCCGTTGTACCGAGGCAAAATCCAGATCTTCACTGGAGCTGCCTGAGGCCATTGATGACGCAGCTCCGCCACCAAGCCCGATATTCATTGCTGGCCCACCCAAGACAACGAGCTTAGCGCCTACCGTAATTTCACCCTTCTCGACATGATTTTCGCGGATGTTACCCATACCGCCGGCAATCATAATAGGCTTGTGATAACCACGTACTTCCCTGCCATTATGACTTTCCACACGCTCTTCATAGGTACGGAAATAGCCGGTTAGCGCAGGACGACCAAATTCATTGTTAAATGCAGCACCACCGAGTGGTCCTTCAAGCATGATCTCCAGCGCGGTGACGATACGGTCAGGTTTGCCAAAATCTTCTTCCCACGGCTGTTCAAAGTCTGGGATCCGTAAGTTGGAGACACTAAAGCCCACCAAGCCCGCTTTGGGTTTAGCGCCACGGCCTGTGGCTCCTTCGTCACGAATTTCGCCACCAGAGCCAGTAGCAGCGCCCGGAAACGGCGAAATTGCAGTTGGGTGGTTGTGAGTTTCAACTTTCATCAAAATGTGCACTGGCTCGTGGAAGTAACTATACTCACCCTCGGCTTGCGAGCCAGCAGGATAAGGATAAAAACGACCCGCTTCAGAGCCCGCCATTACTGCAGCATTGTCTTTGTAAGCGGACAAAACGTGATCTGGCGTAACTTCATAGGTGTTCTTGATCATTTTGAACAGTGATTTCAGCTGTTCTTTACCATCAATCGTCCAGTCCGCATTAAAAATTTTATGCCGGCAATGCTCAGAATTTGCCTGGGCAAACATATACAATTCGATATCGTTGGGGTTACGACCTAAACCATTAAAACTATTAAATAAATAATCAATTTCGTCGTCGGCAAGCGCCAGTCCCATCTCACTATTTGCGCGTTGCAGTGCTTCGCGCCCACCTGCGAAAATATCGACTGACGTTAACGGCTCAGGCTTCGCTGCTGCGAACAAGCAATCGGCGTGCTGTACATCATGCAATACCATTTCTGTCATGCGATCATGCAGCACGGCACTGGCACGGTTCAATTGCTCTTGGTCGAGATCGCCGTCAAGGTAGTAAACAATACCGCGCTCAACGCGCCGGACTTTAGTTAACCCGCAGTTGTGAACAATATCGGTGGCCTTAGAAGACCAAGGTGAAATCGTCCCTTCACGCGGGACCACCGCAAGTAACGAGCCTTCAGGAAGATGCTGAGCCAGCGCTGGACCATAGGTCAGTAGCTTCTTTAAGATCTGTTGTTCGTCATCTGATAATGGAGCGGTAACATCAACGAAATGCATGTATTCGGCATACACGTCCTGCACGGCAACATCCGCTTGACGTAACCGTTGCACTAATTTTTCCGTTCGAAACTCAGATAGGGCTGGGGCGCCGCGTACTATCTCCACAGATCATTCTCCAGGGTTGGCAGTGGATGGCTTTCACCGACTTTTGAAGCCGCGTAGTATAGTCTTTTTTTGCTCGCTAAACTACCGCGTTCAGCGTTCGGTCAGTCTTCTTTCTCACATAAACGAAACCACTTTTGACGTCGCTCGTTCTTAAGATGACTCTGCTTGCGTAACCATGCTCGACGTCGCGCATGAGGTACCAGACGTTTCTTGCTGCGCATTAGTTTGCCTCGTCTCCACTCCCAACTGGCAGTGAAATTTCTAATGGTTGAGCTGGAATGCGTCCACGTTCATCCAACCAAACCAAAGTGTCGTAATAGCGACGAATGTTTCCTACATATCGCACGGGTTCATCACCACGCGCAAAACCAAAGCGCGTTTGCCGGTAATATTTTTTCTGTCTCAATAAGGGTAGTCGTTTCCGCACATCTATCCAACGATCTGGATCACCTCCCTGCCGCTCGGTAAGTACACGAGCGTCCTCAAGGTGGCCATAACCAATATTGTAGGCGGCAAGCGCGAACCAGGTCCGGTCCGGCTCAGGGATGCGCGCCGGAATTGTATCCAGCATACGTTCAAAATAACGCGCGCCACCGCGAATACTTTCTTCTGGGTTAAGACGGCTGCTAACTCCCATGGCTGCTGCCGTAGGTAACGTCAACATCATCAAACCACGCACGCCGGTGGCAGAAACCGCCCGCGGATTCCACAGACTCTCTTGATACGAGATGGCTGCCAATAGCCGCCAGTCCAGCCGTCCTGAATGCTCAACAAAGAAATCCCGGTACTTGGGTAAAGTGGTTTGCACCGCGTCAATAAACAGACTGGTGTCGACATAGTTGAACTGGGACACATGACCAAAATGCTGATCTACCAGGCGATCCAGCTCACCTGATTGGCGCAGTTCACCAAAGAAACGAATCACTTCAGCATATAGCGAAGCATCGCGTCCAGGAGCCAACATCCAGCTTACATCGAGGTTATCGCGAACGGTAAAGGCGACACTAATATTTGGAAAATAACGCCGCTGCATATCGAGAATATTGCTATCGGCGATAGTAAAGGCTATTTCGCCATCAATAACTGAGCGTAAAAGTTCAGTCGCATCATGCTCATTAGTTGCGCGCCAGCGCAGTTCAGGAAAGCTTTGACCGTTTCGACGCAGCCAATCGTGATGACTACTGCCAGCGACCACCACGACCTCACCATCGACCTGACTCCAATCACGCGGTCGGTCGCGCGAACCTTGGCGGTACACCAAGCGTTGAGCAACTTCCTGATAAGGAGGACCAAAGCGATAACTACGGTCGCGTCTTGGAGTACGGTCGAGTCCGGCAGCGACCAAATCAACCTTGCCATTATCGATGAGACCAAATAAGTCGTTGACGTTGTAACGTGAGACAATTTCCAACTCAACATCGAGCTGTTCAGCGAAAGTAGCGGCAAGCGCATACTCAAGCCCACCTTCACTTTCAAATTCATGGTAATACGTCGTCGGCCCCAACAGCGTGCCCACACGCAACACACCACGCTGCTGGATTTCAGCAAGCTGGTCAGGCTGCGGCTGCGGCGCGCAGCCAACAAGCAGCACTAGTGCTAGCAGGGTCAGCAACCATTTCCAATAATTCATAACATCAATGTGCCCAACGTGCAGTCATAATGTCAATAGTTCCGGCAGAACGCATGGCGATAAATCAGCGATTATGGTTATCCATTTATGTTTCGCATTGTGCCTTAAGCGCCGAATGAAGTATATCGTCAGTGTAATTTCAGTCGCGGCTTTACCACATGATTGAGTCTATCGACCATCAATAGTAAGAACATCTTCCACCAACCATGCAAAGCGCGTTGATGCATCCGATATAAGCTCGCGTATGCCCAACGTGCCATCGTGCCTTCAACAGACATCGACAAACTTTTACTTTGCATAAGATTACCAACCGCAGAAAAACGGCTCAACGAAACTAACGACCCTCGATCTTTATAGACAAAAGGCTTTGCTGGCTGTTGCCGGTAGCCGCGCACAATGTTTCGGTACAAGCATTCCGCCATTTGGTGCGCCGACTGCGCCCGCGGCGGGACCCACCGTTCATCGTCGATGCGGCACGCGGCGCAGTCCCCTATCGCGTAGATACTGGTATCGGATACCGATTGCAGGTAGTCATTGACCTCAATCTGATTATTCTTACGAATCTTTAATCCCCACCCTTTGGTCACATCTGGCGCCCTAACCCCAGCCGCCCACACAATTAAATTGGCCTGGACAGGTTTGCCTTCAGATAGCACTAGGGTGTTTTCTTGCACCTGAGTCACTGGGTTATCCAAAATGACTTCTACGCCCAATGACTTAAGTTTTTTCTCAACCGATGTCGACAAACGCTCAGGTAAAGCGGGCAATAATCGTTCACCCGCTTCGACTAAGCAAACTTTAAAGTGTTTTTGATCAAGGTAAGACAAGCCGTAAATCGACAGCAATGAAACAGAATGTATGAGCTCAGCAGCTAATTCAACCCCGGTCGCTCCACCACCAACTATAGCTAATGACAATGTCGTTTCGTTGCCGTCTTCGATGGACTGATCGACGCGCAAAAATTCATTTAGTAAATGCTCATGGAATTCATCCGCCTGGCGTAATGAGTCGAGAAAATAACTATGTTCTTTAACCCCCGGCGTGCCAAAATCGGCGGTGACTCCTCCGATTGCAAGAATTAAGCGATCATACGACAGACTTCGTGCTGCTAGAACCTCCCTACCCTGTGCATCTCGGATTGCGGCCAGTTGGATGGTTTTCTGATGGTTATTTACCGACTCTAATGTGCCGATCATAAATTGAAACCCTGCACGCGCGCTTTGCCCTCTATAATCCAGCTCCGCCAAACGTGAGTCGAGCGCACCCGAGGCGACCTCATGCAACAGCGGCTTCCACAAATGGGTACTGTTACGATCAATTAACGTAACTTTAGCTTGCTTACTGCGTCCTAGCTTGCGGCCAAGCATGGTCGCTAACTCAAGCCCGCCAGCACCACCACCAACAATAACAATCTGCTCTTGCATGTGAGTCTCACCCATTGAAGATATAAAAAAGCCACTGACGATAGTAACGCCAGTGGCTTCCGATAACTAATCCGCAGTTAAGCAGAACGGGACTACCCTACTCCCACTCAATGGTCGCTGGGGGCTTGCCTGAGATATCGTAAACAACACGAGAGATACCATCAATTTCGTTAATGATACGATTCGAAACAGTTTCAAGTAACTGATACGGTAAATGCGCCCAACGAGCGGTCATAAAATCAATTGTTTCGACTGCTCGTATCGCGATAACCCAGTCGTATTTACGAGCATCGCCCATCACACCTACGGAACGAACCGGCAGAAACACTGCAAATGCCTGGCTCACTTCATGGTACAAACCAGCTTTGCGCAATTCGGTGATAAAGATATGGTCAGCGCGGCGTAACAGTTCGCAGTACTCTTTCTTAACTTCGGCTAATACCCGAACACCTAAGCCAGGTCCTGGGAACGGATGGCGATACAGCATGTCGTATGGCAAGCCAAGTTCTAAACCGATCTTGCGAACCTCATCTTTGAAAAGTTCACGCAGTGGCTCAACCAAACTAAGTTTCATGTCAGCTGGTAACCCGCCGACATTGTGGTGCGATTTGATAACGTGCGCTTTGCCAGTTTTTGAGCCAGCTGACTCAATCACATCTGGATAAATGGTGCCCTGAGCCAGGTAGGACACATCTTTTATGTTGGTCGCTTGTTCGTCAAAGATTTCAATGAACACACCGCCAATAATTTTACGCTTGGCTTCAGGATCATGCTCGCCCGCCAAAGCATCTAAAAAGCGATCTTCTGCATCAACATGGATAATATTCAAACCATAATGGTCACCGAACATTTCCATGACTTGCTCAGCTTCTTTCCAGCGTAACAAGCCGTTATCAACGAACACGCAAGTCAACTGATCGCCAATGGCGCGGTGCAATAACATCGCTGTCACTGAGCTGTCCACACCACCAGATAAACCTAATACCACCTTGCCGGTGCCAACCTGCTCGCGAATACGAGCGACAGCATCATTGATAATGTGTGCGGCGGTCCAATTGGTCTCACATTCACAAATCTCTACCACAAAATGTTCCAGCATACGCATGCCCTGGCGTGTATGCGTTACTTCAGGGTGGAACTGTAGACCATAGAAATCGCGTTTATCGTCGGCCATCGAAGCAATCGCACAGGTCGGTGTTTGCGCGACGATGTCAAAGCCCTCTGGCAACTCGATAACTTTATCACCATGACTCATCCATACATCTAACATCGGATTGCCGTTGTCGTGCACGCTATCTTCAATATGGTGAAACAATGGACAAGGTGCGATGCGCTCAACCAGCGCATAACCGAACTCACGTTCAAGTGAGCCTTGAACTTTACCACCAAGTTGCGCCGCCATAGTCTGCATACCGTAGCAGATTCCTAAAACCGGAACTCCAGCTTCAAACACGTAATCTGGTGCGCGAGGCGAATCCACTTCAGTCACCGACTCCGGGCCACCCGACAAGATAATGCCATTAGGATTGAAATTTTTGATGTCTTCTGCGTCAACATCCCACGCCCATAATTCACAGTAAACGCCAATTTCACGAATCCGTCGCGCAATCAGCTGGGTGTACTGTGAACCAAAATCTAAAATCAAAATTCGATGTGCATGAATATCTTGCATGTTGTCTTAACCCATTCGGTAGTTAGGAGCTTCTTTAGTGATCTGCACATCGTGCACATGTGACTCGCCCATTCCCGCAGAAGTCACGCGGACAAATTGCGGTTTAGTACGCATTTCTTTAATATTTGCTGAACCGGTCAACCCCATTGCTGAGCGCAAGCCGCCCATCTGTTGATGAATAATGGTCGCCATTGGGCCTTTGTAAGCCACCCGCCCTTCAATACCTTCTGGTACCAGTTTTTCAGCTTCATTCGAGGCCTGGAAGTAACGATCCGATGAGCCGTTGCGCTGATCCATAGCACCAAGGCTACCCATACCGCGATAGGATTTGTAGTAGCGACCTTGATACAGTTCAACCTCACCTGGCGATTCTTCAGTACCTGCCAGCATACTGCCAACCATCACACAGTCGGCGCCAGCAGCGATAGCTTTAGCGATATCACCTGAGAAGCGAATACCGCCATCGGCAATAACCGGAATTCCGGTACCTTTAAGGGCATCCACAGCGTCACTAATTGCGGTGATTTGTGGCACACCACAACCTGTTACGATGCGCGTAGTACAGATTGAACCAGGACCGATTCCAACCTTAACAGCATCGACACCTGCATCGGCAAGCGCTTTCGCACCGGCACCGGTAGCTACGTTACCAGCGATAAGTTGTAGGTTCGGGTACTCTTTACGGACGTAAGCAACGCGGTCGATAACCCCCTGCGAATGACCATGCGAGGTATCAATCAAAAGCACGTCAATACCAGCCTCAACCAACGCAGCAATGCGCTCTTCTGTGCCTGGGCCAACCCCCACAGCGGCACCTACCCGTAGACGGCCAAGCTCGTCTTTACAGGCGTTGGGTTTGTTTTCTGCTTTGGTGAAATCTTTTAGGGTAATCATGCCACGCAAATGAAATGCGTCATCAACCACCAAAATTTTCTCAATCCGGTGCTTGTGCATCAGGTCCAAAATCTCAGCGCTTTCGGCGCTCTCTTTTACCGTGATGAGTTGGTCTTTGGGCGTCATTATGCTAGCGACAAGTTTACTGTTATCACTCTCGGCGCGGGCGTCACGACCGGTAATAATACCCACCAGTTCGCCACTATCTTCGACGACCGGGAAACCGTGGAAGCCGTGTTCAACATTCAGTGCACGAATTTCACCAAGGGTGGTGTCCGGCGTTACCGTGACTGGATCAGAAACCATACCGCTTTCGTACTTCTTAACTTTACGCACATGCGCGGCTTGTTCAGCGATGGTCATGTTCTTGTGCATAAAGCCAAGTCCACCCTCTTGTGCAAGCGCGATCGCCAATGCTGCTTCAGTAACTGTGTCCATGGCGGCTGAGACCATTGGAATATTAAGTTCGATACCACGCGTCAGCCGCGTGCGCAGGTCAGCAGTATGAGGTAAAACAGTCGAGTGACCGGGGACGAGTAAAACATCGTCGAAGGTAAGAGCTTCTTGAGCGATTCGTAGCATGGCAACATCCCACTAGCTTAGTTTATGTTGCGGGCAGATTTTACTCCTAAAGGGCTTTTCAGTAAACTGATTTTTTCACTTCCGATGGGTTTATAACATGACCGAAGCAGCAATATTCACCGTTACCCAATTAAATGCCGAAGTGCGTCAAGTACTTGAGCGTGGTTTTGGCTCAATTTGGTTGATTGGTGAAATTTCAAACTTTGCTGCGCCAGGTTCTGGGCATTGGTATTTCACCCTTAAAGATGAGGGTGCGCAAATTAAGGCGGCGATGTTCCGCAATGCCAATCAACGCGCTAAAGTGCGTCCGCAACACGGCATGCAGGTGCTGGTGCGCGCCAAACTTACCGTCTACGAACCACGTGGCGACTACCAGTTGATTATTGAGCACATGGAAGACGCCGGCGCTGGTTTGTTACAGCAGCGCTACGAGCAACTGAAGCGCAAATTGCAGGCCGAGGGATTATTTGCCGCAGAGCATAAGCAGTCATTGCCTGCCGAAATTCGCCGGGTTGGCGTTATAACATCGCCAACGGGCGCAGCCATACGCGACATATTGGCAGTATTGAAGCGCCGTGATCCCAGTGTTGAAGTCATCATCTACCCAAGTGCAGTACAAGGTCAGAGTGCTGCCAATGACTTATTGTTTGCCTTACAACGGGCCTGTGCCCGCAACGAGGTAGATGTGCTCATTATTTCCCGCGGTGGCGGCTCCCTCGAAGACCTGTGGTGCTTTAACGATGAGCGACTTGCTCATGCACTACACAGTTGTCCGCTGCCGTTAATTAGTGCGGTCGGTCACGAAGTTGATTTCACCATTGCTGATTATGTTGCTGATGTGCGAGCACCTACACCATCCGCAGCGGCAGAGCTGGTGAGTCGTGATCAGCGCGAAGTGTTACAACGGCTATTACAATTAGATCATCGGTTGCGCCAGCATTGGCAACGTCAGCGAAGCTTTTTACAGCAAACTTTACAGCATTGGCAGAACCGCTTGCAGCAACAACACCCGCAACGGCGCTTGCAACAAAATAGCCAGCGGGTAGACGAACTTTATGCGCGTGCCGCAGCTGCACTGCAGCGCACTCAGCGGCAAACCCAACAGCGCCTCTCGGGCACCGCGCAACGTTTGCAGGCACTGCACCCACAGCGGCAAATGACAACCTTACGCCAGCAACTGGAGCAACTTAAAACCCGTAACAGTCAGGCCATGCGGCAAACGCTGAAAGTATGGCAACAAAAGCATGCTGCGACCTTACAAAATCTGCAGATCGTTAGCCCGTTGCAAACCATAGCTCGGGGCTACGCCGTGGTGCGCAATGAGCAGGGTGAACTGATTCGTCATCCTGCTCAATTAGCTGTAGATGAGAGTTTTACCGTGAAAGTGGCGGAAGGCGAGTTTCGCGCTAAAAAAACGTCTGCAGACGCTGCAGAATAAAATACCAAAAAGGCAAGGTGACAAAACAAAGCAGCACGCCATAGCCGACCACAGCGGCCGACAACGTCGGTGCCAGCCCGGCCATAATTGCCAGGGCGCCAGCAGAGATCATGGCAGGCATCGCGGCTTCCATAATAGTCACCTGCACCGCCAGTTGATCCAGCCCGAAGCCCATCAGAATCAACAATGCCACCAGCGGCGTTAAGCCCAGCTTAATACCCAGAGCCCAGCCGAGTGGCCCGCGGTCTTCCTGGGGCAGCCGAAAGCGCAACTGAAAACCGACGGCGACCATGATCACCGGCACCAAGGTAATGGCCAGCGAATCAATGAACTGTTTAAGCACTTGCGGATAACTGAAGTCTCGCAACACAAAGGCAGCGATGAGTGCCACGAAAGGGGGAAACCGCAAAATCTTCCAAACTATGGTGCCGATAGATGGCCGCTGCGCTGGCTCACCCTCGGTCTGACTGTAGATCGCGGCGATGATGGTGGCGTAAATTGACAGGATAAAGAACGACCCGAGCTGGTCATAAAGCAATGCATAAGGAATGCCTTCAGGCCCAAAAAATGCTTCAATCATCGGAAAACCAACGAACGAAGTATTGCCCAGCGGAATGACTATTAACATCGCGCCGGTGGTCGCCCGCGACCAATCACGCCAGCGTGCCAGTGCGAGCACCAGGGGCACCGTTAAAACCAATAGCAACCATGGCATTAAGGCCGGGTAAAGCAGTTCTTTACCAAACGTCAGCAACGGGATTTTCTGCAATACCACCGCTGGTAACGCCACATAGATAACGTAAGCGTTGAGAATTTGGCCGGTATTTTGGGGAAACTGCCGACTACGTCGAAGCAATAAGCCAATTACGACGTAGCCAGCAATAAAGAGAAAGTTCGCCATCAAGTTTCTACTAATTAAATGATGGCGATAGTTTACCTAGCTTTGCCTGCGGATAAAACTCACACTTTAGTCCAGTAGCACCGCTTAAAACTTGTGCTCAATACCCACGGCGATATAACGCTGTTCAGCTTCAATGGTTTCACGGTCACGACCGGTATACCAAGTGTATAATTTAGTACCCTTTGCCAGCTTGTAATCAACACCAAATGAAAATGCATCGTCTTCACCGTCGATAAAGTCCATGATTTGGTATTGCGCCTTGAAACTAAAGTCGCCCCAAGGTTGTTCAATGCTGGCAACAAAACCATCAGCTTCAGCGGTACCATCGACGCGCTCTTGTTGTTGCCACATGAGACCAAACATAGTGTCTTGCACTTTGGTATAGCCGACCAGCCGTTCGACATCATAGCCGTCAACATCGCGGTCCATTGCTGCACCAAAATAGTATCCGGTATCGTCCAGCCCTTCGTCGCCGTATGTTAAAGCCAATGAATAGCCGTCATCCTGAGTATCACCTTCGCTTAACACCCAACTACCGGCAACGCGAAAATGATGAAAGCTTGGCGAGTAGTAAGAGATAGTGTTGCTGGTGCGATTCTCACCTTCAAACAAACCTTTTACGTCGGCAGCGTAGTCGTTGAACTGGTCAATATCGCCTTGAATGGTTTTTAATACCGTGTCACGACGGCCCACGGTAAGTTCACCAAAGTTGCCCCGCAACCCGACGAATTGGTTACGCGATTTCAAATTATCATCGCCACCTAAGTCCGCAAGGTCGACCTGCCATTCAAGCTGATAGATCACTTCGAGGTCGTCGCTGATCTTACTGCCACCCTTCACGCCAATGCGTGACGCATTGCTTTCTAACTCAGTATCACTGCCAGCGCCGTTATCGTTGCTTTGCAACGAAACATTCGCTTTACCATAAAAATCAAAGCTTATCTTAGGGTCTTCACTATTGTTTTGAGCCACTACTGGAGCACTGAGTACTGCCATCGGAAGCATCATTATAGCCACATGTTTAAAAGTCATAAAGGTCACCTGCACTAGCTGAATTTGGGATCGAGCGGTCGATTTACCACTCAAGCGCGCATAGCATATTGCAACTTTATGACAGTTTCATGACTGTATGACAGTTTTTTGTCGATTAGATAAACTTTTTATTTCTATCTGATGTCGCTTTTATGACGATTGCAGTTGTTTCATCCGCTCTGCCTGCTCTTTTTCTGAGGTGGCAAAACGTTCCCACTGCAACGCTGCCTTACGCGCTTCTTCGAAAGCTTTGGCTTTCGCAAAGGCCTGTAACGCAGGATTATAATTCTCTTGCTCAAGTTCAGCCATACCAATGACTAAGTGCATGGTGCCTGGTTTTTCCAGGTTACCTTTGGCAAGCGCGGTCTGGGCTGCACTGATGGCTTCATTGTAGCGTTCCGAATTTAACAAAACTTGCGCCCGCTGTGCGTCTAATTCGCCATCGTTACTCAAGTCAGCGGCTTGTTGCAGAGCCGCGACAGCTTTATCTGTTTCTCTTGCGGCAATCCAACTTTGTGCGAGTAGTTTTAAGTTGCGTAAATCAGCGGTCAATTTACCTTGCTGAATCGCTTGTTCCATAATCTGACCCGCTTTATACGGCACGCCGCCAAAGAAATAACTTTGTACCAGCATCTGTAAATCCTGGCCTTTGGTCAGGAAACCTTGCTGGTAAGCAGCTTCCAGCATTGCTAACTGTTGCTCATCTTTACCGAGTTGGCCATAAACCCCGGCCAACTGGATCCAGTAGTCAGGTTTATTGAAATGCTTGATCATTTGCTCAAGCACAGCCGCCACCGCTTCGGTCTGCTCCAGTTCATAATGGATCGCTCGCTGCAGTACGTACCAGTTCTCGTCGCCTGACTCACCATTAGCTTGAGCCGCTTGTATTGCCCGTTTAATCGGTGCTAATGCTTGTTGATAATCACCTTTTTGATAAAGAGCCTGAGCGCGTAGAACATCCGCTTTAGTTGCCTGCTCATCACCCACCACTATTTCCCAACGTGTCAGGTAGTCGAGTGTTTGCGCGTAATCACCTTGACCTAATGCTAGCTGCGCCAAACTAAATAGCGTATTTTGCTTTAATGCATCAGGGATCGGGTCTTCTTGTACGACTTTGTCAAAATAACGCACAGCTTCCGCCACTCGATCTTTGCCGTAATGCATGTAACCGTAAAAATTCCATAACATCGCGCGTTCGTAACTGTTCATACTTCCCGACTTGGCCTCGATGTTTTTCAATGCCCTCAGTCCGGCATCGACATCGCCGGCATCGGCAAGTTCTTGCGCCCGCGCCAACTGGCTATAAACCTGTTCACGCAATGCCGGTACCCGCTTACTTTCTTGAGCGATTACCGCGTCATGCACAAACTGGCTGATCAAAACCCATCCAATAAGTACCATTAGTTTACGCATTGCCATTCTCCTAGCCATCAATCTCGAACGTAATTCGGTTTTGCACGCCTTCTACTTCGACAGCTTCACCATTAACTACGCGAGGTTTGTATTTAAACTTCAGGACGGCGTCCATAGCGGCCTGATCGAAAATCTGTTCTGGCTGTGCTTCAACTACCCGCGGGTCGCGCACGGTGCCTTGCCGGGTTACCGTAAACTCCACCACTACATAGCCTTCGATCCCTCGTTGCAGAGCGCGACGAGGATAAGCGGCCTGCACCTTCACTATGGGCAGGTATTCACCGTCACTGGCATCTAAATTCATGCCACCACCAAGGCCTGTATCCGCTTGTGCCGTAGCAGAAAAATCATAACTACTGCCTTCCGGTGCTAGTTCACTGCTATCCATCTGCGGGGTTGGCATGTCCGGCGGTGGCGCTTCTGGTTCTGGCGGACGTTCGGGCTTACGGTCTTTTTCTTGTACCACTTCTTCAGGTTTCACGCGGACAAAGTCCAACACACTGCCCTTAGGTGGTTCGGTCATTGCGCCTTGACCGCCAGCGATCAACGACTGCATCAGGTAAAACAAACCCAATGTCACTACGGCGGCAACGGCAAGTGCTGCTAAGAAACGCATGGGCTTTACTCTTCCTGCGCGGCGATCGAGACATCAAAGACACCTGCGGCTCGCGCGGCGTCCATAACTTTTATCAGGGTCTCAGTGGTAGATTTTTTATCTGCCTGAATCACCAGTGAGCCTTGCGGATTCTCTGCATACAAACGCTCAATGTTGGCCTGTACTGCCCGCACATCGACTTGTCGTTTATTGATCCAGATCTCACCGGTATCACTGATAGCCACTAAGATATTGGCCCGATCTTTTTGCACTGCGGTTGCGGCTTCTGGGCGGTTGACATCAATCCCGGCCTCTTTCACGAAGCTGGCCGTAACAATGAAAAAGATAAGCATAATGAACACCACATCAAGCATGGGCGTCATATCAATTTGCGTTTCTTCTTCGTCAATCAAATTAGCAAAATGTTGTTTCATCTTAATGCCCTCTAGTGGTGTTCCATTAGCATGCGGTCTTCAAGCTTGAGTCGCTCGCGCTTTGCTGTGCGTTGCAGCCAGGTTGTCGCAAATACTCCAGATAACGCGCCGACCATGCCGGCCATGGTTGGAATAGTTGCTTTTGATACCCCAGCGGCCATTGAACGCGCATTACCCGTGCCAGCCACCGCCATCACATCGAAGACTTCAATCATGCCAGTCACTGTGCCCATCAAACCCAGCAATGGACACAGCGCAACCAGTGCCTGCAATATCGGCAGTTGACCGCCCAAAGCAATGGAAACTCGTGAAATCATGGCCTGCCGAATTTGCTCGGCATTCCATGATGATTTGTCGTCCCGAGCCTTCCACTTCTGTAACACCCGACGCTTCTCTTGCTGATGCTTACGGGTGTAGTAAAAAATGCGTTCCAGAATCATCAACCACATGATGAAAATCAGGATGCCGATAATCAGGAGCACCTGACCACCAGTCTCCACAAAGTCCTGAATCGCACTGTAAAAGTCGATAAAGAACACCATGATTAGTGCCCCCGCTCAGAGCGCTCCGCAATGATGCCCGACGCCTGCTCTTGCAATACGTGAACGAGATTTTTGCTACGCGTATTCAGGGTGGCGAATAAAAGCGTCATTGGAATCGCAACCACCAGGCCCAGCACCGTAGTTACCAATGCCTGCGAAATGCCGCCGGCCATCAGTTTCGGATCACCGGTGCCAAACAAAGTGATTGCCTGGAACGTATTGATCATACCGGTAACAGTACCGAGTAGACCTAACAAAGGTGCAACCACTGAGATGATTTTAATGAAAGTCAGGTTGCGGGTAATACTCGGAACCTCGCGCAAGATCGCTTCACTAAGCTTTAATTCCAAGGTTTCGGTATCCGCCTGTGGATACTTATCTTTCACCGCCATGACGCGACCCAAAGGATTATCCTGCTGTGCTTTGTCGTTCTTCAATTGACGTTTTACTTTACCGCCCATTAAGGTCAAGCTAACGAAACGCTCCAAGGCGATGAGTAGACCGATGACGCCCAAAGCAAGAATGATATAACCTACCGTTGAACCTTGGTCGATACGCTCTTTTAAACCAGGCGCTTGCACTAACAAACCCAGAATCGAACCGCCGGTTGGATCAAGACCAAAACGTACTGGGTTTTCGTTACTTTGCGCCAGCGTTTCAGCGGTATTCAGGTAGCGACTGCCGGGCTGACGGACCAGTTCGGCAACGGCATCTGTGCCTGGAATCAGCTCTAAGTACTTACCATCAGCGACCATATTGAAGGTACCCACCCGAATCACAGGCTTCGTTGCTTTCTCACCGTTGGCCAATGTGATTTCAGTCGAGAACTCACTTACCTTGCCTGACTCGGTCATTTCCTGCTGTAGCGCAAACCACACCGATTCAATTTCGTCAATAGTTGCGAGCTTGGAACTGGAGCCCATTTTCTGTGCCAAATCACTCAGCGCATCACTGCGTCCAGGAAACTCTACGGATACATAGGAATTCCGTAGGTTGCTAGCGGTGTCGCTCGCAACCTGCTGCAGCACCCCGAAGAGTTCTTTTAGTGACCCCATGCGTTGGGTCAGTGCATCTTCCAACGCGGCTAAATCGCGCTCATTGCCTTCAAACTGACCCTCAAGACGAGCACTGGCTTGTTCAAGTTGATCACGTTTAGCGATGGCTTCACGCAAGATTTGCTGTTGTTGCTCGGCCTCAGCTCGAAAACGCGCTTCACGTTCTTCGTTAGCTTGCGATTGGGCAAATTTGCCTTGTTTCAGTTGTTGCAAAAGTTGGTCGAGGTTGACGGGTTCTTGGCTCATCGCCGGTGCCGCAAACACGAGTGCCAACGCGGCGATGCAATGTTTAAATTTCAACATGGGTTACTCTCCTGCCGTAGAGTTAGTGAATACCGGCAACATCAATAAGTCGGGGGCGAGCTGCTTGCGGGCAATGCGTAGTGCTTCCTGAACGCTACTGCGATAACCAGAATCTAAAGCTTGCCATTCACGTTCCGCTTGATTCCAAACACCCATGGTTTCACCATCACGCGTTTTATAAATCAACACCGTGCGTCCCACGCGCAAAAATTCGACGTCTTGCAGCTGTCCCGCCACTTGCATCTCGCCGTTGTAGGCTTCGATAGAACGACCGTAATCCGCTTCGATTTGGTAGGCTTCCATAACCCGACGGAATTTCTCAGAAACGTCGACATCCGCGCGGTCCATCAGGTCGTTAAGACTCATGATGCGATTTTCACGCTCATTGGGTAGGAAGGGAACGTCGAGATTCACGAAAGTGTCAAGGCTATCAATCATACGCAACATAAGCGGAGTGATTTGGCGCTCGACCACACTGACTTCGTCAATGGACGCGTTTAATTCCGATTTTTCTTGCTGCTGGAAGTCGATTTGGCGTTGCAGTTGCTGCACATAAACTTCCAAACCTTCGATTTGGCGGCTAATTTGCTTGAACTGCTGTAGCCGTTCTTGCGTAGTATCGGCTATTTTATCGACGGTAAGTTGTGACGAACGAGCGACTTGATTGATTTCATTGGCGGCATCAACCACCGGCTCAAGCGCTTGTTGTTGGGCAACTGCACTGGTACTCGCCAAAAGACCGGCGAGTACGAGCGTGCGAGCGAAACATTGTTTCATGGAAACACCTTGCACACGTTGTGAATGATGATGTGCAAGATACGTCAGTTGTGTGACAGCTTGGTGACTGGTTTATGTCAGTTTTGTGTCATGATGAATTTTTTGTGCCACTTTCGTGTAAGTTTCGTGTCATTTCGCGCATATCGAGGCCGCTTGGATGCTGGAATACACGTAAACCAAATTCCGGCAAAATAGATAACAGATGATCAAAAATATCCGATTGAATCCCCTCATACTCGGTCCACGCAATGGTATTGGTAAAACAATAAACCTCGATCGGCAAGCCGTCTGACGTAGGATTAAGTTGTCGTGCCATCATGGTCATTTCCTGATGCACTTTTGAATGGTTTTGCAGATACTGCAAAATGTACGCGCGAAAGGTACCAATGTTGGTAACACGGCGGGTGTTGACGGGTTCTTTGCCTTCATCTTTCAACTGCTGATTCCAATCATCAATCTCCTGCTGTTTGGTTTGCAGGTAGTTTTTCAATAAGCGAAAACGTTTTAGCGCTTTCAATTCGTCATCGGTTAGGAAATGAATACTCTGCTGATCGAGTAGCAGGCTACGTTTGATCCGCCGCCCACCGGCCTCTTGCATACCGCGCCAGTTTTTAAAAGAATCAGAGATAAAACGTCGGGTAGGGATAAAAGTAATGGTCTTATCCCAGTTCTGTACTTTCACCTGGTGTAGGGCAATATCGATAACATCGCCATCGGCATTAAGGTTAGGCATTTCCACCCAGTCACCGACCCGAATAATATCATTCGAAGTGATCTGTACACTCGCCACCAAACTCAACAAAGTATCCTGGAATACCAACATTAAAACTGCAGCCATGGCACCTAAGCCAGAGAGCAGTATGACTGGGGATTTATCGATCAGCACTGCGACCATCAAGATGCTCGCAACGACGTAGATCACAATTTTGGCGACTTGGATATAGCCTTTAATCGGCCGCTCGTACGCCTCAGGGTGGCGTTCATAAAGTGTATTAACGATAGTTAGAGTACCGCTAATCGCCCGCGCGATGGTGATCACGATGAAGGCGTAACAGACATTGGTAACAATAATGGTCAGTTCGTCAGAAAGGTTCGGCACCGAAGTAATACCGAAGGAAATCACCAGCGCAGGAATCACATTAGCGAGACGCGCGACAATATTACTTTCAATTGCGCGTCGGTCTTTTCCTGCGGGGGTGTAACTTAGGATCCGCAGTAAGCCGCGCAGCAGAATTTTTTTGACCACAAAATTCGCAATCCAGGCACCAACTAGTAGCAACGTTAACTTAACTAATGAATTCATGTCGGGTCGTTCGACCAGCCAGCTCTGGGCTTGTTCTAGTTTTTCTTGCACATCTTGCATAAAAGGTCGTTTCTCGTTATCCGTTGTTCGATCTTTGATGTTAGCTATTCGCTGTTGCTGTTAAACGAACAGCTAACCGCGAATAACCAACAACGCTTTTGTTTTTCCTATTGTATAACAAAAAACGGGAGCCGAAGCTCCCGTTTTATACTCAGCAACAGCTTTGTTAAAAAGAGTAGCTGTATTCAAGACTAATTCCAGTCCCAACACTGCGCGTTTGAATCAATCGACCATTTTGTTCGATTTCAACGTCGTCACCCAGCATATTCTGAACCTTTAACTTCACATTTGAGTTAAAGTCCGGGTAGTAGGTGTACACCAAATCGAGACTATGGAAAGGTTGTTCGAAGGCATCATCAATACCCGTTTCCCCCACTCGAACTCCAGCAAAGGCTATACGTTCACCCGCCACGTTATAAATTAACGAAGCACTATGCTCACCATTCAAAGAATCGTAACCCAACTGTAAGTTAGTCACGTATTTTGAGTGGCCAGTCATTCGTCTGGTGTTATTGGTAAGCTCAACGTTACCAGTATTAGCAATGCTGATCTCTGAATCCGATAAGGTTAAGTTCCCGGAAACGAACAAGCCATTAGTAAGTGATGTCAGGTCTTTAAGGAATTCAAACTCCAAGCCGTAAACTTCACCCGATTGACCGTTTAAGAACGTGATAACGCGGTCCGAATCCGTACCTTTGGCTTCGACAGCCTCGATAGGATTAGCTAAATCCTTATAGAACATTGCCACTGAGTAGTTCTCACCCGCAGGTAAGTACCACTCCCAACGCACGTCAAAGTTGTCGATGTCTGTGGTCATCAAGTCGCTGTTGCCGCGAACCTTAAAGTTGGTTAGCGGATCAACGAAAATAACTTCCGTTAGTTCGCGTAAGTCAGGGCGCACTACAGTACTACCGTAACCGAAGCGCAACTGCATTTCGTCATTCAACTGATAGGTCATTGCGATGGAACCATAAACATCATCTTCAATGCGACCGGCTTCGGCTGCGTCTCCGATAATCGTCATGTTACTAAGATCAAGCTGCGCGGCAACTTGCGTGTACTGCTCCCAACGCAAACCGCCACTGACACGCCAGTTCTCGTTCACGGTGATGTCTGCCAAACCATAACCCGCTTCGATCTGTTGTGCCGCCAAGTAGTTTGGATCAGTTGCTGTTGGTGCACCAAACAGCGCAAAACCAAAATCCTCATCGGCTAGGTTGGTGTCGCTGAATAAGTCGTTGTAACCGACGTTGCTTAATTCTTCGTTTGCGACACGTTCAGTACTCAATGCAAATCGACGTGAATAAGACGAACGGGCTTTTTTCGAAAGCTGCCCACCACCTTTCAACAAAATTTCCATATCTGCGAGATACAGTGGAAGTTCTCCGTCGACACGCCAATCCTGTGCATCATCTTCCAGCTTTTGGTACTGCAAGGTTGTTGCTGTACGCGTTTGCTGAAAAGCCAGATTGCCGATACCTTCACCTAAATCCTGATCGTTAATTTGACGATAGAATACTTCACCGGGTGCGTCACGACTTGCACGCGAGTCAGCATATTGCCAATCCAACGCAAATCCCCAAAATTGTGGAAAATAATGTGACCCACGGATCTGATTCGTTAACAACTCGCGTTGCTCATAACGAATATCGGTGTCGCGATAACTTAAACTCTCTTCATCAATAGTGTTCGGCGTCTCAACCACACCCTGCTCCACGCGATCTGCAGTGTTACGCAAAAATATGGTCGAAGTTTCCACACGATGGTAGTCACCCAGCTTAAGACCGAAATTTAGCATGCCACTGAGTTCAACAGTTTGCGTGGTAACGCGACTTTGACTCTCTTGGTTTACAGTTGTTTCACCAGCTTCTATGCCCAGGACTTTCTCTGTTTCTTCACGATTTGACCAGCTATTGTCATAATCTAAACCAGCAAGAAAACCGAAGGTCATATCGCTACCCAAGTCATAAGCATTACCGTAAGTCGCGGCACCTTTAATATCAGGACTTAAAGACTTGTTATTAACTTCATTTTGGGTATTCAACGAGGTGGCAAGCTGGCGATTGATTGCCGCAGCTTCACTGGTAGAAATACCGTCACTCGAGGCAATGTTCGCGGTGTTGATGGTTTCTTGATAACGCGCTAAAGCCGAAAGCATCTCAGCTGATAAGGCTCGCGTACCATCATCTTTACCCATCCAGTCGTCATCGCCACCGCTGTAGCTCAAACCATCATCAGATAGATTGGTGTTCCATCCGGTACCCACTGAAATATCGAAAACTTCGTCGGTGGGAATTGAAACTGTGCGAATATCGACGTTACCACCACCAAAGTTGGCTGGCATATCCGGTGAATAAGACTTCTGCACCGACATACTTTCAATAATGCTAGCGGGGAACATATCCAGCGGAATAACATTACGAGTCGGGTCCGGCGAAGGTACCGAAGCCCCGTTGAGCTGAGTGCTTGAATAACGTTCACCAAGACCCCGAACATAAATGAATTTACCATCGACCAGAGTCAAACCAGTAACACGCCGTAGCGCTGCCGCAGCATCGCTATCGCCGGTTCTGGAAATTTGCTCAGCACCAAGAATGTCGGCAACGAACGCCTGCGCTTTACGCTCTTCCACAACTGCGGCGGCGGAGCCTTGCAAACGTGTTCCGGTAGTGACAACTTCTTCGATGGTGTTATCGCTCGTCGCTTGCGCATCAGATTCCTGCGCGTAAGCAATCGAGCCAGACAACGCGAGAGCGATCGCGAGGCCCAGTTTACTTTGCGTCAATACAGCCTGCTTTTTCATAGGAAACTCCGTATGCGTGACTTGATAATTAGCGGGAAAAGCTGCACATCCTTGTGCTCCAATTCCTTAATTAGTCGCGCAGGCCTACGGTCCAGCCGTTTGTCCAATCATTGTCTTCGCTTACCGCACCGATGAAATCAACATCGTCAAAGAACGGGTCGATGCTGCTCAGGTCAGTTTTTGGAGTTACGGTTACTGGCGCGCCTGATGCATCAGTCATATCAGCAGCTGTTACATAACCAGAGGTCAGCACTGTTGCCATCTCACTTAAGGTCACGTTGGTAGCTTCGTTTTCGTACCAGGTTTGTGTAGGTACGTCAGCGAAGTTTTCGTGACAAGCAATTGCTGAGTTGGCGATGGTTAAAGTGCCTGCATCTGCGTTGGCGACGGTTGCCGCGTTGTCAAGTTCTAAACATTCGCCGCGCGCATCAGTAATCAGGAAGTTGTACAACGCACCACGGGTACCTTGACGAAGCAACACGCCTTCAGATTCGTCAGAACCATCGGTAGCGGTCAAAGAGCCGATAGAAGTAAAGTTGGCAATGATAGGGTTAGAGTACGGCGTTGCGGCATTGTTACTGCTATTACCATCACCTTCGATAGCTCGGTTAGCGCGGTCATCAGCATGCTTAGTAATAATGTACTGGATGTTACCCTGCCAGCCATCAGCCCAGTCAAGCGAATCGTCATCGTTACCGGTTAATACTGCGTATTTAACGTTCGCCGCACCGCCGAAGAATTCGATACCATCGTCAAGGTTGTTGTGCACTTGAATATACTCAAGGGTGGTACCTGAACCGACACCGTAGAATGTAATACCGTTCAACTCATTATCAAGAGAAACTTCATAACCGGCGTATTTGACCAGCACGTAACGCAGGATACCTGAGTTATCCGCATTATCATCACCACCATAAAAACCTGCACCACCTTCACCCTGCAATACGCAGTTTGCCAGGTCGTTCTGATCACACTTATTTGAAATACCAAAGCCATTAATCACCACGCCGCCCCATAAACCGCGCGCGTTAGGATTGCTAACACCATTTTCTACTTCTTGTACTGAGGTAAAGGTAATAGGTGCGTTACGATTACCTTCCGCAATGATGTCTGCACCACGTGAGATGCGTACAAATGAATCGCCATCTTCGAACGCCAAGGTGACCCCGGCATCGATGGTCAAAATAGGACCTTCGCGGTTGGCACTTGCGGTTTCTTGCACATTCTCACCGATGTAAAGGCCATTAGGGAAAATGTGCGCACCGCCCGGTAATTCGACCAAACGAATATCAGTTACAATTGGGCTTTCTGGCGTCGAGAAGCTACGTGGATAAACACAATCCGCGCCAATTTTCTCGCCACGAACGGTTGCACCAGCGTCTTCATAGGAAGCGCAGTTATTGGTGTCGGTAGTACCACCGCCATTGGTAGTGGTTGAGTTATCTATTGAAGTTGGGGTCAAATTGATATCACCACCACAACCAGCAAGCATAAAAGAAGCGGTAATGGCGGAAAGAGCGAAAGCTTTAGTGCGATTCATGAGATTCTCCATTGGATTGAAGGCTAAATTTATTTTCGTGATGGCACTTTAGGGATTCTTTGTGACAGCTAAGTGACGCCATTGTGAACACTTCATGACAGCGCCTTTACTCCGTCTTACGGTTGCGCTTCATCGTAGTTTGGATAAACTGAGCTCATCTATTACAGCGAGTGAGTCAATGTCGAGCACCACCAGTATTTCTAAATCCTTGTTAACCAATGTACTCTCGGTGTATTTCGTACTTACACTGATAGTGACTTGTGTGCAGGTGATGGGTGAATATTTCGACACCAAAAGTCAACTGGTGCAGGAATTACAAAACCAACAAAGTACCTTCAGTAACTCCCTCGCTCGTTCGCTGTGGGAGTACAACAATCGACAAATTGAAGCCATCGCCGAAGGACTCATCAATATTCCGGCCATTGCCGGTATCGTGATCCGTGATGAATCTAGCGACACCATTGTTAAACTCGGGCTGACAGAGAACATCAATGCGCTCAATTTAACCCCAGATATAGAAGATTTTGTCATTGCCGAACGTAATGGTTTGTTTGGCTACTACTCATCCATTATTTTTGAATTTGCCGGTGATTCGAATCGGGTTGGTGATGTGACCTTGTTTTCTACCCGCGACATCGCGTTGGAACGAATAAAATTCAGTCTCTATTTTATTTTTGGAAACGCCATCATTAAGAGTACCTTCTTGATTGTCTTATTTACCCTCGCGTTCAATCGTATGTTGAACCGACCGATGAATATGTTGACCCAGCAAATTCGCAACTTCCGACTCGATGATCTGGAGCATTCGCGCATTAATATGAAGAACAATCGGCATGCGGAATTCACTATGGTTGAGCAGGCGTATAATCAGTTGCTCGACAATCTCGAGGATTACCAGGACGACCTTAAACGCACGCAGCAGCAACTCCTGCTCGCTAACCGCCAGCTGGATGAACAAAACGCGGTTTTAGCACAGGAAGTTGCGCGTAAAACATCGAGTCTCAGCCAGGTCCTGACCGATCTCGAACGACGCAAAGACGAGCTGGAACGGCGCCAAGAAAAACTCCAACGCGAAATTCGTCAACGCAAAATGATTGAGGATGATTTACGCGAGGCCAATACTCAGTTGCAATCGTCGGCAACCGCATTTGAACGCGTGCAAGATCAACTTATTGAAGCTGAAAAGCTGGCGTCGCTAGGTCGCTTAGTTGCCGGTATTACCCATGACGTCAATACGCCGCTGGGTATAGGTATTACCGCAACCAGTTTGTTGCACGAGAAACTGGACTTGATGCACCAAGCATTAGAAAACAAAGAATTGACCGAGGCGCAATTACGCGAGCTGCTCAGCGCAAGTCTCGAAGGGGTAAACTTACTTGAGAGCAACCTTGGACGTGCCTCAGAGCTACTCGATGGTTTCAAACAAGTTGCGGTTGACCAAACCTCGGCCGCGATTCGGGAAATCAATATAAAACAGTATTTCCAAAGTGTGTTACAAGCACTACGCCCACGTTTCAAAAATACCGAGCATAAAATTCACCTCGATTGCCCTGACGACATTAGCGCCCGCTGTAACGCCGGAGCACTGGCACAGATTATTACTAATCTCGTATTAAACTCGTTGATTCATGCGTTTACCGACATTCAGCAGGGTGAAATACATCTTGTTGTACGGCGCCACGGCGACGTATTGCATATTAACTACAAAGATAACGGAAGAGGGCTGACCGAAGCCCAACAGCAACACCTGTTCGACCCGTTTTTCACAACTCGGAGAGAGCGCGGCGGCAGTGGGCTTGGTACTCATATCGTCCGTGATCTGGTCGAGCAGACCTTAACTGGCAGCATCGCCGTGCAATCTGCACCCGGCGAAGGCCTCTCCTATCACATTGAATTACCAATTCAATTTATCGATAGCTAATCAGATTTAACAGCCAACACCAAGGAATGAAGTTATGTGGTTTCGCAATTTGCGTATTTATACCTTAGCTGATGATTTTCAACTCCCCGAAGATTTAGCGCCAGCGCTTACGGAGCATCAATTTAAGCCATGTGGCCGTAGTGAGTTGGCGAGTTTCGGCTGGTCCTCTCCGTTTGGTCCACGCAGTGAGGAGTTGTTCCATAAAATTGGGCAACACTATTTGTTCTGTGCGCGCAAAGAGGAAAAAGTGCTGCCGTCAAGTGTGGTTAATGCACAATTAGAGGAGCAAATCGAAGCGCTTGAAGCCGATCAGGGACGCCGTGTGGTCGGTAAAGAGAAACAATCATTAAAAGAAGATCTTGTTCATCAACTATTACCACAGGCTTTTACCCGCTTCAAACTCACTTGGGGCATGCTCGATATGCAACATCGTATCGTCGTGGTCGATGCTTCCGCCAGTAACCAGGCCGAAGACTTTTTAGGCTTGATGCGTAGCAGCCTTGGATCATTGCCGGTAAAACCCTGGTTTAGTGAACAGCCTACTGAACTTTATTTTACCCAGTGGTTGAAACAGGGTCACCTGCCCGGCGAATTTGAGTTTGGCGACGAAGCTGAGCTGCGTGACAGCGATGAGGACGGTGGTATTATTCGCTGCAAGAATCACGAACTGACCAGTCCGCAAATAACAGCACATCTGGACCATGGCAAGCAGGTCACTAAGCTCGCAGTTGAATGGCAAGAGCGCATCACCATGGTACTGGAACAAGACATGGCGATTAAACGCTTCAAAGCAACCGACGTACTGTTAGACGACCAAGATAAATTAGTCGACGCAACCCCGGAACAGAAAATTGACGCTGACTTTGCCTTGTTAGGTGGCGAGATCAACGCATTGTTTCCACAACTTGTTAGTTTATTTAGTGATCAGATAGGCGTAGATTAGTAACGTTTAGCTCAGTCAGAACCACATATACAGGTGCATTATGAAACTCTCTAAAACATTCGCGCTAAGCGCGCTGGCAGCACTCACTCTGAGTGGCTGCGGACCACAACAAACAAATTCTACAACCAACGGCGAAGTTGCAACACCACATGCTCATACTCTCGTCGAGGGTGCCGAGCAACGGCTCGATATCTATCAACCCGTGAACTTAGCAGCTGATCTCAGCCAGCTTAGTAACGAGCAGCGCAAAATGATCGGTTTGCTGATCGACGCCTCGAAAATTATGGACAAACTGTTTTGGCGACAAGCATACCCCGGCGATAAAACCCAATTACTGGACGCTATTAGTGACCCGAAGGTGCGGAAGTTTGTCGAGATTAATTATGGTCCTTGGGATCGGCTCAACAACAACACGCCATTTCTGACCGGAGTTGGCCCAAAACCGGCCGGTGCAAACTTTTATCCGGCAGATATGACTAAGCAAGAATTCGAGCAAGCGGAGTTTCCCGGTAAGATCGATCTCTATACGTTAGTTCGCCGCAATGATGCCGGTGAGCTTTATGCTATCCCCTATAACGAAGCCTATGCTGAACAACTTAGCAACGCTGCGGCATTACTCCGCGCAGCTGCACAACTTGCGCAAAGCGATAGTTTCGCAAATTACCTAAATCTGCGCGCCGACGCTTTTGAAAGTAACAACTATCAGGCATCTGACTTTGCCTGGATGGAAATGACAGACAACGCCATTGATATCGTTATGGGCCCCATCGAAACCTACGAAGACCAGCTTTACGGTTATCGCGCTGGGTTTGAGTCGTACGTGCTCATTAAAGATTTAGCCTGGAGTGAGCGGCTCGAGAAATATGCAGAGTACTTACCTGAACTGCAACGTGGTTTACCGGTTGCCGCGGAATACAAAGCGCAAATGCCAGGTTCTGGCGCGCAACTAAACGCCTATGAAGTGGTTTACTACGCTGGCCATTCCAACGCGGGCAGTAAGACCATTGCCATCAACTTGCCTAACGATGAACAGGTGCAATTGGAAAAAGGCACTCGCCGCTTACAACTTAAAAATGCAATGCGCGCCAAATTTGATGAAATTTTACTGCCTATTGCCAATGAGCTTATTGTGCCCGAGCAACGCGGGTTCATTACCTTCGATGCCTTCTTTGCCAATACCATGTTCCATGAAGTCGCACATGGCTTGGGTATAAAAAATACCATTGATGGCAGTGCTACCGTGCGCGGGGCTTTAAAAGAACATGCATCAGCCTTAGAAGAAGGTAAAGCTGACATTCTTGGACTCTATATGGTGACCCAACTGCTCGAAAAAGGTGTGATCACCGAAGGTCAATTGGAAGACTACTACACTACATTTTTGGCGGGAATCTTTCGTTCGGTACGTTTCGGGGCGTCAAGCGCCCACGGTAAAGCCAACATGATTCGCTTTAACTACTTTGCTGATGCCGGCGCCTTCACGCGCAATGAGCAAGGCCTGTATGCCGTCGATATGGCGGCAATGCGTGCCGCCATGACCAGCCTGTCGGAAAAGATCCTAACCTTACAGGGTGACGGTGACTATCTGGGAGTTGGCCAATTGTTTGATGAGCTGGGAAATGTTGGTACTACCCTGCAAGCCGATCTTGATCGTTTGTCAGCGGCCAATATTCCAGTCGATATCACCTTTAAGCAAGGCAAAGACGTTTTGGCTCTTTGATTATCAGTCAGTCTCGACCTACTGGCGAGGTAAAACTCGCCGGTAAGCTCGCTGCGTTTTAAGCAGCTTGATGCACTGCCTCGATATCAAAATCAATCACTTCTACCTGCAACTGCGGTTCACGTTGCGCCAGCATTACTGCCAACACCCCCGAGTCGGTACCTAAATCTAACGCCCGTTGTGCACCTTGGAACGCAACATAACTACCAAAAATCAGACGATATGTGCTTACTTTCATCGCACATCGATCGTCTTTAATATAAAATTGCTGACATTGAAAGCCCATGCTGACCCCGACGAAGCAAATCGTTTGGAACTAAGGAACACATCATGACCCCTGACTGGGATCAACTCGAACTCGATGATGAACTGATTGACGTACTGCTTGGTGCCGAGCTGAATAAGCCGGCAAAAGTGCAACAAGCTGTCATCCCCCTTGCGTTAGCGGGGCAGGATTTACTCGTCAACTCACCTACGGGTACGGGTAAAACCTTGGCATTTTTGCTGCCCGCACTACAACACTTGATTGATTTCCCGCGCCAGCAAGCTGGTGGCGCGCGGGTGCTTATTTTAGCACCAACACGTGAGTTGGCGCAGCAGATTGCGGAACAAGCCGATGCCTTTGAAGAGTCCACAGGTTTACGCTCAGTGCTCATTACCGGTGGTATCAATTACGGCAGCCAGCATCAACTTCTTGAAGCTCCCCACGATATTCTGGTAGCCACCCCCGGGCGGCTAATTGACTTACTCAATGCCGGGCGATGCGAGCTTGAGCAAATTGAATGGTTAATTATCGATGAAGCGGATCGCATGTTAGACATGGGATTCACTGAGTCAGTAAAAATGATTGCCGAATCAGCGCTGAATTTAACCCAGTCGCTGCTGTTCTCGGCGACCTTAGAAAGTCCGGGCGTATTGCGTTTCTCCGCGGCAATTCAGAAATCACCAGAACATGTCGTGGTACAGCCGCCCAAACGTGAGAAAGGAAAAATATTACAACGCTGGTACCAAGCTGACACCGCTGAGCACAAGCTTCAGCTGCTGTTAAGACTGCTGCAAGATTATCCCGGACGACGCGTGATTTTCGTGCGTACCCGTGAAAAAGTAGAAGAATTATCCGCTAAGCTGTGGAGCGCTGAAGTTAAAAACTTAACCTTACGTGGTGATATGCCACAAGATGAACGACAGAAGATTATTGCGCGTATGGAGACTTTTGCCGACGCCACGCTTATTGCCACAGATGTCGCCGCACGTGGTCTTGATATTGAAGACGTTGAACTGGTGGTTAATTATGATTTACCACGTCAGGCCGACATCTATTTACATCGTATTGGCCGCACCGCACGAGCCGGCAAAAGTGGCGTTGCGGTGAACCTGGTGGAAGCGCACGACGCCGATCTATTAGGCCGCATCGAACGCTATCAGGACAGTAAAATAGAACGTCGCGTGTATGCGGAACTGAAACCGCAATACAAATTTCCTGACCCACGCAAGCGCACCAAGAAGAAAAAGCGCAAGAAAACCGACGCTAAGTCGAAGAAGAAGTCTTAGCCCGTTGTTTACGGTGGCGCATGAAGCGCCACCATGCGATTAAGTAAAAGGCCACGGCGCCAAGACCGTCAGCCAGTAAATCACCCCAACTTGAATCTCGGTACGGCAACATTTCCTGAATGTACTCAATCAGCAAACCATAGCCAGTAAGCACTAACAACGCCGCCCAAATAGGAATTGGAAAGGCATGGTAGAAAGCCCAGGCGAGGACAAAGAACGCGGCAAAATGAACAACTTTATCCAGATGTTCAAAACGCGGTAGTTCTCCACTTGATATTTGCGTCAAAAACGCTGCGGTCACCACTATCAGCAAACCAATAAAGATGACACGTGCCCAATTTTTCGAACTCATTGAGGATCCTTGTTCGTTACCACATCAACCCTCGCGATGAGGTTGATAAACGCCTACATTGTTATAGCCTTGCTCTTGTAAGTAAAGAGCCTGAAGCTTACTCATTACACCTTTTTCACAATAAAGTAGATAATGTTGCTCTGAATCTAATTCAGCAAAGGCTGTTGCCAACTTAAAAAATGGGATGCTTTGCACCCTCTGACCATCCGGAAGTTGCTTTAAAGGTTTAGCTTCTTGCTCGTCTAAACTGCGGATGTCGATGATGACTTCACCCTCTTTTGCTGCGTCCACTGTGCTTACCGACTGAACTTGCGCATCAGTGGCTTCACCAATATGCCTTACTTCCTCAACCTTGGCGGCGCGAACGACCTGCTGGAGTAAGTCAGAATCAAGTTTAGCTTCTGCTTCAAGCACTGCATCGCGTTGCGCTTTTACTGTTGGTTTGATTGAGATAACGCCACAATATTCCGGCATGCTTCGAGCAATATCGGCGGTACCAATGCGTTCCGCAATATTAATAATTTCTTGTTTATCCATGGTGATCAGAGGTCGTAATACCAGCGTCTCAATCGCCTCATCAATAACACCTAAGTTACTCAGCGTTTGACTAGATACCTGCCCAAGTGCTTCACCAGTGACTAGCGCTTTAGCATTAATTCGTCTTGCGACAATTTGTGCCGTACGCAACATCTGTCTTTTTAATACCACCCCCATCAGACCATTATCAACATGCGTAAGGATTTCTTCGACCACTGGAGCAAAATCGATACTGATAAACTTAAGCGGATGCGAACTGGCGTAGGTTTGCCAGAGATAATGAGCAGTTTGGCGTACACCGGTTTCATGGCGGTCGCCGCCAAGATTGAAAAAGCAGAAATGCGTGCGCGCACCCCGGCGTAACAATTGAAAGCTTGCGACGCTCGAATCAAAGCCACCAGACAGTAAGCTCACCACAGTTTCTTGGGTCGGCAGTGGAAAACCACCTAGACCTTGTTGCTTGTCGCCAAATACGCGCACAGTTTCGTTATCAATATCAATTCGCAATTCAATATCCGGACGGCTTAGCTCAACGCGCGTGCCCGGGACATTTTGCAAGACACCGCCGCCGATATAGCGTTCGAGATCCATTGACTGAAAACCATGTTGCCCCTTGCGTTTGACCCTTACCGCGAAGCTTCGACCGGTAAGATGCGCCGACCAAGTTTTTAGCACTTGCTGCAAAATCGGAGTAAAATCAGCTTCGCTGGTGGAGTTAAGTTGTAGTTCATGCGACCGGCTGAACCAGGCAATGCCAGGAACGCGTTGAAGTTCATCACTGATTTGTTCGGCCACTGACGGATTTTGACTTGCGACATTGACTTCAATGCGATCCCAAAGCCAGAGCACTTTTATCGGCGCCGCGTCATCAACTTTGACGCGTTTAAGAATGTTTTTTAGGTTGCTAACCAGCACCTTGCCGTAACGTTTTCGAACACCTTTGCTCTTTATGGTGATCTCGGCATGTAAGCGAATAACAAATTTCATGGATGAACGACTTCTTTGACTTTAAAAACGCGCTAGTATACCTGATTTGACGGTACATCGGAATCAGGGTAACTTGTGCGCCACGCATATCAACAGGTGCCGCTATGAGTGATTTATCGCTAGAACAAGCCATTCAGGAATTAGAACAAATCGTGGTAAAGCTCGAGCAGGGCGAATTGCCACTTGAACAGGCTCTTGAGCAATTTGAACAAGCCGTCCGTTTGTCACGTTTAAGCCAGCAAAAATTACAACAAGCTGAACAAAAAGTAAGTCAGCTGTTACAACAACAAAATGGTGAAGAGCTAACAGAATTTGCAGCTGATGCGAGCGACGAGGCCGATTCGTGACACTGCACAGCCTGCTACACGAGCGAAGAGAGCATATTAATGCCATTCTTGAGCAACAGCTCGATGCCCGTGTATCTCCGGCCAGCAACTTACACGCCGCAATGCATCATGCGTTGGTATTGGGTGGCAAACGGGTCCGGCCCTTTCTGACCTACACCGTAGGGTCCATTTGTAATGCACCAGAGTCAGCGCTGGATAATGCCGCCGCGGCCGTCGAATGTATTCACGCCTACTCGTTGGTACATGATGACCTGCCAGCGATGGATAACGATGACCTGCGACGCGGTCAACCCACATGTCACCGCGCGTTTGACGAAGCGACGGCGATACTTGCCGGCGATGCGCTGCAAACACTGGCGTTTGAATTGCTGAGTAGCAACACCCCTGAATTACCAGCTGAGCGCCACGTCGCCATGCTGCGCGTATTAGCTCATGCTAGCGGTAGTAGAGGCATGTGCGGTGGACAAGCACTCGATCTAGCGGCCACCGATGCGCAGTTAAGCGAGCCAGAATTGGAACAAGTTCACCTGTTGAAAACAGGCGCATTGATCACCGCAGCAGTGCAACTTGGGGTGCTTGCCGGTAGCGACGAGGCACAACAATATTATGCTGATTTTACCCAGTTTGCGACGTGGCTAGGCTTGGCGTTTCAAGTACAAGATGACATCTTAGATGTGATCGGATCGACAGAAACTTTGGGAAAAACAAACGGTAAAGATCAAGCCACTAATAAAAGCACCTATGTGCAATTACTCGGTCTGGATGCTGCACGGGTAAAGCTTGCGCAATTACACCAGAAAGCGCTTCAAGCCCTCCACGGAATCCCCTACAATACACAGTTACTAGAAAATTTTGCAGAACAGTTGTTAAATCGGGATCATTAATCGCATGACATCTTCGTCTCACGACGCTTATCCGTTACTCGACGGTATCGATAATCCGGCGGATTTACGTACCTTGCATGAACGCCAACTACCACAGCTATGTGCTGAAGTGCGCGAGTTTTTACTCAGCTCGGTCAGTCGCAGCAGTGGTCATCTTGCGTCCGGACTTGGCACCGTCGAACTTACGGTAGCCTTGCACTACGTCTATGCGACACCTTACGACCAATTGGTTTGGGATGTTGGCCATCAGGCCTATCCACATAAGATTTTAACCGGTCGCAAAAAGCAACTGCATACCATTCGGCAGAAAGATGGCTTGCACCCGTTCCCATGGCGTCCAGAGAGTGAGTACGACACCCTTAGCGTCGGCCATTCCAGTACTTCAATAAGCGCAGCTTTAGGTATGGCCATTGCAGCACAACGTGAGCGTACGGAAAAGAAAGTGGTCTCGATTATTGGTGACGGTGCGATGACCGCTGGTATGGCATTTGAGGCGCTCAATCACGCCGGCGACATCAAGCCAGATATGTTGGTCATTTTAAACGACAACGATATGTCGATTTCAGAGAACGTCGGCGCCCTGAACAATCATTTGGCGCGGGTACTTTCAGGCAGGTTCTATACCTCATTGCGGGAGAGTAGCAAAAAGCTACTACAAGGCATGCCTGGCATTCAACACCTTGCAAGTCGTGCGGAAGAACACATGAAAGGCATGGTCGCTCCTGGCACCATCTTTGAAGAGCTTGGTTTTAATTACATCGGCCCGATCGATGGCCACGACGTTAACCTTTTGGTTTCGACCTTACGAAATATGCGTCATCTGAAAGGCCCCCAATTTCTGCACATTGTTACGCGCAAAGGTAAAGGTTACGAGCCCGCAGAAAAAGACCCTATTGGTTATCACGGCGTGCCTAAGTTTGACCCTGCGACCACATCCTTGCCAAGCAAGAAAGCTTCTACACCATCTTACTCAAAAATTTTTGGTGACTGGCTGTGCGAAATGGCTGCTAAGGATCCAAAATTAATGGCGGTAACGCCGGCGATGCGCGAGGGCTCGGGTATGGTCGAGTTTTCGCAACGCTTCCCAGATCAGTATTTCGATGTCGCTATTGCTGAACAACATGCTGTCACCTTTGGCGCAGGCCTTGCCATCGGCGGTTATCACCCGGTGATTGCCATTTATTCGACCTTTTTGCAGCGCGGCTACGATCAGTTGATCCACGACGTCGCGCTACAAAACTTGCCGGTATTGTTTGCAATTGATCGCGCCGGTATCGTTGGCGCTGATGGACCGACCCATCAGGGCGCATTCGACCTCAGCTACTTACGCTGTATTCCGAACTTGGTGGTGATGGCACCAAGTGATGAAAACGAGTGTCGTAATATGCTTTACACTGGGCATAGGCTGATGCAGCCGGCAGCCGTGCGTTACCCTCGAGGCAATGGCACTGGCTGTGGCATTGATGACAGCCTGCAGGAGCTAACCATTGGTAAGGGCCGCCTCATTCGCCAAGCCACCAAAGCGAGCGACAAAAAAGTAGCTGTCTTGAGTTTCGGTACGGTGCTAAGCGACGTCTTACCTTGTGCTGAAAACATCGATGCGACCATTGCAGACATGCGATTTGTGAAGCCAATTGACGAGCAATTAGTTCGCGAACTTGCCGATAGTCATGATTTGCTGGTTACCGTCGAAGACAACGTTGTTGCCGGCGGAGCCGGGAGTGCAGTCGGTGAGTTTTTACAGGCTGCGGGGCTGACGACAGCAATCTTACAGTTAGGTTTACCTGATCAATTTATTAAACACGGCGGTCAGGAAGAAATTCGAGTTGAACTTGGATTAGACGCCGAGAGTTTAGAGCAGCGTATTCGTCAACGCATAGCCCAGATGTAGAAGCAGCGCGCTGACGATGCCGGCAAGGATATCGTCAGCCATAATACCTAAGCCACCCTGCAGACGTCTATCGCACCAGCCGATAGGTCCCGGCTTGACGATGTCAAAAAACCGGAACAACAAAAACGCGAGAAGCAAATTAAGCCAGGTCACCGGTAAAAAACTCATTGCCAGCAAATAACCAGCAATTTCATCTAACACAATAGCTGGGTGATCGTGTACGCCCAGTGCGGAAGCAGTTACTCGACACATCGCGATACCCACTAAGCTTACCACCACCGCCGTAGCTAAATAGAACCAAGGGTTCAGATCTTGTAGCAGCCATACAATTGGAACGGCAGCGAGTGTGCCGAAAGTTCCAGGCGCTTTAGGTGCAAGACCACTACCAAAGCCTAACGAAAAAAAATGCACCGGGTGTGCCAGTCGTTTAACGCTGACTTTTGGTATAGCCTTTTGAGAGCTAACTGAAGTGGTCATAACCGTCTCGCTCTACCAAGCCTTGCCAAAGCTCTTCATTGCGCTCTAGCCTTAAATCGCTAGCTTTGTTGGTAATTCTGCCGATGCAGGTCGGTTTAGCCGGATGGCGTGCCATGACTGTATCAAACACGCCTCGGCGGCTTTCAGGTACGGTAAAGCAAAGCTCATAATCATCACCGCTGCACAGTGCGTAGGAGATCGCTCCGTCAGCGTCAACCGACTCGATCAACGCCATGCTCAACGGCAGCTCATCAACGTCAATGCGGGCGCCAACATTAGAGGCCTTCAGTATGTGCTGTAAATCAGCCAACAAGCCATCAGAAATGTCGATCGCACTAGAGGCAATCTCGCGCAAGCTTTGCCCTAAAGCGACCCGAGGAGAGGGGAAGTGAAGTCGTTCGAGTACCCGCCGATAATGCCTGGCAGAAATCTCTGCACGGTTTTGTTGTGCGGCTAATGCCAAACCTGCATCACCCAGATTGCCACTGACATAAACCCAATCACCTGGTTTAGCACCATCACGCAGCAGCGCGGCACCAATCGGTACGAATCCATGAGCAGTAACCGTCACAGTCAGTGGTCCCTTGGTGGTGTCACCGCCAATCAACTGACAATCATAATAGGCGCAAATTTCTCGCAGACCATGACTGAATCCCGTTAGCCAGTCGTGATCGAGCTCTGGTAAGGTTAACGCTAGCGACAGCCATGCCGGTTCAGCCCCCATTGCAGCCAGATCACTGAGGTTAACCGCCGCCACTTTGTGCCCCACCGCTCGGGCTGGTGTTTGGTGATCAAAGTGCACGCCCGCAACCATAGTATCTGTAGCAATGACCAATTCGGAATCGCTTGGAACAGCGAGAATAGCGGCATCATCACCCACCCCAACCACCACATCGTCGCGCTTAGGCCAACGATGGGTGAAATAGGTGTCGATGAGATCAAACTCGCCAAAGGCCATCAGTTAATCGTTATTTGCGAGTAGGACGTAAGCTGTCGATAGCTTTATCGAGAACCCCATTGACGAAGCGATGGCTCTCGTCAGCACCGAAGGATTTCGCCAATTCGATAGCTTCATTGATCGCGACTTTGTAGGGAACATCAAGCCGCTCACGAAGTTCGAATACGGCCAGGCGTAGCACTGCGCGCTCGACATGATCGAGTTCCGCTAATGGCCGGTCCAAAAACGGGAATAATGCATCATCCAGAGATTTGACTTGACCCGCAACACCACGTACCAAAGCTAAAAAGTAATCAACATCGATTTTACTGGTGTCATTATCAGTGAGAAACTGAGCTTCAATATCGCTCATGCTGTTGTCACTTAATTGCCAAGAATAAATGGCTTGTACCGCAAGCTTGCGCGCTTTACGACGTGCAGCTGGTTTCATAGTAGTTCCTCTTAGAGCTGCTCGAGCACATTAACCATTTCAAGCGCACTTAAAGCTGCTTCCGAACCTTTATTTCCGGCTTTAGTGCCGCTGCGCTCGATAGCTTGTTCAATGGTATCTGTGGTGATCACACCATTTGCAACAGGTACATTAAACTCATGCATAACGCGGCTTAAACCGCTATTGCACTCGCCAGCAACAAAATCAAAATGTGGTGTACCACCACGAATCACTGCGCCTATGGCGATAATAGCATCATAGTTGCCGGTGGCGGCCAAACGGCGCGCGACCAAAGGTAATTCATAAGCACCAGGTGCTTTTACCACAGTAATATCTTCTGCGGCGACCTGGCCGTAATGTTTCAATGTCGTCACTGCCCCATCAAGAAGACTGTCGACCACAAAGTGGTTAAATCTTGAAACCACCAAAGCAAATTTTTTGCCTGGTGCAGCGATGCCGGCTTCAATTACGTTCATGATTGCATCCTTATAAAGAAATCGGCGCGATAATAGCACAAATTTTGCTATCAGGCATGTTGTGGATTTTTACCTACTGCGTGCGCAACCGCCTGCTTTACCCGCACAAGTTCACTATCGATATCGCCGCTAATCATCAGTGGCGGACAAATATCAACAACCTTACGCGCAAAATCAAACGCAACTGGAACCACCGGAACTTGTGTTGCCCTGGCAATATGTACAAAGCCTTTTCTCCATTCACTGACTTTCCTTCGTGTGCCTTCTGGCGCTAGTGCTAATACCAATTCGTGGCGTTGCTTAAATTCATTAACCATTTGCCCGACCACACCTTGAGCGGCTCGGCGATCGATAGGTATACCACCTAACCAACGCAGCAAACGATTAATGGGGAAACGAAAAATTGTGTGTTTGCCAAGAAATGACAGCTTAAGACCAAGTGCCAGCATTACACATAAGCCAACAAAGAAATCCCAGTTCGAGGTATGCGGAGCGACAGGAATAATAGCTTGCCGCGTCGCGGGTAGTTCACCTTCGATGCGCCATCCACCGAGTATACGCAGTCCTGCACGCCCAACCCAACGGCTAAATCGATTGCCGCGGGTCGGTATAGGTGCGCGTAGATGCTCAGGGATTAACGCATTAACATTAGTCATTTTGCAACGCGGTACGCAACGCATCGAGTTTCAACTTAACGCGTCGCATGTTATCCGGCCCCAAGCGCAGCATTTGCTTCTGAGCATCAGGAAGTGCTTCAAGAGCAGGGTCGGCATAACGGTACATCACACTGTTATCATTAAGTTCAATAACAGTACCAACTGAAGGTGTCGCCATTAGCAAATTAATAGCATCAAGTAACACGGTCTCAGGTGCAGTTTCTGCGTAGCCGATTTCTGCCAACGCTTCTTCTACCAATGGTTGATAGCGCTCAAGCAGGCTTTCCATAACTTCGACATCGAGGCTAACAAACCAGTCGACCATACTGTTGTAACGGTCGTAAGAACGCGGATCGATATAAATTTTGTCATCCTGCTCAAGTACCCGAAAGCGACCTTTAGGACCAGCGATAAGTGCTGCGTCACGAACCACAACACCATTGCGGATATTGTCGACAAAAACGACGGCATCACGTATTAATTGTTCGCTTTGAATAGGTTCAACTACCTGCTCTTGCGCTTCCAGGCTAGCAAGAATCTCACCCGTACTTTCAGTTAACTTAGGTAGTTCTGGCTCAGGTTCGGTTATTACGGGTTGTTCCGCCTCTCGCTCGGCGGCCGTTTGTTCACCTAATTCCACAGTTTCCGCAGGCTCAGGCACCAAGGTTTCATCCGATTCTTCGGTCGTGGTTACCGGTGCTTCCACTACAACAGGCAATGGAACCGATGACTGACGCGGTTTTTGGTCCTGCATCAGGTACCAAATTACCACCACAGCAAGCACAATTACGATAACTAAGGCGGCAATGAGTTTGCCCTTGCCTCCCGTTTGAGGTTGGTCATTGGGATCGCGATCAATCATATCAGCTCCTAAATTGGGTTACTGGTCTCGCTCAGCACGCTGAAATACCAACTCTGTCGCAGTTGATTGCTCGGCGTTAAAACGATAGCCATTGGCGTTAAACTGTTTTAATTCAGCCACGTCGCTTACCGCTTGCTTCATAATAAAGCGTGCCATTGCACCTCGGGCTTTCTTTGCCCAAAAGCTAATGACCTTGTATTCGCCGTTCTTTTCATCCTTGAACACAGGTGTAACAATTTCCGCATTCAAATTTTTCGGCTCGACACTCGAAAAGTACTCATTCGATGCGAGATTCACTAAAATATCACTGTCACTGGCACGCAAATCTTCATTGAGCATATCGGTAATTACATTACCCCAAAACTCGTACAGGTTCTTACCGCGCGCAGTATCTAGCTTAGTCCCCATTTCTAAACGATAGGGTTGCATCAGGTCAAGTGGCCGTAACACACCATATAGACCCGATAAGATACGTAAATGTTCCTGTGCGAAGGCAATTGTTTCAGCAGACATTTTTTCCGCCTGCAAACCACTGTAAACATCACCGTCAAATGCGAACACCGCAGGGCGCGCATTATCGGGATTAAACGGTTGATGCCAGTCAGCGAACCGCGCCGCATTCAAGCCTGCCAGTTTATCGCTGATTTTCATCAACGAACCTAACTCCTGCGGTGCCAATGACTGACACCGGTCGACCAGCTCCTGAGCATAATCAAGCAACCGCGGTTGGCTGTGCTCGTCGGTCGGTAACGGGCTTTCGTAATCCAGGTTTTTCGCTGGCGATAGCACAACTAACATCATCCGTTCTCCTGTTGCCTAATGACCATGGATAACCGGTTACGGCATCGGGTCAAGATCTTCACCTTCTTTTTCAACTTCCGGCGGCATCAAGTCTTCACGACTTACACCTAAGGCTAACGCAAGTGAGCTGGCAATATAAATCGATGAATAGGTACCGATAAATACACCAAACAATAATGCCGTAGCGAAACCATGGATCAACGCGCCACCAAGGAAAAATAGCGCAAACAAAACCAATACGGTAGTCAATGAGGTAATTACCGTACGACTCATAGTATTGGTTAACGCACCGTTGATAATTTCCTCGGAAGTGCCTTTGCGGAATTTACGGAAATTCTCCCGAATTCGATCGCTGACCACCACGGTATCGTTTATCGAGTAACCAATGACCGCCAGTAACGCCGCCAGAACCGTCAGGTCAAACTCTAATCCAAGGACAGAGAATAAGCCTAAGGTTAAAATTACATCGTGCGCCAAAGCACCAACGGCACCTAAGGCAAGACGCCACTCGAAGCGAAAAGCGACGTAAATCAAAATACAGATGAGGGCGGTAAGCATTGCTAAACCACCTTGTTGAGTCAGTTGATCACCTACGTTGGGACCGACAAACTCAATCCGCCGCATCGTGACTTCTTCGTCCGTAGCAGATCGCAGCAAACTCAGAATGTTGTCACCAACTTCCTGCGCCTTTGCACCGTCCTGGGGTTCGATTCGGATCAGAACGTCTTGCTGGGTACCGAAGTTTTGCACTACGGCACCAGAAAAGCCATTCGCATCAAGAGTGGTTCGAATTTCACTTAAATCCGCTTCACGCTCGTAACCGACTTCGATAACTGTACCACCAGTAAAATCGAGGCCCCAGTTTAGCTGGTTTACCGCTAATGAAGCGATAGAAGCGATGAGTAGCAGACCACTGACAATCCATGCGACCATACGAAAGCGCATGAATGGAATAGTTTTATCCGTTTTAATTAGCTCGTGCATGTGGCCTCCTAAACCGACAGCTTATCAATGCGTTTACCACCCCAGATGGCATTCACCACCGCGCGGGTACCTACAATTGAGGTAAACATTGAGGTCACAATACCGATTGCGAGAGTCACCGCGAACCCTTTTATCGGACCGGTACCAATCGCAAACAAGATAATCGCTGCAATTAACGTCGTAACGTTAGCATCAGCAATGGTTGATAATGCACTGTCATAACCATGATGAATTGCTTGTTGTGGACTTCGTTTGGCTTTTATTTCCTCACGTATTCGCTCGAAAATAAGCACATTCGCATCCACCGCCATACCAACGGTCAAGACAATACCCGCCATACCTGGCAAGGTCAGGGTTGCTCCTGGAATCATCGACATTACACCAACAATCAAAACCAGGTTGGTCGCTAGTGCTAAATTCGCCACCATGCCGAATTTTTTGTAGTACATCACCATGAACGCCAAAACCAGGATAAAACCCCACACAATGGCTTGTATTCCCATGTTGATGTTTTCCTGACCAAGACTTGGCCCCACGGTACGTTCTTCGACAATTTGAATAGGTGCAATCAAGGCACCGGCACGCAACAGTAGCGATAGGTTTTGTGCTTCTTGCACAGAGTCTAGGCCAGTAATCCGGAAGCTACTTCCCAACCGCGCCTGAATGGTAGCGACGTTAATCACTTCTTCATGCCGTTCGAAAATAATATCGCCTTCCTGGTCACGTTCGCCCGTTGTTTTGAATTCAATAAACAGCGTCGCCATCGGCTTGCCGACATTGTCGCGGGTCGCCAACGACATTTTTTCGCCACCCGTACCATCTAGACTAATGTTCACCTGTGGACGCTGGTTTTCATCGAAACCCGAGTTTGCGTTAACGATATGATCGCCCGTCAAAATGACATCTTCTTTGAGCAATACATTGCCGCCATTACGGTTCGGGTACAACTCCGAACCAAAAGGTACGCGCCCCACTTCAGCTTCGCGGACACTGTTTTCGTCATCAACTAGACGAAACTCCAGGGTGGCGGTAGCACCGAGTATCTCTTTCGCTCGAGCTGTATCTTGCACACCAGGTAATTGCACGACAATACGTTCAGCGCCCTGGCGTTGTACCAGCGGCTCTGCGACGCCAAGCTCATTCACGCGATTTCGTAGAATCGTCACGTTTTGAGAAATGGCATAATCACGGGTTTCTTGAATCTTCGCATCGGTCATTCGTAAAGTAATTTTACGAGCTGCTTCATCTTCAAGCAGCGTGTAACCTTCATAAAGACCGTCAAGATAACTTTCGGCTTTTTGAAAGTCGTCAGCTGTACGCAGAGTGACAACAATATCATCACCAAAACGCTCAACCCCAGTGTAGCGAATCCGCTCTTCACGCAGTTCAGTGCGCACGGTATCGCGCATTTGTCCTAAAATTTTGCGCATGGCTTCGTTCATATCCACTTCCATCAGAAAGTGAACGCCACCACGCAGATCCAGACCCAGTTTCATCGGGCTAGCCCCTAACGCTGCCAGCCAGTCTGGAGTTGCGGGCGCTAGGTTAAGCGCAACCACATAGTCTGTGCCCAGCTCCTGCAGAATAGCCTCTCGAGCCTTCAGCTGCTCGTTGTCGGAGGAGAGCCGAACCAACAATTGGTTCTCTTCCATAACAATTGACTTTGGCGCGATGTCCAGCTCAGCGAGCGTATCTTCGACCCGCCCCATTACTTGCGTATCAATACTGGTGGTGCGCGTTGCCGATACCTGAACCGCGAAGTCTTCACCATACAAATTTGGTAAAGCGTAAACTGCGGCAATCACCAAAATGGCGACCACCATCAGATTTTTCCAGAGCGGAAACTTGTTTAACACGTTAAATCCTTATCTCTGCTACAGAGATTTCATGGTCCCTTTTGGCAGAACCGCTGTTACCGCTGATTTCTGCACAGTCACTTCCACGCTCTCAGCAAGCGCGATCACCATAAAGTCGCTTTCTTCATTGATCTTAGTGATGCGACCGACCATACCACCGTTCATCAAAACTTCATCACCTTTACTGATGCCAGCGATGAGTTCTTTATGCTGTTTCACGCGTTTCGCTTGTGGACGATAAATCATAAAATAGAAAATCAAACCAAACATGACCAGCATAAAGATCAATTCCATGCCGCCACCTTGCGATGCTGCGCCGTCTTGTGCGTGAGCCGTACCGATTAAAAAGTCCATAAATTCCTCTGTCTTATCAAGTTAGTTTGCATAGCGTTGAGATGGGGCTGTTCTATCGTCAAACAAGCCCAATCACTGTTTTTTTAGAGAATTGTTCCGCATTCTAACGAATTTAACAGCGAATGGGGAGTCATGTCGCATAACAGATCGCTAGGCTTCTACAACAATCCATGCCAAACTGAGCTCACAAAAGGAAAAAAGCGTCTATTTACAATGGCTATCGACACCTTCTTCTATTGGTTTGATCATCTTGGAGTTGCAGTTTTTGCAATTTCCGGAACGTTATTGGCGTTCCGTAAAAATATGGATGGCTTTGGCGTTGTTGTACTCGCCTCAGTTACTGCTGTCGGCGGTGGAACTGTTCGTGACCTCATCCTCGACCTGCCAGTATTTTGGGCTTATGACCCAACCTATATCTACACCATTTTAGTTGCTGCTTTAGTCACTATCTTATGGTTGCGACTGCGCGACTATATTCATCAGAAAACGCTGTTAATTGCTGATGCCATAGGTTTAGCTTTTTTTACCGTCATGGGCGCGCAAAAAGCTCTTGAAGCAGGCTTTCCCGCCGTCGTTTGTGTCGTCATGGGCACGGTCACAGCATGCTTTGGTGGTATGCTTCGCGATGTTTTAGCGCGCGACATCCCAATGGTGCTAAAAGGTGAACTTTACGCCACAACCTGTCTTATCGGCGCCAGTGTTTATGTCTTGCTCGCTCCTTACACAGCGATTACAGCGCTGCTGATCGGTGGCGTGGTGACCTTGTTATTGCGTCTGGGCGCTATTCGATGGCAGTGGTCACTGAACGTTTTTCATGAGCATAACGAAGGGCATCGTTAGGCATGTTGAGTACCGGCGTTGCAATTTTTCTCGCGGTCGCGTACATCGCCATTTTATACAGCATCGCCTATCGCGGTGAGCGCAAGCCGCCTAACCAAATTAAACCCTACCGTTATGCGCTTGCGCAGGGCATTCACTGCACCACTTGGGCCTTTTACGGCACCATTACGCAATCTGCTTATTACGGCTGGTCAGTGGCGCCCACCTATGTCGGCGCAATGTTGGTCTTTTTATTCGCGCACCGTATACAAATGCGCCTGCTGCATGTTTGCAAACAACAGAATTTAACCTCCATCGCGGATGTCATCAGTCATCGCTATGGCAAATCTCCGACTCTGGCACTGGCGGTCGCGCTGATCGCCTTAGTAGGGATTGTACCCTACATCACGCTGCAACTTCGCGCCGTTACCGGCAGTTTTGCGGCGGTCACCGGACTCGCGGATAAACCTCTGCCATGGTTTGGTGATATTGCGGCACTGGTGGCATTAGCCATGATGATGTTCGCGATTTTATTCGGTACCCGACGCATGAGTTTGGCCGAGCAGCACTCCGGCTTGATGGACGCGGTCGCCTTTGAGTCAGTAGTTAAGTTACTTGCCTTTATGGGGGTTGGTCTTTACGTCAGCTATGGGTTGTTTGATGGGATTGCTGATATTTTCCTACAAGCCGCTCAGGCGACCGATGTCAGCACCATATTGCAAGGTCGCCCCGTCGGCGGTTTTGTTTATGTTACGCACATTTTACTGGGTGCTATTTCGATGTTTTGCCTACCACGGCAATTCCATGTGAGTTATATCGAAAATACCGATCCAGAAGAATTACGCACCGCACGCTGGGCATTTCCATTGTACCTATTTGCGATAAATTTGTTTATCTTGCCCATCGCTCTGGCTGGAATGTTACTGGTGCCCGCAGCAGCTTCGTCTGACACCTTTATGCTCACCCTATTACTGCAAGCGGATCAGCCGTGGATAACGACGGTGGCTTTTATTGGTGGCCTGGCTTCCGCGACCAGTATGGTGATTATCGCTACACTGGCACTGAGCATCATGATGTCCAATGATGTGGTAATGCCATTCTGGTTACGTGCGACCAAACGCCGACTCCGCAATGTCACCTTTACCCCCAAGCGTATTTTGCGCATTCGGCGCACCACTATTGCGATTATCATTTTGCTCGCTTTTGGCTTTCATAAACTAACCGAAACCAACTTACCATTGGTCAATGCGGGATTACTTTCATTGGCTTTATTGGCGCAACTAGCTCCGGCATTGCTGGGTGGCTTGCTTTGGCAGCGGGGCAATAAAGCTGGAGCTAGCATCGGTATCGTCGTCGGCACTACATTATGGTTGTGGTTGCTGTTTATTCCATCCATTCAACTTAATCGCGGTCTCACCGACAGTGAACTTAGCTCTGGCGTGTTACTTAGTTTAGGCTTGAACTTACTGATCTATATAGTTGCTTCGTGGCTCAGCGCACCCAATACGACAGAGCAACAGCAACGCCGTCTATTCACCGACCCAACAGGTGGACACCCTGAGCTCTATCAACATCAACCGATTTCCTGGGGTCGGTTGCGACAACTGTTGGCACGATTCTTTGATTCCATTGAGCTGGAACGGCTGAATGAACGGCTCAAACACGACTTAACCACTGCGCCCGGTGATGAACTGGTACCCGGTTCGCTGCTGGCTCGCGTCGAACGCGAACTGTCGGCAGTCATCGGCAGTGCCGCCAGCCGTATTCTGCTTGATACCGTGACACAGCAACCTTCAGTGCCGATCTCGCAGGTAGTGACGTGGGCCACGGAAGCCTCACAACTGTACAAATTTAATCGCGAACTGCTGCAGGCATCAGTAGAAAACATTCCCCAAGGTATCAGCGTCATCGATCAAGACTTACGCTTGGTCGCCTGGAATCATCGTTACGTTGAGGTCTTTCAGTACCCTCCAGGCTTTCTACAAGCTGGCATGCCAGTTGCTGATTTGCTGCGCTACAATGCCGAACGCGGTTTAATTCAGACCGATAACGCCACTGCAATCGCCGAAGAAGTGGAGAAACGACTGAATTACCTACGCCAGGGTAGCGCCTACCGTTATCAACGTCAGCAGGGTGAGCACGTGATTGAATTGCAAGGTGCACCAATGCCTGGCGGTGGCTTTGTCACCACTTACACTGATATTACCGAATTGGTACAAGCACAACGCGCATTGGAAAAAATAAATGCCGAGCTTGAGCAGCGGGTGGCCGATAGAACGGCGCAGTTGCTGGACGCCAAACAAGCCGAAGAGCGAGCGCATCAGAGTAAAACACGGTTCTTCGCCGCAGTCAGCCATGACTTAATGCAGCCCTTCAACGCGGCCACCCTTTTCTGCGACATGCTGACGCAACGCTTACAAGGTGAAGAGTCGAAACTCGCCCAACAGATTCAGCAATCGCTCTATAACGCTGAAGAACTTCTCACTATGCTGCTCGAAATGACTCGTCTTGAAGCAGGCAATTTGCCGGTCAATAAGCAGAAAGTGTCGCTGCACGATATCATTCAGCCGATTGTAGAGAACCAGCAAATTATAGCCGCAGAGAAATCGGTAGATGTGCGTTACGTGCCGAGTCGATTACAGCTACTAACTGATCGAAAAATGATTGGTCGTATCGTGCAAAACTTACTCTCAAACGCCGTTCGTTACACCGACAACGGAAAGGTTTTGATTGGTGTTCGTCGCCGCGGTAATGGAGCAGAGTTAAAAGTACTCGATACCGGGCGCGGCATCCCTAACGACCAACGCGATAAAATATTCCGTGAGTTTCACCAGGTCAATCAGCATGGTGACAACCCAGGCATTGGGCTCGGCTTGGCGATTGTTGATCGCATGTGCCGTCTACTCAAAATTCCTCTTTCTCTAGAATCGAAAGTAGGACAAGGCACGTCCTTTACGCTTACGTTCAGCGATGTGGCATGGCAACCGCAGCTCGTTCGCACAAAACCCATCGCACAAATAGATTCAGAGCAATTTTTGCAAGGTTGCGCGGTTTGGCTCTTAGATAATGATGCAACTGTATTGCAGGCTATGGAGCAGCTGTTCTGGAGTTGGGGAGCAACGGTGTCCACTGCGACACAACGTAACCAGCTACCTTGGTCTACGGCAGCACCAGATTTGGTGGTGTTCGATTACCATTTAGATGATAGCGATACCGGTATTGAAGTATTGAAAAGGGTCCGCGAACAATTTGCGCTAACTAAATTACCGGCCATCATAAATTCCGCAGATCCGGATGAGACGGTGCGCGAAGAAGTTATTGCCGAGCATGCCCTGTTTGCTTCCAAGCCGATAAAAATTGCGGCGTTAAAACGTCTGATTAAACGTCTACTGCGGCGTTAACATCCGGCGAATTGAGCATTTGCTTAAACACTATGCCCGCCTGCGTGCGATTGGTGACATTAAGCTTACGTAAAATTGCTGAAACATGCTGCTTGATAGTGGTTTCTTGCACGTTTAACTCGTAAGCAATCTGCTTATTCAACAAGCCATCAGCTAAACATTCCAACACCCGAAACTGTTGTGGTGTCAACTGTTCTAGCCGCTGCGCAAAATCGACATGTTCCGTCGGTGTTTCTGCTTCAACTGCGTCGCGTAAATGTTCGGGTAGCCAGGTATCACCTGCAAGTACCGCATGCACAGCTTGTTGTAGCTCAACTAACGGCATGGATTTTGGAATATAGGCACTGGCACCGAACGCCATTGCTTGCCTTATGGTGCCAACTTGCTCGTTTGCGGAAACAATCACAACTAATATATCCGGATATCGGCTGCGTAACGAGGTTAATCCTGTCAGCCCACGGTTTCCGGGCATGGTAAGATCTAGCAAGATAAGTTCGACTTGCGGTTCAACGCGGATTAGATCGCTTAATTGCTCAAACGAAGCGGCTTCTAGAATAGGGGTATCGAGGGTTTCTGTTAGAGCTTGCTTAAGTGCTGCACGAAACAGCGGATGGTCATCTGCGATAATAGCGCGCGCCATATGTAAACCTGGTTGGCTTGAAACTGAAGTACTCATGCTAGCGCGTCCGACGAAAAAAGTCAGTGGTTACCCGCACAAATACGGGCAACCACCACTTAACTTGGGTTAGAACTTATAACCCACACTCAGGGAGAAGGTACGAGGGTCACCGTAATAGCCGACAACCGCATCATCACCGAAGATTGGTCCAAAGTTGTAGCCACCTACGCGATACTCTTCGTCAGTCATGTTCTTCGCGTGTAAACCAACGTTCCATTGACCATTAGTTGAGTACCAAACAACACTGGTATTCAACAAGCCGTAGCTTTCTTGATCAAGCGGTGACGGAGCTTCAAACATTTGTGTGTCGTCACGGAATGCATAGTTCGCAGACCACACAACCTGACCATTTTTCATTTCAAAGGTTTTATTCATGCCTAAGTTATAGGTCAACTCAGGCGTGTTCTGGAATGACCAGGCATCGGTCACATCTGTGGTTTCGCCAGTTGCCGGTTCATTATAAACAACCGAGTCAAACTCAGCATCGATGTAACCTAACATCGCAGTGAAGTTTAAGGTCTCAGTCGCCGCCAACACGGTTTCAACTTCAAAGCCTTTAACTGTCGACTGACCTGCATTAAGTACTTGTGACGAAATACCTGCTTCGACCACACGTTGCACTGTTACCTGCATGTCTTGATAGTCTGAGTAGAAGATTGCGCTGTTTAAGCGCATACGACCATCAAGCAACTCTGACTTCATACCGATTTCAAAGGTATCAACGATTTCTGGATCATAAGGTTCATCGATAGTCGGGTTAAGCGACTTGTCTGCGCGCATATCGACGCCGCCAGATTTAAAGCCGTTGCTGTAGCTACCGTAAACCATGACCTCGTCTGACAATTTATAATTCAAAGCAACATGCGGAGAGAAACGACTCCAGTCACCTTGCGAATTAAACTTCGAGTTCACAGAAAAAGGTTGACCGAAGGTAGCTATCACTTCATCAGGGTTGTAAGGAACATCCAGCCCGGCGCGGTTGATGTAATGCACACCTAAATAAGTATAACGGAATACATCAGCTTCTTTCTCATCGCTGGTGTAACGTCCGCCAACTGTCAGTGTCAGGTCATCACTTAAACGATAGTTACCTTGACCATAGAACGCCAAGCTTTCCGTTTGTACACAACCGCCGTTATCAACGGTAACACCACCGAACGCAGCCAGGAACATTGGTAATACGGTACCAAATACACCACAGGCTTCACCATCGTAGTAGTAGACACCACCGACGAAATCAAAGTTGTTATTGTTGGTGTAACTAAGCTGGAACTCTTGGGTAAACTGCTCATCTTCATAGATTGCTGGCACCATAAAAATCAGTTCGCCAGTAGCGTTGAAGTCGATATTGGTATCGGTATAGCCTTCACGACTTGCTGTTACTGATTTAAAGTCCCATTCCGTGTTGATGTCCCAGTTGAACACCATTGATGCCCCTTCGGTTTCAACCAAGTTATCCACTGGCATCGCGGTGTTAGAATCGTAAACATCTTCATACGGTGCTTGACCGGTAATACCACTGGTCAACAAGCGATGTGCGCCTTTCGAGTTCGATTCATCTTCGGTTTTATCGTACGAGAATTTCAGATCCATGGTGTCGCTTAACAACCACTTCGCTGAGAGTCGATAGGTCAAAAGGTCTTTGTTGTAGTTTTCATCACCGGTGTTAACGTATTCGCCGAAGCCATCACGTTGCAGTGAGGCTACAGCGCCGCCAATGAAGAAGTTATCGGTAAGTGCCGTCTGACCCGAGATTTTGAGGTCGCGTTGGTTATAACTTCCCACCGTACCTTTAATTGAAAGCTCATCGTAGCCGGTTAATTCTTTTGTCACATATTTGAGCGCGCCACCGATGGTATTTTTACCATAGAGTGTTCCTTGCGGACCGCGCAGCACTTCAATGCGTTCGAGGTCAAATACTTCCAGCACAGCACCTTGCGGGCGGGCGATATAAACATCATCAATATAAACCCCAACGCCCGGCTCAAATCCCCATAATGGATCTTGCTGACCAACGCCACGAATGTACGCTGTAAGTGTTGAGTTGGTACCACGGCTCACTTGAATTGTTGCGTTAGGAATGCGTTGTTGAAGCTCCGTGATGTCTTCGACACCAAGTTCTTCAAGATCGCCAGCGCCAAATGAAGATACTGAAACTGGCACGTCTTGCAAGCTTTCTGTTTTACGACGCGCGGTAACTTCAATCCGCTCTAATGCGCCTTTGTCTTCTGCCTGTTGTTCTTGCTCATCTTGCGCTTGCGCATAAGCTGGCAAACTCACAACTGATGCGATAGCTAAGGCCAATAATGAGTGACGAAACTTGGGTTGACTCATGATGTCATTCTCCCGGTTACTGTTATTGTTGTACTGTTATAAAAAGTGCGTGTGACGGCACGTTACTTGTTATGGCACAGTTACCCTAGCGCAAAGTACTAGGTTTGTATTCTGTACGTTAGTACTATGTAATTATTCAACCTTCTCACGCATGATGTTGCCATCGCACCGGATCAAGAACACAAGCCGAAATAATAACTACAACGAGGTAATGCATGTTAAGCATGATTGGATTAGTCGGCGGCCTGGTACTACTCATTGTACTGACGCTGCGCGGCATGAACTTATTTATTAGCGCGCCATTGTGTGCTGTTGTGGTCGCTTTAACCAGTGGTGTTCCTTTATTTCAAGGCGACGTTAATTTTGTCAGTGCCTACATGGATGGCTTTGCCAGCTTTGTTGCGGCCTGGTTCTTCATGTTCCTGCTTGGTTCCTTGTTCGGTAAATTTATGGAAGACACCGGAGCTGCCGACAGTGTTGCCCATTGGATTATCGGCAAACTCGGTAAAAGTCAGGCCGTACTTGCGGTGGTTTTTGCCTGTGCAATTCTGACCTATGGCGGTGTCAGCGTATTCGTGGTCGCATTCTCTGTTTACCCAATGGCGCTGTCATTATTTAAAGACGCCGATTTACCACGCCGTTTTATTCCTGCGGCGCTAGCTTTCGGCTCCGTGACCTTTACTATGACCTCAGCTGGTTCACCAGAGATTCAAAACTGGATTCCGATTCAGTATTTAGGCACATCACCTTACGCTGCTTGGGAAGTTTCTATGGTGGTCGCTGTAATTATGTTTATTATCGGCTACTGGTGGTTGACCAAAATGATAAAAGCAGCGGTATCCAAAGGTGAGCGCTTTCAACAACGAGAGAACGACCCACAGCTCGTCGAGCGTGACCTGCCGTCGCCGTTTAGCGGCCTTGTTCCCCTAATCGTGGTGTTATCCCTAAGTTTCTTATTCCATGAAGACTTGAAACAAAACGCGCTAATTATTGCATTAAGCGGCGGTGTTCTCGCCATTACAGTTATAAACTTCAAGTACTTCCAAAATATGTCGAAAGCAGTTGGTGAAGCATCGACAGGCGCGCTCATTGCCATCGGTAATACCTCAGCAGTTGTCGGCTTTGGCAGCATAGCCAAAGTAACACCAGCTTTTGCTGAAGCCGTTACCTTTATGACCAACTTGCCTGGTAATGAACTGGTTGGTGCCGCGGTCGCAGTTAGCGTTATTGCCGGTCTCACCGGCTCCGCTTCGGGCGGTCAGGCCATTGCGCTACCTGAAATCGGACCGCACTATTTGGACCAAGGAGTTAACCCTGACCAACTGCATCGTATCGTAGCAATTTCATCTGGAGCCTTAGATTCGTTGCCGCACAACGGTTATGTGGTGACCACTATTCGGGCTATTTGTAATGAAACACACCAAGCCGCGTATTGGCCGGTCGCTGCTGTTACGGTAGTGGTGCCTTTTATCGGTTTAAGCATCGCCATCGCATTATTTAACCTGTTTTAAGCAAGGGCTGTAAAAATGTTTGAAACATCAAAGAACGAAACTTCGCAGCTGGCAGGGGCAATGCAAGCCAGCCAGCTGCTTATCATCGACCTGCTGCGCCATGGCGTGCGCCGGAACCCTAGCCAGGAAATCGTAAGTCGCCGCATTGAAGGCGACATTCATCGATACAGCTACGCAGACTGTTACCACCGCACCTGCCAATTGGCGCATCGGCTCGATAAGCTGGGGGTCAAACCTGGTGAACGGGTTGCAACGCTAGCATGGAATACCTATCGCCATCTTGAGCTGTATTATGCTGTCAGCGGTGTCGGTGCCGTATTGCACACGGTAAACCCGCGCTTAATCGCGGACCAGATCGAATGGATTTTAAATGACGCCGAGGCCACGTGGTTATTTGTCGATGCCTGCTTTGCCGAACTCGCTGCTGAAGTGGTCAATAGTGTACCTCAGCTAAAAGGTGTAATCGTGCTTGCCGACAGTTGCCAGCAGCCGGAACTCGGACAGTGCCAGCACCCACTGCACGCTTACGAGCAACTTCTTGAAGGGTTGCCAAACCATTACAATTGGCCTGCGTTCCCCGAAGATAGCGCGGCGTTACTTTGCTACACCTCAGGCACGACGGGTAATCCTAAGGGCGTCTTAAGCTCTCACCGCGCCATGGTACTGCACGCTCAGGCGACAGTCAGCGCAGAACTTCTGGATCTACGCGTCAGCACCGTGCTCATGCCGATGGTCGCTATGTACCACGCTGGCGCTTGGGGAGCTCCCTATGCCGCTCCACTCGCGGGCTGCAAACTGGTACTTCCGGGCAATGGCATGAATGGTGCGGCGATGTACGAGTTGATTGCTGAAGAAAAAGTTAACGTAGGGTTAGGTGTACCTACTATCTGGTTAACCCTGCACAATTACCTTGCTGAAACCGCTCGCAACGTGCCTTCGTTAGAGCGTGTTTGTGTCGGCGGGGCGGCATCACCACTGGGCTTAGTAAAAACCTATGATCAAGACTACGGTGTTTACTGGCAACCGATCTGGGGCATGACCGAAACGGGTCCACTGGCCTGTTCCGCTCCACCAGAACCGAATTTATTGGCTCTGCCGCGTGAGCAACGTTATCGCATTCAAACCACTGCTGGCCGGGCTTGCTTTGGTGTCGATATGCAAATCGTCGATGCTGACGGAAAAGCTTTGCCACACGACGGTGAAACCAGCGGCGAGCTGCGCGTCCGCGGCCCTTGGATCGCCAATAGTTATTACCGACGCAGTGATCCTGAAACCTTTGCTGACGGTTGGTTGGCGACCGGTGATATTGCCGTCATTAATGCACAAGGCTATATGAAAGTTGTCGATCGCAAGAAAGATGTTATCAAAAGCGGGGGTGAATGGATCAGTTCGTTAGATATAGAAAACATCTGTAGCCAGCACCCAGCGGTCAATGAGAGCTGCGTCATCGGGGTAAAACACCCGAAGTGGGACGAGCGCCCACTGCTATTGGTCGTCGCCAACAAAGGTAAAACCATAGATAAGGAAACCCTTTACACTTTCTTTGAAGGGAAGATTGCCAAATGGTGGATGCCCGACGATATTTTGATTGTGTCCAAGTTACCGCATACCGGTACCGGTAAACTAATAAAAAACGAATTGCGCAAGCAGTATCAAAATTACTTGCTAGAACAATCATCTGACGCATAACGGGGGCCTGCTATGCAACGTTCGGTAGTTATAATTTTTAGCTTTGTTATTTTACTTCTTAGTTATGGATGTCACGCGCAAACCGGTGCTGACCCATTATTAACGGAAAAACAATCGTTTACCTTTGAGAACTACACCACGCTCGGTGGCGAAGTCATTCCTGAAGTTACCGTCGGTTGGGAAAGTTACGGTGAGCTTAATGCTGCGAAAGACAACGTGATTTTGATTACCCACTTTTTCTCCGGTAACAGTCATGCTGCAGGTAAGTACCAAGCAGATGATGTGTTACCCGGTTATTGGGACGCAATTATTGGCCCGGGCAAAGCCATCGATACCGATAAGTATTTTGTCATTAGCTCTGACACCCTGGTCAATGCTTTCCCCCACGATCCAAATGTGATCACCACGGGCCCAGCTTCTATCAATCCAGCAACAGGAAAGCCATACGGTCTCGATTTTCCAGTGGTCACCATCCGCGATTTCGTTAACGTCCAGCACCAACTTTTACAAAGCCTTGGGATTAATAAGTTGCACGCCGTTATCGGCGCTTCTATGGGCTCTCTGCAAGCGTTAGAATGGTCGATCGCCTACCCAGATATGGTTGAGCGCATGGTTTCAGTGATTGGCGCAGGCGCAATGGATGCCTGGACCGTTATGGCTCTCGAACACTGGGCTCGCCCTATCAGACATGACCCGAACTGGAACAACGGCGATTATTACGACGGCGACGCGCCTTTGACCGGTATCACCAGTACCTTGGCCATGATTACCCAGCAAGCGATGCACCCGGTGATCATGAATTTACACGCACCAAAGCCCGAAGTGCTCCCTGAAGCCGCATTGGACAGCGTCGCGAATAGCACCCCAGTACTTGATTATTTATTTGCCAGTAGCGCAACCCGAGCACCACTCGCAGACGCTAATCATCTGCTTTATTTAGTGCGTGCGAACCAGCTCTTTGTTGCAGGTCACGAGAACGACTTGGCGACAGGCTTGGCAAAAGTGAAAGCCAAAACCTTATTCCTGCCGGCAACTAATGACCTTTTGCTGCAACCCTACCTCACCAAGCAAGTCGTCACCGAACTTGAGCAGCAAGGTAAAGAACCGCAATATGAAGAAATTGACGGAGTTTGGGGGCATTTAGACGGGGTATTCAGCATCTCCAGTAAAGCGGATACCATAAAAGCCTTTCTAGAAGAATAACTTCAGTTACAACTGGGGAACTAGTTGTTCCCCAGTATGCCTTTAAACTTATCTTTTATTTTATCTTTCAGCTGGTCTTGCAACTTCATTTCCATCATTTCTTGCAACCGCGCTTCACGATCTTCGGCATCACTAAGTAAGCTCGTTAACTCACTCAGCTCATCTTGGTACTCACCCACGAAGCCATCAGATTGTGACGTTAACCGTTGCCGTAGTTGCGTAAGCTCACTCTTGGCGGCATCCATTGCCGCTGCTTGTAAAGCTTGTCCGAGCTGCCGATCAAGATCAGACGATAAACTAAAGTCCGGATCCATTAGCGCACCTTTAATATCTGCACTGATATCAAGTCGCTGCAAACTCTCCAAGGCTTTCGCAATCACCGCCGCCCACTGGTTTTCCGCAGTGGCCTGCACCACCATATCAGCCAGTCGTAGCGTAGCGTTACCATCAAATTGGCTATCACGAAGAGCGACGTTGCCCTCACTATCAAGTAAAGCGGACAAAATGGTTGCCGCCAACTCGCTGCGCTCACTTAATGCTGTGCGGGCTAAATTGACACCTTGCACCCGCCACTCTTGACGCGCATCCAATCCCGCAGCAGTAAGTGCCATTTCACCATTTAGCTGTAATGACGACCAGAGTGCGTTATTTTCGCCACGGGCACGGAACGTTGTTGGTTGCCCAAGCTGTTGATGTTGGTGCGTAATATTTTCCCAATCGACATCAAGCACCGTTGGTCCTACAGCAAATTCTGTGCGCGCTTTTTTAATAAGAAAATCTGGTGGTGCATCGCTGCCGGTAAAGGAAAACCAAATACCCTCACCGCGTGGTGGCTGCACAGCAGTTTCATCAGCTGAGCGTTGTAGCATTGGGGCGAGTTGCTCATACGCGAGTAACATATAATCCCCCCAACGACGCGCCTGCTCACCAAAGAGCACCGTGGTGATCTCGCTCAAACCGTCACTGTTAAGCTGCATTAATTCACTTACACGATCTAAGTCATGCTGTGGCGCAGCCTTAACCTTCGTCATCTGTGTTTTTAATTCAGTCACAGCGCTGGAGGCTACTTGTTTAAATTCTTTTAGCGCCTGACGGTCCGCAGCAAACTTTTCTTTCAGTGCGGCAAATTGCTCTTGCTTGGCTTGCAGCTGTGCGGGTGTTTCAATTTCGCTTTCGGTCAGCTGTTTCACCTCAGCTTCATAGTTTGCGATGGCTTCTTTGCTGGGAAGCTTGCTCAGCACTTCTTGCACACGTTGCTTTTGCTCGGTGAAACTCTTTTTTGCCTCCGCTACAGCCGTTGGCGTACGCAGGTCGACACGTTCCATCACCTCGTCAACAGACGGCATCGATAACTGAATGCTATCCATACCTTCTCCGAGCCAACCTCCCATCTGATCCTTACCGGGCAGCTGATAAACCTCACCTGTCGATTCACGCGGGGTATGCACCCGAATCCCGGTACTGACCACTTGTTCGAAATGAAAACGCCCGAGCAGCAATTGTTCCCAATTTAACTCGCCACGCAAATCACCGACCGCAACGCGGTTGAAGTCAGGTTGTAATGGATCGGTCATTTGTACGCCAGATACTTCAATGGTTAACGGTACCCATTTATGATCAACTCTTTCAATATTTACCTCAGCGCCGTTCAAGGTACCCAGGGTACGCTCCAACGACCATTTTAAAATTGTGTCCAAAAGCAGCCATGAAAATGCCGCTATCAGACCCACTATAATGAGAAAAGCGACCAGTCCAGGCCAACGAAAAGCACTACGACGAACGGTATGCTGCTCCATGCTATTACCCTCTCAAATTCGAATAAATAGCCCAGAATCGGTTCGCTTTCAGCGCTTGCACGATACGCAACTTATTGAACCAAGTTTGAATGCGCCGACGATATTGGCTCACCAGCCAAAAACTTACGACGGCTAATATCGGCGCAAAGGCGAGACTAATTATGAGGCTACCTAAAGTTATGGTGTGATGAAATTGCACGACACGCCAAAACGCGGAATCGTACATGGCCTGCCAAACCGGTTGCCAGCCCTCGGCCGAGAGTATTGCAAAGCCGACCTGATGGAATACCGGATCAAGAAGAAAAGCAAGACCGGAACAAATCACGAAGCTAAGAATAAAGCCGGAGAGGTTCACACGAAACAATAACGCAACGAGTAGAATAATCAGATTGTGGACCCGCCAAAGTGGCGTGAATCCCATCATCATCCCAAGTACAAAGGCAATTGCTAATGCCCAGGCTCCCGACTCCGAGTTCAGGGCACGGAGCAATCGCGCTAGTAACGTGAGCATGCAAACTCTCCTCAAAATATTGAACACATTGATATAATTTAAGGATAGCGCACTTGTTTTGATGTGCTACCCTTTTTTCTGAGGCAATATTGAAAATTTTGCTTGTATTTTCGTAAATTTAGCCGTAAATATGCGCGCAATTCTGGTGCGGAGTTTCTATGCAAAATGCAGCGTTAATTATTCTTGATTCGATTACTGATTGGCAGCCTTATTACCCCAGTCAGTCCATTGTCACCGCAAGTGACTATTTGTTGCAGCAAGACGCTAAAGCGCGCCCGCAACTACTTAACTTATGCGGTGATTTAAGCTATTTGTCTACCGGTTACTACGTCAGCTTGCTGGCTGAAGCACGCGGACAACGGGTACTCCCGTCAGTATCCACCATCAACGACTTGGCGAATTTTTCGCACTATCAGTTGTTGCTGCCCGCAAATACCGACAAGCAAATCAGCAAATACTTAGCTCAGCAGTCGCCAAGTGAACGCCATCGCATACTCATTTGTTTTGGCCAAACCGAAGATCCGCAGTTAACGAATTTTGCCCGACAAATTTTCGACCTCTATCCGTGTCCGATCATTTGGGTTGAGCTTAGCTATCAGGGGCGCTGGTTTATTCATAACCTTTATGCCGGAAATCTGACCGAATTAGATGACCAGCAACAGACCTTTTTTGGTGATTCACTGGATAGCTTCAGTAAGCGTGTATGGCGTAAAGCGCGCGCGCCAAAAGAATACCGCTATGATTTAGCGATTTTATATGACCCGAACGAACCGATTCCGACCAGTGACAAAAAGGCCTTACAGAAGTTTATTAAGGCTGCAAAAGACGCAGATATTGATGCCGAACTCATCACCGTAGACGACTACAACCGTTTGCTGGAGTTCGACGCGCTGTTTATCCGGGAAACTACCCGGATAAGTCATTACACCTATCACTTCGCGAAAAAAGCCGAAGCTAATGGCATGGTGGTTATTGATGCGCCCCATTCAATTTTGCAATGTGCAAACAAGGTATTCTTGAAAGAGTTGCTGGATAAACACCGTATTCCAACACCGCGCACAGAGCTCATTCTGAGCCAGCAGGATATCGACTACCAAGCCATTGGCGACCGCTTGGGTTATCCGGTAGTGCTAAAGATTCCAGATGGCTCATTCTCAATCGGGGTGGAAAAAGCTGAATCCATAGATGAACTTAGGACCATTGCAGCTGACTTGTTCAAAAAGTCGACCATTCTCTTGGCACAAGAGTTCGTTCGAACTGAGTTTGATTGGCGCATTGGTATATTGAATAATCGCGCTATCTACGCCTGTAAATACTATATGGCCCGCAACCACTGGCAAATTTATAACCATGCCAGCGGAACCAGTCGTAGTAAATCCGGTGGATTCGAGACCGTCGGAGTGCATCAGGTACCAAAAGACATCGTTAAAACAGCCCTGCAAGCGACACGATTGATTGGTGACGGACTTTACGGTGTGGATATGAAATTCACCGATAAAGGGCCCGTGGTCATCGAAATTAACGACAACCCATCGATCGATTCAGGTGTTGAAGACTTGTTACTTGGTGATGAACTTTACCACATTGTTATGCGTGACTTTGCGAGGCGTCTCGACGAGAAGTAATGACCAGTTCAATTCGCCCTGCGCGACTAAGTGATATCAATGCACTGGTCGCGCTTGAAGCCGCCACCTTTGACTATAGCCAGCTCGGTAAGCGCAGCTTTCAACGTTTGCTAAAAGGCACCTCGGCACATGTGTTCGTGCTCACCGCGCCGCAACAACCTGAAACGCTACTGGGCTACAGTTTATTGCTGACCCGTAAAAACAGCTCCGTATGGCGGCTTTACTCTATTGCCGTAGCCGCACAAGCGCGTGGCCAAGGGGTGGGCCGACAACTCTTGGAACATTCTTTAACTTATGCCAAACAGCATGCTGCGCGCGCTTTATCTCTGGAAGTCAAAGTCGACAATAAAGCAGCGATAGAGCTCTACCGCCGCTACGACTTTGAAGTGATCGACGTACTCACAGATTATTATCCCGGGCACGCCGATGGTTACCGCATGCGCCTTAGTTTTACTTAGTCGCCGCGTACCAAACGCGCTCATCCTCGTCACGGTAGCGCGCCAACAACTCTGTTGCTGACTCAGGCTTTAACGCGATACCGCGTTCGCGCAGAAAGGTCTCGTTGTAGAGTTTACTTGCTGAACGTTCACCCAAGTCACAGGCAAAAGTTACGATGGTTTTGCCCGGACCATTTAATGCGGCCGCTTGCATAGCACCAGCGAGATTCAGCGCGGAACTACTGCCCAGTACAATGCCATCGTGGTCGCGGACATAACGTGATAACGCATACAAGTCCTGATCAGGTAAATTCACTGCCGCATCTATACGCGCTTGCTTGAAGTTCTCGACCAGACGCATGATCCCAATGCCCTCAGTAAACGAACTGCCTGTGGCAACATACTCACCCTGCTGCAGAAAGCTAAAAATACCTGAACCGTCAGGATCGGTCAGCCACACCTCAACTGCTTCATTACGCTCCTTCAAGTACGTGGACGAGCCTGCAATGGTCCCTCCCGTACCCGCAACCGAAACCAAAATGTCCACCGCACCTTCGGTTTGCTGCCAAATTTCCGGTCCAGTTCCCAAGTAATGGGCACGCGTGTTACTGGTATTCTCAAATTGATTCGCCCACCAGTAGTCATCGCGACTTTCGGCCAACCTTCGGGCGGTATGATAAAAATGGTTCTCGTTGCGAAATGGCACTGGGTCTACGGTTTTACATTCAGCGCCATGCAGCCGAATCATCCGCTCCTTTTCCGGCGATTGGTCATTAGGCATAACCGCCAGCATGTTCAAGCCAAACGAACGAGCAACGATTGCCAAACCTATTCCGGTGTTGCCAGCAGTGCCCTCAACCACTGTCATACCCGGCTCTAATTCGCCGCTATCGAGGGCATCCTTGATGATTTGATACGCGGCACGATCTTTAATTGAACCGCCGGGATTTTGTGATTCCAACTTCAACCAAATGTCACAACCGGTAAGTTCCGACAACGACCGGACACGAATCATATCCGTTTGCCCAATCAGATCTATTGGACGTTGTGCATTTCGCATAGCCAACTCCTTATTTCGATTACTGCAAGGGCATCGCTTGGTAAGCATCACCTTCACACCACCAACGCGAACTACAACCACCTTCATCATCTTGTAGGCAACGCTTGAGTACAATTCGATTGGCTTGGCGTTCTGCGGCAGCAAGCTTCATTTGCATTAACGCTTCATCCTGCGAGGCCTCATCAGCAAGCACATGACTCGCGCAAGACTCACCACGTACCGAACCCACACTAATAAATTCCACATCAATGCGTGATAGCTCGTAGGGCCGCATAAACTCCACTTGCCCGGCGGCGGCAAGTTGTTCTGCACTCAATCCTTGCGGCGCAGTTGCACAGCCTTGCAATCCGAAGCTAAAAAGCACACCAGCAAACATGGCGACAGTTCTATTGCGCATAAAATGCCTCTTCGATGAATTTATTGAAACCATACGTTTTGCACTGACCAAAGTCTAGAACGTTTCGCTTTATACTAAAACACTTACTACTTGGCGCTATGCTAAAACACTTGCTAGGATAGACTGCGTTTTAACCCAGCTAAGCTAAACTTATCACAGCCATTAAAGGAGCCATCATGCAGACGAGGACATACATTGAAGAGTTACTTAGCGGTGCCGATATTCGTATCGATGGTTCCCGACCATGGGATATGCAACTGCATGAACCTAAGCTTTTGAATGATGTACTTGCTCGCGGTAACTTGGGCCTTGGCGAAGGCTACATGCAGGGCGACTGGGACTGCGAACAATTAGATGAGTTTTTTCATCGCGTACTACGCGCGAGAGTCGGCGAGCAAATTAAACCCATGCTCTTTTTGTGGCACCACCTAAAAGCACGGTTACTTAATCTGCAAAGCAGTAAACGTGCATTTCAAGTCGGCCAGCATCACTACGATCTAGGCAATGACCTCTACCGAGCTATGCTTGATGAACGCATGGTGTACACCTGCGGTTACTGGCATAAGGCCGATAATTTAGCGGATGCACAACGCGACAAACTGGAGCTCATTTGCCGTAAACTGCAATTGCGACCAGGTATGCAAGTACTCGATATTGGCTGTGGCTGGGGCAGCTTCATGAAATACGCCGCCGAGAACTACGGTGTTCGTTGTGTCGGTGTAACGGTCTCTAAAGAACAAGTCGCGTTAGGCGAGCAACTCTGTGAAGGGTTACCAGTAGAGTTTAGGTTGCAGGATTATCGCGAAGTAAACGAGCCTTTTGACGCAGTCGTCAGCATCGGTATGTTCGAGCACGTGGGGCAAAAAAACTACGCGAGTTTTATGGAAGTTGCGGCCCGATGCCTGAAAAACGATGGACTATTTTTACTGCACACCATCGGTCGTAATCGCGATGAACGCGGCACCGACCCTTGGATAGATCGCTATATTTTCCCAAACGGCGAGTTACCTTGTCTGGCGCATATTGACGAGACCTCGCGCCAGCATTTCACCACAGAAGATGTGCATAATTTTGGCGCTGATTACGATCGTACGCTGATGGCCTGGTGTAAAAACTTTGAGCGCAACTGGGAACAGTTAAGTGACAGCTATGACGACACCTTCAAACGTATGTGGCGTTACTACTTACTGTCCTGTGCAGGTGCTTTCCGTGCTCGAGACCTACAACTTTGGCAGTGGGTATTTAGTAAAGAAGGTATCCAGGGCGGCTACCACCGCCCCAATCTTGACTAATTAAATGCTCAAAGCTCACCGTTAAAGTCTTTCATGAAGATCTGCCAGGTGGCCATGAATAATGCTGCAACCAACGGGCCTATCACAAAGCCGTTGATGCCAAAAATCGTGATACCACCGATGGTGGAAAACAGTACAATGTAATCTGGCAGTTTGGTATCACGGCCAACTAAAATCGGCCGTAGCACGTTATCTGCAAGTCCAATAACCACCGCACCATAAACCAGTAACACGGTACCGCTTACCCAGTCGCCTGTGGCAAACAGGTACAAACACACCGGAAACCAGATAATGGCAGCGCCAACCGCAGGAATAAGCGACAGGAAGGCCATCACCACACCCCACAACAGAGGTCCGGGTATGTCGAGGATCCAGAAAATAAACCCACCCAGTGCACCTTGCACAATGGCCACCACCAAATTTCCTTTTACCGTTGCGCGGGTTACCTCAGCGAATTTTTTGAATAACGCTTCTTCTCGATCATCACCTAATGGCAAGGCGCGAACGATAAGTTTTATCAACTTGCTGCCGTCGCGTAATAGGAAAAAGGTCAAATACATCATCAACGCTAAGCTGATAAGAAAGCTAAAGGTATTTTGACCAATACTCAGGGTTTCTTTTGCCAGAAACTGTGTCGCACTCACCAAACTAGTTGAAATGCGCTCACGTAAATTACTGGTATCAACACCAAGCTCGACCAGTACTCGATCAAACCACGGAAAGGCATCGCGCAGCTGTTGCAAAATTTGGCGGGGGTCAATTTCACCAGCTTCCACGCGTTGATAAAATTGTATGCCTTCTTTGACGAAAGCGGTACTGAGGAAAATAACCGGAATTACCACGATTGCCATGCAGGTCAATAACGTAAGACCAGCGGCGGTGTTCGGGCGATCACCTATTTTTGTTAACACCCAACCCTGCATGGGGGCAAAAATAACCGTGACCGCGCAAGCCCAAAAGATGGCACCAAAAAAAGGTTCTAAAATGAATCCGAAAGCTATACTCACCAGTACCAGTAGAAGTAAAAACGAGCGACGCTCCAATTTATCGCGCATGGACTTTCCCTTCAGTGCATTTTCTATTTATAGTAGACGGCAAACCATTATACTGACAGCACAATTGCGACAGGGCAAGATTATGAAAACAATAACGGATCATTTAGCTGATTACGCCGCCTATCATCGTGACCGCCGTAATATTGCGACTCATCTGGTCGGTATTCCGATGATTGTCATCGCCTTGCAAATTCTACTGTCGCGACCGTATTGGGCATTTGACGGGTGGTTTTTAAGCCCAGCCTTGCTGGTTGCCGTGGCCGCCTCGTTCTTTTACTTGCGTCTTGACCGCGTATTAGGATGGTTGATGGCAGTACTTCTTGCACTGACAGTACTACTCGGCGTTCAAGTAGCGGCACTTTCCACCACCCTATGGCTTAGTTGGGGTATTGGCTTATTCGTCGTGGGCTGGGTGTTCCAATTTATCGGTCACTATTTTGAAGGCCGTAAACCAGCATTTGTTGATGACATCATGGGACTAGCGATTGGCCCCCTATTTGTGGTTGCCGAAGTTGTGTTCATGCTGGGCATGAAGAAACAATTGCACCAAGCTATCGAAAAACGTTTTTCATAAACCCTCTAAAAACTTAGGTCGTTCATGCGTTCTTATAAACTTCTTTATTCAGCGGTGGCCGCGAGCATTGCGCTCACGCCACTGCTCGCCTTTGCCACAACCGACACCAACGCCCAAGTGGCTGCAAATGTGCCTTATTCCACGGTAACAGAACTCCATTTTCAAGCTTCAGAACGGCGTCTGAACTACGGCGATGACCCATTGCAGTTTATTGAACTCTGGTCGGGTGGAACCGCCACTACGCCATTGATCATCTTTATTCACGGTGGTTGCTGGTTAAATGCCTATGACATTAAACACACCTACGCTGCAACCAGCGCCTTACAGCGAGCCGGCTATGCAGTGGCATCGATAGAATATCGCCGCACCGGTGATAATGGCGGTGGTTGGCCAGGCACCTGGCACGATATTCAGCAAGCGCTAAAAACCCTGGGTGAAGCCCCAAGCTTACACCTCCAACAGCGTAAAGTTATCGCCATGGGCCATAGTGCCGGCGGCCATTTAGCCTTACTTGCTGGCAATACCTTCCCAGACACCATCGACCATGTTGTGGGGCTCGCAGCGATCACCGACCTAGCCAGCTACACCGCTGCTGATGGCGGATGCCAACAAGCTGGAGCGCAATTTATGGCAGACGCCACAGCGCAGGATTGGCAAACAGCTAACCCAAGCACCCAGGCGGTAAATTTGAATGTCACTTTACTGCAGGGCAAAGCGGATAGCATCGTACCTATCGAACAGGCCACAGACTATGCCGACCACAACTTAGTGGAGTTGGTCTTGCAAGACCAAGCAGGTCATTTTGACTGGGTTCACCCAGGCACAGCAGCCTGGCAACAACTGCTGACGACTTTGGAATCCATCAATGACTGAAATCAACTTCGCTGAGCTTGAACATCGCGACGGCGCTGACCCGCTTGCCCATCTACGCGATCACTTTGTCATCCCAGAAGATACGGTTTATTTAGACGGTAATTCATTGGGCCTGCTAACTCACGCAACCCAACGCCGGGTAGCTGAAGTCACCGCACAACAATGGGGACAAGATGGCATAAGTAGCTGGAATCAACACAATTGGGTTCACCTGCCACGCGTAGTCGGTGACAAACTAGGTCCGATAATTGGCGCACAGCCCGGACAAGTAATTTGTTGTGATTCCATATCCATTAATCTGTTCAAAGCGCTAAGTGCTGCCTTTACGGTGCTCGATGCAAGAGGTGAGTCGCGTCACACACGGAACCAGGTACTGTCTACCGCGGATAATTTCCCGACCGATTTGTATATGGTGCAGGGGTTACAACAACTGGTTGGTGCTGAAAATTGTAAGCTGGTGTTGGCCGAGGAGGCTGATTTACTCACTCACCTTGCTCAGCATATTACCACTGACACCGCAATCGTCATGCTGACCGAGGTGAATTTCCGTAGTGGTCGGCGCTTACCTATGGCTGAGATTATTCAACAAGCTCATGCCGTCGGTGCATTGGTTATTGTCGACCTGGCCCATAGCGCCGGAGCGGTACCCGTAGAACTCGATAAGTGGCAAGCTGACTTTGCCGTGGGATGTACTTACAAGTACCTGAACGGTGGTCCTGGTGCGCCAGCTTTTATTTATGTTGCTGAGCGACATTTAGCAACCGTCACCCAACCCTTGTCCGGCTGGTTCGGTCATGCTCAGCCCTTTGCTTTTGACGCAGAGTTCGCAGCAGCTGAAGGTATAGAGAAAATGCTGAGTGGCACGCCGTCGATTCTGGCCATGAGTGCTGTCGATGCGGCCTTAGAGGTTTTTGCTAAACTATCGATGCAGCAGGTACGCGACAAATCTGTGCAACTGGCTGGAGTGTTCTTGAAACTGCTTGCTGAAACAGGTCTGGCACAAGAGTTTGACTGCATTTCGCCGACTGACTCGGTTCACCGTGGTAGCCAGTTATCCTTCGCTCACCCTGAAGCCTATGCCATTTGTCAGGCGTTGATTGAGTACAAGGTTATTGCTGATTTTCGTGCGCCGAATTATTTACGTGTCGGCTTTACCCCGCTTTACACCAGCTTTAAGGATATTGGTGTCGCCCTGCAACGCTTGCAACACATAATGGCAACGCGGGCCTATTTAGACCCGCGCTTCCAAACACGTCAAGCTGTGACTTGATGCGTTCTCGGCTATAACTAAGTTAGCGCAGCACCAGCACTGGTGTTGTGCTTTCCTGCAACATACGCATGGTCGTACTACCGACCAGAAACTGTCGAATACGCGAGTGTCCGAACGCACCCATCACCATAATGTCGATGCTATTTTCGGTTTGGTACTTGTGTAAACTCTCTTCAACATCACCGGCTAACAGCTTAGTTTCGACCTCGTGCCCGGCCGCGCGAAGGTGTTCAGCTGCCCAATCCAGACGCTCCTGATTGTCAGCGGTTTCTGCATCAATCATCACCAAGTGCACTGGCATACCCTTAAACATTGGACTCTTTGCCAGCAGTTCAATGCCTTTTTTAGTCGTGGCGCTGCCATCGTATGCCAGCATTGCGCTTTTCGGCTCTTGAAATTCATCGGGTGTCAGTAGCAACGGGCGGTGCACGGTGCGAATCACAGTTTCGAGATGACTGCCAACTTTATGCATTTGATTCACCGAGTCTTCGCCATGCAGACCAAGCACGGCGAGACGTACATCCATTTCCATATCAAGCAAAGTGTCCGCCAACTCACCGTGACGTTGCCGCTGGTGTACATCGGTTACACCTGTGTTGCGAACCTTTTCTTCAGCTTGTTCGAGTAACATGTGGCCATGCTTTAACGCTAACTTGGCGCGTTCTTCGTCAAGCAAAGCCAGTTGCTCCAATAAGTGCTCACGCGTACCAAGACCAATATTACCGGTAATATCTGTACTAGCTTCTAAAGTTGAATCTTCTAGCACATGTAGCAACATCAGTGGCGCAGTCAATTGTTTCGCTGCCCACGCTGAGTATTCACAGACTGCCGTGTTGGCTGTGGCACCATCTATACATCCAATTACATAAGACATCTTGTTCTCCTGCGGCTTAGTGGCCGCCCATAATTTCGTCAGTAGCGCCAGGTTTATCATGGACGCCAAAGCGGTCAACGATTGTTGCACTTGCCTCATTCAGGCCGAGCACTTCTACATCGGCACCCTCACGACGGAATTTCAGTACGACTCGATCTAAAGCTCCCACGGCAGTGATATCCCAGAAATGCGCACGCGTTAAATCAATCACTACTTTATCGACTGCTTCTTTGAAGTCAAAGGAAGCGACAAATTTATCTGCAGAACTAAAGAAAACTTGACCTGTTACGTGATACTGACGTTCTGTTCCGGCGTCATCTATGGACGAACTAACATGCATGAAGTGGCCAATTTTATTAGCAAAAAACATAGCAGCCAGTAACACACCCACACCGACACCAATGGCCAGGTTATGGGTAGCTACCACTACCACCACCGTGGTCACCATTACAATATTGGTCGACAACGGATGCTTGCGCATTTTGCGCAATGAATCCCAGCTAAAGGTACCGATAGCAACCATGATCATAACAGCAACCAAAGCAGCCATTGGAATTTGCTTCAGCCACTCATCGAGCACCAGAATCATTATCAGAAGATAGACACCGGCCAACAAGCTAGATAATCGCGTACGTCCGCCAGATTTTATGTTGATCACCGATTGACCAATCATCGCACAACCGGCCATACCACCAAGCAGACCAGCGCCGACATTGGCAATACCCTGACCTTTACACTCACGGTTCTTGTCACTTTCTGTATCTGTCAGGTCATCAACAATGGTTGCGGTCATCATCGACTCCAGCAAACCAACAACTGCCAAACCGACAGAGTACGGCAAAATAATACCCAGGGTTTCAAGATTCAGCGGAACATCAGGCCAAAGAAAAATCGGTAGTGTATCGGGTAACTGCCCCATGTCGCCCACGTTACGAATATCGATATTGAAAAATATAGCAACAAGAGTCAGGCTGATAATACAAATCAGCGGTGATGGCAGTAATTTACCTACGTAAGGTACATAGGGGAATAGGTAAATAATCCCAAGTCCAGCTAGCGTCATCGCGTATACATGCCAGGTCACATTGGTTAGCTCTGGCAATTGCGCCATAAAAATCAAAATCGCCAAAGCGTTGACAAACCCAGTGACTACGGAACGCGAAACAAACCGCATTAATTCACCAAGTCTTAAGTAGCCTGCAGCAATTTGCAGCAGCCCGGTCAATAAGGTCGCCGCCAGCAAATATTCTAAACCATGGTCACGGACGAGCGTGACCATTAGTAATGCCATTGCCCCCGTAGCGGCAGAAATCATGCCCGGCCGACCACCGGTAAATGCAATAATAACTGCGATGCTAAATGATGCATAAAGGCCGACTTTTGGATCCACGCCAGCAATAATAGAGAAGGCAATTGCCTCAGGGATAAGCGCCAAGGCCACTACGATACCCGCGAGCAGGTCGCCACGGATATTCGAGAACCATTGAGTTTGAATGGTCTTAAACATAGTTGTCATCACTTGTTAAGTTAAGAAATTAGAAACAGATACTGCATCAACAGCCACACTAAGCGTCGACGAATTAAAGAAGAGAAAGCTGTTACGTCTAGGGTGGCGTAAGCAGGAACAAGGGCCCAAACTCCATAGTTGGTAATTAGTTTGGGCAGCAGCCCATCAGAGGCCGCGGATCATACAGAAAAATGACCGCTTGGGCAAATTTAGGGCGGCATTAGTTGCCGCCTTTACTCCCGAGTTTACTTTCCAGCCATGGCTTGGTTTAACGGGGTCGATTGGCCATTAATAGTGACGACACCGTCGGCAACAGTAAGATCGAATACGTAGTTATCATCTTCTTCGCGCAGCATACCTTGCTCGATAGATGCCTCAATCATCATTGCTGTTTGTTGCGCCGCAATCTGCTCTAACTCTTCGGCGGTCAGTTCGCTGGCTTGTCTAGTCTTGACCAAACTCATGTACACATAGCTTTTTGCCGCCCACTGCAACAATGGCTTCGCTACCGTCGCATAGCTGTTTACGCGCATGTGTTCGCGCCAAAAAACATTATCTCCGAATGATTGTGGTAAGGCCGTTACGCCCGCTACTGACATCTCCGCATTAGCATGAAACTCACCCTGCGGCAGGATACCGCTAAATTCCGTAATCGCTAATTCGGGTTCAGCTTGTAATAACGCCAACCCTTGAGCTTGAAACAGCTCTGACATCATCGCGGAAAACTGCTGTGGATCACCATCGTAGCTGTTTCGCATTTGTTCTAAATAGCTATCTAAGAATGACTTCTCAATATTGTTTATAGCAGTATTGAAACGAAGATTTTCTGCCTCGACGCCATTTATCCGCAAACTCGTAGCAGCATAATTCATGCTCATGTGGGCAAGGGTAGTCTCAGCGTTGGTCTCATTAGTAACGGATGTGATGTAATCCATTGCTAATTCATTCACCCCGACAACCTCACCAACCTCAGCTGTGGTTACCACCAACGAGTCAAACGTAAGTTCACCAGTACCTTCGTAGAATTCTCCTCGCAACATGGTTTCAATGGTCGCGTTGGCCGACATGCCAAGTTTGGCATTGCGCAGTTCGAGCATCACCGATTCCACACTTAAAACCAAGTCAGAAAAGAGTCCGTTATAAGTAAAATTTTCGCCATCGTAGCTCCCTTGTCCTACATATTCAGCCAGAGCAAAGCTAACCTCACCAGTATTGGTGTTGTTATTCAGCTGTGGCATGACATCGTGATAGGTTGCTTTGCCAGCTAGGTTTACGCTGCCTTGCTGCAAGTAAAGTGGTTGCTCTTTGTCCCACTGAACATAGTCTTCAAGGCCTTGGCCGACGTTGGTTAACTGCCAGGATGCCAGCCCCAGCGACAAACCTTGGTCGGTCAAAATGGGGCCATGCTGCAACGACAGCTGAAACTCCGACGTCGCCATTCTAGCTTCGACTTCGTCACTGAAACCCAAAGCGTTTAGATCGACCCCGACTTCAATCAGGGCATTGGAACTGAGCCAACCACGGTCATACCTGACCACACGCGCTTGGTAAACCGGCTGCGAACTATCAAAAAGCGCAACCTGATCTTGAATTGCAGACTCAGTTTGCGAACCAATAAAGTAAGGAGTAATGGAGAGTCCTGCTGCCACTACCACAGCGCCGATAACAATGCCTTTCTTGCTCATAAAAGTTGATCCAAACTTAGACGTTTAAAGTAACGGGAATATAACAAAAAAGATCGTTCTTATCATCGCTTTTTACCGTTAATCTTTGTCCAATACCTAATCAAGGTGGTTGCCATGAATTCGCAACGCTACCCCTGTGCCAACGAATACCAGGCTATTAACGGAAAACGTTAGGTTTTTGACACTATTTTGTGGTTTTTGGCTATAGTTGGTTAAATTGCCTACCTGAAACAGCTGAAGTTTATAAATAAATGCTATAAATACAGTGCGTTAAGTTTTGGCACCTATATTGCATAGATTTTAGCATGGCTCGAATAATAAGGAACAACTATGCCTGTTAAACTCGAAGATCGTCCAATTGAGCAAGTCCGCGAAGAAACCGTCGACAAACTCATCGTCAACTACAGCCGTGCTATTATTTCCGCCGAAGCTTTTGAGCGCCGGCTTGATGAAGCTATGGCAACCGACACCCATCAAGAATTAGTCGACTTAGTTGCTGATCTACCACTTGAGGCGGACACCAGTTACGACGACAAAAAAGAACGCTCATTCACACCCAATTATGCCGCATCCGGGAATTCAGTGGATGACAAATTAATCAGTATTCTCGGCTCTAACGTGCGCGACGGGCAATGGGTGGTACCGAAAAAAATCGTCGTAGTCGATGTGCTGGGCTCTGCAAAGATTGATTTTACTGATGCCATATTTCAACATCAAAATATCGAAATTAATGTCACCAACGTGATTGGCAATCTCGAAATATTCATTCCAGAAAACGTCAATGTATCGAGCCGAGTGTTTAATATTATTGGCTCGACGGAAAATAACGCGCCCTCAATGGCAGGTCGTCAGGCTCCGCAAATCACTATCACCGGGTGGTCGCTGCTTGGTTCCGTAGAAATTTCCGTGAAACGTACCATGAAAGAAAAGTTAGTCGCCTTTGCAAATAATATGCGTGAAGCTTTCGGCATGGAAAAGCGCTAACTTATCAGGGATAATAGCGGGCATACCTCCTCATTCGTAACCTCGGTAGCCCGCCATGGAAATTAAAGTAAACTTTCTCGACAATCTGCGCCTTGAGGCTAAATTTGATGACTTCACCGTTATCACAGATCAGCCTATTCGTTATAAAGGCGACGGTTCAGCGCCGAGTCCGTTTGATTACTTCCTGGCATCGTCAGCGTTATGTGCCGCTTACTTCGTTAAGGTCTATTGCGTCTCGCGCGATATCCCCACTGACAACATTCGCTTGTCGCAAAATAATATTGTCGATCCCGAAAACCGCTACAACCAAATCTTTAAGATCCAGGTGGAACTACCGGAAGATATTTCCGCTAAGAATCGGCAGGGAATTTTGCGCTCAATCGAGCGGTGTACCGTTAAAAAAGTGGTCCAAACGAGCCCTGAGTTCCAGATAGAAGTAGTTGAGAATCTTGATGAGGATGCACAGGCCTTGCTGATGGGTGCACCAGACGGCAGCGAACTCACCTACATCGAAGGTAAAGATCTGCCACTTGAGCAGACCATTGCCAACATGACACAGATCCTTGCCGACCTAGGTATGAAAATTGAAATTGCATCGTGGCGCAACATCGTTCCTCATGTGTGGTCGTTACATATTCGCGATGCCGCATCGCCAATGTGCTTTACCAATGGCAAAGGTGCTACCAAAGAAGCAGCGCTGGCCTCAGCACTCGGTGAGTTCATTGAACGTTTAAGCTGCAACTTCTTTTATAACGACCAGTATTTCGGCGAAGAGCTCGCGAATGCTGAGTTTGTTCATTACCCCAACGAAAAATGGTTTAAACCAGATGCCGATGACAGCCTCCCAGAGGGTATTCTGGATGCCTATTGTCGCGAAGTTTATGATCCTGATGGCGAGCTGTCCGCATCACACTTGGTTGACACCAACTCAGGCAACACTGAACGCGGCATCTGTGCCTTGCCGTTTGTGCGTCACTCCGATGGCGAGACAGTGTTCTTTCCTTCGAATTTGATCGAGAACCTGTACTTGAGTAACGGTATGAGCGCCGGTAACACCTTCCCGGAAGCCCAAGTTCAATGCTTGTCGGAGATCTTCGAGCGAGCAGTGAAAAAACACATTATTGAACAGGAAATTGCCCTGCCTGACGTACCTGATGCGGTGCTTGCCAAGTATCCCCACTTAGTTGAGGGCGTGCAGGCCTTGGAAAGCCAGGGCTATCCGGTGCTGGTCAAAGATGCCTCGCTTGGCGGACAATTCCCAGTCGCCTGTGTGACCTTGATGAACCCTCGTACCGGTGGTGTGTTTGCGTCATTTGGTGCCCATCCAAGTATGGCGGTGGCAATTGAACGCAGTCTGACTGAGCTACTACAAGGTCGCAGCTTCGAAGGTCTTAACGACCTGCCACCACCAACTTTTAACAGTATGGAAGTCACCGAGCCCAATAACTTTGTCGAACATTTTATCGATTCCTCAGGTGTTATTTCCTGGCGTTTCTTTAGTTCACGCAGTGATTTCGACTTCTGTGAATGGGATTTTTCTGGCTCCAATCAACAAGAAGCCGATACCTTGTTTGGCATCTTTACAGACATGGGAAAGGAAGTTTACGTCGCCCAGCACAATGACCTCGGCGCTCCCGTTTGTCGGATTTTGGTGCCCGACTATTCCGAAGTTTATCCGGTTGAAGACTTGGTTTGGGATAACACCAATCAGGCTCTGAACTTCCGTCAGGACATTCTTAATCTGCATCAACTCGACGCCGCTCAGCTTGAGGATTTAGTCGAGCGACTCGAAGAGAGCCAGCTCGATAATTACACCGATATTATCACTTTGATTGGTGTTGAATTTGATGAAAATACCGTATGGGGTCAACTCACCCTACTTGAACTCAAACTGTTAATTTATCTAGCGCTGCAACGTCATGAAGAAGCGCTGGAGCTGGTCGAAGCCTTCTTGCAATACAATGACAACACCGTCGAACGGGTACTCTTCTACCGCGCCATGCAAGCGACACTGGAGATTGAACTTGATGAAGAGCTGCAAATGGCAGACTTCCTGCATAACCTGCAACGCATGTATGGGGTCGACACCATGCGCGCAGTCGTAGATTCGGTTGACGGGGCGGTTAAATTCTCTGGCCTAACGCCAACCAACATGCAACTGGACGGTCTCGACAAGCATCAACGCTTACTCGATAGCTACAAGAAGCTGCATGCGGCACGGGCACGCAATAAGGAACATAGTCACCATGACAAATTCCAGTGATTTAAATCTTGAACAACTGAAACAACGCATCGAAACGCTGATTGCTGAAATCTCCGAGTCGCTCGCCAGCGATAACACCGCCACCGTAGAACTCGATCAGTCACGCGTGGGACGACTGTCACGGATGGACGCCCTGCAAGGTCAACAAATGGGTTTAGCGCAACAGCGCCGCAATGAACAACGGCTTAAAGCACTGCATGGAGCACTGCGACGCATCGAAACCGGTGATTACGGTTATTGTTTTGTTTGTGGGGATGAAATTGCAAAACAACGTCTCGAGTTTGACCCCGCGGTCACCCGCTGTATCGACTGTACCGACTAAGCAACACTCAACTCATCCGCCAAATGTTTCAGCACTCGGGTTTCCCGATGAATCGACAACCCCATGGTGGCGGGAGCTTCACGCAGTACTTTTTCGTTATGCCGAATCGCGTCGTCTAGCTTAATCCATTGCGGACCCATGCCATTTGCGATTTCATAGTGCTCCATTTTAGTAGCCACTGACTCAACTGCGACATCACATTGATACCAATAAGACTTCTGGTACATGATCGGCCATTGCGGTTTCCAATAGGGTTGATATTCACTCACCATACCAAAAGGTTGAGGTTGACCGACGACCAGTACCCCCGCCTCTTCATGAAGCTCACGCTTTAGAGCTGACAGATGATCTTCATGCTCATCGATACCACCGCCAGGGAAACTAAAATCGTCATAGCGTTCGGTATAAAGCAGTAATATCTTGTCGTCACGAAGCACAATTCCGCGCACCGCTTGTCGATGAAGCTTATCGCCAGTTAGATCCTGTAACGCCGGGTGTATTAAATCAGCAATTAAGCGCATAGAAAACGTGTTCTCTTAGGTCGGAAACAAATGTTAAAGATGATCAATATGCTCGAACGCGGCACGCAAACCAGCATTATATCCTACATCTAAGCGTTCGCGTAACCGCGTAAAGCGACCGACTGGCATGTCTTCAGGCGGCGCGATAATGTGTACGACACAATCTTCAGGTGGGTTCTCAATAAAATCGACAGTGGCATTGTAACGTTCAGCTCGGTCTTCGATAGCATCACATAATTTGGGGTAGTTACTCAAAATACGCCGCGTGATGCCTAAGGAGCGTCCGTTTTTTTTGCGATAGCCGCTTGCGCGGGAAAGGATAACGGTAATTTCGCGAGCTCCCATTTCATAAGCTTTGAGTACCGGAATCGAGTCCGCTACACCACCATCGGTCATGGCCACGCCATCAACCTCGGGAAAGTCACGAAATGCTAACGGAATGGCACAAGAAGCTGGGAAAAGCTGGTGCAAGTTGTTGTCGGTGACTTCAATGTAGCAAGGTGCGCCGTCATCAACACGGGTCGTTACTACATAAAGAGGCACCTTAGCCGATAAATAGCGTTCAAAGTGCAATTCAATGGTATTGTACGAGGTGCGCCAGAGCCACTCAACATCGCAGAAGTGACCGCCAAGCAAGCCTCGCATCGGGTTGATGAAATCTTTCGACTGCGCTAACTCTGTTAGGATTCGGTAACTACGTTGATAATCATCGGTAAGATAGCCAATTAAATTGGTCGAGCCAGCGGACACACCAAGTGCAAAATCACAGGGCTTAAAGGACTCACGCATAAAGCCATCAAGCACACCGGCCGCAAAAATACCGCGCATCGCACCGCCCTCAACAACCAATGCTCTCGATTGATCTGTCTTCATAGTCCCTATTTACCTTAGTGCGACTTAGATTAATGCTTTGCGACGACTCGAATGTACACTTAATGCAGTGACGGTAATTAAAATCAGCGCCATACCTGCCATTTGTACTATGTCGAGTTCTTCACCTAAAACCACAACACCGAATAACGAGGCGGTTACGGGCTCCACCATAGCCACTATCGAGGCGATAGCCGGCGCAGTATAATTCAGTCCGACGATATAGAAAATAAACGACAGGCCCGCGCCCAGGACTCCCAACAGCACCAATAAAGGCAAGCTTGGGGTGGAGAGTGCTGCCACTACCCGATGCGCGTCACCGACCAAGATTAGAATAATCGAAAGCATCGCAAACGCTATCAGAAGAATCGCTTGTGGACTACCGTGCGGAGCCGCATATTTAAAACCGAAAATGAATAACGCGTATGACAAGCCTGAGAGTAAGCCTGTGGCTACCGCTATCCATGTCACTTCTGCCGTGCCCAGTGCGTAAATTTGTGTCAGCAGCACCACCCCCAACATGACCAAAACAATAGCCAGCCACTTGAACAGCGAAGGCGTCTCCAGGCCGACCGCGCCACGGTAGAATGACACCGTCAAGGCATCCCACCCCCGTTCCATCAGAATGGCTCCGATGCCGCCCGATATACCCCAGCAAAACGCAGCAAGTGTCACCAACAATGTACTTCTGCCGACCCACTTACCGGGCGTTGCTAACCTTAAAGGAGCATGTAAACGCAACCCCATAAGCTTTATCCTTAAGAGATGTGTGTACCAGCTGTACCTTGCAACATACCGAGCGCATCTTCCATTGCCCCTATCGCACTAAAACGACCCTGTCGGGCAAACCGTGCCGCAGCTATTAACTTAGGTCGCATCGATCCCTCTGGCGCGTCAAACTCCTCCGCTTCGCTGGCGGTCATTTGGTTAATTGCGCGCTCACTCGGACCATCAAAGTCTTGGTAGACCGCGGCAACATCAGTCAGTAGCAAAAGTGCATCGGCGTTGACCTGTTCGGCGAGTAAGGCACTGGCGGCATCTTTGTCGATTACCGCTTCAACCCCCGTATAAGTCCCGTCCTTCTGACGCACAATCGGAATACCGCCGCCGCCGATACAAATGGTGATCACCTGTTGCTCAAGCAGAATTTTGACAACCTTCAGATCCTGTATGTTTTTCGGCTCGGGAGATGGCACCACCCGGCGCCAGTTAGCGCCGTCTTTAGCAATCGTCCAGCCATGTCTTTGCGTTAATTTCTCGGCCTGCTCTTTATCGTAAACCGGACCGATAAATTTGCTTGGGTTGTCAAAATGGGGATCATCAGCATCGACAACAATCTGCGTGAGTAAGGTAGCGACGGCATACCCCTCGCCCAATTGATTCTCGAGTTCCTGTTCAAGCAGATAGCCGATCATGCCCTCAGATTCGGCTCCTAAGATATCCAGTGGAAACGCTTTGTCAGCATCATAGGCATTGTTCTGTAACGCTAGCAGACCTATTTGCGGGCCATTACCATGCGTCACCACCAATCGGTGGCCTGCCCGCACGATATCTGCCAGCGCGCGCACGGCTCTCTTCACATTAGTTCGCTGATTGTCGGCGGTGACATCTTCGCCACGACGCAACAGTGCATTGCCTCCTAAAGCCGCTACCACCAACATTGAACCTCCTCGCGAGTACAGTAGAGTTCTTTGTAGGGTTCTTTGTAAAGTTCTTCAGGTAAACCCTAGTTGATTGCCGTGGGATCCGTCCAGTTAACTGCAGCGCTGCGCTGAGAATAATCATCTGGAACGATTTAACAGCCTTGGGCATAGCTCTATCGATATGAAATTGCGGTATTTTTGCCATAATACTGAACGCTTTTTTAGTAACGTGTTAAAATAGTGCATAAAATGAACGTTCAAAATTAACGCTCAATACAAAAGAGCATCGGACCCTTGGTACTTAATTATGCAAACTTTCTCTTGTCAGTGTGGTAATACTCTGCATTTTGCTAACACTCGCTGTGTCAGCTGTGGGCTAATGTTGGGTTTTATGCCTGATGAAAAAAAGCTGAGTGCCTTTACCCGCCATGACAAAGGGGTTTGGCGAGCCGCAGCCAACGGTAGACTCTATCGCCAGTGTAAGAATTATTCTGTACAGGACGTATGTAACTGGATGATTCCGATTGAGCAGCACGGTGAATTATGTGCTTCCTGCGAGTTAACCAGAACTATTCCTAATCTGGATCAACCTGATAACAGGCGACTTTGGGCACGAATGGAGCGAGCCAAACGGCGTTTGCTTTATACCCTTTATAAACTTCAGTTGCCGGTCATTTCACGGCAACAAGATCCGCTGCAGGGTCTGGGTTTCGAGTTCCTTGAAGATCAGACTGAAGACGAGTACGGCAACGAACTGACCGTTAAAAACTTCGTCACCACCGGCCATAATGCGGGCATCATTACGCTTGATCTAAAAGAAGCTGAGCCAAGTTCACGTGTAAAAATGCGCGAAGAAATGAACGAGCAATACCGTACTCTTGTGGGCCATTTTCGTCATGAATCCGGTCATTACTATTGGGACAGACTGGTACGTAACAGCGACTGGTTAAATGAATTCCGCGAACTTTTTGGTGATGAGAGGCTGGATTACACCTATTCCCTGCAACATTATTATGAGCAGGGTCCGGCTCCCGACTGGCATAAAGTGTGGGTCAGCGCGTATGCCAGCATGCACCCCTGGGAGGACTGGGCGGAAACCTGGGCACACTACCTGCACATGGTGGATACCTTAGAAACCGCCAGTGACTTTGATTTCAGCGTATCCTCACACCAGGTCATCAACCCTTTGCAGCAGCTACCGCAAACTAATGAGGCCAAAAGCGAAGCGCATTTTAATCAGCTGTACAACGACTGGTGTCGGCTAACGGCAGTATTAAACGCGCTTAATCGCAGCATGGGACTGGATGATGCTTATCCTTTTGTACTGTCGAACATCGCCATCGATAAACTTCGTTTTGTACACAAGGTCATAAGCTCAGCTCATAGCAATTAAATTTAATCCTCTTTTTCCCAATCAAATCTTGGCAGGCCGGAAAAAGCCTGTCGCAGCCCTTCATTCCACTGTTTCTGCATAGATTTATACATCGGGCTGAAAGCGCTGTATTTATTGTGCCAAGGGGCGGCAATACTATCATCAGTGTAAATCGCCAGTTCAATCGGTAAACCTACACTGATATTACTGCGCACGGTAGAATCAAGGGATACCATGGCACAACGAGCAGCGTCTTCCAGTGATGTATTGGGCGTAATAATACGATCCAAGATCGGTTTGCCATATTTGTTTTCGCCGATCTGTAAATACGGCGTATCTTCAGACGCACTGATGTAATTCCCCTGCGGATAAATCATATAGATTTCACATGTTTTTCCGGCAATTTGCCCACCGAGAATGAAACTGGCTTCAGCACTGGCATTACTTTTTTCCAGTGCCGGCGCGTGCTGTTGCTGCTCTTTTTGACTCAAATTTCCAATGTAACTAGCGACATCATACAAGTGTTTGCCTTTACGCAAATCAAACGCTGCCTCAGGATCTTCCAGATCTGAGTTTATCGCGTTGAGTACCGACTGTGAGGTTGCCAGACTGCCCGCCGAAAGCAGCACCACAGTGCGCTCACCAGGCCAGGTAAACCGATGCATCTTACTGTAGGTCGCCACATAATCCACCCCAGCATTGGTGCGCGAGTCAGACGCAAACACCAAGCCTTTATTAACACGAATTGCCAAACAATAGGTCACAAAATACTCCAAAAAATATCAGCTGATGCTCAGCCTAAACTCCGCATATTCTCTATGCAAGTCGTCCTAAAAACAAACAATTTTGCATTTTTGCTGTAACTAACGCTATCTTTATATAAGGTAATCAAACACAAAGAGGACTGTGCATGACCATTCGTTGGGGAAGCTATAAAGTCACTAATTTGTACGATGAATTATTACGAGCGTCAGGCAAGCCACGTGCAGCGGCCGAAATAATATGCAGCTATTTGCGCAACCTGACCGACGACGATCTTGAGGAATTCAAGGTTGCCGCAGAGTCTGCCATTCATGTCATGGGCATTAGTTTTCGGGTCTATCATGAAGACGAAGGCTCTATCGATCGAGCCTGGCCTTTTGACATTATTCCCAGAATTATCGACAAGAAGGAATGGCTCAAGATAGAGTCAGGGCTGAAACAACGCATCAAAGCTCTGAATATGTTTATCGATGATCTCTACAACGATCAGAAGATTATCAAAGACGGTGTATTTCCCGCAGACTTGCTGAAAAAGTCTAAGAATTTTTTGCCTCAGTGCAAGGGTGTTCACCCACCACTGGGAATATGGGCACATATTTGCGGTTCGGATTTGGTTAGAGATAACGACGGCACAGTTTATGTGCTTGAGGATAATTTACGTATTCCTTCCGGAGTGTCTTACATGCTTGAAAACCGCAAGGTGATGAAGCGTGTTTTCCCCGAAATGTTCGAGCAATACAGTATTTTGCCAGTGGACGACTATCCCTCTCAACTCTATGACACATTATGCCAGTTATCGCCCAGAGACATTGAGCAACCAGAAATCGTGTTACTGACTCCGGGTATCTACAACTCTGCCTATTTTGAGCACGCTTACCTCGCTCAACAAATGGGAGCAGAGGTGGTTGAAGGGCGCGATTTGTTCGTAGATGACGACGATATTGTCTATATGCGCACTATTGAGGGACCCGCGCGAGTGGATGTGATTTATCGGCGGGTAGATGACCACTTTATCGATCCCGAGGTATTCAATCCCGATTCTATGCTCGGTGTTCCCGGTCTGATGCGAGCCTGGCAAGCTGGTAAAGTAGCACTCGCCAACGCCCCTGGCTCAGGGGTTGCCGATGATAAGGTGGTGTACGCCTTTGTACCCGATATCATTAAGTATTATTTAAATGAAGAGCCCATCATCCCTAACGTTCCCACCTATAAGTGTATTAACAAGGAGGAACGCGATTATGTCATTGAAAATATACATAACATGGTGGTTAAACCGGCCAATGAATCCGGCGGCGCTGGCATGCTGATTGGTCCCCATGCCAGTAAAGCAGAATGTGAGAAGTTTAAGCGTCTGGTTCGCAGGGATCCTCGTAACTACGTCGCACAGCCAATGCTGATGCTATCCACGGCGCCAACCTTGATTGAAAATAAAGCCGAGCCCAGACATTTAGATTTACGCCCTTTTGTCTTAAGTGGCAAAGACATTCAGGTCACCATGGGCGGACTAACCCGGGTGGCCCTGCGCAAAGGTTCTATTGTGGTCAACTCGTCTCAGGGTGGCGGCAGTAAGGATACCTGGATAGTGGATATGGAGGCTTAATCATGTTGTCACGAGTAGCAAGCAATTTATTCTGGATGGCTAGGTACCTTGAGCGAGCCGAAAACACCGCTAGGGTGATTAACGTTAACTCGCACCTGTTAATGGATTTACCACGCACGGTAAAGCTTGGCTGGGAGCCGATCATAGATATTTTGTCAGTCCGAGAAGATTTCTATGACCACTATGAGGAAGCCGATGAGCACAGTGTGGTCAAATATATGGTCACAGATAAAAACAACCCTAGCTCGATTATCAGCTCGCTCACCATGGCTAGGGAAAATGCCCGAACCATCAGGGAGATTATTCCTACAGAGACCTGGGAGCAGATCAATACCTTATATCTGTCGGCAATGAAGAACCGCCAGGCGATGCTTGGCCGACGCCATCGTTACGAAGCTCTGAGTGATGTCATCCGTTCCAATCAAACCATCACCGGGATGCTATCCGGCACCATGACCCAAGATGAAGGCTACGCCTTTTTACGCATCGGACGCAATCTTGAGCGGGGGGATATGACCACCAGAATTATTGATGTGCGCTCGGCCACTTTGCTGCCAGAACTTGATCATGAGCTATCGGCGTTCGACAATATTCAATGGATGGGCGTACTTAAATCGATGTCTGGGTATCAGATGTACCGACGGGAAATGCGCCTGCGTATCAACCGCGCCGACGTGCTGAAATTCCTTTTGCAGGAATCCCGCTTTCCGCGCTCCTTGTTGCATGCCCTCGAGCAAGTAAAGGAGCTGTTGCAGGAGCTGCCACACCATGAAAGCGCGATAGTGCCTATTGATAAGCTGCAATCGAAACTGTTAAAAGCCAAACCCCAAGCGTTAAAGCAAGAGAGCCTGCACGAGTTTATTGATGAAATGCAGCTCGGTTTGATTACGATTGCAGAGGAGATCAGTGAGACGTACTTTTAAAGGTACACTTTTAAAGGTACATAGTACGGCTTTTGGCGCAGAACAAATGGCAGGTTACAACGGGGCCTTCGGCATTTCACCATGCCAACACTCCAGCGCAACGGTCATTTGTTCAGCATCATCACTGATGTACAGCTGACCGTCGCTAATCATCACGCCCCAATGTGTTGAGCGTTGTAATTTTGCAGCAATTTCAGCTAATTCGTCTTGCGGTAACACAAAAACATTCACATTGGTTAAGTGAGCAAACTGCGGTAGCACCTTTTCTCGCCACAACCGCGCATTGCCGTACACAACTACCGACATCTGCGGTGCACGCCGACTGGCTTTGATAACCCGTACCGCATCAGGCAGACCAACATCAATCCAATGCTGAATTTCACCAGTGAGATCCATTTCCCACAGTGCGGCCTCGTCGCTATCAGATAATCCGCGGCCGAAGGCTAACTGCGGATGATAAAACATCGCATAAGCCAATACTCGTGAGGCTAAGCGCAGCTCTGTCTCGGACGGATGTCGGGCAACGGTAAATTTCACACTCTCATAAACGCCACGATCAGTATCCGAAATATCCAGAGAGATTTTATAAGGGGTTGCTTGCAATGCCATTTCGGTACCTAAGTGAGGGGCGCGAAGCTCACCTGAGCTCCGCGCTATCAGGATGGTTAATCGGTATTACCAGTCTGCGTCTGAATAAACTGCCGAGTATCTTCAAGTAAAGCTTTTCGAGCTGGTTCATGCACATACATCATGTGGCCACCATGATAGTAATGGTAGATGATGTCGTCACGGGCAATACCATGGCGGTTAAGTGTGTACTCAGCGTCAAAAAATGGGGTGACGAGGTCGTAATATCCCGAGCTTACCATGACTTTCAGAGCAGGATTACTGCGTAGTACCGCGGCCAAATCCGGAGCCGTGTTCACGTAATGAGGCTCCCACGACCGCCCCTCAGGTAGAGGGCTCCAACGCCATTTGCCAGAAAGCTCAGGATCCGACGGATTGAGGTACTTACGGTTCCAGTCAATACCTAAGTCATTACCCATGTAATACATTAGTGCCGCTTTGTAAGCAGGCGAGATCACGCGGGCCGCGTCACCTTCAGGACGTGCCGCAACATCATCGCGTTCATCTTGGGTGTAGCGGCTATCGAGGCGCCCCACGGCAATACCTTCGTCGCGTCGCAACTCCTTAGCAAAGCGAAATGCATTGATGCGTAAGTCGACGCGTTCGATGTACTCTTTGCTTAAGCCCGTAAAGTGTTGCAGTTCGCTCACCAACTCCGCTCGCTTGTCTGCGCTCAGCAGATTGCCCTGAAACAAGCCCGGCAACAGTTCTTGTGTTGCGAACTCACGGCTTTCTTGAATGAAAGCTTCAAAGTCGCCCGAGTTATCCACTTTGCCGTGATACCAAGCTGTCGCCGCCATGGTTGGCACATAGGTGATGTAGGAAATAATATTGTCGTCAACGTACGGGGTAGAACCTTGGTAATCTAAAGCCTGCGAAACAAACACAATGCCGTTGACGTTGATCACGTAGTCATCGAGCAACACTTTAGCAACTGCCGCAGCGCGGGTGGTGCCAAAGCTCTCACCTAACAAGAACACCGGTGAGTTCCAACGATTATTGGCGGTTAGCCACTTGGCAATGAACGCTGCCATTGAGTTGGCATCTTCGGTCAGGCCCCAAAAGTCTTCCTTTTTACCTTTGCCGATTGCACGTGAAAAGCCCGTACCAACGGGATCCACAAATACCATGTCGGTGACATCAAGAATGGTTTCTGGTGCGTCTTTAATGGTGTAAGGAGCAACGCCTGGATGCTCTGCGTCACTGGGTACGACGATACGCTTGGGACCATAACCACCCATATGCAACCAGTTCGAAGACGAACCCGGTCCGCCGTTCCAGATAAAGGTTACCGGGCGGTTGTTGTCGCTTTTAACCACATAATCAAACGAAAATATCGCCGCCGTTGGCTTACCCTCGCCATTGCGAATATAGGTTTCACCGGCGTCCACCGTGTAGGTCAGGCGTTCGCCATTAAAGATGCCTTGGTGCTGCGAGTGAAAGCGCGTCGGCTCGGCAATCGCTTGTTCTGCTTGCTCTTTATCTGACGCAGTCGCGTCAGTTTTTGCCGAAACGCTGGTGGGTAGCGCCACCAACAGAAGAACAGATAAAAAAACGAGAGAGTTGGTCAATGATTTCACTGTTTTATTTCCTATCAGGCCGATTTCGTCAGGTTACCACAAATAGAAAAAACAATGCCATGCATGGTTTAAATGTGTTCGCCCCCCTCGTGACACATCATGACGCGGTTCCTGCCCTCCCGCTTACCTGCATAAAGCATCTTATCGGCTCGCGTGATAACAGCATCAAGATCAACGTCTTCAGCGTGCGCTGCAGCAATACCGACGGTGACGCTCAGCCGTAGTTCGCTCATTTCGTCGTTTAATGGCAGCGCTGCAACATTGTTCTTCAAGCGCTCAGCCACCATTTTCGCATCGTCGGGGCTGGTATGCGACAGCGCCACCACAAACTCTTCGCCACCAAAGCGCCCTATCACATCTGACGGTCGTAGAGATTGCGCACAAGCCTCAGCTATTTTGGTCAAAATCAAATCACCGCGAGTGTGACCCCAGGTATCATTGATGCTCTTAAAATGATCCACATCGATCATGAACAAGGAGAACGGTGAGTTTTCCAACCGAGAACGTTCTAACAGAGTCTCGGCCCGCTTCATGAAGTAACTTCGACTGTCTAATCCCGTCAAAGTGTCCCGCTCAGCAACCATGCGCAATTGTGCTTCCAGTGATTTTCGATGTTCTATTTCCTTAAGCAGGTTACGGTTCTGGTCCAGCTCTTCGTGAAGTAACGCAAATTGCTTGCGCTGCAGAAATTCTAAACGCAACAACGCAAAATAGCCCACGACATTAGCCATAATCAACAACAGTGCTACATGCAGTGTATCGGTCGGTGACATTCCCGTAAAAAATACCACAGCAGCAAAAAAGCCAACACTTAAATAGAGGCTCGCTAACACCGCCACCGTAAGCAGGTTGGGGATTAAGAGATAGAAAGCCATGGTAGCGACTACCACTGCTGTTATCTGAGTGGAGAGGGTATCGGGGCGCAACGGAACGATTAAAATAATTCCCGTCGCAATTATCCACAGCGGCAAAGCATGAAACCAAACGTTACGTGAGTAACCACCCCAGCGCCCGAGCACGAATGCCAAAACCAGGCAGAGGCTAATCACCACAGTGCGCATGCTGAGCAGCAGATAATACTCGCGAGTTAGACCGAGCAGGTTGTAGTCGGTAATGGCAAACATGGCAAAGACCATCGACACCAGAACCAACGCAAGGCGGGACTCAAACCGCACGCTCTTTCTGATAGAATTGCGATATCTCAGCTCTTTACTAGTTTCGCGAAACTGCCCCGTCAACCAATCGACGTTATATTGTTTTTTAGTGATGACAACGCTCCTGTTTGCTGTGTAAAACGGTAATCCTGTCTCTTATCGCGATTGATGGATTGATGGATTTATGGTTTACGAATCATAACATTTTAATCATCGACGTCGACTAACTAAGCTGATGGTTGGCCATGCTCGGCGCTTCATTCTTGCCGGCTGAAATAAAAAAGGCAATTATTGATGATGTCCAAATTCGAATTTACTGTATGAGAAAAGTAAAAAGGCGCCAAATTGGCGCCTTTTTTTAGAGCTGTTGAACGCTGCACGCATTCACTGCATTGAGCAACAGTTATTGTACTTCAGACGTGATGTCCGTAGTGATGGTAAATGGCGTAGCAACACTAATATACCCAGTAACACGCAAAGTATAGGTTCCTGCCATATCCGTCCAGAACTGTATCACTTCAGGGTTGTCCAATGACGCACTGGAAGCCACTTCCACACCCTCTGGGTTTACGAGATAAAAGTCTAGATCAGCTACACCAGTCCAGTCCAATGTTGAAGTTACATTGACATCATTCGGATTAATTTCCAAAGGGAACTCTTGTACTTCTAGGTTTTCAGCCGAAACACCCATGGTACCAGAATCAATCTGTTGGCTGTTTGCGAAGCTGACATCTGGAGATAATAGAGCACCATCGACATCCATACGATCAAACATTACTTTCTTATTCAGAATGCGAACTTCCAAATCATGGACACCTTCACCCAAATTATCAAAAGCTACGGCAACATCCTTCGGTGACCCTCCGGACGCGTCAGCAGCATATAGTGTTTGAGTGCCCATAGAGCGACCATCTGCAATAAGTTCAATTGAAGCAGGGTCGTTATTACTGGCTAAAAAGTGAAAGCGTACCCGCTCGCCGCGTATTTTTGCAAAAATTGACGAGTGATTATTTTTAGCTTTAGCAATCGTTTGCTGAAATGCCGAATCATCCTGTTTACTTTGCCAATTACCCACGTAAACGAATTCTTCCGCGCTATTATCAGCTTGGTTCCACTCCCCCTGACTAGCCCACAACGTGTCGCCATTCAAAAAGGCAACGCGCTCGCCGGTGGTTACTTTCGCGCGATCAACAGCAGCTTTGACATCTATGTAGCCCGCCCCAACTTCGTGTGGCGCGTAATCCATCGGCTCTGCTGTATCTTTCAGAATTTGCTCGATTTGGTCAGGCGACAGATCCGGGTTAACTTCCAGCAGCAATGCAGCCACTCCGGCTACAAATGGAGTTGCCATAGAAGTACCGCTGATCGTATGGTAATACGCCAAATATTCAGGGTGCGCTGGATCAACTACCGGTCCCAATGCTCCAATAGCTGTATTCGGAGCACGAGTAGAAGTGATATTTTGTCCTGGCGCCGTGATATCCGGCAACTTGAACGGGTGACCAGCTACGCCACGACTTGAAAAGTCGGCTAGCTGTTTTTCAGGGGTGCCCGCCGCAACGTTAATGACCCAAGGTGCCACCGCATACTGATTAAGTGTATCTTCAGCAGGACCTGAGTTCGAGGCTGCAAAACTTACGACCATACCTTTGTTATAGGCTTCGAAGGAGGCTTTGTTGATCGGATTATTCGGATCAAATTCGGCGCCATCACCGCCGCCCCAGCTGTTGGTAATAATATCAATATCGAGACGGTCTTGATTCGCAATGGCATAATCAAACCCTAACAACGCATACAAGATAGAAATACCTTCCCCAGCGCCCAGGCCAATAAGATTTGCTCCTGGGGCTATGCCATCATGGTAGTACGCTCTTCGTTCATCGTTAACAGACGCCATGCCTGTGCCTGCAACGGTACCTGCAACGTGCGTACCATGACCTGAAGAAGTATCACTGTTTGGCACTCCCTCGATAAATGCGTTGCGTCCGCCAAGCAAATCGAGATCGCCGACAATCTTAACGTTCTCAACTGTTTTCGTCTGAAACTCTAGATCGGGATGCGTCGCATCCACTCCAGAATCAAGAACCGCGATAGTGACTCCATGGCCGACGACGCCATAATAATCGTGAACATAATGCCCACCGGTAATTTCACCCGACGTGTAATTACTGTATTCCAATGGAGCATTCGCGTAGACACTGCTAACCGCCGCATTTTCCATCAGTGCCTGCAACTGCAGCTTAGTAACAGTAGCACCAGCCATAGGCATGGTTTTCAGTGCAAGGTAAGGGATCCCAAAGTTTTGCAAAACTCGATCCACATTGCTGTGCTCGTCAAACGAGACGATGACATCGTACGGCCCTGTAAGGTTCTGTATATCTTGCGCCAGTTTCGGTCCTAACAATGCATCAGCGTGAACTGATGACGCGCCGAGCAGGCCTGAAGCTAAAATGCTTAAAGATAGAAGAGTTCTTTTCATTAGTATTCTCCAAAAAGATCGTGGTTGACCTTCACAGAGTTACATCTAATGTAGCAGTCTGATATAGGGGAGATCCCCTAGATTTTGATATGAATCGATGCTGGCGCTTACGCTCGGCAGAAATAATGCGAGATGGTGGCCCCTCCCAGACTTGAACTGGGGACCTACCGATTATGAGTCGGGTGCTCTAACCAACTGAGCTAAGGGGCCATTACGAACATGAATTTAAAAAGCGGGCGCAAGTATATGAGATTTCGGCCCGCTTGTCATGACCCCGAGGGGCTGTTTTTACAGTTTAATCTTGTAGAATTCGGCGGCGTTGCGCGCGAACACTTTATCGATCGCGTCTTCGCTGTTGAGCGCACCAGCAACAATTGAAATATCGGTTCGATTGAACGGTCGCTCAGCGCGGTTCGACGGCAGGTCAGTACCGAACATTAGACAGTCTGGATTGGTCTCGTACAATATTTTCACCGCTTCGACAATATTCACCTCGGTGCGCCCGAAACCACTGGCTTTGATGTGTACGCCTGCTTCTGCAAGCTTACGTATTTGTGACAAGCCCGAACGTGCCATACCAAGATGGTCAACCGATACTTTGGGTAGCTTAATTAGCTTTGGAATAATTTCATCAAGCTCACGGCTGTCGACATAAATTTCCAGATGCCAACCGGCAAGATCCCAAATGCGCATACCGAAATCGACTAAGTTATCGAGGCCGCTGACTACGCCACGCTTTAGGTTGACGCGCACGCCGCGTACACCACTGTCGCGCAGAGACAGAATTTTTTCATCAGAAACGGTACTTGGTAAGTTGGTGATGCCAACAAACTGATCTCCCAGTTTCTCCAGCGCAGGTTTTAGGTATTTTTGATCAAAGCCCTGCGAAGAGCCTGACACCACGACGCCACCCACGATGGGTAAGTCGCGTGTACGGTGTTTGTAGTCTTCCACCGAGAACGGTGGAGGCAAAAATCCCTGATTCTCAATCAACGGATACGCATCATTATAAATATGCAAATGCGCATCGATAATTCGACCCGGTTGTGGGGTATCAGTGATTTTCTGATCCATTGCTGTCATAAGGTATCCTTTTCAGCGAAGTTAGCCTCACCTTAACAAATTTAGCGGCAAATTTCACATCAGTCGCGTTTATGTTCACTACAAAAAAGCCCCTGAGCATTAGGCTACAAGGGCTTTCGAGGAAGTAAGCACTTACCTTTAGGCCTGCTTACTCGTCGAGGAACGACTTCAGTTGCTCAGAACGGCTAGGATGACGCAATTTACGTAATGCCTTAGCTTCAATCTGACGAATTCGTTCACGAGTTACATCGAACTGCTTACCCACCTCTTCCAAGGTATGATCGGTATTCATATCAATGCCAAAACGCATGCGTAATACTTTCGCTTCACGTTGGGTCAATCCACCAAGTACTTCGCGGACCGAGTTACGTAGGCTTTCAGAAGTAGCAGAATCAACCGGTAAATCGAGGGTTGTATCTTCGATGAAATCACCAAGGTGTGAATCTTCATCATCACCAATAGGGGTTTCCATGGAGATTGGCTCTTTGGCAATCTTCAGTACCTTACGGATTTTGTCTTCTGGCATCACCATACGCTCAGCCAACTCTTCCGGCAACGGTTCACGTCCCATTTCTTGCAGCATTTGCCGCGAAATACGGTTGAGTTTGTTGATCGTTTCAATCATATGCACAGGAATACGGATAGTCCGTGCCTGGTCCGCAATCGAACGAGTAATCGCTTGGCGGATCCACCACGTTGCATAGGTCGAGAACTTATAGCCGCGACGGTATTCAAACTTATCGACGGCTTTCATCAGACCGATGTTACCTTCTTGAATCAAATCCAAGAACTGCAAGCCACGGTTGGTGTATTTCTTCGCAATAGAAATAACCAAGCGCAAGTTCGCTTCAACCATTTCTTTCTTAGCACGACGTGCTTTGGCTTCACCAATCGACATGCGCCGGTTGATGTCCTTTACCTTTGCGATGGTCAAGCCCGTCTCGATTTCAACTTCTGACAGTTTGGCAATGCAACGCTCGAGTTCAGGACGCATGCTGTCCAGCGTTTCGGAGTAACCTGCGCCGTTAGCAATAGCTGCGTCTAACCAAGCCACACTGTTTTCGTTGCCAGCAAAAGCTTTCATGAATGCGCGTTTTGGCATTTGCGCCTGTTCTACACTCATTTTCATGATCAAGCGCTCTTGCACACGCACCCGGTACATCATGTCGCGCATGTCTTTAACTAAACGATCGAACTGTTTAGGGACCAGACGAAACTGCTTGAACAAGTCACTTAACGCATCAATTTCTTTGCGGGCTTTGGCGTTGTCACGACCGTGTTTGCTAATGGCTTTACGAGTTTTCTCGTATTGTCCACGCAATTCACCAAACTTCTGACGTGCAAACTCAGGGTCAATACCACCTTCGTTAGCATCGTCATCGTCATCATCGTCGTCATCATCTTCGTCTTCCAGCTCTTCTTTTGAGAGCTCAGAACCAATGTGTGTTGCGGCGACGGGGGCTTTATCCACTTCGTTTGGGTCGATGAAACCAGAGATGATGTCGGTTAACCGCATCTCTTCAGCTTCACATTGATCCCATTGATCAAGTAAAAAGTTAATCGCTTCGGGATATTCAGCAACTGAGCACTGGACCTGGTTAATGCCTTCTTCGATGCGTTTGGCGATATCGATTTCACCTTCACGAGTCAGCAACTCCACGGTACCCATTTCGCGCATGTACATGCGCACGGGATCGGTGGTACGACCAAGCTCACCGTCAACGCTAGCAAGCGCTTGAGCTGCTGCTTCCGCGGCATCTTCATCGGCGGTGTCTTCGCTCATCATCAAGTCATCGGCATCCGGTGCGTTTTCAAACACCTTGATACCCATGTCGTTGATCATGGCAATAATATCTTCGATTTGATCGGAATCTACAATCTCAGAAGGTAAATGATCGTTAACCTCAGCAAAAGTCAGGTAACCCTGTTCTTTTCCCTTGGCAATAAGAATTCTGAGTTGCGATTGACGACTCTGCTGCATACAGATCTACCACCTGTGATTTCAAATGGATAAGTAAAATCCGATCTTACACGGAAAATCAAATTCAAGACCGGAAATTGTAGCAGATTATGCAGTTTTGAGCCAGAAATTAATCAGTAACTTTGTCGGATTCGGCTCATTGCCAAGTCGCCTGTTCCGACCAATACGCCGTCTTTAAAGACCAGTGGCGCTATCATCACGTGCCGAAATCATACGACGGTTTTTTTCTTCCATTTTACGAAAATCGCTGCTTGAATAATTGTCACCATGCTTACCGTCAGAAACGACAAAGCTTTCGCAAATTTAACTAACTTTTTTTACGACTTTGCTCACTGGCTTCATCACCATTGGTATTTTTCTGCGCGCGATGCTGCATCAACGCCATATACTCTTTCTTCTCGGTATGCGTCAGCGGGGCTTCACGTTCTTTGGCTAATAGCTGGTTGGCACGCTGCTCGACAAATAAATCGATGAAGTACAAAAAGGTGTCGAAGAACTCCTGGCTAATTTTATCTTGGTCGAGATGGTGTTCCCAGGTGACTAACTGGCGTAACAGTTTTTCTTCCCTGGTATCGCGCCATAACTCAAGTAATTGTGCCGAAGTCAGATTTTGCTCGCGCGCCTGTTTGTGCAACTGCATAAACACCTGAATACCTGGCACCTTAAGTTGCCCCAGCGCCTCGTGCACCGGAACTTCTTGCGCCAGCTGCGGGTATTGCAACAGTAACGCAATTGCACGGCGGATCGGCGTGATCTTCAACTCTTCTCGTTTTACCGTCGTCGACTGTGCTTGCTTCACCTGCGCCGCAATCTGGGAAACCTCGCGTCTTAGCAACCGCGCCAACTCAGCCAATAAGGCTTCGCGATAATAGTCACTGGCAATGCGTTCAATAAGTGGTTTTGCCTGGCTCAATAGTGCAGCTCGACCGCTATCTGACGCCAAATCAAGCTGCTCAGATAGGTGGCTGAAAAAGTAGCTGGTAAAGCTCTGCGCTTGTCCAAGTCGCGCAGTAAAGGCTTCGGCACCTTCTTTGCGCACCAGACTATCGGGGTCTTCACCGTCAGGTAAGAACAGAAAACTTAGCTCCAGACCATCGGTAAGCAGAGGCAATGCATTTTCCAGAGCGCGCCACGCAGCATCTCGACCGGCGCGATCACCATCATAACAACACACCACTTTTCGCGTTGCCCGAAACAGCATCTGCAGTTGATCCGTGGTGGTCGCAGTGCCTAACGAGGCGACCGCGAAATCGATGCCCGCTTGCGCCAGTGCGACCACATCCATGTAGCCTTCCACAATCACTACTTGCTCGATCTGGCGGTGTGCTTGTTTTACCTCATAGAAACCATAGAGTTCACGCCCCTTATGAAAAATCCGTGTTTCCGGCGAGTTGAGATATTTCGGTCCATCACCCTCAAGAATACGCCCACCAAAACCAACCACGCGGCCACGGCGATCGCGAATAGGAAACATCACCCGGTCACGGAAGAAGTCATAATAACGGCCGTTATCGTTGCGATTTACCAGTTTAAGGTCGACTAACTGATCCCGTGCTCGTTGATCTTTACTGAGGGTCTTGAGTAACTCATCCCAACCGTCTGGGGCATAACCGATTTGAAATGCTTTGACGATTTCGCCGCTTAAGCCACGACCTTTCAAATAGTCGATCACCGTCGGGGCGTTTTTATGACGCCGCAGCTGATGCGCAAAAAACTTTGCTGCATGCTCCATCTGTTGATAGTCGTCAGCTGCTTGTTGACGTTTTCGCGCCTCAGCCTGGGGGTTAACAGAGGTCTCCCGCGGTACTTCCATACCCAACAGTGCAGCTAATTCTTCTACTGCATCGGGAAATTCTAAACCGTCATAACGCATCAGGAAATCAATTGCATTTCCGTGCTCGCCGCAACCAAAGCAATGAAAGAATTGTTTGTCTGGGGCAACCGTAAAACTCGGCGATTTTTCGTTATGAAACGGGCAACAGGCCTGATAGTTGCGACCTGCTTTTTTTAACGGCACACGGCTATCCACAACTTCAACCACATCGGCACGGTCGAGGAGATCGTGAATAAAGCTTTTGGGTATTAGGCCTGCCATGGTGTTTGTGTTCCGTTCGTCTGCACGTTATTGAGTTAGATAAATGAGTTAGATAAATGAGTTAGATAAATTGTACTTGCTTGAAGATAAATCGCAAAACCCAAATGAAAAAGCCGGACCACGTTTCCGTGCCCCGGCCTTCGAATAGTTACTGAGCGTTCCAGCAACCAGTCGCGACGTAAAAGCTAGCGACTCTCTATGCTAAGCGCAGGCTTAGTACAGACGAGTGCGGCGCGCGTTTTCGCGCGATAATTTCTTCGCGTGACGTTTTACGGCTGCAGCTTTCTTGCGCTTACGCTCTGAAGTTGGCTTTTCGTAGAATTCACGACGACGCACTTCTGAAAGTACACCGGCTTTTTCGCAAGAACGCTTGAAACGGCGTAATGCTACGTCAAACGGTTCGTTTTCTTTTACTTTAACAACTGGCATTAAAATCTCACCTCAATGAAAATTCTGTTGTTGGGTTATCAACATTGGCCATTTATTGACCAAGACGAATAAAAATGGTGCTGAATTGTAGCGAGTTCAGATCCTGATGTAAAGCGTACGATCAATTTAATTAGTAGAGAAAAGGTCGAAGTTCTTCAGTATGTTTTGCGGATGAAAGCGATGGATGGAAGCGGTGACGCATGGTATCAGGCTGGTCAACGAGAGTCCCATGCATTTGAGCCACCGCTTCCTATTCAGAGAATAGTCAGAGAAAGATATTTCTACAAAAACAACGCTATATTTTGTATTATTTTTGTAACAAATACTATGCCATAGTATTGCGTCAGCTCATGTCGCAGCGATTCTTTTTGCGCAATCCTTTCGCTTTTTTCGCTACAATTTTTAAAAGTTGATACAATACGACAACTTATGCGCAGAGATTTTTATTATGCTTGATACTTTCCTATTCCAGTTCACCTCGTTATTCACCATGATTAACCCGATAGCAGCAATTCCGATTTATATTGCACTTACTGAGGCCATGACCCCCAAGGCTGCCCGGTGGGTGGCAATGCGTGCAGCGATAACGGCATTTATTGCGCTGGCGGTGTTCGCACTGCTAGGTGAAGTTATTTTTAGCTTTTTTAATATTTCCGTGAATGGTCTGCGTGTTGCTGGTGGTATTCTTTTCTTCGTTATGGGCTTTGAGATGCTCCGCGGCCGCACCGTGCCTAAACGAGTTGATGGCGAAACCGATGGCGATTTTGGCTCTGACGTTGCCGTCACGCCCATCGGTATTCCAATGATTGCCGGTCCCGGTGCCATTACCATGGTAATTTTGTTTATTCAGGAAGGTAAAACTACCGTTGCGACCGCTTCGGCCACTATCAGTTTGTTTCTTGCAATTGCAGCTGTCTGCGTACTCACCGCAATTGTGCTCGCCAGCGGCCGGCAAATGCTGGCTAAGTTGGGCCGCAGTGGCAGTAAAATTCTGATGCGTTTGATGGGTTTAATTGTCATGCTTATTGCCGTCGAATTTTTCTTCGCCGGTATCAAACCCTACATTATCGATATCGCCACCTCGATCCCTGCCTAACCGCCGGGACCGAGGCTGATTAGCTTAGTTAGCCTAAAGCTGGCACGTCTAAATCACGTTTTGCATAAAACTCTGCGACATGCTCATCAAGTCGATCCGCTTCAATCGCATCACGCAAATCTTGCATGACTTTCTGATAGAAGTGCAAATTGTGGATCGTATTTAGACGTCCACCGAGCATTTCATTTGAGCGGTCCAGATGATGCAAATAGGCTCGTGAATAATTCTTACAGGTGTAGCAATCACATTCCGGGTCTAAGGGGCCGGTATCGGTGCGATGCACTGCATTACGAATTTTCACCACCCCGGTACTCACAAACAAATGACCATTGCGAGCATTGCGCGTTGGCATCACGCAATCAAACATGTCCACTCCGCGCCGCACCGCTTCCACCAAATCTTCGGGTTTACCTACGCCCATCAAGTACCGTGGTTTGTCGATTGGCATTTGCGGTGCAATATGATTAAGCACCCGCATCATGTCATCTTTCGGTTCGCCTACCGACAGACCACCGATGGCATAACCATCAAACCCTATATCTGTTAAGCCTTCGAGGGAAATAGTGCGGAGTTCTTCGTACATGCCGCCTTGAATAATCCCAAACAATGCCGCCGGGTTGTCGCCATGTGCTGTCTTCGAACGTTCAGCCCAGCGCAATGAAAGTTCCATCGAATTGCGAGCTTCGCCTTGCGTCGCCGGATAAGGCGTGCACTCATCAAAAATCATTACGACATCAGCGCCAAGATCGCGCTGAACTTCCATTGATTTTTCCGGAGTCAGCAGAATTTTTTCGCCGTTGATCGGCGATCGAAACGTCGCGCCCTCTTCCGTAATTTTGCGTAACTCACCAAGACTGAATACTTGAAACCCGCCGGAATCCGTGAGAATCGGCTTGTCCCAATTCATAAAGTCATGCAGGTCACCATGTTGTTTGATGATTTGTGTGCCGGGGCGCAGCATTAAATGAAAGGTGTTACCCAAACAGATGTGGGCACCGGTGGCCTTCACTTCTTCTGGAGTCATGCCTTTCACGGTACCCGCGGTACCTACTGGCATAAAAGCTGGTGTTTCGACCACACCGCGCTCAAAAATCATGCGCCCGCGGCGCGCTTTGCCGCAGGTAGAGAGTAATTCAAACTTCATTTCATCACCGTTAGATTAAATCACGGAAAAACAGTCCGAGGGTAACAGTATATCTTAGCTCGGCTGGCGGGTCACAAACATTGCATCGCCATAACTGAAGAAACGGTAGGTGTTATCAATAGCTTGCTGATACGCACCGAGCACATTGTCACGCCCCGCAAATGCCGAAACTAACATGATTAAAGTCGATTCCGGCAAGTGGAAATTGGTGATCATGGCGTCAATTATCTGGAACTTATAACCTGGATAGATAAAGATATCCGTATCAGAGAAAAATGGCGCCAGCTCACGTTGCTCGTTTAACGCAGCCTGCGCCGCCGACTCCAGTGAGCGTACTGAGGTCGTACCAACCGCAACTACGCGACCACCGTTGGTTTGCGTTTGCTTGATCGCCTCAACGGTCTCGGCCGGCACTTCAGCATACTCGCTATGCATGTGATGTTCTTCAATTTTATCAACCCGTACCGGCTGAAATGTACCCGCACCAACATGCAAAGTGACATAGGCAAAATTGACACCTTTTGCCTGCAGTGCGGAGAGAATAGCATCATCGAAATGCAGACCCGCCGTCGGTGCGGCAACGGCTCCGGGTTTTTTATTGTAGACGGTTTGGTAACGCTCGCGATCGCTGGCTTCATCAGGACGATCAATGTAGGGCGGCAAAGGCATGTGGCCATGCTCTTCTAACACATCGAGAACCGTTTGTTCGGTGATAAATTGCAACTCAAACAACGCGCCATCACGGCCAATCATTTCGACGTCAACGGCGTTTTCCATGCGCATGCGTTGCCCGGGCTTTGGGGCCCGATTGCTGCGCACGTGCGCCAGCACGCGATGGTCATCAAGCATACGTTCCACCAGGATTTCGACTTTGCCACCAGACAGCTTTTCACCCAACATACGCGCTGGGATCACTCGGGTGTCATTAAACACCAATAAATCGCCTGGCTGTAGATGATCTACGATGGCTTTGAATTGGTCATGTTTCACGTTGCCAGTGGCGCCATCAAGCACCAACAGACGACTCGCACTGCGTTCCGGTTGCGGATAACGAGCGATTAATTCATCGGGTAAGTCGAAACTAAAGTCTTTTACGTCCATAAAGCTTACTGCTGCTGTTTTGAGCGCGTACTTTACCTTTTTTACGAGACAAAAAAAAGCACGTCCGAAGACGTGCTAAACAGAGATGACAACCGATCTTTTGACCAGTCAGAAGCTATACGTCGTTGCCGTGCTCAAAAGATCACCCGGCGATGAACAATTATCGAGTTGCTGTTTGTTAAAAATGAAGATCTTATCGCTACCCTTTTCAGAATCTCCGCCGTTTTCTACGACAAAGGAAATATTTTCATTTGCAGGAAGAGCACGCAACGTGCGCCCATAATCGCATAAGGTGGTTACCATAGTTTGTTCAAATTGCGCCAGTTGCACTGCTTTTCGCTCCACGCGTTTAGCCCGATGCTCCGCTGCTTTGACTCTCAACTCCTTGCGCACTTCAGCAAGTTCACTATGTGCTGTCGCCATTTCCTGTTCGCGTCTAAGCAGCTCAGACTGGGCCTCAACAAGCTCTTTCTCAATATTTTTGGTATCACCATCCGCATTTGCTTTGGCTAACTCCAAATCTCTCACCAAACGCCGTAGTTCACGAACTTCATGCGCATTGTCACGCATCTTTCGCGACACCTGTCGCACAACTTCGACATTGCCCGCACCATCGTCAGAACGGAAGAACACTTCACCGTCGCCAACGACGACTTCGTCAGTGACAATTTCCAAGTCCCGTATAACTTTGCCTGCTTTTGCTAAACCTTCCGCCATAGCGGCTTCGACTTCAATACTTTCGATGTCATCCAGATGTGGCATCGGAGGCATCGGAGGCATCGGAGGCATAGGCGCATCACCATTAAAAAACACCATCCGGCCACCACCCATTTGAGTTCGATAAACCACGCCTTGCCCTGCTAAATAGTTGTAGTTTAGGCGAACACGTTGAAATCTTCGGTCTGAGTCATCATCACGTTGTTGTTCCATCGCTGTGGTTAAAATACTGTTCATAATTTCGAGTTGCTTACGCAGCTCATCGCGTTGTTGTTGGTCCGCTTGTGCTGTCACGCTGGCCACCAAAGCAACCGCTATGGCTGAAGCTAGTACTAATGTACGCATGGTCTTACTCCTTGAATCCCTAAGTTGGGTAGTTCTATAAGTCACCTTGGTCCAAGAATTGACTGGTGACCTGTGAAAGCTGATGCGCCAAATAGACTTGGTCATCTTCGCGCTGTGCGTTGACGTAGCGAATCAGATCTTCCATATCTTCTTGTCGCTCGTTGCGGTTAGTGGTTAACACGTAATTCACCAGTTGCTGATTCGCTGCTGCAACATCATCACTGAAGTCCTGGCGCAGGTTGGCCGCATAGTTTGCGAGCTGTAACTGTTGTTCGGTGGCAAGACGTGTCATTTTTTCATCAACCGCAGCTTGCAACTGCTGTTCACTCAAGCCCCCGCCGAAATGGACATTAAAACCCTGTTCGGTCACCTGTACTTGCAGTTGCGTCACAACCGTGAGCACAGCCAAGACTGAACAAGCCAGCGATGCAATCGGTAGAAATGGCCGCTGCCACCACGATGTCTCAGTTAACCTCTGGGCCCGAAAGGTGGACTCTCGCGGCCATTCGGGAACTGATTCTGGCTGCGTCGCTGTGGCGGTTGTCTCTAACCAAGCTTGAAATTCCTGCTGCTTATTCATACACCCTCCACCAACGTCTGTAAGGTTTCTACCGCTTTGTACAAGCGTGCTTTCACGGTATTCAATGGCACTTCAAGCTGCACACTAATTTGTTGTAACTTTAAGTGCTGAAAAAATTTCAATTCCACCACCAAACGCTGTTCCAACGGTAATTTTTGCATGGCAGCTACCAATATATGGGTTTGTTGTTGTCCCTGATACACCGCTTCCGGATCATGCCAGTCCGAGTCACTCGACTGCTGCTCGAAGTCGTAGTCATCGGCATAGTCCTTGCGCCTGCGGAAGTGTTCAATGCAACGATAGTGCGCAATGGTCATCAACCAATTCTTAAACGAGCTTTCCCCGCGCCACCCTTGCAGGTTACGAAACAGCGACATAAACACGTCTTGCATCAGGTCCATTGCGTCATCGCGACTACCGCTCATACGCAATGCATAGTTGAACACAAGTGCTTCGTAACGCTTTACTAGCTGCAACCACGCTTGTTTGTTATTTTCCAGCGCTCGCTTCACGAGCCGTTCGTCTGATGGTGCAAACACAATGTGCTTTCCTTTTTTTCTCTGCTTATAGAGTCGTATAAACCAGGTAAAAAGTTGTCAGAGATTTGAAAATAGTTTGTTCAGACACAAAAAAAGGCGACCGAAGTCGCCTTTTGGGTTAATTATCAAGGACGCTTACACGCCAAATGACGCCTTAATAATATAGAAGAAAATAATCGACATGATGGCACCTGCAGGCAAAGTAACGACCCAAGACACGACAATGTTACGTACCACGCCTAGGTTCAATGCTGCGATTCCGCGTGCCATACCAACACCCAATACAGCACCAACAAGGGTTTGCGTGGTTGAAATCGGCAACCCTGTACCTGAGGCAATGACCACGGTCGATGCCGCAGCAAGCTCTGCGGCAAAACCGCGGCTCGGCGTTAAATGAGTGATACCGTTACCAATGGTCGCGATAACACGTTTACCAAGCATGGCCAGACCTAACACAATACCTAAAGCACCAACGGGCAATACCCACCAGGCTAACTGTGCTTTGCTCTCGATTTCACCACCACTTTGTACAATGCTGACGACCGCAGCAAGCGGGCCAATCGCGTTGGCAACATCATTCGAACCATGGGCAAATGCCATCGCACATGCGGTCACTACCATCAATACGGCAAACACCTTTTCGACGTTGGTGTAGTGCATGTCTCTATCGGCAGAGGGGTCAAACTTCAATCGCCCGATCATGATTTTGCCAATAACGAACACCACCACAGCGATACCAACAGCAAGCGCAATACCTTCAAAGAACGAGAAGTTAATGCCAACGTGCTTGAGGCCTTTTTTGATGGTTACAAGCGCAATAACGAAACCAGTCAATCCCATATAAAACGGCACATAACGCTTCGCCATCTCGAGCGGATTTTCTTGATCGAAAATCAACTTCTGAGCACTGATGAAAATAAAATAGGCAAGTAACCCCGCTATCATTGGAGTGACCACCCAACTACCAACTATACCGAGAACTTTCCCCCATTCCACAGCATCAGGACTAACACCAACGGCAGCAAAACCAACGATAGCGCCGATAATGGAGTGCGTGGTCGATACCGGCCAGCCAAGGTAGGAAGCAATCAACAACCAAAAACCCGCTGCTAGTAGCGAGCCAATCATACCGAACACCAGCAGCTCTGGAGCATCGACAAAGTAGGCAGAATCAATAATTCCTTTACGAATTGTTGAGGTCACCTCACCACCGGCGAGATAAGCGCCAGCAAACTCGAAAATCATGGCGACGATGATGGCTTGTTTTATAGTTAATGCTTTAGAACCAACTGAGGTTCCCATCGCATTGGCGACGTCATTTGCACCAATACCCCACGCCATAAAGAAGGCAAAAGCTGCCGCCAACAGGATCAGCGTGAGATTATAAGTAGAAATAATATCCATTGTTTCTCTCCGACTTAGACCCGTGCCAGCATGAGTTCAAAACGCGCACCCACACGCTCGGCGAGGTCCGCGAGATCACCGACCCAATCAAGAATTTTGTACAGGAACATAGCATCCAACGGATTCATTTCTTGCTCTAATGCACGCAATTGACGACGCAGCTTAACTTGCAACGCGTCGGTGTCCTGTTCGATGCTGTCCAACTCTGAAATCAGACTGTCAACGATACGGCGCTCACGCCCTTTGAAGCCAACTTCCAATAAATCATCAAATTCACCGATAGTTTCTTTAGCTTTATCCGTAGCATCGAGACAACGCTGCAGGTAGGCATCAAAACCTTCGATCATGTCTTTTGGAATTTGCAATTCACGACCGGTAATCAAGCCAGAAATATCCTTGGCTTTGTTAGCGATGCGGTCTTGTTGGGATACCAGTTCAAGAAGGTCGGTACGCTCTACTGGCATGAACAATCCGCCAGGCAGGTTAAGACGGATATCGCGCTTCATATCATCCGCAGCCTTTTCTTTTTTAACGATGGCTTTGCGATGTTCTTCAGCATCATCCCAGTTGTTTGCGTACACAGCTTGGAAAAAAGGTTTTAAGGTCATTGCGCAGTCATGCACTTGAGAAATGTGCTCGATCATAGGTTTGATCGGAGATTTTGCGAAGACGCCAAGAAACGAGTTTGCAGACATAAAAGTTCGCCTTTGTTGCTGCTATTAGAATCGATTGTTCCCCTTTTTTCGGGGTGCGCGCATACTAGCTAAATCGTAAAGCACACGCAAAGTTTATTCACCGTTGTTTTTGTTCAACAACCTGTTTATTGTAATCCAATCATCACATTTTGTAAGGGACAGCCGCATGTTCGAATGGATCTTTTTGCCAGAAGCCTGGATTGCTTTGGCGACACTAACCGCCTTAGAAGTTGTTTTAGGTATCGATAATATAATCTTTATTTCGATTCTTGTTGGTCGACTACCTGAGGCTCAGCGACAAAAAGCGCGGCAAATTGGCCTATTGCTGGCAATGGGTATGCGTATTCTTCTGCTGCTCGGAATCGTTTGGGTTATGGGTCTTACTGAGCCATTATTTTCCGTGTTTGATTTCGCCTTTTCCGGGCGTGACTTGATTCTGTTTTTTGGCGGCTTGTTCTTGCTGGCTAAGAGTACGTTAGAAATTCACCACAGCCTCGAAGGCGTCGAAGAACAAAAAACAACCGGTAAGGTAGCAACTTTTGGCGCCATCATTACGCAAATTGCAATTATCGATATTGTTTTCTCGTTGGACTCGGTGATTACCGCTGTCGGCCTGGTGGATTATGTCGCTGTCATGATTATTGCCGTGGTGGTGGCCGTACTCGTGATGATGCTAGCGGCGAAAGCCATCGGTGAGTTTGTCGATAGTCATCCAACCATTAAAATGCTTGCGCTCAGCTTTTTGATCCTGATCGGTTTTACCTTGATGGGCGAAGGCCTCGGTTTCCACGTACCAAAAGGTTATGTCTACTTCGCGATGGCCTTCTCACTCATTGTCGAATTGCTCAACATCAAAGTTCGCAAGCGCAATAAACCGATGCATTTGAAAAAGCGGATTGCCGAAGATTAATCGGCAACCCGCTCTGGATTCGACAAAGACAACGAGTAAACTCGACGCGCTAGAAACTGTAGACCAAGGTCACTGCCGTTTCCGTGTCGAGGTTTTCTTTACTTGAGTCTTCTAAATACGAGTTGTGATTCGCAGCCACCGAAAATTTTAATGCGAAGGAACTATTCACATTGGCAGAAACAGAAACCTCAGCACGCGATTTGGTATTATCTTCACCTATTTCAGTTGAAGCTAACGCATTGAATTTAGATGTTTTAGTGATATCCCAAACCAAATTACCGGCAAGCCGTAGAATAGCACTGCTTTCTTGCTCTCGAACCACGCCGTTCACTATGGGTTTGTTGACAGAGTAACCTGGGCCCACTTCGTAATCTGTGTACAACGACTCGCTATAACGATAGCGCGCACCATAACCCACAGCGACAGTTCCTTGATACTCGTAACCACTGAACTTGTCTTCCTCATACGAGCCGAAGAGAAATACTGATGAACGACTTTCAGGACTAAATTTGTAGTTTGATTGACCCGATACAAAAAGCTTGTCACCAGTTACGTAGGTGTCACCAGTGCTTTGATCTTCTTGTTTTGAACGATAGTAATCAATAATGCCTTTATGGCGCCAATTCTGATAATCGCGCGCGGCACTCAACTTGGTTTTGAAGGTTTCTGTCTTGGTGTTACCTGAAGTGAAGAGTAGGCCCAGTTCAGCAGAAGCATCCCAGTCCTTTTTCTCCTCAGTATTCAAGTCATTGGCATCGTCATACATAAAAATTGACGCTTGCGCCTGAGCTACCGAACTACCGGCAACACAGGCAAGAATAGCCACTGCTGTTAAAGTCTTTTGATACGCCACAAACACCTCTTCTGTTCTTCCACCATCCACCTTTACATAAGTATAACGTGGCATTGTGGTCGAAAAGAACCCCGATTAATTCACTTTAGCGTCTAAACTTCCCGCTTCGTAGCGTTTATACATTTCTTCAAGCGAAACCGTTTTAATTTTATGCGCTTGACCAGCAGAACCAAAAACTTCAAAACGCGCTTTACAGATGTCATACATCGCGTCTGTTGAGGCTTTTAGAAACTTACGCGGATCAAAGTTGTTGGGGTTTTGCGCGATATGACGGCGAACTGCACCGGTAGATGCCAGACGTAAATCGGTATCGATGTTCACTTTACGCACACCGTGCTTAATGCCTTCGGCGATTTGTTCAACTGGAACCCCATAGGTTTCCGGAATATCACCACCGAAGTCATTAATAATTTTCAACCATTCTTGTGGCACTGACGACGAACCGTGCATCACCAGGTGCGTGGTTGGAATACGTTTGTGGATCTCTTTGATACGATCAATAGCCAGAATGTCGCCAGTTGGCGGACGACTAAACTTATAGGCACCGTGTGAAGTTCCGCAAGCAATAGCCAAAGCATCAACATTAGTAGCTTTAACAAATTGTGCTGCTTCTTCCGGATCAGTTAACAACTGGTCATGGGTTAATTTACCCTCAGCGCCAACGCCATCTTCCTCTCCGGCTTCACCGGTTTCCAATGAACCCAGCACGCCAAGTTCGCCCTCTACTGACACACCACAGGCATGCGCCATGGCTACAGCAGTTTGGGTTACCTGCACGTTATAATCGTAATCAGCTGGTGTCTTACCATCTTCTTTTAACGAGCCATCCATCATCACCGAGCTGAAACCCAGTTGAATCGAGCGTTGACACACCGCTGGTGAAGTACCGTGATCCTGGTGCATCACCACTGGAATGTGCGGCCACTCTTCAATTGCAGCCAAAATAAGGTGACGCAAGAACGGTGCACCTGCATAACTGCGCGCACCTGCTGAAGCTTGCACGATAACCGGGCTGTCGACTTCGTCTGCAGCTTCCATAATGGCGCGCATTTGCTCGAGGTTATTAACGTTAAATGCTGGCACGCCATAGCCATTTTCCGCGGCGTGGTCGAGCAATTGGCGTAATGAAATTAAAGCCATTTTCTATCTCCTGATTTCCTGTTCTGAGTGGCTAGGCTTAGCCATGTTCTGCGCGTTCTTCCAGAATCGCTACTGCGGGAAGTTTTTTACCTTCCAAAAATTCCAGGAAGGCACCACCGCCGGTTGAGATATAACTAATTTTATCAGCGATCCCATACTTATCAATTGCGGCCAGGGTGTCGCCACCGCCGGCAATCGAAAATGCCGAGCTTGCAGCAATAGCCTCAGCTAAAGCCTTAGTGCCAGCACCAAATTGATCAAATTCAAACACACCTACCGGTCCATTCCATACAATAGTACCAGCGTTTTGCAAAATTTTTGCAAATACGGCAGCCGTATCAGGACCAATGTCCAGTACCATATCGTCGGCAACAATGGCATCTACAGCTTTTATTTCAGCTTCTGCATCTGCACTAAAGGCTTTACTTGTCACCACATCTGATGGCACCGGAATATCACCACCTTTCGCTTGTGCGGCCGCCACTAAACGTTTGGCTTCTTGAATCAGATCCGCTTCATACAATGATTTACCTACCGGGTGACCTGCTGCTGCGACAAAGGTATTGGCAATCCCCCCACCGACAATCAGCTGATCCACAACACCCGAAAGAGATTCGAGTACAGTCAGCTTAGTCGAGACTTTTGAACCGCCAACAATTGCAACCAAAGGTCGTTTTGGGTTGGCCAACGCTTTGCCCAAAGCGTCAAGCTCTGCGGCCAACAAGGGGCCAGCACAAGCGACATCGGCATACTTAGCAACACCGTGGGTCGAAGCTTGAGCACGATGCGCGGTACCGAACGCATCCATCACAAACACATCACACAATGCGGCTAACTTCTGCGCCAGTGCATCATCGTTGCTTTTTTCACCTGGGTTAAATCGTACGTTCTCGAACACCACAACCTCACCCACAGCAACTTCAACACCATCGAGATAATCTTTGGCGAGGCGTACCGGCGCATCCAACGCTTGATCCAGATAATCGACCACCGGTTGCAGCGAAAATTCGGCGTCATACTTACCTTCGTTCGGCCGCCCAAGATGCGACATGACCATGACTTTGGCGCCCGCATCCAGAGCTTGTTTCAGAGTTGGTAACGCCGCCTTCAGACGGGCATCAGAGCTGATCTTGCCAGCTTTGACCGGAACATTAAGATCCTCACGGATCAAGACACGCAATCCTTCTAAATCGAGATCATCCATGGTGATAACAGCGGACATCGTTGCTTCCTCTCTGGTTAATTTTTAGCGCGTGTTTTGCTGCTGGTGCAACATGACTTGAGCAGTATCAAGCATGCGATTGGCAAAGCCCCACTCGTTATCACACCAACACAAAACTTTAATTAAATGTTTGTCGGCGACGCGGGTTTGAGTGCCATCGACAATACTGGAGCGCGGATCGTGATTAAAATCGATCGACACCAGAGGTTCATCGGTAAAACCCAAAATAGCTGCCATTTTACCTCGTGCCGCCTGCGCCAGAACTTGGTTGACCTTGTCAATCGAGACCTCATCGCGAACCGTAACGCTTAAATCCATGGCTGTTACATTAGTTGTCGGTACCCGCACCTGAATGGCTTCAAACTTACCGGCAAAATGCGGCATGATCCGTTCGATACCGCGCGCAAGTCGGGTATCCACCGGAATAATTGAGCGACCTGCAGCGCGGGCCAAGCGCGGGTCCTGATGATAGGCATCAATCACCTGCTGATCATGCATGGCAGCGTGAATAGTGGTGATCGCCCCACTTTTAATGCCAAAAGCTTCGTCTAGTACTTTGAGCACCGGAACACAACAATTGGTGGTACATGAGCCATTCGAGACGATGGTATGCTCGGCTGTTAGCTGTTCCGTATTGACACCAAAAATTGCGGTAAAATCCACGTCAGGGGCAGCCGGATGCGAGAACAGCACCTGCGCTATACCGTTTTCATGATAATGCGCGCCATCTTCGCGCGTACCGTGCACACCAGTGCAATCGAGCACCAGATCGACATCAAGATCCTGCCATGCCAGATGACTAATTTCTGATTCCGCCGAAACCCGAATACTATCATCGCCGACGCATAGCAGATGTTCGTCCGGCGTGGTCACTGGCTGCGCAAAGCGGCCATGGGTCGTGTCATACTTAAGTAGATGCGCCATAGCACTGACCGGTGCCAGTTCGTTGATCGCGACGATCTCGATATGCTCACGAAAACCACGTTCATACAGCGCACGCAGTACACTGCGTCCAATTCGACCGAAGCCATTTAAGGCAATACGAGCCGGTGCTTGCGTCATTCCGCTAACAACTCCTCTGCTGCCGCTACAACATGCTCAGGGGTGAAACCAAAATGCTTGAACAAATCACCAGCTGGAGCTGATTCACCGAACGAGTTCATGCCAACAATGCGACCTCCGAGACCGACATATTTGTACCAGTAATCAACAATACCTGCCTCGACGGCAATACGTTTGGTCACCGCGCGTGGCAGCACTTGCTCACGGTACTCCGCGGGCTGCGCGTCGAATATATCTGTGGCTGGCATTGATACCACGCGAACCTGATGACCTTTAGCTTGCAGAGTTTTCGCTGCAGCAACACCCAATGCCACTTCAGAACCCGTAGCAATCAAGATCAGTTCAGGCGTCTCTTGGCAGTTCAACAGTGTGTATGCGCCCCGTGCAATATCCGCAAGTTGCTCTGGCGTACGAGGCTGCTGCGCTAACCCTTGGCGACTGAAAATCAATGCTGTTGGTCCGTCTTTACGCTGCAACGCTGCTTTCCACGCCACCGCGGATTCAACCTGATCACACGGCCGCCAGGTGCTCATATTGGGGGTCGTGCGTAAACTTGCCAGTTGCTCGACCGGTTGGTGGGTCGGCCCGTCTTCGCCCAGACCAATCGAGTCATGGGTGTAGACGAAAATACTGCGCTGCTTCATCAATGCGGCCATGCGTACAGCGTTACGGGCGTACTCCATGAACATCAGGAAGGTTGCACCGTAGGGGATTAAACCACCGTGCAGTGCAATACCGTTCATGATCGCCGACATACCAAACTCACGGACGCCGTAATACACGTAGTTACCACTGGCATCGTCTGCTGTAACCCCTTTCGCATCATTCCACAGCGTCAGGTTCGAACCAGCAAGGTCAGCCGAACCGCCTAGCAGTTCCGGAAGTTTTGGGCCAAAAGCATTTAGGGTATTTTGCGAAGCCTTACGACTCGCTATATCAGCTGGCTCAGCCTGTAACTTTTCAATGTAATCCTGCGCGTGCGCAGCGAAGTCTTCAGGTAAATCACCAGCCAGACGACGCTGCAACTCGATCGCCAGTTGCGGGTGAGCGGCGGCGTAGGCGTCGAAGCGTTGATTCCACGCTTGCTCGCGTTTGGCGCCGTCGTTCTTAGCTGACCAGGCGTTGTAAACATCAGCGGGCACTTCAAAGGCGTCATAATGCCAACCGAGCTGTTCACGCGCTGCGGCAATCTCGTCAGCTCCTAAAGGAGCTCCGTGGCAGCTTTCTGAACCTTGTTTATTCGGCGCACCGAAACCAATGATGGTTTTACAGATGATAAGCGTTGGCCGGGCAATTTCTGCACGAGCTGCTTCAATGGCATGCTGAATCGCATCGGGGTCATGGCCATCAACGTCTTCTACAACGTGCCAGCCATAGGCCTCAAAACGCTTCGCGGTATCATCAGTGAACCAGCCTTCAACTTCACCGTCGATAGAAATACCATTGTCATCATAAAATGCCACGAGCTTACCCAGACCAAGGGTACCCGCTAATGAGCAGACCTCATGAGAAATACCTTCCATCAGGCAACCATCGCCTAAAAAGGCGTAAGTGTGGTGATCGATAATTTCATGGCCATCACGGTTAAACTGGGCAGCAAGAACTTTCTCGGCGAGCGCCATACCAACAGCATTAGAAAGACCCTGACCTAAGGGACCGGTAGTTGTTTCGATGCCCGGAGCATAGCCGTATTCAGGATGGCCTGGGGTTTTCGAGTGTAGCTGACGGAAGTTTTTCAAATCATCGATGGTTAATTCATAGCCGGTCAAATGCAGCAATGAATAAATCAACATGGAACCATGACCGTTGGATAACACAAAACGATCGCGATCGGCCCAACTTGGATTTTCAGGATTGTGTTTCAGGTAGTCGCGCCACAGAACTTCGGCGATATCTGCCATCCCCATAGGTGCGCCTGGATGGCCCGAGTTTGCTTGCTGAACCGCATCCATGCTGAGGGCACGGATAGCGTTGGCGAGATGCTTACGCTCAGAAACTGCTGTCGTCATAACAAATAACCCCGAATTGCTGCTTGAGAAAATGCTCACTTGGTGCGCGTATTCTCCACAATTCGGGGCTTCTAAGCAAATCAGATGTCAGCGCGAAGCACTTCTGCTTTGTCTGTTTTCTCCCATGGAAACTCTTCACGACCAAAATGGCCGTAGGCTGCCGTGGCAAGATACATAGGTCGTTCAAGGTCGAGCATCTTAATTAAACCAAACGGACGCAAGTCGAAGTGGCGACGTACCACGGCAATAAGCTGCTCTTCGCTATACTGACTGGAGCCGAAGGTTTCAATGCTGATCGAAGTGGGTTCCGCAACACCAATGGCATAAGAAATCTGAATTTCACAACGCTCCGCTAACCCTGCCGCAACCAGGTTTTTGGCAACATAACGTGCTGCGTAGGCGGCACTGCGATCCACTTTTGATGGGTCTTTGCCCGAGAAAGCGCCACCGCCATGGCGTGCCATGCCGCCGTAGGTGTCGACAATAATTTTGCGGCCAGTCAGTCCACAGTCACCCATAGGCCCGCCAATGACAAACTTACCCGTTGGGTTAATAAAGATCCGTTCCTGATTCACCGGGAACCATTCTTCCGGCAGCACCGGTTTGATAATGGTTTCGATCACCGCCTCACGTAAATCCGCCTGACTGATCCCTTCTGAATGTTGCGTTGATAAAACTACGGTATCAATGGCGACCGGCTTACCGTCTTCATAGATAAAGGTAAGCTGGCTTTTTGCGTCCGGACGCAACCAGGGCAAAGTGCCGTTCTTACGCACTTCTGCCTGGCGTTGCATCAGCCGGTGCGCATAGGTAATAGGTGCCGGCATTAACACGTCTGTTTCGTTTGATGCATAACCGAACATTAAGCCCTGGTCACCGGCGCCCTGCTCTTCAAGCGAAGCCCGATCGACACCTTGATTAATATCCGCAGACTGTTTACCGATAGCATTCAGAACGGCGCAAGAGTCTGCGTCGAAGCCCATGTCGGAATGTACATAGCCAATTTCACGCACGGTATTGCGCGCCAGCTCCTCAATATCAACCCAGGCCTGGGTCGACACTTCACCACCGACTAACACCATGCCGGTTTTCACATAGGTTTCGCAGGCCACTCGTGCACGCGGATCTTGCGCCAAAATAGCGTCAAGAACAGCGTCTGAAATCTGGTCTGCGATTTTATCTGGATGCCCTTCTGAAACTGATTCAGAAGTAAAAAGGTGCTTCGCCATAGTGTGTGTATCTCTATTTTTGCTGATTCAGACTTAAAAAATTGGGCGTAGTTTAACGAAACTACGCCCAGCTTTCTACTTTTAGACGTCTAAAAGTCTTTATCGCTGTTTCAAGGTTGCCATATCAATAACGAATCGATACTTCACATCACTGTTTAACATGCGTTCGTAAGCGTCGTTAATGTCATCCATCGCAATAAGTTCGATATCTGAAGTGATGTTGTGCTCAGCGCAGAAGTCGAGCATTTCCTGTGTTTCAGCGATACCGCCGATCAGTGAGCCCGCCAGACTGCGGCGTTTCGCGATCAGATTGAACACCGCTGGGGATGGATGCGACTTCGCCGGCACGCCCACCAGACACATGGTGCCGTTTAAGCGTAACAAACTCAGATAATCGTCAAGATTGTGTGGTGCAGCGACCGTATTAAGGATGAAGTCGAGGGAATTAACCCAGGCTTTCATCGCGTCTTCGTCTTTTGAAATGACCACATGATCGGCACCCAAGCGCTTGCCATCGTCGACTTTACCAGGCGAGGTTGTGAATAATACTACTTCTGCCCCCATGGCTTTGGCCAGTTTAACCGCCATGTGACCGAGACCACCTAAGCCTACGACGCCAACTTTATGGCCTTTGCTCACACCCCAGTAACGCAGCGGTGAGTAGGTCGTGATACCAGCACACAAAAGCGGCGCGACACCAGCAAGATCGGCGTCATCGGAAACCCGCAGCACGAATTCTTCGGTGACCGTGATGCGATTTGAGTAACCACCATAAGTCACCCCACCTGAGTGTTTGTCTTCACCGTTGTAAGTCGCTACAAAGCCGTTTTCACAGTATTGCTCGTGCCCTTCATCGCAGCTATGACAATGTCCGCACGAATCGACCATGCAGCCAACACCTACTGTATCGCCAACTTTAAATTTACTGACTTTGTCGCCTACCCGGGTAACTTTACCGACAATTTCATGGCCTGGCACGCAAGGGAATACGGTATTACCACCCCATTCGTCGCGCGCCTGATGTAAGTCTGAGTGACAGACACCACAGTAGGCAATTTCAATTTCAACATCGAGAGCCGTTGGCTCACGACGGTCGAATTCGAAATACTCGAGTTCCTGGTCTGCTGCATGTGCTGCATAGCCTATAGCTAGTGGCATGGTTAACTCCTTTTTCGCTTAGTTTTGCGGATACAACAAGGCTTCGTTAACGGATTGTGTCAACGGATGATAGCCAGGCTTCGCCTGTTGGTAGACATCGCGCGCCCACTTCAGGTTTTCCGGGGTCTTCGCCAGCTCTCGATACAACGGACTGACAAGCTTATTGCGGCCAATGGTAAGCAAGTAGTTACGTAAACGTTCGCGTGCTGGTTCATATTTTTTGGTAATCGCCAACTTTAACCAGGCATGGGCAATTTCGGCGTTCTTGCTTGCGGTCAAATCGTAGTCCTTATCCAAGCGTTGCATATTGGTACTTGAGATATCCAACGGCAAATTATTGATAAAGTGCAGCCACTCATGGGTCGTCCACTCCGCAGTTTGCAACTTGCCACCTTTCAACCATCGCTGCATTTGCTGTTCAACTTGCGCAAAAGCATCAGACTCAGGTTGCGGTGCGTCGGCAGGTAAACCTGGTTGATGGATCCACTCGTTGATTTTGTCCATGCTGACCACATTCGGGTACTTGGCCAGTAAGTTGCTTGCTATATAATCTTTAAACTCCGCGGTCGAAATACTTTCGAAAGCAAAGTCATCAAAGTACTGACGTAAAAAGGCATCAAACTTTTCCCGACCAAATTTGTTTTCCAGATAAACCAGGAATAGCTGCCCTTTCACATAAGGCACATTTGAAAAAACATCATCCGGGTGACGGGTGCCAAGGTCGATGTTGAGCACCGTATCTTCCGGCGCTAACCGCGACATATCAACCAACAGATCCTGATAGCCCAGCGCCAGTTCCATTTGTGCCCGACGCTCACCAAACAGCGCTTCCATGATGCGGTTTTCAACATAACTGGTAAAACCTTCGTTGATCCAGAGATCGCGCCAGCTGGCATTGGTAACAAGGTTGCCGGACCAGGAATGCGCCAACTCATGAGCAATCAGATTGATCAGTGAGCGATCGCCTGATACCACTGTGGGCGTAATAAATGACAAGCGTGGATTTTCCATACCGCCATAAGGAAAGCTAGGTGGCAGTACCAGTAAGTCATAGCGATCCCAGCGGTACGGACCGTACATTTCTTCGGTCGCTTCGATCATCGCCGGCGTGTCAGCCCATTCCCAGGCTGCTTCGTCAACAATGTAAGACTCTGCGAACACCGCCACGTTATCGCTAATCGATTTAATTTCCAGATCACCGGCGGCAATCGCGATCAGGTAAGGTGGTATTGGCTGCGGCATGGTGAAACTGTAGGAGCCGTCGCGATTGTCACTTAAGCTATTGTCGGCACTCATGACCGCCAACAAGCCTTTCGGTGTACGTAATTCCGCATTGTAAGTTAAGCGTAATGCGGGCGTATCCTGAATAGGAATCCAGCTGCGCGCATGGATCGGTTGCGACTGGCTGAACATAAAGGGATGCTTTTTGCCTGCGGTTTGCGCCGGTGTAAGCCATTGCAACCCACTGGCGGTTGGCGCTGTTTCATAGTGAATACGTAACTTGTCGCTGCTCTCACCAATCGCTACTGTCAGCTCCTGGCCTAAAGTCTCATGGGGTTCGCCTAGCGCAAAAGCAGTCTCCTGCCACGCGCCATCCTGCCAGACTTCGGTCTTGTGAATGCGCAGTTCGCGGGTATCAAGGTGAATGCTATCCGCCTCGCCGTGGCGTGCTAAATCGTAAGTCGCTGTGCCCGTAAGACGCTTCTCCGCGAAATCGATCGTCAGGTCTAACTCCAGATGTGGAGTCGTGACTTCATCAAGCTTAGCGTAACTGTGTGCATCCTGCGCCCAGACATTTGCTGATGAAGCTACCGCAGTGACAAGTGTAGCTGCACTCGCCCACTGAATCAGTTGCTGCTGTATCGCCATAAAAGGTTTCCTTCTGGTAAGATGATATCGTAAACGAAATTAGGACCATGTTATGCGAGTACCGCGAATTTATCATCCTTTAGCGACAAGTAGTGCTGAAATCAGCTCGACGAAGGCAGGACCGCCATCGCTTAGCGTTGGCCAGGAGATTGACCTGTGCGCCGAAGCGGCTAACCATGTCGGCCGTGTTTTGCGCATGCAGGAGGGGCAGCCCCTGCTGCTGTTTACCGGGGATGGTCAGGATTATCAGGCGGTTATCCTCGCAGCGTCGAAGAAAAACGTACGCGTAGAGATTACCGCAATGAACGCCAATGAAACTGAGTCACCGTTGAAGATCCATCTCGGACAAGGTGTTTCACGGGGCGATCGGATGGATTTTGTCTTACAAAAGTCCGTCGAACTTGGTGTGCACAGCATCACTCCACTGTTCACAGAGCGTTGTGGGGTAAAACTGAGCGGTGACCGATTGCAGAAAAAACAGCAGCAATGGCAGAAAGTTGTCATCGCCGCATGTGAACAAAGTGGTCGCAGTGTGGTGCCACAGGTTCATACACCTGTTAGCTTAGAAACCTGGCTCGGCCAACTTGGACCGGCACTAAGGCTAACACTTGATCCGCAAGCACAGAAAGCGCTACGCGAGCAAGAACTCACCAATTCTGAGGTGCAACTGCTGATTGGTCCGGAAGGCGGTTTAAGTGAACAAGAAATCGCGGCCGCAGCCGCAGCTGAGTTTCAGCCGGTACGCCTGGGCCCACGTGTATTACGTACAGAAACCGCAGCCTTAACGGCACTTAGTGTCATGCAATATCAGTTTGGCGATTTAGCGACGCCTTCAATGCAGGAGTAACCTTATGAAGTTAGCAATGATTATGGATCCCATTGCCACCGTGAAGACCTATAAAGACACTAGTTTCCGGTTGTTGCTTGAAGCGCAGGCACGGGGTTACGAATGCTTTTATCTGGAAATGTCCGATCTCTCCCTGATCGCTGGCAAACCCGTGGCGCGGGCGCGTAAGGTCTCGGTAGTTGATCAAGCCGAAGATTTTTACCACCTCGAGGGTGTTACCGAGCAGCCGTTGGCTGATTTTGACGTAATTATGATGCGTAAAGATCCGCCGTTCGATACCGAATTCCTGTATGTAACCTACATGCTCGAACTGGCTGAAGAAGCGGGAGCCTTAGTCGTCAATAAACCGCAGAGTTTACGTGACTGCAATGAAAAGCTCTTTACCGCCTGGTTCGCGCATCTTACCCCGCCGACCATTGTCACGCGCAACGCAGAACAAATCCGCAGCTTCCATCAGGAGCACAAAGATATTATTTTGAAGCCCCTGGACGGCATGGGCGGCGCGTCGATCTTTCGGGTTGGCAGCGACGGCAATAATCTGGGCGTTATTATCGAAACCCTGACTGCGCATGGCACCCAATTTGCTATGATTCAAAGGTATATGCCAGAAATTAAAGACGGCGATAAACGTATTCTCATCGTTGATGGTGAACCCATGCCTTATGCGTTGGCGCGCATTCCGTCGGCCGGGGAAACCCGCGGCAATCTGGCCGCAGGTGGCAGCGGCCGACCACAGCCATTGAGTGATAGCGACTGGGCGTTAGCGCGTGAAGTGGGGCCTGAACTGAAACGTCGCGGCCTGTTTTTAGTTGGACTCGACGTCATTGGTGACCGCATTACCGAGATTAATGTCACTAGCCCCACTTGCATGCGTGAGATCGAGACCGCATATGACATTAATATCGCCGGTAAACTATTTGAAGCCATCGAGGCACGCCGTAAGGCATAAGGCAGTTATGGAAGCATTAACGAATTTACAGAACCATTTCTTGATCGCCATGCCGACCATGGAAGATCCGTTCTTTCATCGCTCGGTCACTTATATTTGTGAGCACAATGAAGATGGCGCCATGGGTCTAGTGATCAACCAACCGGTTGAATTGAATGTCGCAAAGTTATTGGAACAACTTGAAATCGTGGTACCTGAGCATTCATTGATGTTCGATCGCCAGGTGTTTGCGGGCGGTCCGCTCGCCCGTGACCGTGGCTTTGTTCTGCACTCGCCTGACGAAGAGTGGCGCAGCTCGGCACGCATAAGTGACGAGATAATGATCACCACGTCGAAAGATATCCTCGAAGCAATGGGCAGCGGTAAGGCTCCAGACAAGTTTTTACTGACTCTCGGTTATGCTGGCTGGGACGCCGGACAGCTCGAACAAGAGTTAGCAGATAACAGCTGGCTAACGATTCCCGCGGACCCCGATATTTTGTTCAACACGCCGATCAGCGAACGCTGGCAGAAAGCCACCGAGAAGTTGGGTTTTCACGCCTGGCAACTTGGTCCCGGAGCTGGCCACGCATGAGTCAGCTGCTGGGCTTTGACTTTGGTACTCACAATATTGGCGTCGCCGTTGGTCAAACAATTACCGGTACCGCCTCGCCACTAGCAGCTCTTAAAGCGAAAGATGGTCAACCCGACTGGCAGCGCGTCGGTGCGATCATTCAAGAATGGCAACCGCAATCTTTGGTGGTGGGCTTACCGCTTAATATGGATGGCACAGAGCAACCACTTACCGATCTTGCGCGTAAATTTGCCAATCGTTTACACGGTAGATTTGGCCTACCCGTCGAGCTGCAGGACGAACGTTTAACCACGGTTGCTGCTAAGGAAGAGTTATTCGCCCGCGGTGGCTTTCGCCAGCTCAGTAAAGACAAGATCGACAGCGCTGCAGCACAACTGATTCTTGAAGACTACATGAGCCAGCTGCGTCAGCGCAGTCGCTAAAACTATAAATTTTCTTCAGCGTATTGCGCCAAACTACTGCGCACCACACCATTTAAGTTCACCGTGGCACTGCCTGGATAATCTTTAAAGCGCTCCACAATGTAGGTCAAACCTGAGGTCACCGCAGTCAGATAATAGCTGTCGATTTGCGCCAGATTACCCGAGCAAATGATTTTGGTGCCGGTACCACAGCGAGTAATAATTGTTTTCAGCTGCGAAGCGGTCAGGTTCTGCGATTCGTCCAATAACACAATAGCATTCTGAATGCTCCTCCCACGCATGAAATTCAATGACTTAAACTGAATGTTCGCTTTATTCATAATATAGTTCAGACTCGACTCCATGCTTTCGTCATTTTTATGCAGCACTTCCAACGAGTCCGTTATTGCCGCTAACCAAGGGGCCATTTTTTCTTCTTCGGTACCCGGTAAATAACCTATAGATTCCGCGATTTCCGGCGTATTCCGGGTGACGATGATTTTTTCATAAATGCCTTGCTCAATCACTAGCTCCAGCGCTGAAGCCAAAGCAAGTAAGGTCTTACCGCTGCCTGCAGGGCCTGTCAATATCACCAGATCAATACTTGGATCCAATAGCGCGTTCATCGCCATGGCTTGATAAATATTCTTCGGGTGAATGCCCCAAGCGTGATAGCTCATCATCCGTTCAAAACCTAGATCATGCAGCCGCACATGTTGCTCGTCGTAACCCACCACCTTGGCCGCAAAGAGCTCGGTTTCGTCAATCAAATATTGGTTACGAAATACCGTTGGCAGCACCTCTCGTTCGACCTCATGAAAGGTCTCGCGGCCTTCCTGTACACTCGTCACCTCGCCCACGTTTTGCCAAAAGTCGCCTTCCAGTTCCACAAAGCCTTTGGATAAAAAGCGAATATCATCGATCAGTTGGTCGGTACGGTAATCTTCAACATACTTCACGCCTGCGCCTTTTGCTTTTAGACGCATGTTGATGTCTTTGGTCACCAGCACGATCTTGGCATTCTTATGTCTCTTTTGTAATTCAATTGCGGCTTGGATAATGCGGTGGTCATTCTCCGAAAGGTTAAGCACTGAGTCGGTTTGCTTCAACTGATAATCTGGGAAAATTGCCAAGGTTCCTTCTGCGTGATGTGCGCCTTGCATACGACTCAAAGACACACCCTCGAGGATTTCTTCCGGACTGGCATCTTTTAACGCATCTTCGAGCGAGCGAATTGCTACTCGCGCTTCGCGGCTGACATCTTTATGGCGGTCTTTAATATTGTCGAGCTCCTCTAGCACGACCATGGGTATCACAACGTTATGTTCGTCAAAATTTAGAAAGGCGAGGGGCTCGTGGAGGAGAATGTTGGTGTCTAACAGATAATATTTGGACGTTGTTTCTGTCATGCGCGACCTCAAGCAGCTATAAAGTTTAATTATAATTTTGGCTTGCCATGCACTTTAAAGACTAGCGCAGTTTTCATGAAAATGGTGTGAACATTGAAAAAAATTTCGCTACCATGTGCGCCCTTGGTTTCAGCGCCAGCGAGCGTACTCAGTTGTAGAGGTTTTTGGATGTCAAAAGATAGCGTGCACACTTATGTGGTGGGTCAACGTTGGTTAAGTGAAACAGAATTGGAGCAAGGTTTAGGGTTATTAACCCAAGTCGAAGGCCGCATGCTCACCGTGCTGTTTCCGGCAACCGGTGAAATCCGCCACTATGCCAGCCAGCAGGCTCCGCTGGCCCGCTATCGATTGTTGCCTGATGATCGTGGTCAGCACGCTGATGGTTGGTTTTTTCGCGTAACTGATGTGGAAAACAGAGGCGGTATTCTACACTACACCGGCAAACGTGAAGATACGGCAGAAACCACCAGCTTGCCCGAGGCGCAACTTGCCGCGCAAGTCGCCACCCAGCATCCGTTAACCCGCATTCTCGCTGGTAAGACCGATCGCCTCGACATGTATCGACTGCGCCAGCAAGCGCAGCATCATTTACAACGCTGGCAACAATCATCGGTGGCAGGCTTACTCGGCGCGCGCGCAGAACTTTTACCACATCAGCTGTATATTGCCCATACGGTTGCCGACCGTTATCAACCACGAGTGCTGCTCGCTGACGAAGTTGGGCTGGGTAAAACCATTGAAGCCGGACTGATCTTACAGCGTCGGTTACTCAGTGGCCGCAGCCAGCGGGTGGTGCTGATTGTACCAGACAGTTTGTGCCATCAATGGCTGATCGAGCTGAAACGACGCTTTGCCTTAGCCTTTAGTTTGTTCGATCAAGAACGCTGTGAGCAAACCGTGGAGGAACACGATAATGTTTTTACGGCCGAGCAGTTGGTCGTGCTACCTCAAAGTCTGTTGCAAAGCGAGCGCTGGCAAGCGCAGCTGGCTGCCGCTGAATTCGACTTACTGATTGTCGATGAAGCTCATCGTATCGCTCCACAAACGGCCCACTTTACCCAACTGCAGCAACTTTGCGCGGCCATCCCCAGTGTGTTACTGCTGACGGCCACCCCTGAACAAGCCGGATTAGACAGTCACTTTGCCCGACTTCAGTTGCTCGACCCCGATCGTTTCCATTCGTTTAACGATTTTATGACTGAACAAGAAAGTTATCAGCAGCTAACCCCTTTGGCAGAGGTGTTGGCCAAAGTTGGTGCCGACAAGCTGCTCGATCGTTTGCTCGATCACTATGGTACCGGCCGGTTGATGTTCCGCAATAGCCGCGCCCATGTCGGTGGTTTTCCCGAACGGCAGTGCTATCCGGTTGCATTAGATGCGAATGATGACAATCCCTTCACTACTAAAGCCAGTTGGTTAAAACAGCTGTTGAGTGAACATAAATCTGACAAGTTTATTCTGATTTGTCACTCATCAGCTCAAGTGCAAGAGCTCTACGATTTCCTGCGCATCCAGCACGGTATACATGCAGCGGTGTTTCACGAAGGTATGAGCTTGCTTGAGCGTGATCGTGCCGCAGAGTTCTTTGCCAGTCCGGAAGATGGCTGTCCGATATTACTTTGTTCTGAAATTGGCAGCGAAGGCCGTAATTTTCAATTTGCTCATCACTTAGTGTTGTTTGATCTGCCCGAACACCCAGATCTACTCGAGCAACGCATTGGCCGTCTCGACCGTCTCGGACAAACTGAAACCGTACAAATTCATATTCCCTATTTAGCCGACAGCCGCGACGCGTACTTGTACCAATGGTATGAGGCCATGCAGGCATTTCGGTCCCCGAACGCGGTCGGTGCAATGCTTTACGATGACTTCCAGCAGCAGCTGCAAGCTTTCCTGACGGGCGACTATCATGATGAAGTTGGTTTTGCTGAGGTGCTTGAGGCAACCGCCCAACGTGCCGAGCAACTACGTGAGCAGATTAAACAAGGCCGTGATCGCTTGCAGGAACTCAATGCCTATCGGCCCCAGCAAGCTGAAGCGATCCTGGCAACGATAGCAGCAGATGAACGTCAACAGGAACTGACAGATTTCATGCACGATTTCTGGACTCGATTCGGTCTCGATTATGACGAACTAAATGCCGATAGTGGTTGGTTACGACCGACAGAACATATGCGCATTCAACTGCCTGGTTTACCCGATGATGGCCTCACCGTGACGTTTTCGCGCGACTATGCGCTGGCCAATGAACAGGTCGAATTCCTCAGTTGGGATCATCCGCAAGTACAACATGCATTGGAGTTACTGAGTAATGACAGTTTTGGTAGCACTTGCGTGGCTTTGATGCAAAATCGTGCACTACCTGCCGGGGCATGGTTTATTGAACTGACCTACATCAGTCAACTGACCACAGCGCCAGAGTTGGTGGCTCACGAGTTTTATCCTCAGCAAGCAATTCGTATTCTGCTGGATAGCCAGGGTCGTGACCTAACGTCACGAGTCCAAACGGCAGCCTTCGATAAGCAACTGCTATTCGTCGACAAGAAGCAAGCCCGCGCCTTGTTACAAGAACTGCGGCAAAGTATACAACAGCATATTCACAGTGCGTGGCAGCCGGCCGAAGCACAACAACAGCTGCTGCTGGAACAGGCGCAGCAAGTGCTCGAACAGCGCATGGCAAGTGCTCAACAACGCTTGCAGGAACTGCAACAACGCAACCCTACGGTACGGCAGAGTGAAGTTGATGCACTAAGCTCACGCCAGCTGCAGTTAACGGCAGCTATTGTAAAACCAATGCTGCAGCTGGACAGTGTCCGTATCGTGGTCAACTCACCCGAATGACCTTACTTCGCTACGAGCCGCCAACCGATCCCTATCTGGAAATTGTCCACCGTGACGAAGCCATTGTGGTGCTCAATAAGCCACCAGGGTTGTTAAGCGTGCCAGGCAAAGATCCTGCCCATCGTGATTCAGTCTGGACGCGGGTGACTCGGGTTTTGCCGGGCGCGCGGGTGGTACATCGGCTGGATATGGCAACTTCGGGTTTAATCGTTCTGGCACTACATAAAACTGCGCAGGCCTACCTGCAACGGCAGTTTGAGCAACGCAAAGTTCATAAGTACTACCGCGCCCGCGTGGCCGGCAAGCTGCCGGCGACAACAGGGATTATTGACTTAGCAATGCGTTGTGACTGGCCCAACCGGCCGCGACAAATGATCGATTTGCTGGAAGGACGGCAAGCGCAAACACGCTATCAAGTACTTGGTTTTGACGGCCAATCGAGTGAGGTCATGTTATTTCCGATTACTGGACGTTCACACCAGCTACGTGTGCACATGCAGGTATTGGGAACACCGATCCTCGGGGATAAATTCTATGCTGATGCGACAGCTTACGCTGCCGCACCGCGCTTACTTCTGCATGCTGAAGAGATCGGTTTTCAGCATCCGCTAAGTGGCCAGCCCGTTAACTTTCACTGCCCTGCTGACTTTTAATAACTTCATAGGCAGCCTGAATTTCTTGCGCTTTCTCTTGTGCTGACGCTCGCATTTCTTCCGGCAGACCCTGCGCCGCTAATTTATCCGGATGATGTTTAGCCATAAGCTTGCGATAAGCTTTCTTCACCTCTGCAAAGCTAGCCTTACGCTCAACCCCGAGTACCGCGTAAGCATCATCGATTTGACTCGCTTGCGTCGCACCATTGGCACCGCCGCGTCCACCGCGGAAGCGCTGCCCTGCTTGCGCCATTTGTAACCAGACATCGAGTTGCGCACGGCGAAAACCGAGTGCCTGAGTGATACGCAACAGCACATCGTACTCAGCCTGATCCAACTTGCCATCGTGCAACGCTACAATCAAAATTTGCTCGATGAAAAATTGCAAAATATCGCGCCGCCAAGCGACTTGGCGACGAAATTCACTGACTTTATTGACCAACGGGTAATCAGCTTTTTTACCCTCACGAAACGCTTCCTGCGCACGGTTGCGGGCATCATCACTTAGCTTGAGGTGCTGCATCAGCGCATTCACATAATCGATATCTTGCTCGGTCACCCGACCTTTCGACTTTGCCAAGTGCCCCAGCACTGCGAACAGGGTATCGACAAACAGGTGTTGATTGACTACACCACCCTGCCGCATTGACTGTTGCAACGCACGATCAAACCAATGCCCAATCAGTACACCCAGAAATAGACCTGGTAATTTTAAAAATAGGTAACCGAAGAAACCGCCAAGCACTTTACCCCAAAACATGCATACTCCTCGTACTTAATCCAATGCCGCCAAAGCGGGCAAAATTCGATCTGTTAATAACATGCGAAAATCTTTGAATTCCGCGTAGATAGCAGCAATATCGTGGAGATATGCCAGATTTCTCGGTATATCCTGCACGTATCCTGGGTTTCCATCGCGTCGATAGCGGCGCGCAAATAAACCGCTGGCATAGGCATGGCGCTGCAAGCCCATCAGGTCAAACCAACGTTGCCAGGTCACCTCATCTACATCTAATCCCAAATCGCCACGCTCGCGACGCAAGTAGTCAAAACAGTCCTTCGATAATCGGCGCACCTGCTCATCTGGCCAACGTACGTAACAGTCACGCAGTAAACTCACTACATCATAAGTGATCGGCCCAACCACCGCATCATGAAAACCCGTATAAGCCAGTGATTTATCTCCTTGTACCAGCACATTGCGGGCATGGAATTTGCGATGCACTCCGACTTGCGGTTGTGCTTCCGCGTTTGCAATCAACGCCGCACAGAAATCTTGCCAAACTTTTTGCTCAGCTGCAGTAAACTCGATTTGTAAGTGAGCCTCTACTAACCATTCGTACATGAGGTCAAGTTCAGCCTGTAATTGCTCACCGTTAAACTTTGGCAGCGCGCCATCCTGCGTTTCCCGGACCGTCATAATATCGGCAAGGTCAACGAATACTTTGGCATACCAGTCGCTCAGTGATGCTTCGCTCAAATGGCTCAATAACAAGCTTGAACCCAGGTCGGTCATCAGCATAAAGCCGTGCTGTTCGTTAACCGCGACTAACTCGGGCACCGCCACACTGCGTTCGCTGTAAGCATCTGCCACTGCCAGATAATTGTTCAGTGCCGCCTCGGTGTTCATGGTATCGATCGCAATCAAACTGCGCAGCCCGTCGTGGGTGCGGTAATATCGCCATGGCCTCGCATCACCAAAAACCGGTTGCAGATCTTGCTGGGGATAGCCAGTCACGGCCTCGCACCACGCCTGCAACTTAACCTCTCGCTTATTTTCCACGCTATTTCCTCGCTCACAAATGGCAGGCAAAGTAATTTTGCTTTATCATACCTTCCACATTGTTAAGGACAAAGTTGAGTCATCACTAACATGCATTCATTTATTCGCAGAGCCTGCTGGGGCATCAGCCTTTATTTATGCGGCACCATTGCGGTCTCAGCGCAAACACAGGATAACTCAGCAGTTCTCGCTCAGTGTCCCGTGCGTGCACCATTATTCCAATTAGATGAACTCAAACCTATCCTTAACCTTAGCACCGATGCCATCGGCGTCCGAGCAAATCAGGCCAACATTGACTCGGAAACTTCAATTGCCTCCTTCACCGGCAATGTTGAAGTGCAGTTCAACGACCAATACTTATTAACTGAACAAGCTACTGTGAACCAAGCTACGGGCAATATCAATGCCAGTGGCGCAACCCGTTTCACTGACGGCTACGTGCAAGTAGCGAGCGAGAATTTCCGGCTTAATTCAGGTAGTAACCGCGCTTATTTAGCTGGCGCCGAGTATCAACTGATGAATACCGGCGCACATGGTACGGCGAGCATTCTCTCTATTGCTCCGGAACAAGTTTTACTCGAAGGTTCGACCTTCACCACCTGTCCAACCGATGACCCGGCGTGGCAATTGAGTGCCGAAGAGATTAGCATCAATGAAGACGAGGCTTGGGGTGAAGCCTGGCACGCCAAGTTTGAGTTGTTTGGGGTACCGGTGTTGTATGTGCCTTACCTGAACTTTCCAATTACTGACGCGCGCAAAACCGGTTTTTTGTTTCCGACTATCCGCTCCTCGCAAAAAAATGGCTTTGAATTCGAATTACCTTATTACATCAATATTGCGCCGGATCAGGATGCCACCCTAACTCCACGCTACATGGCCGAACGTGGCTTACAGATGCAAGCCGAATATCGAGTGCTGACAGAAGATGGCTTCGGACAACTTAATGTCGCCTACCTGAACCAGGACGACAGTTTAGCGACTTCCGACTCTCGCTACTTATGGCGGGTCGAACATGCACAAAACTGGAGTCAGCACTGGCGCTCGTACATTAATGCATTAGACATCAGTGACGATGATTACCTAAATGACTTGGGTAGTGCTTTTGCCAGTCGCGCCGATGCTCAGATTTATCGACATGCCCGGGTAGATTATTTGGACGACAACATACAGGTTATGTTGCGTGCGGAAGATTTTGAGATCCTGGGGAACTATCGCTCGCCTTATCGCACCGTGCCGCAAATTCTCGGTCAGGCTGAATGGCAAGGTCCAAGTATCCTCTCTTACGGCGTTTTTTCCGAGTTGACCCATTTTCGCAATCAGCAAGATAGCCGCGACTACGCCTCACGTTTCCATATCGAACCGCAAGTAAATTTAGCAATCGAAAAACCGGCCTACGATTGGTTAACCGAACTTAGCTACAGTTACACCTATTATGACCAAGCTGCTACAGAAGGTGGTTTGAGCGAGAATCCATCGCGCGGTTTGCCACAATTCCGCATGCGCGGACGGTTAAACTTAGAGCGCGACTTCAACTGGGATAACGTCAACTACCGGCAGACTCTGCAGCCCCAAATACAGTACTTATATGTGCCCTACCGCGAACAGGCGGATATTGGCATCTATGATTCAACCTTGATGCAAGATGACTATCGCGGCCTGTTTCGGGCCCGTCGCTTTTCTGGACTCGATCGTATTGCCGATGCCAATCAAGTCACCATTGGTGCTTCAACCAGCGTCTACAACGACAGTGCGCGTGAATTGATGCGCTTTAGTGTCGGTCAAATTTACTATTTCGACGACAGTCGGGTAAATCTCTTTGATGAAGCGAGCCAAGTTTCCGATGATCGTTCCGATTTAGCTTTTGAAGCACGTTTTCGTCTCGGCCAGCGCTGGTTTGTTAACGGTGCAGTGCAGTACGACCTCGAGCAGGAAAACACCCGTAAGAGTCAAACTGCGGTTGAGTATCGCGTCAATGAGAGTAACCTCGTGCAGCTAAGTCACCGACAGGTGACCAATATTCTTAACGATGATATCGAACAATTGGGCCTGCAGACGGTCTACCAACTGAATACAAAATGGCAGTTTGCCAGTAATTGGTACTACGATTTGCAGCAGAAGCGTACCAACGACGCACTTCTTGCGTTACAGTACAACGACTGTTGTTGGGCTGTGCGCGTGAGTGCTTATCGTCGCATCAATCGCAATCTTGAATTACAACAATTTGATCCACTATTGGGTGAACCTGAGTTCGATAATGGGGTCAGTATACAATTCATAATTAAGGGGCTGGGCTCTGACAATGGTAATCTGCTGGAACTTATAGAGCAGAGCTTATTTGGTTATCGCCACCCGTTTTATTTAAGCAACTAGGTAGTTTTCATGAACAAGATGTTGAAGATAGTGAGCATTGCATGGCTAGCAATCGCAAGCAGCGTAGTATCCGTGCAAGCCAATGAAGTGCTCGACCGTGTCGCAGTTATCGTAAATGACGGCGTGATTTTGCAAAGCGAAGTCAATGCCATGTTGGCACAGATCAAGCGCAATGCTGCCGAGCAGGAAATGAGCTTACCCGGCGATAAAGTGCTGCGTGTGCAGGCTATCGACCGTCTGGTATTGCAAGAAGTGCAACTACAAATCGCCCGCCGCGCCGGTATTGAAGTCAGTGACGCACAACTTGAGCAAACTATTCAGGGCATCGCCCAAGAATCAAATATGACGGCTGATCAACTACGCAATGAAATCGAGCGTCTTGGCAGCACCTGGTCAAGTTACCGCGAGTCAATACGCAAAGAGATGATGTTAGGCGAAGTTCAACGTAGCGCCGTACGCGAGCGCGTTTACATCTCACCACAAGAAATTCAAAACCTCTCGCAACTGCTTGAAGAAGTTAACGAGAAAGAAGTCGAATACCGTTTAAGTCACATCCTTGTTGGTTTACGTGACGGTAGCAACGGGGATGAAGTGCAAGACGCGCGCGAACGTGTCGAACAGCTCCTAGAACTGTTGCGCGACGGTGCCGACTTTGCCTCAACTGCCGTATCTTCTTCGTCAGGCTCACGCGCTTTAGAAGGCGGTGACATGGGTTGGATGAACATTAACGCAATGCCAACGTTATTCGCCGAAGCGGTACGCGACAAACGTCAAGGTGATCTCATTGGTCCGATCAAAAGTGGAGTTGGTTTCCATATCCTGAAAGTGACTGATACCCGTGGTTTAGAGACCGTTGAAGTTGAAGAAACAAAGGCCCGCCATATTCTTCTGCAGCCGTCAGTGATTCTGTCCGACAAACGTGCCAAAGAAAAGCTAGCAGAAATTCGTCAGCAAATTATTGCTGGCGAGGCGAGTTTTGAGGACATGGCGCGCGAGCATTCTTCAGATCCTGGCTCCGCTAGTCAGGGTGGCGACCTAGGCTGGTCGCAAACCGATGTTTATGATCCAGCGTTCAAGCAAGTCATCGATAACGCAGAAGTCGGCGTTATCAGCGAACCTTTTAAGTCGCAGTTCGGTTGGCACATTGTTGAGGTTCTCGACCGCCGCACTCAGGATGCAACCGAGCGCAGCAAGAAAAATCGCGCTTATCAACTGTTGTTCCGTCGTAAGTATCAGGAAGAATTAGAAAACTGGCAGCAAGAAATCCGCGACCAAGCTTATATTGAACAGGTTACTAAATGAGTCTAAAACGCATCGCCTATAGTTCTGGCGAGCCAGCGGGTATTGGACCTGACATCGCACTGTATCTAGTACAGGAAGTGGCAAAACAGCAATGGCCCTGCGAATTGGTGATACTTGGCAATAAGCAACTCCTTCAAGACCGAGCCCACCAGCTCGGTCTTGTCGTTTCCTGTGAAGATTATGACGTCAACCGGCCGCCACAACGTTGGCCGCAGGGAACCTTGTTGGTCGCAGAACATGAACTCGCAACGCCCGTCCAGAGCGGTCAGCTTAACCCAGCGAACAGCCCTTATGTGCTGAGCATACTGCGCCGCGCTGGCGAAGGTTGCATGAGCGGTGAGTTCGATGCAGTAATGACAGGACCAGTGCACAAAGGCGTAATTAACGCCGCTGGGATCCCATTTAGCGGACATACTGAGTTTTTCGCTGAACTTAGTAACACCAAACAAGTGGTGATGATGCTTGCTACCGAAGGGCTGCGCGTAGCTCTGGTCACCACACACTTGCCATTAAGCAAGGTTCCTGCAGCCATTACGCAACCATTAATCGAGAGCGTTACCGAAATTGTTGCGCGTGAGCTCGACCAACGTTTCCAATGCCGCCAACCCAAGCTATTGTTGTGTGGACTTAACCCGCACGCCGGTGAACAAGGTCATCTTGGCCGCGAAGAAATCGAACATATCGAACCTGCGCTTACTGCGTTGCAGGGGCGCGGTATTGACGTCAGCGGCCCATGGCCTGCCGATACTGTGTTCCAGCCCCACTATTTGGAGAGCGCCGATGCAGTCATTGCGATGTATCACGATCAGGGCCTGCCCGTGCTAAAATATCGGGGCTTCGGCAATGCCGTAAATATTACTCTCGGCTTGCCCTTTGTTCGCACTTCGGTCGACCACGGTACCGCCCTGGATAAGGCTGGCACCGGCAAGATTGCCATCGGCAGCGCTTGCTACGCTTTAGAGACCGCACTAACCATGGTAACGGAATGACAAAAACGCACTTGGGACACCGCGCACGCAAGCGCTTTGGACAAAACTTCCTGCACGACACCTTCGTGATTGATGCCATCGTTGATGCAATTAATCCGCAAAAAGACGAGCAACTGGTCGAGATTGGCCCTGGACTTGCTGCCCTCACCGAACCGGTTTGTGATCGTATCGATCACCTTACCGTGGTTGAACTTGATCGCGATTTGGCCGATCGCCTCGAGCAGCACCCGTTTTTACAGCAAAAGCTTAGCGTTTACCGTGGCGATGCCTTAAAAACCGACTTCCATCAGTTTCGACAAGACGGTCAGAAATTAAGGGTATTCGGGAACCTTCCGTATAACATCTCGACCCCCATTATTTTTCATTTGCTCGACCAGATGGATGCCATCGCCGACATGCACTTTATGCTGCAGAAAGAAGTGGTGGAACGCTTAGCGGCTGAGCCTGGCACCAAAGCCTACGGTCGCTTGACTGTTGCCGTGCAACAAGCTTGTGCAGTGGAGCCCGTACTGGCGGTTCCAGCAGGTGCGTTTACCCCCCCGCCGAAAGTAGAATCTGCGGTGGTACGACTCACCCCTTACACTGAACCTCCGCATCCAGTTCATGATTTCAAAACTTTGCAGAAAATTTGCTTAATTGCGTTTAATCAGCGGCGCAAAACAATCCGCAATAATTTTAAAAGGCATATTGACGAAGAACAACTCGAAGCTTTGGGTATCGACCCTGGCGCACGCCCAGAAACTTTATCAGTGGCCGACTTTTGTCGCCTTGCCAACTGGTACTATGAAAACCAAGGTGCCTTATGAGTAACAGTATGAGCAAAATTCGTATCGAGGTAAAAACACACTATCTAGCGGCGCAGTCGGCCCCAGATAATGGTCAGTATGTTTTTGCTTACACCATTACCATTAGCAACGATGGTGAGCAATCTGTACAGCTGCTCAATCGCGCTTGGCGCATCACCGATGCTGATCACAAAATCACCCGCGTCGCAGGTGATGGGGTGGTCGGCCAGCAACCGAACATTGCCACCGGCGAATCTTTTAGCTATACCAGCGGCACAGTGTTAGCTACTCCTATCGGTACGATGGAAGGTCATTACGGTATGGTTGCTGCTGACGGTGAAAAGTTTGAAGTGAAGATCCCGTCATTTCGACTTGCCGTGCCCAACATTCTGCACTAACTCGGGAGTACCAAATGGCACGCTATTTTGTCGGCGATTTGCAAGGTTGCGTCAACCAACTTGATGAACTGCTGGCAGCCGTAAAATTCGATACTCGTTTTGACGAGCTCTGGTGTGTCGGCGATTTTGTCGCCCGTGGGCCAGATTCATTGGCGTGTTTGCAACGTTTGCGCGACTTGGGTGATGCCGCCAAATGCGTACTTGGTAATCACGACCTGAATTTACTGGCGGTATTAACCGGAATCCGCAAAGCCAACCGCAAAGATAAACTGGCTGCCATTTTGACACTGCCTGAAGCGCAGCAGCAAGAATGGATCGAATTTCTGGTGCGACAACCCTTACTTCGTCAGGCTGATGATGTGGTGATGACCCATGCTGGCATCTACCCGCAGTGGTCCCTTGCCGAAGCTGCAGAACTCGCTGAGGAAGTCAGCATTAGCTTGCAACGCGCCTGGCGGAATCAGAAACTGCCGCAATGGCTGCAGAAAATGTATGGCAACGAACCACCCTGCTGGTCACCGCAGTTAACCGGTCCAAATCGTATCCGTTTTATTATTAATGCCTTCACTCGTATGCGTTTTCTAGATGCGCAACATTGCTTAGACTTGGATGCCAAAGACGCTCCGTCGAAAGATACCGAAGCTGATGGACTGCAACCTTGGTTTGTGTTTTGGCAGCCGCAACCGGTCACATTGGTGTTCGGCCACTGGGCGGCGTTGCAAGGCGAGACCGGTCGCGATGACGTTATCGGCTTGGATACCGGCTGTGTTTGGGGTGAACATATGACACTGTTGCGCTGGCCCGATGGCCAGCGCTGGCAGGCAAAAAATCCTGGAGCGTCGGTTTAAGCCACGTTTACCCGCGCAAACTTGCGTTTACCGACCTGATACACAGCTGACGTGCCAACGGTAATCATTTGCTTAGTATCAGTAACTTTCTCACCGTCAATTTTCACTGCATTTTGCTTGATCATACGCATAGCATCAGAGGTTGAATTGACTAATTTCGCTTCCTTCAACAAGTGACAAATCCCGATTTCGCCCTCAGCGGTGCTTACTGAAACTTCTGGCATATCATCGGGAATAGCATTCTTACTGAAGCGTTGCACAAAGTCTTGTTCGGCAGCTTCCGCGGCTGCAGCATCATGAAAACGGGTTATGATTTCTTTTGCCAACAGCACCTTAAAGTCACGTGGATTAGCACCCTCGCTAACCGCTTGTTTGAATTGCGCCAACTCTTCTAACGGGCGGAAACTCAACAATTCAAAGTAACGCCACATGAGCTCGTCAGACACGGACATCAGCTTGCCAAACATGTCGTTCGCGGGCTCGGTAATACCGACGTAATTGCCCAACGACTTTGACATCTTCTGCACGCCGTCAAGCCCCTCGAGTAACGGAACCATGATTACGGTTTGCGGAATTTGTCCTTCGTCTTTTTGCAGTTCGCGGCCCATTAACAAATTGAAACGCTGATCGGTACCGCCAAGCTCAACGTCAGCCCGCAACGCCACCGAGTCCCAACCTTGCACCAGTGGATACAAAAACTCGTGGATCGCGATCGGTTGACCGCTGGCATAACGCTTTTTAAAGTCGTCACGTTCCAACATGCGCGCTACGGTTTGTCGTGCCGCCAGTTTAATCATGCCGTCAGAACCCAACTCATTCATCCACTCGGAATTAAACCGAATTTGGGTTTTGCTCGGGTCAAGTATTTTGAATACTTGTTCTTTATAGCTCTGAGCATTAGCAACAACGTCCTCGCGGGACAACGGCTTACGCGTTACATTTTTTCCCGTTGGGTCACCGATCATACCGGTGAAATCTCCGATCAAAAACACGATGTCGTGGCCCAAGTCCTGAAACGCCCGCATTTTGTTAATCAACACGGTATGGCCAAGGTGCAAATCTGGCGCTGTCGGATCAAAGCCAGCCTTGATCACCAAAGGCTTGCCTTTTGCGAGCTTATCTTTAAGTTCGTCGGCGAGCAGAATTTCTTCTGTACCTCGTGCTATCTCTGCAAACGCATCCGCCGCTGGTTTTGTCATTACTTTCATACTCCTAAGCTATAGACCCTGACGCGGTAAACTTCCCGAAACGTTGCATTGTATGCTATTTAACACGGTCTTTTAAGCGGAAATAAAGGTAAAGCGACTGGAAAAAGCTAGCGCTTCGTATTATTCTGCGAAAAGACCTAGGGGAAAACTGGTTTTCCGCCGCGCTAACTTCAGGAAGTATATGAAGGTATTAACTATAAGAATGGCAGGATTTCTTAAACAGCTGCCACGACGTCACCAACTATTATTGTCGGGAGTTTGTCTTGCGACGCTAATTGTCATGTTGCTGCCATCTGAGCCAGCGACAGCGTCGCGTAATACCTCTGATCCAAAACTGGCTGACCAGCAACTAATTCTCGGTGAACGGCTTGAAATCCCCGTCCAACTCAAGGACCAAATTACCGCACCCGCAGCACAATCTGTGCAACTTAAACCGGCCGCGGATCCAACTGCTGCGGCTGACACCGTTGCCGTGCAAGAGCCAGTGGTACCTTCAGTTCAATGGAATGGTTACGAAGTAAAGCCAGGGGATAGCCTGGCCCGTATCTTTGACGTTATGGGCTTTTCGCCGCAGCAACTGTATCGGCTGACGCGCGACCAACAAGCCAATAAATACCTGCTAAAAATCCATCCGGGCGATACCTTGCGTTTTGCTAAAAACGCCGATGGCGCGCTGTTGCAGCTCGCTTATCAAATCAGCCCTATTGATACCCTCATTGTTAGCCAAACAGAAAAAGGCTACGCCAGTGAAATCGATACCAAACAGGTGCAGATTCAAGAAGCCTTTGCTTACGCGGAGATTGAATCAAGCTTTTGGAATGCGGGGATTAATGCTGGCCTAACCGACAACCAGATTATGAGTATCGCCAATATTTTTGGTTGGGATATCGATTTTGCTCTCGATCTGCGTAAGGGTGATGAGTTTTCGGTGATTTACGAAAAAGAATATGTTGATGGCGAATTTGTTGGTTATGGCCGCGTGCTGGCTGCCGAATTTGTTAATCAAGATCGCAAATTTCAGGCGATCTTGCACAGCAATGGCGACTACTACGCCACCAACGGTAATGCTATGCGTAAATCGTTTTTACGCTCTCCGGTGAAGTTTACCTATATCAGTTCAAGCTTTAACCCACGTCGTCTACATCCAGTAACTGGGCGCGTACGGCCGCATAACGGCATCGATTACGCTGCCAATGTTGGTACCCCGGTCATGTCTTCTGGTAGCGGCAAAGTTATCGCTAGCGCTTACAATAATTTGAATGGCAACTACGTGTTCATTCAACATGGTGAGCGTTATGTCACCAAATACCTGCATTTGAGCAAACGTGCGGTAAAACGCGGTGATCGCGTCAAACAGGGTGATTTGATTGGCCGTGTCGGCGCAACCGGACGGGTCACCGGAGCCCATTTACACTATGAATTTTTGGTCGACGGGGTACATCGCAACCCACGTACGGTGCAATTCCCTCAGGCCGAGTCGTTAACCGCAAGCGAAATGCCCGAGTTTAATGAAATTGCTGAACTGCGATTGGCTATGCTGGCGGACAACAAGCGCGTTTATTTGGCCATGCGGTGATTATGAGCGATGAGCTCTATATTGGTCTAATGTCAGGCACCAGCATGGACGGACTTGATGCCGTGCTGGTCGACTTCAGTGCGGCGCAACCTCAGCTACTGCAGCATTACTCCCAGGCTATTCCAACTGACCTTAAGGTCGAGCTACAGCAGTTATGCAGTCCCGGCAATAACGAACTGCACCGGCTGGCGACAGCTGATCGGCAATTTGCTGAATACAACGCTGAAGTTGTTATGAAACTGCTCGAGCAGACAAATCTCAGCCCCCAGGCTGTTGCTGCCATTGGCAGTCATGGACAAACCGTTCGCCACATACCAAATGCCTTAACCCCGTACACGATGCAACTTGGCGATCCAAACACGCTGGCAGCACTCACTGGCATACCTGTCGTGGCCGATTTTCGGCGTAAAGATATCGCTTTAGGCGGTCAGGGCGCACCATTGGTACCCGCATTTCATGAAGCTTTGTTCCGCCAGCGTATCGCCCAGGGCAGTTCTGCCGCGGTGCTTAACCTCGGTGGTATTGCTAACATTACCATTTTGGCGGGCGATGGTAGCCATGTCAGCGGTTTTGATACTGGCCCCGCTAACACCTTGTTGGACCTTTGGTATCAACTGCAACACCCTGATTCTGAAGTGGGCTACGACGCCGCAGGTGAGTATGGAGCGAGTGGTAAAGTCCTCGATCAGCTCCTTGCCGCCATGCTTGCTGACGACTACGTGCAACAGGCGCCACCCAAAAGTACCGGGCGTGAGTATTTTAACTACCCTTGGTTGCTCGGTTATCTTGAACACTATGGCGAAACGGAAAACGCTTGGAGTGCTGAAGATATACAGGCAACTTTAGTGGAATTTACCGCCGCAACAGTGGCGAAAGGCTTAAAGCAAAGCGCAAAAACACCTATTGGTAAGGTTTTTGTTGCTGGTGGAGGGGCGTTCAATAGCCACCTAATGGCTCGATTAGCCGCGCACTACCCGGAAGCTAGCTGGCACAGTGTTAAGGCCTTAGGTGTCGATCCACAGCATTTGGAGGCGATGGCCTTTGCCTGGTTAGCGCGCCAGTTCATGTTACGCCAACCCGGCAACTTACCAGCAGTGACGGGCGCTAGCCGCGCCACTGTACTCGGGGGGCTGTTCCTTCCTTAAACTAAGCTTTAGATCAGGCACCCAACTTGGCAAAAGCATCTCGGGTAAGATTTTCATTGTTACCATCCGCACCAACAACAATACTGTCTTCTATCCGCACTCCGCCGTAGGGACGCAGTTCCGCGATTCGATCCCAATTCAGCTCTTTAGCGTCGGCATGTGCTTCTAGCAATTGATCAACCACATAAAGCCCCGGCTCGATGGTAAAGACTTGTCCTGCTTCTACCGGACGCAGTAAACGCAAGAATGGATGACGTGCATCGCGGTCAAAGCTATCACCACGATCATTGCGCAGGAACCCACCGACATCATGCACCTGAAGGCCGATAAAGTGGCCGAGACCATGCGGAAAGAATGCGCTGCTGAACCCCTGCTCATAAATACTTTCCGCTGAGCCCTTAACAAAACCGAAGTCACTTAAAATTTGCGAAACCTTCAGGTGTTGCGAAACATGCAGTTGGTAGTAATCGACGCCAGGTTTGATTTCACTTAGCAAGTCTTGCTGTGCGGTGTCCATCGCTGCCACTAAATCGGCAAAAAAACCATCTTCCCGCGCGTAAGTACGCGTAATATCGGCACAGTAACCGCGGTAAGTCGCGCCAGCATCAATCAAAAAAGAACGGCTTTCAGCCGGAGCCTTGGTTTCATAAACATCATAATGCAAGATAGCGCCGTGCTCGTTCAGACCAACGATGCTGTTGTACGGTAACTCGCTCTCGCGAAAATTAATTTCCGCAAGATACGCATGATGGATTTCTAGCTCGCTTTTACCGGCCAGAAACGCATCACGAGCAGCCAAATGAGCGCGCGTGGCAAGTTCATTGGCTACGCGCAAGCTTTCCAGTTCCCAATCTGTTTTGATGGCACGATGAAAATGTAAGTGATCAAGCAACGCTTGTGGGTTGCGTGATTTTACCTGCCAGCTGGCGACAGGCTCGGCAAAGTCCTCACCGACAAAGGCGGCATCATAAAGCTTACTGCCAAGCCGCGAAGTTAATTGCGCCAGGTCATCGATAACCACCAGCTCGAAATGCTTTTGCCATTCAGCCGGCTCAATAGTGACAGGTGCATGCCAAAAATCGCGCGCCTGAAAGAGGAACACTATCGGCTTTTGCCCGCGTTCATAAAAAATAGCACTTTTTGGGCTTTCAGTTACCGGCAGCCAATATTTGAACAGGGGGTTCACTTTGAACGGCGCAGGGTTATCATCAAGAAAGGCCACTCGTGGTTGGCCCGCGTAAACTAATACTGAATCGAAGTTGGTTGCAGCCAGCGCCGCGTCAAAACGCGCTTGCACTGTCGCTATATGTGCCGCATAAGAACTCATAGAATACCTCCCCTGCAAATGAAGAAGGCATTCTAACGTAAAGCTAGCAGGAAGGCATCACTCGCAGATTCACGAGCCATGAAATTAGCTTAAACTGCGAAGCTTGCGCCGCAACCGCAAGTGGTGGTTGCATTGGGGTTATCAACGAAGAAACGCGCCCCTTGCAGGCCTTCTTCGTAATTGACCGTACCGCCAGCCAAATATTGCAGACTCATCGGGTCAACAACCAGGATGACACCGTTTTTTTCAATTTCCATATCGCCTGCGTTGACCTTCTCATCGAACGTAAAGCCATACTGAAACCCAGAACAACCACCACCTGTTACGTACACACGCAGCTTCAACGCAGGATTTTCTTCATCTGCGATCAGGTTTTTTACTTTATTTGCTGCTGCCTCAGTAAATTGGATAGGAATTGCTTGCGCTGCATCAGTCATTCGTTTACTACCTCCGATGATTAGGACCCTATTTTCTCGTACCTGAGTAAAAGGGTCAAGTATTGCCGACGGGAGACTGCGCCAGCTCGCTCCATAAAAACGTGCGTTCCAGCAAAGTATTTCCTGTGCCCTGTAAATTCACCCGTACATCAATACTTTCCGGCTCAAAATTGTCAGGCAAGCGAAAGCTTCCGGTTTGCACTTTAAAGTAACGCATGCTGAATTCTTTTCCGCCAACAGGTAGCTCAGCTAACTCAAACAGGTCGAGCGCAACCTTATTGCCATTCAACAGACCATTTAAGGTTAAACCTAAAACGCCTTTAACCCCGCCCCGCTGCCGATCGGTCTGCACGATTGCAAGACGAAATTGATAGTGCCCCGGTTGACGCAATGCAAGCAAGTCCAATCCATCGACCACGACGCCTTGCGCTTCAAGTTCAGGCGCCATGATTTTACGAAAGAACGCGAGTTCTCGCTTCAATGCTAATATTTCGTCCTGTCCGGCGGTAAGTACCTGCTCCAATTCCTCACTGGCCGCACGCTCGATACCTAATTCAACTTCAGCAATATGTTTTTCATAATCCAGCGTTTCGGCTTGCTCATACAACCGCTCAACCCGCTGCTCAAGTTCGTTAACGCGTTCTGCTAAATACCAGTTCTGCCCCACCCCGAACAGGTACCCTAAGATCAGTGCGCTAATTGTAGCTACGGCGATTAGACCAAACTTTTGCTTCTCATTCATGGCTGCTCTTCTTATCATGGGACGCACGCTATGCTACGCAGCTTAAAAGGAATAGACAATGACTTTACTCTGGGTGAAAGCCCTGCACATCATTTTCATGGTGGCTTGGTTCGCCGGAATTTTCTATTTGCCGCGCTTGTTCGTCTACCACGCACAAACTGATTCTGCTGAAGTCAGTGCGCAGCTAAAAATCATGGAGCGCCGCCTGCTGTATTTTGTTACGCCCTTCGCAGTATTGACGCTGGTTTTTGGCGTTTGGTTAATTATCGCTTATGGCAGCGCATGGTTTGCTGCTAGTGGCTGGATGCATATTAAATTATTGCTGGTCGCGTTCTTATACGGTTATCACTTGTATTGCTTCAAGCTACTGGCTGATTTCAAACATAACCGCAACCGGCGCAGCCACAAATTCTATCGTATTTTTAACGAGATCCCGGTGCTTACGTTGTTCGCTATTGTGTTGCTGGCAATACTCAAGCCATTTTGATCGCGAAGATTCTTTTTGCTGCCGCTATCTGCTAGTATAGCGGTCCAGTGTTTGATCAACTTTTCGCTACTCATTGAGGCTGCAACACATGAACTTCACTGGCGCCAACATACTCTCTGTTGACCAATTTAACCGTGACAGTATCGACGACATATTTACCGTAGCAGATCGCATGTTGCCCTATGCACGACGGCAAAAGCGTACCCGCGTGCTCGACGGTGCAATTCTCGGCAACCTGTTTTTCGAACCCTCCACACGTACCCGCGTAAGCTTCGGCACTGCTTTTAATTTGCTTGGCGGCGAGGTTCGCGAAACCACAGGCATGGAGAGCTCAGCTTTGGCGAAAGGCGAGTCACTTTATGACACTGCCAGGGTTTTAAGCAGCTACAGCGATGTTATCGCCATGCGTCATCCAAAATCCGGGGCGGTCGCCGAGTTTGCTGAAGGCAGTCGTGTTCCGGTCATCAACGGTGGCGACGGTGCCAACGAACACCCTACGCAAGCTTTGCTGGACCTCTACACCATCAAAAAAGAATTGGCCTATCATGGGCATCTGATTGACGGTATGCATATTTGCATGATGGGCGACCTCAAGTTTGGCCGTACGGTACACTCGCTATCACGATTACTGGCACTGTACGATAATGTCCGCTTTACCCTGATTTCACCCCGCGAACTAATGATGCCCGATAGCGTCATGGCCGTGCTTAGCAATGCAGGCCATAAGGTGACTGTTACGGATCAAGTTAGTGGCAGCTCCGACGCCGATATTATCTATCAAACCCGGATTCAACAAGAGCGTTTCACTTCACCGCAAGAAGCAGATCAGTACCGTGGCAAGTTCCGCCTGAATAGCGAGATTTACACCAAACATTACAAACCTAACACCGTTATTATGCATCCTTTGCCGCGCGATTCTCGCGCCGAAGCGAATGAACTTGATAATGATTTGAACCAAAATCCTAATTTGGCCATATTTCGTCAAGCAGACAATGGTGTACTTATTCGAATGGCGTTGTTTGCGCTTACCCTTGGCGTCGTTGATCAAGTCCAGAACTATGAATGTGAAGTCAACTGGTACAGCGACAAGCGCAACGTCTAACACACAGTAAAGAGGATCACGATGTCTCGATCTGAAGATTTATTTGCCCAAGCCCAGCTCGCCATTCCCGGCGGCGTCAACTCTCCCGTACGCGCCTTCAATGGAGTCGGTGGGTCACCTATCTTTATTGAACGTGCCGACGGCGCCTACATGTTTGATGCCGATGAGCAACGCTACATTGACTATGTCGGCTCTTGGGGACCGATGATTTTAGGTCATAATAACGCAGCCATTCGCGAAGCGACTCACGCTGCAGTGGAACGCGGTTTAAGCTTTGGTACGCCGACCTCCAGTGAAATCACCATGGCGGAAAAAATTAAAGCCTTAGTGCCATCCATTGAGAAGGTGCGTATGGTCAATTCGGGTACCGAAGCCACCATGACCGCAATCCGTTTGGCGCGCGGTTACACCGGCCGTGACAAAATTTTGAAATTCGAAGGCTGCTACCACGGCCATGCTGATGCCTTGCTGGTAAAAGCAGGCTCAGGTTTGCTGACGCTTGGCGTACCCAACTCACCGGGTATCCCGGAAGATTTTGCCAAACACACATTAACGGTGACCTTCAACGACCTCGACTCGGTCAAGGCAATCTTCGCTGAACATGGTAACGACATCGCTACTATTATCGTCGAGCCCGTGGCTGGCAACATGAACTGTATTCCACCCGCACCAGGCTTCTTAGAGGGCTTGCGTGAAATTTGTGATGACCATGGCAGCGTGCTGATTTTTGACGAAGTGATGTCTGGCTTCCGCGTTGCTCGCGGCGGTGCGCAAGAGTTTTATCAAGTAACGCCTGATCTGACCACGCTAGGTAAAGTCATCGGTGGTGGTATGCCAGTTGGTGCTTTTGGCGGTAAACGCGAGATCATGGATTACATCGCACCGGTTGGCCCGGTTTACCAGGCCGGAACTTTGTCGGGCAATCCAGTTGCGATGGCCGCTGGCCTTGCAGCCTTGTCACAGCTCGATGACGAACAGCTTTATCCGCAGCTTAGCGCCAAAGTCGAACGCTTGGTGACCGGCCTGCAAGAACGTGCTGATGCCGCTGGTATTCCGTTTACCACCAATAGCGCGGGCTCGATGTTTGGCTTTTTCTTCAGTACCGACGCTAAGGTCACCAGCTATGCCCAAGCCACTCAGTGCAACATGGAACATTTCCGCAAGTTCTACCACAGCATGTTGCGACAAGGGATTTATCTGGCACCATCGGCCTATGAGGCGGGTTTCATGTCGGCAGCGCATACGGATGCCGATATCGATGCAACCTTAGCAGCCGCAACCATCGCGTTTGCCGAACTAAATCCAGGCTAAAACACCTAAACTGGTGGTGAGAAGCTTAATCAAAGAGCTTCTCCCACCACGGACGTTTCTCAAGTTCTCCTGCACAATTCACCTGTTCCGGCAAGTTCTGCGGATACGCCGGGAAGCGTCTTTGTGTCGGACAGTCTAATGGAATCGCAACACCCGTTTCTGGATGGAATGCGGTCAGTTGCAAAGGTACCGGTGGTTCCGTAGCTAACGGTCGCACTCCCAGTTCAGTAAAAATTTCTGCCACCACCGGCAAAGCTCCTGAACTGCCGGTTAAATTTATTGGCTTATTGTCGTCGCGTCCTAACCACACGGTAACCAACCTGTCCTGATCGTAGGCCACAAACCAACTATCCCGATAGTCGTTTGTGGTGCCACTTTTTCCGGCAAGTGCATCGCTACCGAACAGCTGCCCCAGCGCTTTACCCGTACCTTCGTTGACCACACCGCGTAAACCATAATTAACCAAGGCAGTAGTGACTTCATCAAACACTTCATAGCCGGCGGGCGGACGACGTTGGTAAAATTCCACACCGCGATGGTCAGTGAGGGCTTGAATGGTCGCGTAACTGCGGTAGCGGCCCTGCTGCGCCCACACACCGTAGAGTTCGCTAATTTGCAGCGCTGAAAGTTCTACTGAACCAAGGGCGAGTGAGGGTACATTGGGAATCGGCGTATCGATTCCGGCGGTCTGCAATTTTTCGACGATGGCGGGAATGCCCACACTCATACCGAGCCTTACCGCGGGAATATTGCGCGACTGCGCCAGCGCATCATAGAGCATCAAGCTACCACGAAACTCGCCATCGTAATTATCCGGGCGCCAAATCGTGCCATCGGCCTCTTGTAATTCCATCGACCGGTCTTCCAAAATTGTGCCAAGGTGATAGCCGCTATTTTTTTGCAAGGCTAGTCCGTAAATGGTCGGTTTAATCAACGAACCAACTTGCCGAATGGCCATGGTGGCACGGTTAAAACCAACTTGCTGCGGTTGCCGATCACCGACTAATGCCACCAAACTGGCATCACTCGGTTCGGCAATCACCACTGCGGCCTGAAGTTCTTCAGATTTACTCAGCCGCGGCAATTGACTTGCAACACTGGCTTCTGCGATCTTTTGCGCCAAAGGATCAAAGTAAGTAAAAACACGCAGCCCCTGCTGGGCCCAATCCGCAGGTACATTCAACTGACTCAGTTCGCTCTTCACCTGCGCTAAGTAATGAGGCGCCCAGGTTTGTCCCACGCGCGGCCCTTTCGGTACCACCAACTGTTTATCCAGCGCAGCGATATAGGCCGGTTGCGATAACAAATCTTCACTAAACATTAACTGTAGAATCATGTCGCGACGCTGTTTAACGCGTTCAGGGTAGCGATGCGGATTGTAGTAGGACGGACCTTTAACAATGGCGACTAGCATTGCCATTTCGGCTGGCTCCAATTCCTCCACCGATTTACCAAAGTAGTAGCGACTCGCCAGCCCGATGCCGTGTATCGCTCTACCACCATCCTGGCCAAAGTAAATTTCATTAAAATAGGTTTCAAGGATCTCATTTTTACTAAACCGAAAGTCGATGATAAGTGCCATCAATGCTTCGTTGGCTTTACGCCAAACGGTTTGCGCTCGGGTTAGGTAAAGGTTTTTAACCAGCTGCTGGGTGAGTGTACTGCCGCCCTGTACAGTTTCCATGGCAACAATGTTCGCCAATGCCGCTCGGCCAATAGAGCTTAGCGAGACGCCGGCATGATGATAGAAATCACGGTCTTCGACCAGCAGCAGCGTTTCAATCAACAGATTGGGAACCCGTTCCAAGCCAACCAACAAACGATCTTCACCATTGTCGCCAGTGACCTGACCTAGCACCAGAGGATCCAGTTGAAACTGATTCAGCGGTCGCCCATCGGGCAAGCTCACAACGCCATTGACCCGGCCATTAGCAAAATTCACCCGTACACGTTGGGCCATTGCCGGACCGGAAGCAAAATCAAAAGGTCGACGGTGAATTTCAAGCTGATTGCCGTGGCGACGATAGCTGCCACTTTGCGATAAATCACTGGTTTCGAGATAACGTAACTGCTGCAACTCTGCCAGCACCTGCGACAACCGCAAAGGTGTAGTCGGCTCGAAAGTGAGCGAGCGCGCGTAAACGATTGCCGAGGCTTGATAACGCTCGCTGGCAAAACGCTTGGTCAGCGAACTATCGAGATAAATGGCGTAAAAACCAAGCGTAATGATCAACACGAGGATAAGCTTGGCCGAAGTCTTTAGCAAAAAACGCATCGGTATCTATGTTCCTATTTCAGAGACTCACTAGGATACTGTGCTTTTCAGTTATGTGTACCCTTTCGCCGATAATTTTCGCTAAATTTAAAGAAAGCGGTTGGTCTTACGCGTCGCTTGAGCTTGCTGTGGATCATCTGGCCATGGATGCTTGGGGTAACGGCCTTTCATTTCTTTTTTGACTTGCTGATAAGCATTCTGCCAAAAGCTTGCCAGATCGCTGGTGCGTTGTAGCGGTCGACCTGCCGGCGATAAAAGCTCGAGCGTTAACGTCACCTCGCCGCGACAAATCGTCGGCGACACTGGTGCACCGAATACTTCCTGCAGTTTTAGCGCGACACTGGCGTTGGTTGTAACATTAGCTGTCGCATTCGGTATGCCCTCGGCGCCATCAGTCTGGTAATGGATAAGGTGACGATGACCACTTGGTGCAAGCCAATGCTGTGGACAAAGTTCGTCGAGCAGCTGTCGCTGCTGATAATTGAGGCGCGCCAACAATGCCGACTTGGGTGACCAGCGTCGTAACTCGGCAAGGTTTTTGATCGGCTGCCAATAAGGTGCCGCCCAACCCGCTAGCTCATCAAGTAAAGCACGGTCACTGAAATCAGGCCAAGCTTGTCGTTCATGATCTGCCAGATGATTTTGCGCTAAGCGCAATCGTGCTAATAAATACGTCACTGACTGCCAATCGATGACATCGCTATTCTTCGCTTGCACATAGTCGACCAGCAACTGAACTCGCTCGTCATTACTCGGCTGTGTTCGCGCAACGCGCTGAGCAACCAATATAGCGCCAAGACGCTGTACTTCGACCACTTCAAACCGCTGTTTCGGGCCACTGAGCTGCAACTCTTGCTGCCATGCCAACGTCAATGCCGGATGCGCTAGATCAGCTTCTGTTAGCGATAATGCACAACCAATGATGGCATCGGTCTGTGCTTCGGTGAAATTCATGGTCAGCACCAGCAACCACTCGTCACCACGACGCGTATCGGCGTGATGAAATTTCCCGCCACCACCGTACGCCAACCGATAACTGGTGCCGTCGTTACTATTTTCGCCACGCCGCCGGGCAATGCGATCACCATACCCCCATAGCGCGAGCTCAGCAGCTGCAGAGCTTGTTATATCGGTTACTGATGGTTTTACCCGAAACTTCTGACACCAAAACTTCCAGCGCTTGCGGGTTTCGCCCTGCAGTTGTTCGGCGCGGAGCGGGAATTGCTCCGGCTGCCGCGGTGGGTGCTCAAGCTGGGCCAATAACAACGCAGCTTCGCCACGCCGTTGTTCATTAGCCTGTTCTACCGCAACAGCGATTCGTGCAATGCGTGGTTCGGCACCATAACTTGCAACCCGCTGACCTAAAGCGGTCAGATTGTCTTGCTCATCAACAATACCTAGAGCTTTTAACTGCTGGATGGCAACCTGTAAATGCACGGGGTTCGGTGGCGATAGGAATTGCATGTCTTGCAATTCAGAGCCCCAGCGTTTGGCCTCCAATGAGGCGCTACTGAGATCATCAGTTACCAGCGCAGGGTCATCGTAGTCGCGCATACTATGCTCGTCGCTTTGACTCCAGAGCCGATAACACTGGCCCGGACCTAGTCGACCAGCACGTCCAGCCCGCTGGGTCGCCGACGCTTTGCTAATACGCTGTGTTTGCAAGCGGCTGATACCATGCCGTGGGTAGAAAATAGAACGCCGTTCGCGACCACTATCGACCACCACATCAATCCCGGGAATGGTAAGACTGGTCTCGGCGATATTGGTCGCCAGTACCACCTTCTTCTGCCCTAACGATGGCTCGCGCAAAGCGGCTTGCTGGGAAGCTAAGGGTAATTGCCGGTGCAGTGGCAAAACTTCCGCCGGTAGCTGCAGGCGCTGGTGTAACTGATGGATCTCGCGCCAGCCCGGCAAAAACACCAATACACCACGCTCGGCTGTTTGTAAGGCTTCACTGATCACCTGGGCACAATGCGACAGCCAATCATGCCCCGCTTTCGGCGCACGGTGGTGCAGGGTAATCGGGTGTTGCCGCCCCTCACTTTGCAGCACCTTAGCATCACCCAACCAAGCGGCAATGGTTTCCGCAGGCAGGGTAGCAGACATAATTAGCACGCCCAGGTCCGGGCGCAAAGGTAAGGCTTCAAGTAGCATCGCCAAACCAAGGTCACTGAATAAATTACGTTCATGAAATTCATCGAACAGTACCACCGCAACATTGCTAAGCTCGGGATCATGCTGCAGGTACTGAACAAAAATACCTTCGGTGATCACCAGCAGTCGAGTCTGCGTCTGAAAACATTGTTCGCCACGGACGTGGTAACCCACGCTTTCGCCCACCGGTTCACCAAGTTGTTCCGCGAGATAATGAGCTATCGTGACCGCAGCCAAACGCCGCGGTTGTAGCAGCAGGATACGCCGTTGTTGCCAACGACCTTGTTGCAGTAAAGCTAAGGGTAGGTAAGTTGATTTGCCGGCGCCCGGCGGTGCCTGTAACACCAACTTCGCACCGCCAAGCTGCGCCAGAACCTCGGGAACTAGTGCAGCGACCGGCAGATCTGTTGTCTTCTTCACTTAGTCGCTGTGTGTGTGTAATAGCGCCGCAATGGTACGCATTCCCAGCGCTGTTGCGCCTGTTGCCCACATGGCGTTGGCACTGTTGTGGTAGGCGCCGGCAATATCGAAATGCAGCCAGCCTTTACCGTTATTTGGTGCAAAGCGTAACAGGAAGCCCGCCGCGTTACTCGCGCCACCAGCACCACCACCTTTTTGCGGTCGGCTGTTGGCACAATCGGCAAATGCCGATGGCGTATTTTCTTTATGCCAGTTATGTAGCGGTAGACGCCACAGGTTCTCGCGCTGTTTTGCCGCGGTCGCTAAGGCTTTATTTGCCAGCTCATCGTCGACGCTAAACAGCGCGTTATATTCGTTGCCTACGGCCATCTGCGCAGCGCCAGTTAAAGTGGCGGCATCCATAACTAACTTGGCTCCAACTTCACCAGCGTACTGCAGGCCATCAGCGAGGACTAATCGCCCTTCAGCGTCGGTATTCACAACTTCAACCGTGGTACCATTTTTGTAGGTAATCACATCACCCAGTTTGTAGGCAGTACCATCAATCAGGTTTTCCGCGCAGCACAGCACCAATTGCACACGCTTTTGCAAACCTTTTTGCATCGCCAGGCCAAGCGCGCCAGCGACGGTTGCCGCACCGCCCATATCGCATTTCATAGCCAACATACCTTCGCTCGACTTGATGCTGTAACCACCTGAGTCAAAGGTAATCCCCTTACCGACTAAGACGGCATCCACCGGAGTATCGTCTTGTTGGCTCGGGTTGTAATCAACGATGAGCATACACGGCTTATGCTTACTGCCGCGACCAACGGTATGAATGCCGATCCAGCCTTCGTCAAGCAGCTCGTCACCGGAGATAACCCGGGTGCTGACATGATCTGGTGCGATCGCTTGAAGTTTTTCAGAGACACGCTTAGCGAGCGATGCTGGATAAATATCCGCAGGTGGCAAGTTCGTCAGTTCCCGCGACCAGTTCACCAGTTCACGCATGGAACCCAAGGTTTCCGAGTCATTCGCCCACTGAATAGCGTTGGTGCTACGGGTGTCCGTATAGCCGTTGGCGAACGCCCATTGCCGTTCGAAATCCCAGTCGCTGCCTTGCAGCTGCACTTGGGTCACGCCCAGCGAATCAAGCTGACGTCCGGCTTTTTGAATCTTGCGTAAATTTTCGGCCTCATCGTCACTTACATAAATAGTTGCGCCCTGGTCGCCCATAATTACGGCGGCGCTCTTTTTCCAGCCAGCATCGGAGAATTCTTGCTTAACAATAAATACAGCTAATGCAGTAGACATGCTTTACAGCTCCCATTAAGGTTGCGAATCAATTTAATTCTATCGTATTGCAACTATATGAGGCTGGCAATGCAGTTTGACAACCCTTTGCGCGAGGCTTTTTTGGTCCGCCGTTACAAGCGTTTCCTTGCTGATGTCTACCATCCAGACTGGCCCGAACATCCAACGCCTGAGCAAGCATTGACGGTGCACTGTCCAAACACAGGCGCCATGACGGGCTGTGCCGAAGCAAGCATGCGGGTTTGGTTGAGTGACTCAAGTAACAGCAAACGCAAATATCGTTATACTTGGGAGCTTGCTGAAACGTTCTCTGGAGCGCGCATTTGCGTCAATACTCAACGCGCCAACGCCGTGGTTGGCGAAGCACTGCAGAACGCTTTATGCAAAGCCATTGGCCCGCTCGACAATTTACGTGCCGAGCAACGTTATGGTTACGACAACCGCCGGATTGACTGGTATGGTAACGACGCTCAAGGTCGACAAATTTTTATCGAGGTCAAAAGTGTCACCCTTGCAGAACAGCAGCAAGGTTACTTTCCCGATACGGTGAGCAAACGCGCAAGTGAGCACTTACATAATCTTATCGATATGACCGGTGACGGACACCGCGCCGCGGTGGTCTACTGTGTGCTACACAGTGATGTCACCAGTGTGCAGGCGGCCGAGCACTGCGACCCAGCTTATGCCGCATTAGCCGCTGAGGCTAAACAGCTGGGGGTTGAATTTTATGCGCTGGAAACAGATATCACCCCGCAGGGCATTTACGCTATCGGCGAATTACCCAGCAAATAAAATTGCGAAGGGGTCGGCTTTCTGATATATGTACCGACCTTTTTTGAAGATTCATCTCATATAGGAGATCCACAATGCCTCAAGGAACGCCCAAAAAAGCTCATGGCATTTTGGCACAAGCTGGCTTAGAACCTTATCAGGATAAGTCAAACGAAGAATATATGAACGAAAAGCAGCGCGCGCATTTCCGCAAAATTCTGCAAGTGTGGCGTAACCAGCTGCGCGAGGAAGTGGATCGTACCGTGCATCACATGAAAGATGAAGCGGCTAACTTTCCTGACCCGGTCGACCGTGCTGCGCAAGAAGAAGAATTCAGCATTGAATTGCGCACCCGTGACCGTGAACGTAAGCTAATAAAGAAGATCGAGAAAACGCTGCAAAAAATTGAAGCAGATGATTTTGGCTTCTGTGATTCATGCGGCATCGAAATTGGTATCCGTCGTCTTGAAGCTCGACCTACAGCTGATCTCTGTGTTGACTGCAAGACTCTCGCGGAGATCAAAGAGAAGCAAATGACCGGCGCCTAAAATGGCGACACGTCTCCCGTATTGCGGACGCTTTGCCCCGACCCCGTCGGGGCCTCTTCATTTTGGCTCATTGGTGGCCGCGGTTGCGAGTTACCTTGATGCTAAAGCTCATGCCGGCCGGTGGTTGGTGCGGATTGAAGACGTTGATAAACCGCGGGCCGTCCCCGGCGCCGCCAGCACTATTTTAACCCAACTCGAACAACACGGTCTGCACTGGGATGGCGAAGTTTGGTACCAATCTCAACGCGACTCTGCTTATCAAGATGCGCTCGATCAGTTGCACGCACAGGGCTTGACCTACTTCTGCACCTGCACCCGTAAACAAATTAAGGCACGCGGCGCGCATTACACTGGCTATTGCCGCGATCGTCAACGATCGGCTACCGGCAGTGCCGTACGTTTTCGCAACGACCATCCAACAACGCAGTTTAGCGACCGTATTCAGGACCATGTTAGTCTCGATTCGATGTTTGCGCGGGAAGATTTTCTACTGTTTCGACGTGATCAGCTTTATACCTATCAGCTTGCTGTGGTCGTTGATGATCACGCCCAGGGCGTTACCGATATCGTCCGCGGCGCCGATTTGTTGACGGCTACCAGCTGGCAACTCGCATTATGGCAACAACTAAGCCAACGCACACCGCGCTTCGCCCATGTCCCCCTGGCACTTGATCCAAGCGGCCGCAAGCTCAGTAAACAGAACCACGCACCAGCCTTAAATGCCAATAATGCCGCACAGCAACTTAGGACGGCGTTTGAGTTCTTAAAGCTAAGCGGGATCGAACCGGTAAGCTCGACCACAGAACTATTACAACAAGCAACCACCGCGTGGCGGGCAAAGTATCTTTCCTGATGCTTCAGTAACCGCTACAATACGCACTGTTATAGCCACACCAAAGGTTTGATTCGGGAGACAAAACTATTATCAAACGCATTAAAGCATTCGCCAAGAGGGCGCTGCGGCAGACCGAAACAAGTTCCGACTTACCTCGCAATATACTTGCGAAGCCTTTAATCATACCTCGTGATCAGCATCCGGTTTCGCGCAAGGATATCGCTGAGCCGGCGCTGAAGGTACTGTACCGACTGCACAATGCCGGCTATGAAGCCTATTTGGTTGGCGGTTGCGTGCGTGATCTCCTACTCGATATCAAACCAAAAGATTTTGATGTCGCAACGAACGCTAAACCTGAACAAGTACAAAAACTATTCCGCAACTGCCGCTTAGTAGGGCGCCGCTTCCGCTTGGCACACATCATGTTCGGTCGGGAAATCATTGAAGTGGCCACTTTTCGTGGCCACCACAGCGACGACGAAGAAAATGAACAGGCGCAGAAGCACGCCAAAAGTAACGACGATGGCATGCTGCTGCGCGATAACGTGTACGGCAGTATCGAAGAGGATGCCCAACGCCGCGATTTCACCGTTAACGCGTTGTACTACAACATCGCTGACTTCTCGATTCATGATTTTGCTAACGGTGTTCGCGATATCAACAACGGCGTACTACGAATGATCGGTGACGCGGAAACCCGTTACCGCGAAGACCCGGTACGTATGTTGCGAGCGATTCGTTTCGCCACCAAATTGTCGATGCGGATGGACCCTAGTGTGGCCGACCCCATCCGTAAACACGCGCAGCTATTGCAGAACATACCCGCAGCACGACTCTTCGAAGAATGTCTAAAGCTATTTACCGCGGGTAAAGCGCTGGCTAATTTCGAAATGTTGAGTGATTATCATCTGTTTCAACAGTTGTTCCCGCAGTTAAAAAACTACTTGAAAGCTCCCGAAGAAGCTCCTTATCAATTACTGCGACAGACCTTTGCAGATACTGATAAACGCATTGCTAAAGGCTTGAGTATCACTCCGGCCTATTTGTTCGCTGCACTATTGTGGTGGCCACTGCAAGCGCGGATGGAAGAGCTTATGTTCGAAAGTGGCTTACCACCTGTCGATGCCATGAATATTGCCGCAGCGGACGTGATTGGACGACAAATGCAAAGTGTCGCAGTGCCGAAACGCTTTACCATTCCGGCGCGTGAAATTTGGCAGCTACAGCAACGCCTCGAGCGCGCAAAAGGCAAACGGGTTAAATCATTGCTTGGCCATCCGCGTTTCCGTGCAGCTTATGATTTTCTACTATTGCGTAGTGCTACAGCGACGCCATTGGAACAGAAAAAGCTAAATCAACTTGCGCAGTTCTGGACCGATCAGCAGGAGCATGCTCCTGCGCCTGCAGCCACTCCGGATAACGAAGAGCAACCGACAAAACGACGCGGCCGTCGTGGTGGCCGGCGCCGCAAAAAACCGGGTAAACCAGCAAGCTCATGACAGAAGTCTATATTGCGCTGGGCGCTAATCTGGGCGACCCAGTAACAACTTTGCGAAAGTTGCTTGAGCATGTGCAGCAGCTATCCGAACTGAGTCATTGCCGTTGTTCCAGTTTTTACCGCAGCAAACCTATGGGACCACAAGATCAGCCCGATTATGTGAATGCTGTACTTTACGCTGAAACCGAGCTCGCCCCACTTGCCTTACTCGACTTCTTGCAGCAGCTGGAAAACGACTTTGGCCGAGTCCGCGGACGACGTTGGGGTGCACGTACGCTCGACCTTGATCTGCTACTTTACAGTCATCTCAAATTACAGCACGAACGGTTACAGGTGCCTCATCCAGGCCTTGCCGAGCGAGACTTTGTATTACTACCCCTAGCCGAATTAGCACCCGAGTTAGTGCTCCCGGATGGTCGCGCAATTGGTGATTTACTGGATGCAATTGCCAGTCATGACCTGGTAAAAATTACCTGATACAATCGAAGCATCTCTTATGCTTGGCGTTAAGGATCCCCCATGACCGCAACGACGATTGCCAAACTCGCTAAAATGAAAGCCGAAGGCGATAAAATTGCCTCATTAACTGCTTACGACGCTACCTTTGCTAAACTCTTCGCTCAATGTGGGGTCGACTTTATGTTGGTCGGTGACTCCTTGGGAAATACTATTTTAGGTGCCTCCAGTACGCTCCCGGTAACCACCGAAAATGTTGCGTATCATACACAAGCGGTACGTAACGGCGCACCTGATGCTTTTGTTATCGCCGATATGCCGTTCATGAGTTACGTCACTCCCGAACACGCCTGTATGGAGGCCGCGAAACTCATGCGTGCCGGCGCAAACATGGTTAAATTGGAAGGCGGTGACTGGTTGCTGGAAACCGTCCGGATGCTGGTCGAACGCAGTGTTCCCGTCTGCGCCCACTTAGGCCTGTTACCCCAATCAGTAAATATTCTGGGAGGCTACAAAGTACAAGGCAAAGAAGCCAGCGCGGCGGATAGCACAATACGTCAGGCTTTAGCGTTGCAAGAAGCAGGTGCACAATTGCTGGTTCTTGAATGTGTTCCTGCCTCACTGGCCAAACGCATTTCCGAGAAACTAACGATTCCAACCATTGGTATTGGTGCTGGTCCTCATTGTGACGGACAAATTTTGGTCATGCACGATATGTTTGGTCTGAACGGCGATTACTTACCCAAATTTGTGAAAAACTTTTTGGCAGAGGCGGGTGACCTCACTCAGGCGGTCGAGCTGTACGTGCAGCAAGTTAAGGAAGGCAGTTTCCCCGGTCCCGAACATAGCTTCAAAGGGTAACGTCATGCAGTTGTTTAACAGCCGCGAAGAGTTGCGCGCATGGCGACGCCAGCAAAAAGGTACACTAGCGCTAGTGCCCACCATGGGCAATCTCCACGAAGGACATCTAAAGCTTGTCGAAATCGCGCAGCAACACGCAGATCAAGTGGTTGTCAGCATTTTCGTTAACCCTATGCAATTTGGAACGAACGAAGATCTCGACAGCTACCCCCGGACGCTGGACGCCGACTGTCAGGCACTTGCCGAACGCGGGGTTAATGCGGTTTTTGCGCCACAGGTCAGTGACGTGTATCCTCGCGGGCTCGACGCTCAGACTTCAATTGAGGTACCACACATCTCAGATATTCTATGTGGCGCAAGTCGGCCCGGACATTTCCGCGGGGTGGCGACTGTTGTCGCCAAGTTATTCAATATGGTACAACCCGATGTCGCTATTTTTGGGCAAAAGGACTACCAGCAACTCCAGATTATTCGCTTGATGACGGAAGATCTAAGCTTTCCTGTGGAAATTATTGGTATGTCAACCGAGCGTGCGAGTGACGGACTCGCCTTAAGCTCGCGCAATGGTTATTTATCAACTTCAGAACGACGGCTAGCGCCGGTTCTTTACCAAGTACTGCAAAGTATCGCCCATGCCATTCAGCACGATAACATCGACCCCGAACAAGCGTTGGCCGAAGCGCGCATTGCCTTGCAAGAAAGCGGCTTCCGAATGGACTACCTAGAATTGAAACGGCAAGACGATTTGCAACCTGCCACGGCTGACGATGAGCAACTGGTGGTGTTGGTGGCTGCTTATTTAGGCAGCACCCGACTTATCGATAACTTACCGTTTTCCCGCAACAACTAACTGTTGCGGGACAGTAAGCCCAGCTCGCGCATTTCTGTATGCAGAGCACCGCGCAGACCCATAGCCTGTTCGGCAATTTCACGTTGCTCTTGTAGTACATCCGCAAGCATCTCGTGCGTGGTCAATGGATTCGCCAATACCACACGAAATACCACCGTCGGTTCACGATGATAATGTGCCGGTGTTAATTTGGTACGCGACACAAAAGACTTGCCGGTCTCCCGTTGCCGTTTTTGCACAAAACGCGTGATGGCATTCAGATGCGGGGTCAGCCGTCGAACTTGCTCAGCAGTGGCATCTTCCAATGCCACTTTAACCTGCTTGGGTATAAATCTGTAGGTCAGCAAACACAGCTGCGGATCCGTTATCACTTCAAAGTCATTCTGCTGCCGGATGAGAGCCGCGAACTGCCTGGCCTTCTCGATACTCTTATCGATTAGTAATTCGTAACCACGGCGCCCCATTACATGCATGGCAGAATACACCAGCATTGCCATGCCCGCCCGCGAGCCTTCCATAGTATGCGCCCCTAGGTCTTTCGAACCATGCCGAATCACATACTCGGCATGGTGTTCGATGGCACGGACCATGCCCGGTTCTTTAAAAAGCACCATGCCGGCACCCATGGGCACATACATTTGTTTGTGCGCATCGATAGTGACACTATCGGCGCGTTCGATTCCGTTCAGTAGTTCACGATAGCGGGTCGACATCAAGGTCGCACCACCCCAAGCAGCGTCCACGTGAAAGTGGGCGCCGATCTCTGCTGCGTAATCAGCAAGTTCGGCCAATGGGTCAATGTGTCCAGTTTCAGTTGTCCCGGCAACACCAACAATGGCTAGCACCTTACCGCCATCCGCGGCAACCTTATCACAAGCCTCACGCAACTTATCAACGCGAATACGGTTGTGATCATCGGTCGCAACCCCGATCAAGTTATTGCGTCCTATGCCAAGGATATCAGCCGCTTTCGCCAACGAATAATGTCCGCGTTCCGACACCATCACGGTTAGGCCTTTATAACCATAATGCGTAAGCCCAGCAGCAAAACCTTCTGCAGCGACACCGGCAAATCCTGGTTCTGGCTTGAGCAACAGGTTCCGCGCTACCCACAGGGCGGTAATATTGGCCACAGTACCGCCGGAGCACATCGCTCCGAGCGAGTGCTGAGCGCTATGCATCCAACGTTGATAAAACGCCTTATCACGACCGTAAACCAAATGATGCAGCATTCCCAAAACGTTGCGTTCAAGAGGGGTAAAGGCCTTCGAAGTCTCAATTTTTACCAGGTTCTGATTCAAACCAACCATCAGCTTAGCTAACGGCAATAAAAAATAGGGTAAGGCTGAGGTCATGTGGCCAATAAAACGCGGTGACGACGTGTGTACCGAATGTGCCACTAAGTTATCGAGTAGGAACTCAGTGTGGTCGGAAACGTAACGTGGTTGCTCCGGTACTTCGCTGTCTGAAAAGTTGGTTTCAATTTCATGTAATGGCTTCTCGCGCGCAACAATGTGCTCGCCAAGAAACCCCATCAGGTTCTCTGACAAATCCTTTTCGATCCGACCTAAGGTCGAATCTGGAGCTTCTGGCAGCGTAAAGATCTTTAGTAACGCTTCTTCACTCACTTCAGCAAAAACTTGATCACCCAAGAGCTTAACCCTTCTTATGTTTCGAGTGTTACGCGGGGCTAATTATTCTGCCTCGATGGCAGAAAAATAGCGACTATCCTCTGGCAGCGTAGCAGTTAATTGCCAAAGCTGCTGACCGCTATGTTGATACTTGCGCTCGAACGGCGTAATCGACTCGTGTCTCGCTAGTAATGGCTGCAAGGTTGCGGAACAGTTTACCAGCGCGAGACTGCTCGCCACTTCGGTCAAATAGGTTACCCAATTGGAGCGCATCACTAACTCCCCGCCCAATGCCATCACGTACGGCCATACGGGGCTGCCATGCCATCTGCGACTTAAGTGCGCGGCTTTCGGCCATGGGTTCGGATATAAAATATAATGCTGCTGCAGCTGCCAGTTTGCCTCAACCGCCAAGCGCCAGAAGTCTTGTAGATCGGCACGTACCAGTAAATAACGCTGCCCAGCTTCGCTCGTTTGACAGTTGGCATGACGCTGCAACCGATGGGCAGATTTATCTATCCCAATCACTAACGCATCAGGATTTTGCTGCGCCAGCCATGCTGTGCTCTCGCCGACCCCGCAACAGGAGTCCAAAATAACCGGTCCTTGCCAATCAGCAACAGCCTGCGCTGCCTGCTGAAAAGCTTCACGGTTGTGCTCCTGAATTGGCTTTTTGAAGGGTGAGCGCAGGTGCCGCATGACCACTTGGGTCAAATCCTCATGATTCCCATGCTGATTAGTAGTAACCGGACGCGATTCCATTGCACTCACGAACGGATACCCGTGCCACGTTGTAGCAAAGTGTAAGCAGTGAAGAAAAAGACCAGGTTGAAAGCAATAATCACGCTCAATGCGACAGTGATATTGACATCAGAGACGCCAAGAAAGCCATAGCGAAAGGCGTTGACCATATACAGCACTGGATTTGCACGGGCTACGGTTTCCCATATTCCAGGCAACAAGCTGACACTGAAAAACACCCCACCCAAGTAGGTTAGTGGGGTTAAGATAAAGGTCGGCACTATCGAAATGTCGTCAAAGGTCTTGGCATAGATCGCATTAATGAGTCCGGCCAGTGAGAAGAGTGTCGAAGTTAACACCACCGTCAGTACCAATATGCCCGCATTATTAATACTCACGTTTTCAACAAAGGTGAACGACACCAGGGTTACGATCACTGCTACTATCAGCGCCCGCACCAAACCACCACCGACATAACCAACAATAATCACCGGTGTTGATACTGGGGCGACCAGCATTTCTTCGATATTGTGCTGAAATTTTGCACTGAAAAATGACGATGCAACGTTGGAATACGAGTTGGTGATAATCGACATCATGATCAAGCCAGGTACGATAAATTCCATGTAAGGGCGGCCACTCATATCACCAATCCGTTCACCGACGATACTGCCAAAAATAACAAAATAAAGGGTCATGGTAATCGCAGGCGGCACCAGGGTTTGCACCCAAATGCGTAAGAATCGCGTACACTCTTTAATCCAAATCGTTTTTAGCGCAATAAAATTGAATGACGCCGTCATATTAGGCTCCCCCTGCTGATTTTGCCGTACGACCGCGTTCCACGAGATCGACGAAAAGCTCTTCCAACCTATTCGCTTTGTTACGCATCGACAACACCTTAATGTTTTGTGCGCTGAGCTGATCGAATACTTTGTTCAGACCTTGCGACTTTTCCACGTCAACTTCAATCGTGTGGTCGTCGGTTTGACGCATAGTAAACCCTTCGAGTTGCGGCTCAATGCGTTCGTCTTCATCACGACTTAAATCAAGCACGAAGGTCTCACGATTCAATGTCGCTAATAGGCGTTTAATTGAGGTATTTTCGACGATAGCACCGCGATCGATGATAGCGATATTGCGGCACAAGGTTTCGGCTTCTTCCAGATAATGGGTGGTCAGAATAATTGTTATACCCTGCTTGTTAATCTCCAGCAGGTAGTCCCACATACTGCGGCGCAATTCAATATCGACGCCGGCGGTCGGTTCATCAAGAATCAACAGTTTCGGTTCATGCAGCAGAGCACGTGCGATCATCAGTCGGCGTTTCATACCACCTGACAACATACGTGCCGGGTTGTCACGCTTGTCCCACAATCCCAACTGCTTTAGATAGTGCTCCGCTCGCTCATGGGCAACCTGGCGTGGCACACCATAGTAGCCAGCCTGATTTACAACAATTTGGCGCACTGTTTCAAATTGATTGAAATTAAACTCCTGCGGCACCAGACCGATTTGGCGTTTTAGCTCAACCAACTGGGTATCAAGATCGTAACCAAATACGCTCACTTTGCCTTCGGTTTTGTTCACTAACGACGAAATAATACCAATGGTGGTCGATTTTCCCGCACCATTGGGGCCTAGCAAAGCAAAGAAATCGCCTTCTTCAACATTGAGGTCGATGCCTTTCAAAGCTTCGAATCCACCTTTGTAGGTTTTTCTTAAGTTATTAATCGATAAAGCTTTCATGTCGAATTACGACTCCTCTCCGTAGCCCCAGCGAGGCTGCAAAGTTTGCTCTAAACCAAGGTGATCAAGCACCCGCGCGACCACGAAATCAACCAAATCTTCAATGCGCTTCGGCTGATGATAAAAACCTGGCGCGGCGGGCATGATCGTCACCCCTAAGCGCGCCAACTTCAGCATATTTTCCAAATGAATCGCAGATAACGGCATTTCGCGTGGTACTAGGACCAACTGCCCGCGTTCTTTGATAACCACATCGGCAGCACGTTCGAGTAAATTATCACTAGCACCGGTGGCGATCGCTGACAAAGTACCCGTCGAACATGGACACACCACCATACGTTTTGGCGCAGCCGAACCAGAAGCTGAAGGAGCGAACCACTGCTCTTTGCCATAAACCTGTAGCTGTTCGCTACTTACTTTAAACTGCTCACGTAACGCGTTGCCCATCGCTTGTGGAGCCGCTGGCAATTGCCAGTCGAGTTCAGTAACAAAGACTACGCGCGCCGCGCTCGACATCAGCACATGCACTTGCTGCTGTTGTTGGAGTAAGCATTCTAACAAACGCACCGCATAAGGTGCACCCGAAGCGCCGGTAATGGCGAGTGTTATCGCTGAATTTGAGACCGTCATAGAGCTACCTTTTGTCATTGCTGACCAGCTAATTCTTGCAGCAACCGTTGATGCAAACCACCAAACCCGCCATTACTCATAATGAGGACCTGATCGCCAGGCTCTAGAGTACGCAACAGTTGCGTTACAAGTTCATCAACTGTGTGGGTTACCTTGGCTGTTGGTACATAATCTGCGATCGCCCATTGTAACCCTTCAGGTTGCAACATAAAGCATGAATCCGCTGCGTTTAACGCAGCATCAAGTTGATCAGCGTGAATACCGCGTTTCATGGTGTTCGAGCGCGGTTCAAGTACAGCGACGATACGGGCAGAGCCGACCTTTGCACGCAATGCGTTGAGCGTGCTGGCGATCGCGGTTGGATGATGAGCAAAATCATCATAAATCGCAATATTATTTGGCGTCCCAAGCAATTCCAAACGTCGCTTGGTATTTTTGAATTCACCTAATGCGGCGGCCGAGACATCTAACGGAACACCGACATGATGCGCCGCTGCCATGGCCATCACCGCGTTCGCAGCATTGTGCTTACCTACCAGCTCCCAGTCTACTGTAGCGCTTTTATCGTGGTGAGTAACAGCAAAGCTATTAGCGTCTGGGTGCACAAGCTTAAATTGCCAATCTGCGTTCGCGCCGGCAGCAGCGGACGCAAGTGTTGCACGCTCGCTCCAGCAACCACGCTCCAGCACTTGCGCAATGTTGGCGTCCGCAGCTGGATAGATGATTTTACCGTAGCCTGGAATGATCCGGACCAAATGATGAAATTGCGTTTGAATCGCCGCTAGATCCGGGAATATATCCGCATGATCGAATTCGAGATTATTCAAAATCAGGGTCGAAGGCTGGTAATGCACGAACTTCGAGCGTTTATCAAAAAATGCGGTATCGTATTCGTCGGCTTCAATGACAAAGAAGTCGCTCGCACCTAATTGTGCTGAGCAACCAAAATTCGCTAGTACACCGCCAACCAAAAAACCCGGCTGATAACCGGCTTGTGCTAGAATCCACGCCAACATGCTGGCAGTCGTGGTTTTGCCATGGGTACCAGCCACTGCGAGTACCCATTTGTTTTGCAACAATGCGTCATGCAACCACTGTGCCCCAGAACGATAGGGAATACGCTGATTCAAAACCGCTTCCACTGCTGGGTTACCGCGACTTAACACATTACCAATAATCACCAAGTCTGGGCATGGTTCAAGTTGCGCCGGATCGTAGCCCTGATAGACATCGATCCCCAACGCGGCCAATTGATCGCTCATCGGTGGGTAAACGGCAGTATCGCTACCGGTAACATGGTGTCCCATGGCTTTTGCCAACGCGGCAATGCCGCCCATGAAGGTGCCGCAGACACCAAGAATATGAATATGCATAATTTCGTCCAGTCGTTACATCGCATCGCTGTGCGCACTAAAAACGGGGCTAGTGTAGCATGCAGGTACAATTTACATAGATTCTTGCAGGCATTTTACCTGTTTTTGCGGTAAACTTAGCCGCGATTTTGAGCAGCACTTCAAATGAGGACGTTATGCAACGCTTAATTCCTACGTTACGCCGTGATCAGGTCGATGAGGGACTTCTTTCAGTCATAAATACTCTACAAATTTGTGCCAAAGAAATTTCATTCCGGCTCCATCAAGGTGAGTTGGCAGGTGTGCTTGGCTCGACTCTGGACGAGAACATTCAGGGTGAAACGCAAAAAATGCTCGACGTCCTCGCCAATCAGTTACTGAAAGATATTCTACTGGAGAATCCTCACGTTCGTGCGGTCGCTTCTGAAGAAGAGGAAGGAATTGTCGATGGCGAGCAAACGGGCGAATACCTAGTTGCTTTTGATCCGCTCGACGGCAGTTCTAATATCGATATTAATAGTCTCGTCGGTACCATTTTTTCGATATTGCCAACACCAGATAAGACAACTTCGGGTCCGGAGATGTTCTTACAGCCAGGCACTCATCAGGTTGCGGCGGGCTACGTCCTTTATGGACCATCGACCATGCTAGTGTTCACTACCGGTCGCGGCGTGCGGGTGTTCACTCTGGATCAGAAAGTTGGTGAGTTCTTACTCACTGATACCGATATTGAAATACCGCAGGAAACCTGTGAGTTTGCCATCAACATGTCAAATTACCGTCATTGGCAACCACAGATGCGTCGTTACGTTGACGACTTGCTGGCTGGCGAGCACGGCCCCCGCTGTAAAAACTTTAACATGCGCTGGATAGCAGCGATGGTTGCCGATGTCCATCGCGTGCTCTGCCGTGGCGGGTTATTTACCTACCCTGGCGATAACCGCAAACCCAATAAACCTTACAAGTTACGCCTGATGTACGAAGGCAATCCAATGGCAATGCTGGTTGAGCAAGCCGGTGGACGCGCCCATACCGGTGAACAACGCATCCTCGAAGTTCAGCCTGTAGACATTCATCAACGGGTTAGCGTCATTTTAGGCTCCGCACAAGAAGTAACTACCTGTGTAGAGTACTTACAAGCTTCGCATTCGGCGGCAACAGACGTATAATAAGCCACCTAATTTTTTACCATAATTGAACAAACAGGAACGACCATGAGTTTGAGTGATGTAAGTGCAGGTAAAAACTTGCCAGAAGAAGTCAATGTCATCATTGAGATCCCAGCCAATGCGGATCCGATAAAATATGAAGTCGATAAAGAAACCGGCACCCTATGGGTTGATCGTTTCATGTCTACTGCAATGTTCTATCCGTGCAACTACGGTTTTGTAAATGACACTTTATCGCTTGATGGTGACCCGGTTGACGTATTGGTGCCGACACCCCATCCATTGCAACCCGGCTCTGTCATCAAATGTCGCCCAGTCGGCGTTTTGAAAATGACCGATGACGCAGGTCAGGATGCCAAAGTTGTCGCAGTTCCTGTCAGCAAACTGAGCAAAGAATACGATCACATTAAAGACGTTAACGATTTGCCCGAGTTGCTGAAAGCACAAATCACCCACTTTTTTGAGCATTACAAAGAACTCGAAAAAGGCAAATGGGTCAAGATTGAAGGTTGGGGTGACATCAACGAAGCGAAAGATGAAATCCTAAGTTCATTCGAACGCGCAAAAGCTAAATAAACTGAATGAGCGCCTGCGTTGAGCTAAATCAACTTGAATTTAGCTGGCCGGGTGCTCAGTCGCCGTTACTGAGCATCCCGCAGCTCTCTCTCGCCCGTGGTGAGCGGATACTACTGCGTGGTGCTAGCGGTAGCGGTAAATCTACTCTGCTAAGTCTTATTGCTGGCATTCATACCACAGCGCCCGGGCAGGTGCAGGTACTTGGGCATGATCTTGCCAAGCTTAACCAGCACCAGCGTGATCGCTTGCGCGCCAATGAAGTCGGTTATATTTTCCAGCAATTTAACCTGCTGCCTTATTTGTCGGCCATTGCCAACGTTACGCTTGCCTGTCAGTTTGCGCCTGCTCGCCGGCAGCGGTTGGCTGGCAAATCTATTAACGCCACAGCGACAACCCTGCTTGACCGACTCGGCCTTAGCCGTGCTCAACAGCAACAACCTGCCCACCAACTTAGTGTCGGGCAACAACAACGGGTTGCAGCCGCGCGGGCCCTATTAGGTAGTCCGGCGCTGATCATCGCCGATGAGCCAACCTCTGCACTCGACCAAGCCCACCGCGACGACTTTATTCAGTTGCTATTTGAGGCCTGCGCCGAGCAAGACACGACCTTACTTTTTGTCACTCACGACGCTACCTTAGCGCCCCACTTCCCGCGTGCTATCGAGTTGCAGGAAATCAATCAAGCTGCGACGGAAGGTGGCCATGTTTAAACTAGCCTTAGCGAGTTTATGGAATCGTCGTGGCAGTGTCTGGCTTACCATTATCGCGATCGCCGTTAGTACCTTGTTACTACTCGGCGTTGAACGCATACGCGTGCAAACCCAAGAAAATTTTGCCAATACTATTTCTGGTACCGATTTAATCGTTGGCGCACGAACCGGTTCGACCGAACTTTTGTTAAGCAGTGTTTTCCATATCGGCAATCTATCCAACACGCTCAATTGGCAGAGCTATCGCTACCTGCAGCAACTTCCCAGCGTTAAATGGCATATTCCTATGGCAATGGGCGATAGTGTGCAAGGCTTACCAGTAATTGCCACTAGTGACACATTATTTGAACACTTCCAGTACGGCAGCAAGCAACCTTTGCGCTTTGCTAATGGCTCGAATTTTTCGAGTCGTGCGACACCGACCGTCGCGGTATTAGGTGCTGAGGCAGCAACAGAACTACAGTTAAGTGTGGATGATCCTTTAACGATATCGCATGGTACGGGTGATATCAGCTTCAGTAATCATGACGCTCACCCATTTACCGTGGTGGGTGTGTTGGCACGCACAGGTACTCCTATTGACCGCGGCGTGTTTATTCCATTAGCCGGCCAAGGTCTGGTGCATGGTGAATACTTGGTCGGGGAAGATAACGCCGACCAGCACGACGATACTGGTGATCACGATCACCAGCATACCGATGAACAGCATCAGCAACATACCGATGAACAGCATCAGCAACATACTGCGCCGCCGGTCTACACTTTGAGCGCTGTCTTACTCGGTCTTGAAAACCGCGCCTTCGCCTTGCGTCTGCAACGCATGATCAACACCTATGATGACGAAGCTTTGTCGGCAATTATGCCGGGCCTTGCACTAAAGAACTTCTGGCGCACATTAAATCTGTTCGAACGCGCCCTGATGACTATATCTGTGCTGGTCGTAATCACTGGCTTATTAGGGATGCTCACCACACTTTTAGCCAGTTTACGTGAACGACGTCGCGAAATGGCGGTCTTACGATCTATTGGCGCTGGTCCAGTCACTATTCTCGGGCTCTTAGTCTGTGAAGCTGCAGCCGTTACCGTTTTGGGTACGGCATTAGGTACCGGCGCACTTTACGCGGTTTTAGTACTCGGTGCTGATATGTTACACAACACCCTGGGTATTCAGGTCACCGCCAGCCTGTTAACCCTGCGAGAAGTATACTTGTTGGTAGCAATTATTGGTGCTGCCATTGTCTTAAGTTTCTATCCGGCGTGGCAAGCGTATCGCAATGCTTTAGCTGATGGATTAACGGTGAAGTTATGATGAAAAGTTGGTTAGCCAGTTTGGCTGTCATTGCGATGTTTTCAGCAGGCGCGGCAAGTGCCAGTGATTATCGTGAAATCGAATGGAAAAGCCTGATCCCAGAAGGTTACACTCCACCTCCGGTACGCAGTCAAGCCTACTATGATATGAATCCAGAAGCCATGGGACAACCCGAGATGAATGCACCTGTAGTTGCGGCTCTGGATGGTCAGAAGGTCCGTATTCCAGGATTTGTTGTACAATTACAAGCTGACGATGGCAAGGTCACGGAGTTCTTACTGGTGCCTTACGAGGGTGCCTGTATTCATGTGCCACCACCACCACCAAATCAAGTACTCTTAGTTCGTTATCCAGAAGGTTATCCGATCCGTCAGGCCTTCAACCCAGTTTGGGTCGAAGGCACGGTCAAAGTAGAACGGGCAGACGGCGAGCTCGCAGTTGTTGGCTATCAACTCGATGCCGCAACCGTAACTCCGTATGGCGGATAAGCCTAAAAGTGCAACTCTAGACCCAGATAAGGTCCACGGTATTCCAGGTTGCTGTACACGTCGTCTAAACCATCAAGCTCGATGTTGAATACCCGATAGCCTAGCTGCAAATTCAGGTCGACGGCCAGGTTTTCTATCACTCGGTATTCAATACCGGCTTCATAATCTTCAATTTTCGAGTCATCAATGCTTAATGCGTTCGCCACGCCATAAATGGTAAACGGGGTTGCTGGAATGCCAACCCTTAACTGGCTGTAAAGCGTAGGGATCCAGCCATCAGTTGCGCTTGCTCGCATGACTTCCTGACTGCGTACTTCAAGATGACCTTCCACCCGCTTCGCGGTCACACCCAAATCAAAAGTCAGCAGATCGTTATCAAACAGCTCGTAGTAAAGCGTGTAGTCGGTGTGGCTAAAGTCGGTTTGATAAGTTACCGGGGTCCCGGCACTGAACGTTGTGCCGAAAAAGCTTAAATCCTGACTCAAATTTTGTTGGCCATCACTAACTAATTCGTTGTGCCGCACTTTCAAATTTGGAAATAACGGAATCGGGTGTTCCAGCACAATGTAGTAGCTACTTTGCTGTTCGTCATCAAAAGCGAAATCTGGATTCGTGCTGTTACTACCAAAACTGCCGGACGTTTCGGTTTGCCAAAACTGTCCCCCAGCATAAACGCCGAACACTGTATCAGCCGCAACTGGTGTAGACAGGGCGCAGCACGCCAACAGCGTTGTGAGTTTGAAACCTTTATTGTTAGCCATGTGACAACTTTCCTTGCGGTTCTTAGCGAAGATTTCAGATTACTTAGATGAAATTACTGCAGCGGACGCACTTCCGCATCCACTGCTAGCACGTCAGCATCAGCGAACTGCAATTGAAAAGCAACCTGTTCACCCACCTTAAACGGAATCTTTACACCAAAGAACATCACATGGTAGCCACCGGGTTGAAAAATTACCGATTCATTCGCACCGATCACCAACTCAGGTACCCGGCGCATACGCATCATACCGTCTTCGGTCATAATATGCTGATGCACCTCGGCCGCACGGGCGGCCGCAGTCGATACACCGCTCAGGGTTACCGCGTGATCGCCATGATTGCTGACCACCATATAACCGGCACCATTAACAGTACCCGGAATAGTAGGCTTCACCCATGCTTCAGTCACTTCGACTTGCGCCGCCTGCACACTGACACTCAGTACCAAAATACCCAAGCCTACTACCAGCTGCTTCATAACCTTGCCTTATTCGTTAATCAAAGTAGGCTTTAGTTTACACAGCTTTTGGGCGTTTTCGAACCAATAAGTAGATGATTCCGCATAACAGCAGATAGGGCCACAACCAACTGAACAAAACTGCGATCAAAGCTACGGCAGCGACGATCAACCCCACTGCGATACTACCGCCGACCATTACCACTAATGCAAAAGCACCCAGGGCAATAGCGATCATCACCAAACCAGTAATGCCAACGCTTACTACTAAACCAATAATTGCACCCAACAGGCCCAGAATTTCATCGCCGAACAGTGCTAGGCCGATAACTGCAGCAATGACCCATAACCAAGTCGATTTGTTTCCCATGATGTTCTCCATTAACTATCACTTTAAAATGTTCCCCTTAAAGTAATACAAGAAACGTGCCAGCATGCTATGAGTCTGTTTTAAAACGATTATTATTTGGCTGGTTGGTTCCGGATATAAAAAAACCGCCACAATGTGGCGGTTTTGACACAACTTTAATTACGCAAACTAGAAGCTGTAAGTTAGCTCGGCGTAATAATAACCGCCGTTAAAACCAAATGGTGCATTTGTTAGCGGATATCTAAAAATGCCGTTAAACTGACTTTCCGGACGTTGCTTATCAGGATATTCGTCAAATAAATTTTGTACTCCGGCACTGACTGACAGCTGATTGTTCAGGCGATACTTAGCTGACAGGTCGGTCACCCACTTGGCACCGAACTCAGTCTGTACACCCCGGCTATTTTCCAATATGTAGTCACCGAAGTAGTTGAACGCCAGCCGAGTTTCTAACGCACTTATGGTATGTGTGAAGGCGATGCTGCCGCTGTTTCTGGGTACCGAGCGAGTCATTCGGGTACGTTCAACACCGTCGAATAAGTTGTCTTCCAGACCATCAAGTAAGGCGGGTAAATTAACATCATCAATCTCGGTTTTGTTGTAGCCGTAAGCAAGTTGCGTACGCAATTCGCCATATTCGCCAAACTGGACCGTTTTCGATGCCACTACGTCAACGCCACGCGAGGTAGTGTCGACCGCATTTACAAAGAAACGCGCGTTATCAGCACCGCTAGCTGCTAAAGCATCTGCAACGGCAGCGGAATCTTGAGGACTGACATCGCCTGACAGAATAATGCGATCATCGATTGCGATTTGGAAAGCATCTATGGTTAGGGTAAATCCATCATAACCATTAAATACCACTCCCGCGCTAAAGCTTTGCGATTCTTCTGGCTCGAGACCTTCGATTCCTAACTCACGTGCAACACTGCTGATATTATTGAAGGTTCCACTTTGTTCAGGCTGTAAGCCGTTGCCCCGATCGACAAAAAGTGTCGAAATGTTGGAGAAATACAACTGTTGCACACTAGGTGCGCGGAAACCGGTATTGGTCGTCGCACGGATGGCCCATTCGTCACTTAAATCATAACGACCTGAAACCTTCCAGCTGGTGTTGCTACCGAAGTCTGAATAATCTTCGTAGCGAACCGCTGCGCCCCATTGGAAATCAGGCGTGAGCATATTTTCGACTTCAACATAAACGCCGGTGTTATCTCGTGATTCGTCCACCTCAGATTCAGGTTTGAAGCCAGTGAAACCCTGACTTCCCGATGAGCGCCCATCGTAGCCACCATCGACGTACGACGCTTCCTCACCAGCGCGGATTTGATAGGTATTCTCGCGATAGCTAATGCCAAACGCAACTGAGAGATCTGAGTTATTCACAAAGGGAAGAAAACGCGAGAAATCGACTGTCGCGGTCATTTCATCAGTAATGAGCGTTCCGGCATCAAATTCGGTTTGTGAAGATGGACCAATTGAGGCGTTAAGGGAGTTCTCTACACGATATTGAAACTCACTTTCGCCATAACCAGTACTTGCATCCACTTGCCACTGACCTAGGTCAAAGCGGTAGCCCACGTAGCCAGAAACGTCGCTGGTTTCTGGTGTCAATAAAGGTAGAAAACCATCCGCATACACTTCGATGATGTTCCGCGAATCAAGAGCCCGTCGGTAGAATGCACCGGATTGCGTGGTGCGATCGCTTACCCCACCAAAAGCATAAAGTTCGCCTTCACCTAGCGCGATGCTGGCATTGGCAAACAACGCTTTATTTTCGAACTCTGCAGCACCCACATGGTGATTCAGGCGATCAAACGTTTGTTCCCGTGGGTCGAGTTCACCATCAACCAAAGGATACTGTTGGCGCGGGTCAAAACCAGCACGATTGGTCTTGTTCTTGTGGTGATATTCCGCAGATAAAGTTAACTGTCCGTCATCGCCTAATTCGAAGCCGACATTGCCGTGGACTTTATATTGTTCACCATCACCCTCGTACGTTTGACCAGTTATTGCGGTAACGCTGCCACCCTCTGCTTGGTCCTTAAGAACGATATTGATTACACCCGCAATTGCATCTGAGCCATACAACGCTGCAGCACCGTCGCGTAGTACTTCAATCCGTTTTATCGACGAAATTGGTATAGCGTTAAGATCGACGTTAGAGCTACCACGACCCGTGGTACCATTTAAATGAACTAATGCGCTCATGTGACGCCGTTTGCCATTGACCAGAACTAAGGTGTGATCAGGCGATAATCCGCGCAATGAAGCAGGTCGTACCGCGTCTGAACCATCGGTAATCGATGAAGAAGGAAAGTTAAAGCTCGGTACTGCATATTGTAATGCGCGGGCAGTTTCAGTAATGCCACTGGCCGTTAATTCTTCGCTGGAGATTATATCAACCGGAGCGGTACCATCCGTTGCGGTACGCATCGATAAACGCGAACCGATTACCTGTATGGTTTCCTCAGCTTCAATTTCTGGACCATTTTGCTGTTGAGCAAACGCACCAGAGCTAAAGGTTGCTAAACTAGCTACCGCCCCGGCATTTATCATTGTTACTAACGTTTTATTTATCTGCATCGTCTGTACCTCTCATGAATCTAGTGACACTTCTTTTTAGTGTGCGCATGATAGCAATAAAGTATAAGACCGCTCAGTTGACTTTAGTCTAATATATTCCGAAGGGATAAGAGCGATGTTGGCTGTCGAAAGAGCAAAGGCGA
>NZ_JBOBQA010000003.1:0-220281 GCF_052541995.1 Pseudidiomarina xizangensis
TCTATTCAACCCGCATAAAAAAAGCTCGCAAACTGCGAGCTTTTACATCAAATGTCAGCTGTTAGGTTACTTCTTCGGGCCGCCTTTGCCACCACCGTTACCACCACCTTTACCGCCACCAGTGTCACCACCGGTATCGCCACCGGAACCACCACAACCGTTAACAGTTAAGTAGTCGACTGCAGTTTTGGTCTGTACCAAGCCGTAGCCATAGGCGTTATCACGACCGGCAGCACCTAAATCTTTGGCTGATGCCTGCAACGCCGCGCGAATTTGATTATTGGTACAGCTGGTGTGATGCGACCAAACTAACGCTGCTACACCAGCGACATGTGGTGTCGCCATTGAGGTGCCATTGAAGAACGCCCAATTGCTATCGACTACGCTTACCGTAGTACTTGCACCTACTTGTCCAAGCAGCGCTGCACCATCAGTATCAGAAATACCCACAGCCGGGATTGAGGCGCTGTATTCACCAAGTGTGCCTAATAACGGGCCAGCTTCATTGTTATACACAATAGCGCCAACGCCACCACCGGCTTCACATGCCTGAACTTTCTCAGCGAAAGAAATCGCACCACGTTCAATCAGACATACCGCGCCGACAGCGCCTGGACAAGCTTGGTCGCCGATACCGCAGTCAGCCAAATTGCCGGTGACTTCCGTTCGCGCTGAGCCATCCATACCATTCGCGTCATAACCAGTACCGGCGACACTCACGGCAACTTTTTCACCCGTGCCACGTGGTACCGAGGAAAGTACAGCTACGCCTGGCCCGGCAAGTTCCACTTGATCGTTCTGTTGCGAAAACGCAGCAATGGTCTCAGTGCTATCAATTGCAGCAACAGATACCACAGCATCATAAGAAGCTGGGTAGGAGTGGCGAGTATTGCCATCGTTACCTGCCGCAGCGATGCTCAATACACCGGCATCGTTTAACTGCCGGAAAGCGCGTTCTTCCGTGCGGTTTGCACGAGAACCACCAAGACTCATGTTGATTACTTGCGCACCTTCAGTCGCACACTGATCAGCCGCAGCAATCAATGAAGATGAATAACTCCAGCCACTAGCACTAAACACTTTTACAATGTGCAAGTTAAGGTTGCCATTCGGCAGTACGCCGACTACCCCGTCACCATTAGCAAGAGCTGCAATTGTGCCAGCAACATGGGTACCATGACCGTTTTCATCGGTGTACCAGTTACCAGAGCCACTATCGAAGCGCCCGGTAACACCTGAAGTTTGTAAATCTGGATGGCCCAGATCATAACCCGAGTCGATGATGCAAACCTTGCGGCTACCAGCACCAGCATCAGAAACTAAATCAGCTTGAACCTGCGCGATACCATAAGGTGTACCTGGCTCATATTGCGAGCTTAACAATTGACGAGGACTATCTTCTTCCACTAAAACGATATTCGGATTATTACGCAGGCCATTTAAAGCAGCCGCAGGAACAGTTATTGCCATTGCGTCATATTTGGCAAGGTCGACCTGCTTGTTACCGCCAGCACGAGCAACGGCTTTCTCTACAGTTGCCTGGCTACCAGGTTTAAATTGGATAATGACCCGCTCTTTATCGTTACCTGCATGGGCAACAGCGCTACTTACCGCAAGGGCGAGGGCTGCTACGGCAAAACTACCACGCTTTACAAAATGCTTAGACATGTTAATCACCTTATTCTTTTTGTTAGTAACTCTTGTTGTTCGACGCAAATAAATGTTTGTTTATCGCACACGATAAAACATATTGAAACATTTAGTGCGGTTAATCAATGTTCAATTGCATACTTTTCGTAAATACAGAATCACACCGTAGCACTAGACTTTTACACCTTAGTGTTTACAATTCGGCCTCGCGCAAGCAATGCCAATACAGACGTACCACGAGAAGGGAGTGTCGATGACACATTTAGCTATACAGCCGCAAAATTACCAACAGCAACTTGCTGAGAAGCAAACACGTTTGAAACGTATGTTGGAGCCCTACACCAGTGCTGAGCTAGACGTGTTCGCTTCGCCGCCATGTCATTACCGCATGCGCGCGGAATTCAGGGTTTGGCATGAAGGCGATGATTTGTTCTACATCATGTTCGACCCCGACACGCGGGAAAAGATCCGCATGGACACTTTCCCTCCCGGCAGCTTATTGATCAATGCATTGATGCCGGAACTGATTAAGCAAATTAAAGATCGGCCGGTGTTGCGGCAAAAGCTGTTTCAGGTCGAGTTCTTAACCACAACGAGTGGCCAAGCATTAATCTCGTTGATTTATCATCGCCAACTTGATGAGGAGTGGGAGCAAGCCGCTAAACAGCTGCGCACTGCATTACAAGCACTTGGAACTATTCATCTTATCGGCCGTTCACGGAAACAGAAAATCAATCTGCAACAGAACTGGGTTGTTGAAGAGCTTGAGATTGCCGGGCGCAATTATAAGTTTCAACAAATCGAGAACAGCTTTACTCAGCCCAATGCGGCAGTAAATATTAAAATGGTGGAATGGGCACTCGCCGCCACTACCGAAACCGAGCACGACCTGCTTGAATTGTACTGTGGCAATGGGAATTTCAGTCTGCCGCTGGCACGCAACTTTAATCGTGTTTTAGCGACCGAAATTAGTAAGGTTTCCGTTGCCTCAGCGCGTTATAACTGTGAACTTAACAACATTGATAACGTCACCGTCGTGCGCATGTCGGCCGAGGATTTTAGTGCGGTCATGAAAGGTGAAAAAGAATCGCGACGTGCGAATGAAGCTGATTTAGCAAGCTTTAATTGTGGCACCGTGGTGGTCGACCCGCCGCGGGCCGGTCTTGATGCTGACACCATTGAACTGGTGCGGAACTACCAGCGAATCGTTTACATTTCTTGTAATCCAGAAACCTTAGTAGACAATTTGCAGAGCTTAACGACCACGCATAACGTTGTGAAATGTGCGCTGTTTGACCAGTTCCCCTACACCCATCATGTTGAAGCTGGTGTGATTATTGAAAAGCGCTAGCGCGAAGTAGTGAGGCCTGACGAGTAAGCTTTAAGTTTACCCAGTGTGCAGCAACGATGAGTGCAGCACCACAGAGAATAATGATAGGTTCGCCCACTTCGCCAAGACTGTCTTTGTGCCAGTAGATTGCTCCACCCGCAACTAACAATACCAGAGGGTAAATGCGAAGATGTTGACGCATGCCCATCACCAAAGCGATAAGTCCAAGCAAGATACTTGTGCCAAGAATCAGCCGTTCAAGCACTTCTTCACCAATGAACGATAAACCGATCAATGACAACATCGGCAGAATCACAGGCAACAACAAGCAGTGCAACGCACACACGGTGGTTACCCACATACCTGTTCTGTCTAATGACCGTTGTGTCATAGCTACTTGCCTTTATCTTCGCTTTGCGATAATTGTTATATTATAACATCACGATGGGATTCGGCAAGTGCCACTGCGATCTTCTTAAGCACGGTCGATGGCGAACGGCAATACTTCGCTAATATGGCTTTTGTTTAAGTGAATCATCAGCAAGCGGTCAAAACCTAAAGCTACACCAGAACATTCAGGCAAGCCGTTCTCCAGTGCTGCTAACAGCCGCGTATCTTCAGGATAATCTGGCTTACTCAGTGCTTTGCGCTGTTCACGGTCACGCTGAAAACGTTGCTGTTGTTCTGCCGCATCCGTCAACTCTTGATAACCATTGACTAACTCAACCCCACCGTAAAATAATTCAAACCGCTGCGCCACGCGCGAGTCGTTTGGGTTTATCTGCGCCAGCGCCGCCTGCGATGCGGGATATTCGGTAACAAAAGTTGGGGTGGCAGCATCAAGGCGAGGTTCGATAACCGTAGCCATAGCGAGATCCAATAAAGTGTCCCGATCGTTCTCGCGCGTCACCAGTTCCGCTAATCCAGGCTGCTTGCTTAACGCCTGTCGCAGCGCAACGACCGCGTCATCGGCCAGCGGGTCAACACCAAGTTGCTGAATAAAAAGATCTTGGTAGCGCACGGTTTGTGTTGGCGGCGCCGCAATCGTAAATTGCAATAAGGCTGCGATCTCCTGCATCAAGTCCGCAGCCGAATAATCGACGCGATACCATTCCAGTAAGGTGAACTCTGGATTGTGTCGCGGGCTTTGCTCATCGTCCCGAAAGACTTTTCCCAACTGATAGATACTGCCGCTGCCGGCAGCTAACAGGCGCTTCATTGCGTATTCAGGAGAGGTTTGCAAAAAATAAGGAGCTGGATCACCAGCCAGATGAGTGCGCAGGTTTTCTAAGTGTACATCGCTTACACCATGATGGCTTAGCACTGGTGTATCGACTTCAAGCACGTCACGTGCAGCAAAAAACGCTCGGACTTTAGCTAATAATGCAGCGCGTTGACGCACTACCTCCAAGGTTGCTGAAGGCTGCCAGGCGTTTGAGCGCTGCATCACTTAACTTAACACTACTATTTCTGTACGCGTGAAACGTATTCACCGCTACGTGTATCGACTTTTATAACTTCACCGATTTGCACAAATAACGGTACGCGCACAACTGCGCCGGTACTTAATGTTGCTGGTTTACCGCCGGTACCTGCGGTGTCACCTTTTAAGCCAGGATCTGTTTCCGTGATTTCCAGCTCAACAAAGTTAGGTGGAGCAACCGTAATCGGGTTGCCATTCCACAACGTTAAGGTGCAGACATCCTGCTCTACCAACCACTTGACCGCATCACTTACAGCTTTTTCATCCGCAGCAATTTGCTCGAAGGTTTCGTTATTCATGAAGTGCCAAAACTCACCATCATTATAAAGATAAGCAAGATCGACATCGATAACATCGGCACCTTCAACGCTATCGCCAGACTTAAACGTCTTCTCGACAACTTTACCGCTAATCAACTTACGGATTCTCACCCGGTTAAAGGCCTGACCTTTGCCCGGCTTAACCATTTCGTTTTCAACGATGGCACAAGGCTCGCCATCTTGCATAATCTTCAATCCAGCCTTGAATTCGTTCGTGCTGTAGTTCGCCATAATTTCCTCTTCATCCGACAGGTTTAGCGATTTCGCGCGCAATAATAAACCATAACTGCGGAATTTTCAGGTAAAATAATGCGTCTAGCTAATGAATTTTAAGAGTGATTTGTGACTGACGTAGCTGATATCGCGGTTCGCCCGGCCTGGCAACAGGCTCTCGCGCAGGCGATTCGAGATCCCGGACAACTAGCTGAGATGTTGGATTTACCCGCCACCTGGGTGTCCAAACATGCTGCTGCTCGCGAGCTTTTCCCTTTGCATGTAACCCGTCACTTCGTCAATTTGATGACGCCGGGCGACATCAACGATCCGCTGTTACGCCAGGTGCTGCCGCATCAAGATGAATTCCTTGAGGCTGAAGGCTTCACCACCGATCCTCTGATCGAACAACAGAGCAGTCAACCAAGTCTGTTACACAAATATCAATCGCGCGTGCTGGTGATCATGCGCGGTGGCTGTGCTATTAACTGTCGCTATTGTTTTCGGCGCCACTTTCCCTACGCCGATCATCACTTTGGTTCGCAGCAACGCGCAGAATTGATCGACTATCTAAAACGCGACCCAGCCATTAACGAAGTTATTGTTAGTGGCGGCGACCCTTTGTTAGCCACCGACCCACAATTTTCGCGCTTACTGGACGAGCTCGAACAGTTACCGCAACTACGCCGGATTCGAATTCACTCACGACTACCAGTGGTGTTACCTGAACGTTTGACCAACGATTTAGCCCAGCGACTGGCACACAGTCCTTTGCAGGCGATTTTGGTGATTCACGCCAATCATCCACAGGAAATTGCACCGCAACTTCAGCGGCGCCTGAAAATCTGGGCCGATGCTGGCATTACTCTGCTAAATCAAAGTGTTCTGCTGCGGGGTATTAATGATGATGCCAAGGTCCTGGCAGAGCTCAGCGAACGCTTGTTTGCCGCGCGGGCTTTACCCTACTACTTGCACCAGCTGGATAAAGTAAAAGGCGCCAGTCACTTTGCCGTGACTGACGCCGATGCGTGTGCTATTGCTGCGCGCTTACGTGCGCAATTACCGGGCTTTTTGGTGCCACGCTTAGTGCGTGAAATTGCTGGCGAGCCCAGCAAAACACCACTTGAGTTAACCCTGTCTTGATCACCGTACGTAGTTAGCGGACGTCGAACTGACGGCGCATCCATTCAGTCATTAAGAGTTTCTCACGGTACAGCGAATCGCCGCTGGTGCCGTGTATGCTGCGCAAGGTAGACGAGCTACTGCCTAAATCTTTCAGCTTTACATCAGCCTCTGCGGCGATAACTTTGCCGCTAGCGTCGGTATAGCTATAAGAAAAGTTCATGGTCGGGAACGACAAACTGTCTAAAACCCGAATATAACCGCTACCGCCAGCACCGTAAGTCGGTTCGATACGACCTGCTAAATCTAAGTCTGTCATGGTAACTGCCAGCTTATGATCTTCAGGCAATTTCGTACCCAGGTCCTGCCAATGCGCCGTTAAATCTGCCATGACACGTTTTTCGAAACGCTCCTGAATATCGCTCACCGCCTCAATGTCCCGGTAATCATCAACACCTTCCCATTTTACGTTCACTTCAGCAGCAAAAACTGTCGTGGTCAGTAAACTTGCAACCAGAACTGTGGTTATACGATTTAATTTTTTCATGATGCACCTCCTTTGGGCTTTAACTTTAAGATGCACACACTGCCGAATTTGTGACAAAAAAAAGCGGCGCTCACCAATGAGCACCGCTTTTCGTTTTCCGGCCTGGGGCTACATCATGCCGCCCCATATAACAAAACCGTGTCGCCTCCGGATAATTCGCCAACCGCCAGGCATCAAACCCCGCAACTAACTCCTCATCAAAAGAGGAGGGGGCTGACACCATCGAATGGGGTTGCTGGAGTTGTGGGTGCTGTGCACGCGAGTGTGAGGCGGTAACGTTGGGGCGAACTGAGAGAGCCAGCAGCTACCCAACCTGGCCCACACCCACTACCAGAATCGCAAATTGCTGCCCTGCCAATGGCTGGTATTCTGCGGTAGTTCGCATTGCATTACCCCTTAGCTGCGGTTAAGTTGGTTTCATGATAACCAAAAAAGCGAAAACAACTATGAAGAAACTACTCACAGCTTTACTCACCGGCGCATTGCTCGCCACAGCCAGCGGCGCGGTGCAAGCCGAAAAGATCGCGCTGGTAGGCGGCAGGCTCATTGATGGCACCGCGGCGCTGCCGGTTCGCAACAGCGTCATTCTGATCGACAACGGTATTATTCAGAAAGTCGGACAACGCGACTCCCTCCCGGTGCCAGAGGGCTACCGGGTAGTATCAACCGAAGGGCATGACGTATTGCCCGGCCTGTGGGAAAACCACGCGCACATTCAGCTGACCGGCCATTCCAATTATGTGCACTGGCAAAAGACTTATCAGGATCGTTTTGTCGACGAAATCATGCCTGCCAGCCTGGTTCAGCTGCTGCTGGCCGGCGTTACCAGCGTCCGTGATCTCGGCGCCCCGCTGGAAGATACCCGCATTATCAAGGAACGGCTCGAAACCGGCGTGATCCCCGGCCCTAATCTGTATGCTTCGGGCCCCTTCCTGCAATATGAAGTCGATGACTGGCAGGCTAATTATCGCTGGGCGGTTCCTACCGTTGAAGACGCCGTACGGAAAGTCAACATATTGGCCGATGCCGGCATGGAGATCGTAAAACTTATCGATCAGGATGACCTGCCGCGGGAAATTGCCCAGGCCATCATTGACCAGGCCCATAAACGCGGCCTGAAAGTAGTCGCCCACGCCCACAAACCCGACGAAATCCGCCTTGGCGTGGAAATGGGTGTGGACAACTTTGAGCACACCGGCCTCACCACCGCCCCGGAATACCCTGCAGATGTTATGACCGCACTAAAAGAGCGCACCGCCACCGGCATCTTCCACGGCTTACTGTTCTGGACACCAACGGTTGAAGGTTTATGGAGCTACGAAGAAACCATCAAAAACCCTGAGCACCTGGATGATAAGTGCTGGCATCGTGGTCTGAAAGCCGACACTATCGCCGACATTAAGCAATCTATTGAGCAGCCAGGCCACCTCACTTATTCACAGTTGGTGCCACTGCGCAAACCAACCCTGAAACGCAAAATCGAGCAGCTCAAAGAATCCGGTGTGGTCCTGCTAATCGGCACCGATTCCGGCATCCCGATGAAGTTTCATTGCCAGAGCACCTGGCACGAGATGGCAGTCTGGGTTGATGAGCTTGGCTTCGAGCCCATGGAAACCATCCGCGCCGCAACCTACTGGCCGGCAGTCATGATGGGCGTACAGGATCGCTACGGCTCAGTCACGGAAGGCAAAGTGGCGGATATTATCGCCATCCGCGGCGACGTGCTCAAGTACATGAACCTGACGCGCAATGTAAACATGGTGATGAAAGACGGCGTGATCTATAAGCAAGACGGCATTGTCAACGAAGCCGCTCTGCAACAACGCTAAGCCCCCCTTCAGCAATAGAAAACAGAGGCCGCAACCGCCAAAAGTTGCGGCCTCTGTCGTTGTGGGATAGCATTTACAGCTAACTCAAATAAAGCACGCAGGATATTGGATAAAGTCAATCTTGATGAAGTTGAAACAAAAAAGGGCAGTACCGAAGCACTACCCTTTCAACTTGGTGTCTACATTGGTGTCTACTTTTATGTCTACATCAAATGTAAGCGACTGATTTTAAAGAAGTATTAAAATACCCCTTTGATTACATCATGCCGCCCATTCCGCCCATGCCACCCATGTCAGGGGCTGGGGCTTCATCTTTTGGTAACTCTGCCACCATAGCTTCGGTGGTGATCATCAGAGCTGCAACAGATGCGGCGAACTGTAATGCTGAACGAGTCACTTTAGTTGGATCCAAAATGCCCATTTCCAGCATGTCGCCGTAGGTGTCATTACCGGCGTTGTAGCCGTAGTTGCCTTCACCGTTTTTCACGTTGTTGGCAACGACTGAGCCTTCAGCGCCAGCGTTCATTGCGATTTGACGTAATGGTGATTCCATTGCACGCAATGCCAACTTGATACCGACGTTCTGGTCTTCGTTGTCACCACGCAGGTCGCCCAGTTTGCTAGCTGCACGTACAAGTGCAACACCGCCGCCTGGGACAACGCCTTCTTCGACCGCAGCACGGGTTGCATGCAAGGCATCTTCAACGCGCGTTTTCTTCTCTTTCATTTCCATTTCGGTCGCAGCGCCAACTTTGATGACCGCAACACCGCCAGCTAACTTAGCCAGACGTTCTTGCAATTTCTCTTTGTCGTAATCTGAAGATGTATCTTCAATTTGCTGTTTGATCTGAGACACACGGCCTTCGATTGCTGCTTCATCGCCGTTACCATCAACAATAGTAGTGTTGTCTTTGCTGATCACGACGCGCTTCGCAGTACCAAGCTCTTCCAGCTGCGCTTTCTCAAGTTCCATACCGATTTCTTCAGAAATCACGGTTCCACCGGTCAATACTGCGATGTCTTGCAACATGGCTTTACGGCGGTCGCCGAAGCCAGGTGCTTTCACTGCAGTGACTTTTACGATGCCACGCATATTGTTGACAACCAAGGTCGCTAAGGCTTCGCCTTCAACGTCTTCGGCAATGATCAACAATGGCTTGCCTGATTTCGCTACGCCTTCAAGGGTCGGTAATAACTCACGGATATTTGAGATTTTCTTATCAACTAACAGGATGTAAGGGCTCTCAAGTTCAACGGTGCCATTTTCCTGATTATTGATGAAGTAAGGCGACAAGTAACCACGGTCGAATTGCATACCTTCAACCACGTCAAGTTCGTCTTGTAATGCCTGACCTTCTTCGACAGTGATAACACCTTCGTTACCAACTTTTTCCATCGCTTTTGCAATGATTTCACCGATGGTCTTATCAGCGTTTGCAGAAATTGTACCGACCTGCGCGATGGCCTTGTTGTTATCGCAAGGCTGCGAGATCTTTTTCAGTTCTTCTACAGCACTGATCACAGCTTTGTCGATGCCACGTTTTAAATCCATTGGATTCATGCCCGCAGCAACGGCTTTCAAGCCTTCGCTAACAATCGATTGTGCCAAAACAGTTGCTGTCGTGGTGCCGTCCCCAGCTTCGTCATTCGCTCTTGACGCTACTTCTTTCACCATTTGGGCGCCCATATTCTCGAACTTGTCTTCAAGTTCGATTTCTTTTGCCACTGAAACACCATCTTTGGTGATAACAGGTGCGCCAAATGATTTTTCTAGTACCACGTTACGGCCTTTTGGACCCAACGTTACTTTTACTGCATCGGCTAATATGTTCACGCCTTTCAACATACGTTGGCGTGCGGTATTTCCAAATTTGACTTCTTTAGCTGCCATGTTCGTTGTCCTCTTAAAAAAACTGTACCTGGGAAGATTAACCTTCGACGATCGCGAGAATGTCCGCTTCGTTCATGATCAAGTATTCTTCGCCGTCGATTTTTTGGGTTTTCACACCATAGCCTTCATTGAACAACACACTGTCGCCAACTTTGACGTCGAGCGCTTTTACTTCACCGTTGTCCAAAATACGGCCATTACCGACTGCCATGACTTCGCCGCGGGTAGATTTCTCCGCTGCGGAGCCAGTCAGTACAATACCGCCGGCAGATTTGGTTTCTGCTTCCGAACGTTTAATGATCACACGATCATGTAAAGGACGAAGTTTCATCGTTGATAACTCCTAAACCTAAGTAGTGGATGGATAACTTGCCCTTGTGATTCCTCACCGGGGCTGTTAAAAAGTTTGTGCCTCAGTTATGGGGGGGCAAAAGCCGGAACTCAAGGCTTAAGGCAAATTTTTTTTCTACTTTGAAAACTAATTTTGATAATCAAGGATGCAATATGACCACACCCTTTCAAGTTGTTCTTTGCAGCTGTCCCGATAAAGGTACCGCCAAAGCTATTGCCGAGAAGGTTCTGCGTGCGGGACTAGCGGCCTGTGTTAATATAGGCGCTCTTTCTACGTCTATTTATTGGTGGGACGATCACTTGCATAGTGATGACGAAGTGATGTTGGCGATTAAAACTTCACAAGAGCACCTTGAAGCTCTGTTCGCTATGGTCCAAACAGCTCACCCTTATGAAGTCGCAGAACTAATCGCTTTGCCGATAACGGCAGGCAGCGAAGCTTATTTAAATTGGTTAAAAGAGGTAACAAGCTGATGCGGCAAAACGGGAACACCCTGATTTTCACTATACTGTTCATATTCATCGGTTTTATTTGGGCAGCAGAAGCTCAAGATTTTTCCGATACGAGTTCAGATCCATTTGCCCAATCAGAATTCCTTCCCGTTGATCAAGCGTTTCAGTTCGATTTCCGCCAACAAAGCAAAAAGCTTACTCTGCGATTCGAGATTGCCGAGGGTTACTACCTCTATCAACACCGATTCAGTTTTGGTGATTCAGTTCCGCTTGCAGAACAGGTTCAGCTGCCACCGGGGGAAGCGCATTACGATGAGTTCTTTGGCGAGTCCACTATTTATCGCAAGCAGCTCGAATTTACTCTGTTATTGGCTAACACCAATGCAGAATCGATCACCATAACCTATCAAGGCTGTGCCGACGCTGGCTTGTGTTACCCGCCAACCAGCAAAAACATCCCATTATCAGCCGTCACTGACTCGGTTGCTGTTACGCCTGGTGTAGCAGCAACTAACCGCGCCGCTACCCCAGTTATTAATGTCGAACAAGTCGCCGCTAATAGTCAGCAGTTTAGTGCGACAGGCTTATTTGATGACTTGAATGAACAACCTTTAATTTGGTTGTTAGGTATTTTCTTACTTGCCGGGATCGGACTGGCTTTCACACCTTGTGTGCTGCCCATGTATCCCATTTTGTCGACCATCATTATGGGCTCACAACAGCGCTTATCAACCGGCCGTGCGTTTACCTTATCCTTCGCTTACGTGCAGGGTTTGGCGCTTACCTACTCGTTGCTGGGCATCGTGGTGGCCATGGCTGGATTGCGCTTCCAGGCGATGCTGCAACACCCGGTGGTACTGATAATCCTGGCGGTACTTTTCATCGCACTGGCTTTAAGTATGCTGGGTTTGTATACCTTGCAACTGCCAGACAAGTGGCAAAACTATCTTAATGAGATGAGTCAGCGTCAGCGGGGCGGGGCCCATCGCAGCGTGTTTGTTATGGGTGCGCTGTCCGGTTTAATTGCTTCCCCCTGTACTACGGCTCCACTCTCTGGCGCGCTATTGTTTATTGCCCAGACCGGTAACCTTACCGTCGGCGCGAGTGTGCTTTACGCGTTAAGTCTGGGTATGGGGATCCCATTGATTTTGTTCGGCACCACCGGAGGCAAACTGCTTCCCAAAGCCGGTCCATGGATGAACATCATCAAACGCGCCTTTGGCGTTATCTTGTTGGCCGTGGCAGTGCTCTTTGTTGAACGTCTATTACCCATTCATCTGGCCGATTGGCTCTGGGTCGTCTTTATCTCGTTAAGCGCGCTCTTCCTAATTACCAGCACCCTGCGTGATAGCGAAGCTGCAGCCGGAATCGCTCTGAGCTCGCTCTGGCTAGTGCTTGCTGCCTGGTTGCTAATACTATGGTGGCCACAAGGCGAGCATCAGCGCTTACCCTTTCTCAAAGTGGATTCAGTCGCTGCGATTGAACAACAACTTGCAACAGCTAAGGATGACCAATTGGTGATGTTCGATCTCTATGCCGACTGGTGTGTAGCCTGTAAAGAGTTCGAGCGTTATACCTTTAGTAACCCGCAAGTTCAAAACGCATTAAGTGATGTGGTGCTACTGCAAGCAGACGTTACGGCAAACTCCACCAATAACAATGAAATTCTGCAACGCTATCGCGTACTTGGCTTACCGACGATTTTATTTTTTCGCGACGGCGAGCCCCTTGAACAAGCACGCGTTGCTGGATTTTTAGACGCACAAGCCTTCTTGCAGCATCTGCAAAAGCTAGAGTCTACGCAACAATTGCAGTGATCTTCGGTGATAAGACCAGTATTTTGCTGCGTTTTGGCTCATTTTAACTATAATGCCAAGTTACCGATGAGAAAAAGCGAGGGATCCTGCGGGTTTCCTTGGTAATTTCTAATAACGCAACAACTTCGCAGCAGATAGCAGCAAAATGGCAGAAAATACTAAACATACTTATCGAATCATGTTGTTAAACGGACCCAACCTGAACCTTCTCGGTCAGCGGGAGCCAGACATTTATGGTTCAGAAACACTGTCTCACATTGAAGGTAATCTGCGGCATCACGCTGAAGCTGTCGGTGTCACTTTAGACTGCCGTCAATCGAATGCTGAACATGAGCTGCTCGAATGGGTACATGAAGCTGCGGGCAGCAAAGTTGATTTTATTATTATCAATCCCGCAGCCTTTACCCATACCAGTATTGCGCTTCGGGACGCGCTAGCCGGCGTTAATATCCCGTTTATCGAAGTGCATCTGTCAAACATTCATGCACGCGAAACATTTCGTCGTCACTCGTATCTTGCCGAATTAGCTGTAGGGGTTATTTGCGGCTTCGGTGCGCAAGGTTATGAACTTGCCTTGCAGGCTGCAGTCTCAAATTTACAACAGCATTAATCTAATTAACTACATCAGTATGGGGTCATAACAGATCATGGATATTCGTAAAATAAAAAAGCTGATTGAACTGGTCGAAGAATCAGGTATCGCCGAATTAGAAATCACCGAGGGCGAGGAATCAGTACGAATTCATCGTGGCAGTAGTCAGATGGCTGCACCAATGCAGTACGCAGCACCAATACAACAACAAACGGCCCCTGCACCGGCAGCGCCAGCACCAGCAGCGCCTGCCGCTGAAGCTGCAGAACCAGAAATAACCGGCCACATCGTACGGTCCCCAATGGTCGGCACCTACTATGGTGCACCAGCACCTGGCGCCAGTGATTTCGTTTCCGTCGGACAGCAAATAAAAGCTGGTGAAACCCTCTGCATCGTCGAAGCAATGAAGATGATGAACCAAATCGAAGCTGATAAAGGCGGCGTGGTCAAGCAAATCTTGGTCGAAAACGGCGAGCCGGTAGAATTCGATCAACCCTTGTTCGTGATCGAGTAAATGCATCAATTCGGGACATCATCATGTTAGATAAGGTTGTCATTGCAAACCGAGGCGAAATTGCGCTGCGCATACTGCGCGCTTGCAAAGAACTCGGCATTAAAACTGTAGCGGTGCACTCCACCATCGATCGTAATCTCAAGCATGTATTACTTGCTGATGAGTCGATTTGTATCGGTAAAGCACCAGCCAACGAAAGCTACTTAAATATTCCACGTATTATCAGTGCGGCGGAAATTACTGACGCTGCGGCAATCCACCCTGGCTATGGCTTCTTAGCGGAAAACGCTGACTTCGCCGAGCAGGTGGAGAATTCAGGCTTCATTTTTGTCGGCCCGACCGCTGATGTCATTCGTTTAATGGGCGATAAAGTATCGGCTATCGAAGCGATGAAGAAGGCTGGCGTACCTTGCGTACCCGGCTCGGGCGGTCCGTTAGACGACGATGAACAGACCAACATCAAGGTCGCCGAACGCATTGGCTATCCAGTTATCGTTAAAGCTGCCGGAGGCGGCGGTGGTCGTGGTATGCGCGTCGTTCGTAAAGAAGAAGAACTGGTCCGCGCCATCAGCACCACCAAAGCCGAAGCCGGTGCAGCCTTTGGCAACTCTATGGTCTACATGGAGAAGTTTCTGGAAAATCCACGCCACATCGAAATTCAGGTGTTGGCGGATGGCCAGGGTAGCGCCGTCTATTTAGGTGAGCGCGACTGTTCCATGCAGCGCCGTCATCAAAAAGTTGTCGAAGAAGCTCCAGCTCCTGGTATTACTCCAGAGGTACGCAGGTTTATTGGTGAACGCTGTGCCAAAGCCTGTATAGAGATTGGCTATCGCGGCGCCGGTACCTTTGAATTCTTGTATGAAAATGGCGAGTTCTACTTCATTGAAATGAATACACGTATTCAGGTAGAGCACCCAGTTACGGAAATGATCACCGGCATTGACCTCATCAAAGAGCAATTGCGCATCGCAGCAGGTCAGCCGTTATCATTTTCGCAAGAAGAAGTAGTGATTCGCGGGCATGCCGTTGAGTGTCGTATTAACGCCGAAGATCCAGATACCTTTGTACCATCGCCCGGTTTGATCAGTCGTTTTCACCCGCCAGGTGGTTTAGGCGTGCGTTGGGATTCCCACGTGTATGCGGACTACCGCGTACCACCAAATTACGATTCCATGATTGGTAAACTGGTGACTTACGGTGAGAATCGCGAGGTTGCCATTGCGCGCATGCGCAACGCATTGAGCGAGCTGATCATTGAAGGCATCAAAACTAACGTGCCGTTGCAGAAAGATATTATGGCCGATGCGAACTTCCAGCAGGGTGGTACTAATATCCACTATCTGGAGAAGAAACTGGGTATGGGTGGTCATTAACACCCATGCCATGGATTCAACTTACGGTTGCCGCTCCTGAGCAGCATGCGCCCCTCGTGGGCGACATGTTGCACGGCGACGGCGCACTCGCTGTAACCTATCGAGATGCACAAGATAATCCGATTTTTGAACCTCCTTTAGGTGAAGTTCTGTACTGGCAAGAAACCCTTGTAACCGGGCTTTTCCCTGCCGAAACTGACCTCCGTCCGATACTCGAAAACCTTAAACAGTCACGCTACTTTGACGAGACGTTTAACTACAAAACGGATCAATTAGAAGACAAAGACTGGGAACGCGAATGGATGGATAATTTTCACCCCATGCAGTTTGGCCAACGTCTTTGGGTTTGTCCGAGTTGGCGGGAAATCCCTCAACCAGAAGCTGTTAATATTATCCTCGATCCAGGTATGGCGTTCGGTACCGGTACTCACCCGACCACCGCCCTATGCCTGACCTGGCTTGATAGTCAGGATCTTACTGGCAAAACAGTCGTAGATTTCGGTTGTGGCTCAGGCATTCTGGCGATCGCTGCACTATTGTTAGGAGCTGAGCGAGCGATTGGCATCGATATTGATCAACAAGCTCTAATTGCCAGTAAAGACAACGCTGAACGTAACGGTGTCACTGACAAGTTAGAAGTGTACTTGCCGAGTAATCAACCCAACTTAGCTGCTGATATTGTGCTGGCGAATGTGCTTGCTGGCCCACTGCAGGAGCTTGCTGAGATTATTCAGGCCTATGTAGGTGAAAATGGTCAACTCGTGATGTCTGGTATCCTGCAGCGACAAATAGAGCAGGTCGAGTCGGCGTATCAAACAAACTTTGTGTTTAGCGCGCCGCAAGTGCAAGATGAATGGGTGATGCTCCACGCACACCGTAAACATTAGATTGTCACACAATTGTCAAGTGGAAAAAGTGCAAAAAAGGCGGCTTTTGTACAAATTACAGCCTTTCCTTTCGCCGCCAAATTCCCTAAAATTTCCGACCCTTGAGTTGAACAGTTTTTGACCGATGCGGATCGGACCTTATCAATTAGATAATCCAGTTATCTTGGCACCTATGGCAGGTGTCACGGACGTACCCTTCCGGCAACTTTGCCAGGAATTGGGGGCTGGCCTGACCGTATCCGAAATGCTCTCAAGCAACCCCCGCGTGTGGCAAACGCCAAAGTCACAGCAACGCATGGGGCATGCTAACGAGCCAGGTATAAAAGCTGTGCAAATCGCTGGCTGCGAACCCGAATTGATGGCCGCTGCTGCACAACATAATGTGGCAAATGGCGCGCAAATTATTGATATCAACATGGGTTGTCCAGCGAAAAAGGTAAATAAGAAAATGGCGGGTTCAGCCTTATTGCAATACCCCGACCTGGTGCAAGATATCTTGCATGCAGTGGTGACTGCAGTAGCGGTTCCTGTCACCTTGAAGATCCGTACAGGTTGGGATGTCGAGCATCGCAACGGCGTTGATATAGCCAAACTTGCTGAGCAGGCAGGCATTCAATCGCTGGCGGTGCATGGCCGTACGCGGGCTTGTATGTATAAAGGTGAGGCAGAGTACGACACCATTCGCGCAATTAAGCGCGCGGTATCGATACCCGTCGTTGCTAATGGCGACATTACTTCACCAGAGAAAGCCCGGGAAGTTCTCGATTACACGGGCGCCGACGCTGTAATGATCGGCCGCGGTGCTCAAGGTAATCCATGGCTGTTTCGCGAGATTGCGCATTTTCTGGCAACCGGCGAGCAGCTGGCAAAGCCGGATAACGCTGAAGTCAGCGCAGTGGTCGTCAACCATGTACACAGGTTACATGGCCACTACGGCGAGTTCAGTGGTGTTCGGATTGCCCGAAAGCATGTTGGTTGGTACTTACAACAGCAGCAACCAGCAGCAGAATTTCGGCGCCAGTTTGTGGCCATCGAGTCAGCAACCGAGCAACTCGATGCCTTGGCGACGTTTTTTAACTCAGTAAACTTAGAAGAGACAGAGCGCACCTATGTTTGATCAAAATGGAAATCGTGACCGAGTTTCACCTTTCACGACGATTGGTAACAACGCCCAGCCGAAACCGCTGCGTGATTCAGTAAAGCAAGCAATGAACTCATTCCTTAAGCAGCTCGACGGACAAGATCCAGAAGAATTGTACGAGTTAGTACTCGCTGAACTTGAAGCGCCACTGTTGGAAGAGGTCATGACCTACACTCGCGGCAATCAAACTCGTGCCGCGACCATGTTAGGTATCAACCGCGGTACGCTGCGTAAGAAGTTGAAAAAATACGGCATGAACTAAATGCCCCTGAAAAAGAGCGCCTTGTGTGCTCTTTTTTGTTTGCAGAAATCAAACTTTACGACTAAACGTTTAGTGATTCTTAATGGTGACCATAATGGACTTCCGACCAATTCAACGTGCTCTTCTCAGTGTTTCCGATAAAACAGGTATCGTCGAATTTGCCCGCGCTTTACAACAACGAGGCGTACAAATTTTATCCACTGGAGGCACCGCCCGACTGTTGCGTGAACATGACGTTGCAGTTACCGATGTATCCGAGCATACCGGCCAACCGGAAATCATGGACGGACGGGTTAAAACTCTACATCCGAAGATACACGGTGGGATTCTCGGCCGCCGAGGCAAAGATGACGATGTCATGCAACAACAAGATATCGCCGCCATCGATATGGTTGTGGTCAATCTGTATCCGTTCGCGGCGACCGTTGCTGACCCAAACTGTTCACAGCAAGATGCTGTAGAAAACATCGATATTGGTGGGCCAACTATGGTCCGTGCTGCAGCTAAGAATCATCAGGACGTAACCATTATCGTCAACGCTCACGATTATGATCGTGTCATCGCTGAAATGGACGCCCATGACAATAGTTTGACCTTTGACACGCGATTTGATTTAGCGATTCGCGCGTTTGAACACACTGCCCAGTACGACGGTATGATTGCCAACTACTTTGGCGCACGCTTACCGCAGCAGGAAAGTAAGTTTCCGCGCACTTTCAACGCACAGTTTGAGAAAAAGCAGGATTTACGTTACGGCGAGAACAGTCATCAACAGGCCGCGTTTTATGTTGAACCGCAGCCGTACGAGGCTTCTGTTGCCACCGCAGTGCAGATACAAGGCAAAGAGCTGTCCTTTAATAATATCGCCGACACTGACGCCGCACTGGAATGTGTGAAGTCTTTCACCGACCCGGCCTGCGTTATTGTTAAACATGCGAATCCATGTGGTGTAGCCATTGGAGTCTCTTGTTTAGAGGCTTACGACCGCGCCTTCAAAACCGACCCAACCTCGGCCTTTGGTGGAATTATCGCTTTCAATCGTGAATTGGATGAAACGACAGCGAAAGCCATTATCGAGCGCCAGTTCGTCGAAGTCATTATTGCTCCAAGTATCACCGCAGAAGCCCAGCAAGTGGTTGCAAGTAAAGCCAATGTGCGACTGTTATCCTCAGGTCAATGGTCAGCCGAACGGACGCCGAGTTTTGATTACAAACGGGTTAATGGTGGTCTCTTGGTACAAGAAAACGACCTTGGTGCCGTTACCGAGACTGATCTTCGCGTGGTCAGCAAAGTGCAGCCAAGTGCTGTCCAGCTGCAAGATTTACTGTTCTGCTGGAAAGTTGCCAAATTCGTCAAATCGAATGCTATCGTCTACGCCAAAGATGGCATGACCATCGGTGTTGGCGCTGGACAAATGAGCCGTGTCTACAGTGCAAAAATTGCCGGCATTAAAGCGGCCGACGAAAACCTCGAAGTCGCCGGTAGCGTCATGGCCTCCGATGCTTTTTTCCCATTCCGCGATGGTATTGATGCGGCGGCAGCTGCAGGTATTAAAGCCATCATTCAGCCGGGCGGTTCCATTCGTGATGAAGAAATTATTCAAGCCGCGGATGAGCATGGTATTGCCATGGTATTTACCGGAATGCGTCACTTTCGCCATTAATTACGTTGCCGAGAAGCTATCCTGCGTCTAGGATTATACAAACCTTACGACATAGAAGGATAACGATATGAAGAACTTCTTTGCACTACTAACCCTAGCTGCCGGCGTTTCAATCCTGGCAGCTTGCTCTGACGGCTCTGACAGCGGAACCGCTGTTGAAGCCGCAGCAGACACCATGACTCTTGAACAAGCAGTAAACGACAATCCGACGCGGAGCGCTAACAACCTCAAACGCGATATGTACCGTAATCCCATCGAGACATTACGTTTCTTTGGTGTAGAGCCGGACATGACCGTGGTTGAAATTTGGCCAGGTGCTGGTTGGTACACCGAGATCCTCGCACCTTATTTACAAGAAAACGGCAAACTTTATGCCGCACATTTCGCGCAATCCGAAACACGCGACTACTACGTGAACTCACGCAAGCAGTTTGTTGAACGCGTGGCCAAGGATCCGGCATTTAGCGACATTATCATCACTGAGTTTGCACCTGATGCCGATAGTGAGATTGCGCCTCCGGGAAGTGCCGATCGGGTGCTTACCTTCCGCAATCTACATAACTGGTATATGAATAGCGGCACCGACGGTGTGCAGGCAGCCTTTGCAACTTTTTACACCGCTTTAAAGCCAGGAGGTATTCTTGGTGTCGTTGATCACCGATTACCGGAAAATCGCCCCGACACTCATATGGACAGCTCAGGCTATATCAAGCAAAGTCTAGCCATTGATGCTGCTGAAGCGGCTGGCTTTGAGTTTGTCGATGCCAGCGAAATCAATGTAAATTCCGAAGATACCGCCGATTATCCTCGTGGCGTTTGGACTTTGCCGCCGACCTTAGGTCTTGGTGAAGAAAACCTCGAACGTTATCTGGAGATTGGTGAGAGTGATCGCTTTACCCTGAAATTTAAGAAACCTGAATCATCCTCATAAGCAAAACAAGAGAGTCTGAAACGACATGAATGTACTTGTGATTGGCGGCGGTGGCCGTGAGCATGCGTTGGCATGGAAAGCGGCGCAGTCGCCGTTGGTAGAGACTGTGTTTGTGGCGCCCGGCAACGCCGGCACCGCCACCGAACTGAAGCTAGAAAATATCGATCTCGCAGCCGACGACATCGGCGGCCTGTTGGCCTTTGCCCAAAAAAAGGAAGTGGGTCTTACTATTGTTGGTCCTGAGGCACCGCTAGTGGCTGGCATCGTTGATCGGTTCAACACCGCGGGTTTGAAAATCTTTGGTCCGACGCAAGGAGCTGCGCAGTTAGAAGGGTCCAAGGCATTCAGTAAAGACTTCCTCGCGCGCCACGCGATTCCAACTGCAGCATACGGTACCTTCACCTCAGTGGACGAAGCCAAGGCTTACGTCTCACAGCAAGGCACGCCAATTGTCATCAAAGCGGACGGCTTGGCGGCTGGTAAAGGTGTCATTATTGCCGAAACTGAAGCACAAGCTTTCACCGCTATCGACGACATGCTGGCTGGCAATCGATTTGGTGAGGCAGGCAGTCGTGTCGTTATCGAAGAGTTTCTGGTTGGTGAGGAAGCCAGTTTTATCGTGATGGTCGATGGTAAGACCGCTCTCGCTTTTGCCAGCAGCCAGGACCACAAAGCGCGCGACAATGGTGACAAAGGACCCAACACCGGTGGCATGGGAGCCTACTCGCCTGCCCCTGTGGTGACACCTGACGTGCACAACTGGGTGATGGACCTTGTTATTACACCCACCGTAGAGGGAATGTCTGCCGAAGGACATCCTTACACCGGCTTCCTCTACGCCGGTTTAATGATCGCGCCGGACGGCACTGCCAAGGTACTTGAGTACAATTGCCGCTTCGGCGATCCGGAAACTCAACCCATCATGATGCGCTTGCAGTCTGACCTGGTTGAACTTTGTCTCGCAGCCTGTCAACAACAACTTGAGCAACACCTTATCGACTTTGACCCACGCACCACTGTAGGCGTCGTCATGGCGGCTGGCGGCTACCCTGACAGCTACGCTAAGGGTAAGCAGATTAAAGGGCTTGCAGCAGCTGACAGTAATGACACAAAAGTCTTTCACGCGGGAACTAAGCGCCTTCAGGACGGCTCAATTGTCACTTCTGGCGGACGCGTACTCTGTGTTACCGCCATCGCTGACAGCGTGCAACTGGCGCAACAAAAAGCCTATGCAGGGGTCAATAAGATTAAATGGGAAGATGCGTATTACCGCACTGACATTGCTCACCGGGCGATTGCTCGGCAACAGTAAAATGGTTGCTCAGATTGAAAGCCGCGTGTAAGTTTAGCCACACGCGGCTTTTTTATTAATCTTCGACAACTAAGTCTTCGTCGTCACTATTTGCTATTTCAAAAGCTTCGTCGGTATAACGGCTACGGCCGTACATACTACCGACCTTGGGCCGATTGATTCGCGCCTGATATTTTGACCAAGCTTTCTCGATCGGCGACTCCGCTGATTTTTCACCGCGAGCGACGGCAAGTATAGATTGCTCTTCTGCTGACATCGGCTCCGCATCGCCATTGATCAGTGCTGCAATCAAGCTACCATACTTGTTCAGCAATTCACTTTCGCGAATTGAAAAGTCACCGGAACGGGCAAATCCATACGGATAGTTTTTGAAGTCGTTAAACGTCTTCTTAGCGATTTGATCACGGTTCATCGTTGCCATTTTGTGCCTTCCTTCAGACCAACAACTACAGGGAAATTCGTTCGCGTCTTTGCGACACTGACGATATAGTGGCGAACGGCACGGTTGTCAATAATTTTTTTTATTTTTCGCTAAAAACTATAATTAAGCGTCGCTCGAACATTGAGACCTGCGGCAGACAAAATTGGCACAATAGGATCATCCTGTGGGTAATTACCCACTTGCGCAGCATTCCAATAGCGCCGATCGGTCAAATTAAATACCCCAAAGCCGAGCTGCAGCTGGTCACCCGGGTACCATTGCAACAACCAGTCCAGAGTTGCATAACCCGGTGCCGCAAACAGTGCTTCAGCATCTGCGTCATAAAGTTGTTTTTGTCCTTGTTGCGCACGCAGAATAAGCCGCGACTCCCAAGCTCCAGAGGGTGCCTGGTAATTTGCCGCGGCAAGCATCGACGGCGGACTTACAGTAGGTATATCTTGGCTGGTGGTGCGATCTTCGCCGCGGCTGTAGTCAATCCATACCTCTGATGACCAATCTCGGTGCCATTGCTGTTGCCAGCTCAACTCAACACCCTCGATGACCACCTGCTCGCGATTGACCGATTGGAAAATAAGCAGTTGCCGTTGCAGATCAAAGCCCTGTGCAGCGCGACTATCGATAAAATCGCTAAACCGATTATGATAGGCCGTTACACTCAGTTGAGAGTCGCTGGAACGCCAGCGCACGCCAGTTTCTAAAGTAGACCCACGTTCAGGCTTGAGGTCCGGATTGGCAATAGCCAACACCCGAAATTGCGGATAGTACAGGCCCACATTTACATCAGCAAAAGGCGGTGCACGATAGCCGCGGGCATATTGAGCAAACCATTCGGCTTGATCGCTTAATGGCCAAAGCAGACCTAGTTTCGGTAACCATGCTGCGTGCGTGAGATCCGTCAGGTCAGTGTCCGGATACCGTGCCTTGAACAGCGCATCATCCTGAGTTTGCAAGTCATAGTATTCATAACGCAACCCCGGACTCAGCGTAGGTCCGCCATTCCACAACCGAATCTCATCATGTAAATAGATACCTAACTCAGTAATTTCGCTTCGCGGGAAATCACGCAACGGAAAGGTTTCGCCAAGCAAGGTTTTGGTTGCCTGCTGCGTGCTTTGATTGAACTGCCATGCATCACGTTCATCCCATACTTCCGCTTGCGTCCATTCAAAACCGTAACCCAAACGTTGCTTCAAGCCGGCAAAATTAACATCACTTTCCAGGTCGGCGGCGATGCCGTAACTGGAATAATCGTAACGGAAACCGCGGTAAATCGATAAGGGTTCAGCTAAGCGTCCCCGCTCTTCAAAGGAGTTCTGTCGGGTTTGGGCTTGTTGTACGAACACCCGCCATTCGCCCCGCTCAGAGAAAACATTGGGGTCCGTCGCAAAGCGCAAAATACTACGCCATTCGTAGCGCTCGTCATCACCGAAAAGCGCCGTGGTCGAAGCTTGCCGGCCAGTTCCTAAACTATGAATTACTTGAGTCTCTCGCTCTTCACGTAAAGCATCAAAACTCAACTGGATTTCACCGTAGCGGTTAAGATAGTTCCACTTCAACAACGCGCCTGTCTGTTTGATATCCTGAGGATCTAGAGCCGCTTGATTTACCCCTTCTGCTGCCAATTCATCTCGCACCGTCGCTGCCCCAGCGAGCAACACACTGTGGTTACCTGAACTATAAGCGGTCGCTACACGCCCATAACCGCGGTCAGCATCAGAGCCAAAACCTAAGCGCAGCCGAGTCCCGCGTTCAGAGGTACTTAGCACGTCCTCTGGATCAAGGGTATGCACAGCAACCACACCACCTAAGGCGTCACTCCCATAAAGCGTGGATGCTGGGCCCCGTAGTATCTCCACCCGATTAGCTAAGCCCAAATCGAGCAGACCACGACCGGTGTCAGAAAAACTACCAACCGCAAAACGATCGGCGATAGCTACTTGATCGACGACGATGGCGGTGCGGTTACCACCAACACCGCGAATACGGAAGCCGCTGTAACCAAAGCGATTAGAACTGTCATCAAGCTCCACTCCTATTTCATAGCGAACTAAATCGCTGGCGTTAAATACCAGATCACGCGCAAGTTCAGCGTCACTCAGCACCGAAACCGTGCCGGCAATCTCGCTTAATGCACGAGCCTGACGGTGGGCAACAACGGTGATGATTTCATCTGGATGAATTTCTGATTCTGACTCTGTGCTGTTTTGTTGCGCGGTGGCCGTGCCGGCCACCGCGAACATCAACGCGCCACAGACAATCTTTAGCCTGCTATGCGATTCGCGCATTAATACACCTCATTACGCGTGTTGTAGTTATTAAACTTACCGGTTGGTGTGACAATTTTATCGCCTTTGATCACATGCTTCAGTTCACGGGTTTTATCATCAACGATAACAATGGCAGACTCTTCTTCCATGCCACTCCAGACCGAGAACCAAACTTCGTCGCCAGCCATATTATATTCAGGCTGAACAATACGTTTCGGACCCGGACCTAAGTCAGCCCACTCCGCAATCGGCAATATTTCAAAACCAGCCGCAAGGTTGTTGATGTCAAATACCGCTACAGATTGCGCAATGTCGCTATCTGGGTTAAGCGGTGTATCGACCCACAAGTTGGTTGATTTAGGGTGTGTTTTAATGAACAACGAGCCACCCCCCTGGCCTTCGAGTATCCGTACCACTTTGAATGCGCTCTCAGGATTATTTTCTGGGTCGGTACCAATCAAAGTGATATTGGCATTCCCCAGCGCACTGGTTGCCCATACCGGACCATGCTCAGGGTCAATGAAGTTGGCCCCACGACCTGGGTGAGGAATCCGCTCGACGGAAATCAGAGCTTCCAACTCACGTTCCAGCGCATCCACCACCGCGATGGTGTCGTTCTCGTTAGCCGCGGTCAGGAAATAGCGCCCGGAACGATCCCAGCCGCCATCATGCAAGAATGGTGCAGCATCAATGGTGGTGACCTGCAAATTATCAATATCGGAATAATTCACCAGCTTAATCTGACCCGTCTCTTTCACATTAACGATAAACTCTGGGTGCTTGTGCGAACCGACAATGGCAGCTACCCGCGGTTCCGGGTGATATTCCTGAGTATCGACAGTCATTCCACGCGTCGAAACAATTTTCCGTGGCTCCAGCGTTTTACCTTCCATCAGCACAAAGTGTGGTGGCCAGTAAGCGCCAGCTATTGCGATTTCGTCTTCGTAGCCTTTGTAACGCGAGTTCTCAACGGAACGTGCTTCCAGGCCTATTTTTACTTCAGCAACAACTTGTGGTGGTGACATATACAAATCGATGAGGTCGATTTTGCCATCACGGCCAATTGTGGTGAAATAACGACCTGAACTCGATGCCCGCGAAATATGCACGGCATAACCGGTCTCGACGTAATTCAGAACTTTTTTGCTCGCACCATCGATAATTGCGACTTCACCAGCATCGCGCAGCGTTACTGCGAACATATTATCGACGTCGTAATCGTGTTGCGGCTCATCCGGACGATCTTCCGGTGCGACGTGGACCTTCCAACTTGCCATCATTTCTGGCATGCCCCATTCGGGCGGCGTTGGCGGCTCGTGCTGGATAAAACGCGCTAGAATATCAATTTCTTCAGCGCTCAGTTCGCCTGAAGTTCCCCAGTTGGGCATGCCGCCCGGTGAACCATAATTAATCAGCGCCTTGAGGTAATCCGTGCCTTTCTCCTGCGTGATATCCGGCGTCAAAGGTAAGCCCGTTGCCCCTTTACGCAATACCCCGTGGCAACCTGCACAACGCTGAAAGTAGAGATCTTGCGCCAGCGCGAATTCGCCTTCGGTCATCGGTGGAGCACCCGGCGAAACCACTTGTTTGCCACCTTTCACCGCAGACGGAGCGCCTTTATAGCTGAGTTCAGCTGCGGTTGCTTCAGAATGGGGGTTGCCCGCTGAACGATCGCCCTGTCCCGATTTTGCGCGAACAGCTTCAACATCATCATCGTCCACTTCAGTGCCGGAATTATCCCAACTGGAGAGTACGTAGTTGGTAATGGCCGCGACGGTATCATCACTGAGATGCTGCATGGGGGGCATCACCGCATTGTACGTTTTTCCATTTACCTCAAGGGGTCCAGACTTACCCTGTAAAATGGTAGCAATCACGTACTCAGGATTATTATTAACATTAGGGTTATCCGCTAAGGGCGGGAAAGCCCCCGGGAGCCCGGTGCCGGTTAGCTGGTGACAGGCCTGGCAATGTTTTGCGTAGGCCTCTTTACCGCTTTCATCGGCAACGGCCGGTTGAACTGAGAAAACAAGTGCGGCCAGACTACCAAACAACACTAACGGTGAAATACGCCACTTCGGCTGAGAGCTGAGATTGGAATACATAAGACGTCCTCCTTGATGGACTATCAGTTAATAACCAACTGATATCATTCTAAGCTTAGAGCAAAGACTAAGTTTGATCGATATCAAGGAATGGAGGGGCCTCCCGACCGCAAAGGGAGTACCCCCTAACGAGTAGCGACAACACTAAATAGTTAGGCGTAGCCCCCAGTCGTTATGTGCCTCCCGTGCCAGCTGTTCGCGGAATTGCGGGGCGGACCGGGTCGCTTCAACCGAAATGCCAAGGCTACAATTGCCGTGCGCATCTGGTGGGGAAACCTGAATCAGTACAGCATCTAAATGTTGTTCACCCGAGCGGAAAAGCTTCGGGATCTCCGATAGGAAAATCGGCACGTAGTCCGCAAGCCCCTCGTTCACCGCTTTCCGTGTTGACTTACCAACGAAGAACGCACGTTGCCGGAGATGTCCGGCGAGCGCGGGGTCACCCAATAACTCGCTATGCTCCGTGTGTAGCTGCAATAAGGTCATGTTGCGGCGTTGCGGGGCTATCTCTGCCAGCCCCTCAAGCAGCTTGTAGGGGGTGGCTGCCATTGACTGACACCAGATGACGTCGTTATCCGACAAAATACTTAGGGCTTCTGCCGCCGTTGCTACACGCATTTTAACTCCTTTTGCGGTACATTAAGACTTCGTTCATCAGAGTTCAGAGTAAGAATAGTATGAAGTTATTCGCAATGTTAGGCGCAATCAATATGGCACTTGGGGTAATTCTTGGCGCATTTGGGGCACATGGTTTAAAAGATAAACTGAGCCCGGAAATGCTAGCGGTATTTCAAACTGGTGTGCAGTACCAGATTTATCATGCGCTGGGTTTGTTGCTGGTCGCGGCTTTGTTGCTTCCGTATCCGCAGGCAACCGGATTGCGTACCGGCGGCTGGTTACTGCTGGCCGGTATTATTCTATTCTCGGGTAGCCTCTATCTGCTGGCATTAACCGGAGCTAAATTCTTTGGTCCAGTCACACCAATTGGTGGGGTTTGCTTTATTATCGGCTGGATCTGGATCTTCTGGGCCATGCTAAAAGAGTTCTGAGGTCATTGTCTGATGCTGATTGCATTGATGTTTAGCACATTACTCGCTGCGACTCAGCCTGAGCTGACATGGCACCCTTGTCTGCTAGGTCAAACGTTAACGGCTAACGAATGTACCGGCGAAGCGCAACGGTGGCAGTGGAACCAGGCCAAGCTCGCCATCGGCCAACTCGACGCTGAGGCAAACTGGCGCCTGGCAACGGTGCAGGAGCTGAAACGCTATCTAAATAGTAACGAAGCCCCCCTACCCATAAACGGACCCGTGAACAGTGAGTGGTTACTTACCTCTTCGGTAATGCGCCATGGCGACGAACTACTGGTCGCTGCCGTGCACTATGAATCAGGGAAAGTTGAGTACCTGTCGGTTCGCGACCATGGCTTAGTGGTTCTTGTTCACGATTAAAAACGATGCAAGAATGACAGCATCTTAGCTTGCCGACTGGATGGTTTTCACCACCATATTATGCGCTTACGCCACATTGAAGTTTTTCATGCCATTTATACGACCGGATCCGTGACGGCGGCAGCGCAACTGCTGCATATTTCTCAGCCCGCAGTATCCAAAGCTTTAGGGCATGCTGAGCAACAACTTGGTTTTGCCCTGTTTAAACGCGAAAAGGGTAAGTTGCTTCCCACCGATGAAGCGCTGGCGTTGTTCCCCGCGGTGGAACAGGTTTATCGCCAGTTGCACAGCGTTAAGGCCCTTGCGCAAAATATTCAGCGTCATGATGAAGGCCTGATCGATTTAGCCATTACACCAGCGCTGGGCTTTAACGTTATCCCGGTTGCCATTGCGCGCTTTAATCAACACTACCCTAAGGTGCGTTTTCGGCTGCAAACGATCCACAATGATGAAGCCATGCAGGCCTTGGTTGAGCGTGACTGTGAGCTTGCCCTGCTCTATGCCTCGCCGAGTTATCCAAACGTTGAAGCTATCGAACTTGGCAGCACTGAAATCAAGGTGCTTTACCCGCGTGAGACCTTCGCCAGCCAGCCCCAGTCGCTGACCTATGCCGACCTATCCACGCAGTCGTTGATCGCCATCTGGGACAGTGGCCCTATCGGTCAGTTGCTTTGGCAACAGCTTAATCAGGCCGGGGTTGATACCGCATCGATCATTCAGGTCGATACCTATTACATTGCTGCACGCATGGTCGCCCAAGGTCTGGGCTGCTGTACTATCGATGCGATTTCGGCTCAGGGCAATCCGGATGAACGCATAGCCACAGCGTCCCTTGAACCACCACTTCAGGTGCCAATACGCGCGCTTCATCTGGCCGCTAAACCGCTATCGAAACTTAGCCAGGCTTTTTTGCCTTTCGTACAGAGCGCCTTACTCGAGCAGCAGTCATAACCTCAGGTTATACCGCTCCTTCTCTTATTCACTGTTGTTTTGCGGTCAATTTCTTATCCTATGGCGGACATTAACCACCTATTCAAGGAATCCAGATGACGCCGCTAAAAGCACCCTACTTACTATTCATTGGTGATGCTAACGATCCCCTTAGCATTAAAATGGCTCGTAGCGCGGCGGACTGGAGCCCGGAAAAATGTATTGGTGAATTGCGTCTGCCGGGCTGCAGCGTGACGACCGGTTGTCCGGCTATGACAATTGAAGAAGCCAAGGCTGCCGGTGCGAAAAGCTTCGTTTTGGGCTTTGCCAACAGTGGTGGTTATATTGATAGAGCCTGGCTACCCATGATTCAGCAAGCGCTTGCTGCTGGTATGGATATTATCAGCGGCCTCCACGACCGCCTGCACGATATTCCCGAACTCATTAGTGCAGCACAAGCTAATGGTTGTGAGTTATTTGATATTCGTCATCCACGCAAGCGGCTACGCACGGGTAAAGGCTACCGCCGCACCGGCAAGCGTCTACTTACCGTCGGTACCGACTGCTCTGTCGGTAAGATGTATACCAGTCTGGCCATTACCCGCGAGCTGCAGCGTCGCCAACGCAATGTAAGTTTCCGGGCAACGGGACAAAGTGGGATTTTAGTGGCAGGTGATGGTGTTGCCGTAGATTGCGTTATCGCTGATTTTATCGCTGGTGCTATCGAGGATTTAGCGCCGGACAATGCGGCCGACCACTGGGATATTATTGAAGGCCAGGGTTCGCTCTCACATCCTGCATTTGCGGGAGTAAGTCTGGGGCTATTGCACGGTTCACAACCAGATGCACTGGTGGTCTGCCATGCATTAGGGCGTTCGAGTATGCGCGCTATTTTGGATCGCCCACTACCAACTTTGGAAGAAACCATTACCCTCAATGAACAGCTGGCGCGGATAACGAATCCGGATGCCAAGGTCATCGCTATTGCGGTGAATACTTCCGCGGTCGACGAGGAAGGTGCAATGACCTACTGCCGTGAAGTTGAACAGCAACTTGGCTTACCTTGCGTCGATCCGATCCGCCATGGCGTGGTACGCATTGCTGATCAATTAGATAACTAGTGGAAAATAAATAAGGGCGGGTGTACATCGACTTGGAGCGGGAAACGAGATTCGAACTCGCGACCCCAACCTTGGCAAGGTTGTGCTCTACCAGCTGAGCTATTCCCGCATCAAGAAAGGTGTTCGAGGGTGAAGTTTGGAGCGGGAAACGAGATTCGAACTCGCGACCCCAACCTTGGCAAGGTTGTGCTCTACCACTGAGCTATTCCCGCATGAACTTCTGTTATCAAACGCGATAACGGAGGCGAATTTTACTGAATTCGGCAGGCTTTGCAACCGCTTTTTCGGGTTATTCGGCTTGAATGTCGAAAAAGTGTGCACGGTAATGCTGCAATTCATCTATCGATTCGCGAATATCTGCAAGTGCGGTATGCGCACCTTGCTTTATCACCCCCATAGCGACAGCCGGCGCCCAATATTTGGCGAGCTGTTTTACCGTACTGACATCAAGGTTTCGGTAATGGAAAAATGCCTCCAGTTCAGGCATGTGTCGGGCGAGAAAACGACGGTCCTGACAAATACTGTTACCGCACATCGGAGAACTTTGCGGAGCGCACCATTTGGCCAGAAACTCGAGGGTTTCTTGTTGCGCTGCAGCTTCATCCTGGGTGCTTGCTTTGATCCGTTCAACCAGCCCTGAACCGGTATGCGTACGGACATTCCAGTCATCCATAAGATCCAGATGTGCCTGCGGCTGATGCACTGCAATAACCGGGCCCTCGGCCAGTATATTCAGGTGCTGATCGGTGATGATGGTCGCCACTTCAATAATGAAGTCGCGGCCCGGCTCCAGTCCAGTCATCTCTAAGTCTATCCAAATTAATCGATCCGCAGTTGCCGTCATGTTCTACCCTCTCGTTGATGCTGTCAGCGCCCATTGTGCGTAATTCAGGCGGAGTTGCAAAGAATATTGTATCATTAGCAGCAATTGACGTTCCCAACCAAGTTAGGAGCCTTGTGGGTAAACATCGAAAGTTAAATAAAGGGCAGTTACGCCGCGTTCGCGCCAACCAACAAAAACGGTTGCAGCAAAACGATCTTGAACAACAGCTCGATGACGCAAGTTTAGGTGGCGCTGAGGCTGGCATCATTGTCGCGCGGTTCGGTCAGCACGCCATCGTGGCAAATGATGAAGAAGAGCACTTTCGTTGTAACATACGTCGTGGCATTGAAAGTCTGGTGTGCGGCGATGAGGTGGTATGGCGACGCTTTGCCGGGCAAAGTGCCAACACTGAGCAAGGCGTTATCGAGGCGGTGCAGCCACGTAGCTCGCTACTCAGTCGGCCTGACTACTACGACGGTCTGAAACCGGTCGCCTCAAATATCGATCAAATCCTGATCATTTCGAGTGTGTTACCGGCCTTTTCCACCCAAATAATTGACCGCTACCTCGTCGCGTGCGAAGACATCGATATCACGCCAGTGATCGTGCTGAATAAAGCCGACTTGCTGACTGACATTGGGCCCGCACAACGCGAGGAAATTGAAGCTGCACTGTTAATGTATCAGGCCATCGGCTACCAAGTTCTTAGTGTCAGCGCCAAAACCAACGGCGGCTTGACCGACATAAAAACCTTGTTACAAAATCAAGTATCCATCGTGGTAGGGCAGTCCGGAGTGGGTAAATCATCGCTGGTTAATGCGCTCCTGCCTGACATCGACGCCGATGTCGGCGACGTTTCCAGTAACTCTGGACTAGGTCAACACACCACCACTGTTGCTACCCGTTATCCCCTGCCAGAAGGCGGTTTCCTGATCGACTCGCCGGGGATTCGCGAGTTCGCGCTTTGGCATTTAGACGAGACGCGCGTAGCCTGGTGCTTTATCGATTTTCGGCCGTTTTTGGGTCAGTGTAAGTTTCGTGATTGCAGGCATCAGCCACAAGATCCTGGCTGTGCATTACAACAAGCAGTGGAAGCAGGTGATCTGCATCCACTTCGGTTGTACAATTTCCACAAAATCATAGAGTCGATGGCGAGCAGTAAACCGTCACGCGCAATACCTCGAGGTAGTAAGAAGTGAATTGGGACGACGTAAAAATTAAAGCACAATACTTAACGCCTAAGCACGCGCTATCTCGCTTAGTTGGCGCTTTTGCGGCTGCCCGCGCCGGGTGGTTTACACAACTCTTTATCCGCTGGTTTATCCGGCAATACAAAGTCGATATGAGCGAGGCGATACATGAGAGCCCCAGCCATTATAAGACTTTTAATGACTTTTTTACCCGCTACCTCAAGCCGGAGTCACGTCCGCTGCAGGCAAGCGAAGCACATCAATTCGCCCATCCGGTCGATGGTGCAATCAGTCAGTTAGGTGACATCAAGGACGGTCGCATTTTTCAGGCCAAAGGCCACGATTACAGCCTGACCGAACTACTGGGCGGCGATCCGCGTGATGCCCATGCATTTAAAAACGGTGAATTTGCCACCATTTATTTAGCACCCAAAGACTACCACCGTATCCACATGCCGTGCGATGGTGTGCTGCGTAAAATGATCTATGTGCCTGGTGATTTATTCTCGGTGAACCCTTTAACTGCCGCCAATGTACCTAACTTATTCGCTCGTAATGAACGCGTGGTTGCGATTTTTGATGGTGAGTTCGGTAAATTCGCGATGGTGCTGGTCGGCGCTACGATCGTTGCCAGTATCGGCACCGTCTGGGCCGGCACAGTGACCCCGCCAACCGGTAAGCATGTGCATAGCTGGGACTATCCGGCCAGCGGTGATCAGGCGATTCGCCTGAAAAAAGGTGAAGAAATGGGACACTTCAAGCTGGGTTCAACGGTGGTACTCACTTTCCCTGAAGACACCATTGATTTTGACGACGATCTTGGTCCCCTATCTGTCACCCGCATGGGACAGGTGCTCGGGGAACGAGACGACTAGCGCCTATGCTGATTATCGCTCATCGCGGCGCGAGTTTTGAAGCCCCGGAGAATACCCTGACGGCCTTCGGTCGCGCCCTAGACGCGGGCGCCGATGGTATTGAGCTTGATGTTTATCCGCTGCAAGATGAGTGGATTGTATTCCACGACAGGTATTTGGCACGGCTCACCGCACACCCCGGCCGGCTGCAGGACCTGACCTTAGAACAAGTACGCAAACTCAAAGTGTTCGGTCAGCAACCGGTGCCGACGCTAGATGAGGCGCTGGCGTTCATCGCCGGGCGCTGCATGGTCAATATCGAATTAAAAGGCGCGGATATTACCCGCGGTTTGACTCAGCATTTGCGCTTTGCCCGCGCCGAACTCGGTTTTAGCCGTGAACAGTTGCTGGTGTCGAGCTTTAATCACCATTGGTTACGCCAGCTGAAAGAAGATCACCCGCAGCAACTCATCGGCGCACTCACCACCTCATGCCCACTAAGCTACGCGGCTTTTGCCAGTGAATTACAGGCTTGGTCCGTGCACATCGATGTCGACTTCGTAACGCCTGAGTTCGTCGCCGACGCCCAAGCCCGCCACTTGCAGGTGTTCGTGTTCACGGTCGATGAGCCGGAAGATATGCGCGATCTTCATACCATGGGTGTCGACGGCATCTTTACCAACCATCCAAGTGTTGCACGTAACATCCTCCAAGGGCTGCAGGTGCAACCCTCAGAGGCTTGGCATATCGACTAGTCGTTGTCACCTTGACGCTTTGGAAAACGCTGCTGAAGCTCATCCAACTCATGACTCAAGGCCATAGGTGATGTGGTATTGCGCGCCAGCACCGAGTACAACGATGGGATCACAAAAATCGTCAGAAAGGCTGAGAAGGCAACCCCACAGAAGATCACCGTACCGATGACCATACGGCTTTCAGCACCCGGACCTGAGCCTAAGATAAGCGGAACCGCGCTCATCAAGGTGGTAAAAGCGGTCATCACAATAGGTCGTAAACGTTGTTGCGATGCGCGTACCAGTGCCTCATCAAAATCGTAACCTGCATCGCGCAATTGGTTGGCGAATTCGACGATCAGAATACCGTTCTTAGCCGCTAAACCGATCAACATGACGATACCGATCTGACTGTAGATATTGAGCGTGAGATCAGTGAAATACAAGCCAAATGCCGCCCCCAAAATCGCAATCGGTACCATCAACATGATAACCAGAGGGTGAATAAAGCTCTCAAACTGCGCCGCAAGCACCAGGTAAGCAATAACTAACGCCAGTACGAAGACAAAAATCACTGAGCTACCGCTTTCCTGATACAGCTGTGACTCACCTTTGTAATCAATCGACACATCATCAGGCAGTTTTTCGGCGACGATATTCTCTAAATACGCCAACGCATCGCCCAGGGAATAGCCCTCGGCTAAGTTGGCTTCGATGGTAATACTGCGCATCCGGTTGTAACGATTAAGCTCGCCTGAGGTTGCCCGTTCTTCAATGGTCACCAGATTCGCCAATGGAATTAGCTGACCACTGCTGTTTGAGCGCACGTAAATCTGGTCGATGGCAGTCGGGTCACGATAATCCCCACGTTCACCCTCAAGTATCACATCGTACTCTTCACCACGGTCTAAGTAGGTGGTGACCCGCCGTTCGCCCAACATAGTTTCCAGGGTACGCCCAATATCGCCGACCGACACGCCCATATCCGCAGCACGGGTTTGATCGATCTGGATCAGCAACTGCGGTAGGGTTTGTTTAAAGTCGCTATCAAGTTCCAGTAAATTCGGGTTCTTGCTCGCTTCTTCAATCACGATGTCGCGATAAGCGGCGAGCTGATCATAGGTATTCCCCTGCAACACGAATTGCACGGGACGTCCGCTACCGCCGGAAATACCACTGCGCATGAAGGCAAAGGCCCGCACCCCACTGATCTGATTGAGTTTGGCACTGACTTCGTCCATCAGCTCAAAGGTACTCCATTCACGTTCGTCGAACGGCACCGCACCAACGATGGCAATACCCGCAGAGTTCCCCCAGCCCGGCGCACGAACTAAGAGACGGTCAATCTTGCCTTCATCCAGGTAGGGTAAGAGTAGAGCTTCGATTTCGCGCATGTGTTCGGCATTGGACTCGAAACTCGCACCCTCGGCACTGCGCACCATCACAAAGAAGGTGCCACGGTCTTCTGGTGGTACAAATTCCTGCGGTACCAGCTTCAGCATGTTGTAAGACACCAATGTCGCAAGTATCACCAGTACCACCGCCAACCAAGGGTAAGCCAGCGTGCGCTTTAACACACGTGCGTAACCTTCTTCGAACCAGTTAAAAAAGCGATCAATTGCCCGGCCAAAGCGACTGGTGCGTTCGCGGCGGCGGAGGATCTTCGAACTCAACATGGGTGATAAGGTTAAAGCGGCAATACTCGAACAGAGCACCGCCGCGGCAATAGCTAGCGCAAACTCAGTGAAAAGCTGGCCAATATTGCCCTCCAGAAATGCCAAGGGCACAAACACCGCGATTAACACCAAAGTGGTCGCAACCACCGCAAAACCTACCTCTCGCGCACCCCGGTACGCGGCTAATAATGGCGGCTCACCCGCTTCCACCCGCCGGTAAATATTCTCCAGCACCACGATAGAGTCATCCACCACCAAACCTATTGCCAGCACTAGCGCCAATAAGGTAAGTAAGTTTACGGAGAATCCCATGGCAAAGAGTGCGATGTAGGAGGCAATAATCGCCACCGGCACCGTCAGCGCTGGGATCAAGGTAGCGCGAATGTTGCCAAGAAATAAGTAGATGACGACCACCACCAGGCCCATAGCGATACCGAGGGTATTGTAGACCTCGTCGATCGAACCTTTAATGAAGATCGACGAATCGTAACTCGGCACAATGATCATCGATTCCGGCAAGGTCTTCTGGATGGTTTCGATTTCGCTGCGAACGTTCTCAACCACTTCAAGGGTATTGGCTTTTGATTGCTTAATCACACCAACACCAATCATATTAATGCCATTACCGCGGAATTCGGTTTTATCGTCTTCAGATCCCATTTCAATTCGCGCAACTTCACCAAGCCGCACCAGTTGACCGCTGTCGCTCCGTTTTATTGCGAGTAATCTGAAATCGTCGGGGTTGAGATAAGTTCGCGCAACGCGGACGGTAAACTCCCGGTCGACCGATTCTACTTCACCTGCAGGTAGCTCGACGTTCTCCGAGCGTAACCGGCTTTCGATATCACTTACGGTAACACCACGTGCCGCCATCGCATCGCGATCAAGCCACACCCGCATCGCATAGCGGCGCTCACCGCCGAGATTTACCCGAGCGACCCCGTCGACTACCGACAATCGTTCGACAATGTAGCGATCTGCATAGTCGGTCAGTTCCAGAATACTGAGATTTTCGCTGCGCAGGTTGTACCACACCACCGTTGTTTCATCGGAGTTGGCTTTCGACACCTCGGGCGGGTCGACTTGCTCAGGTAAGTTATCAACCACACGGGATACCCGATCACGCACATCATTGGCTGCGGAATCCACATCACGACTCAGGTTAAAGTCAATGCTGATGCGCGAGCGACCATTGCGGCTGCTGGAGCTTATGTTTTTAATACCCTCGATACCGCTAATCCGGTCTTCAATCGGCTGGGTGATTTGGGTTTCAACGATCTCTGCTGAGGCGCCCGGATAGCTGGTATCAATAGATACCACTGGCGGATCGATATCGGGGTATTCACGCAACGGTAACATGGTAAAACAGACAATACCGAAGACGATCAGTAACAGGTTGACGACGGTCGCAAATACCGGACGTTTAACGGAAACATCGGAGAGCAACATGATTAGCTCTCCTTAATGGTAACTTCGATGCCGTCGCGCATCCGCACGATACCGTCAGTTACAATTTGTTCGCCAGGTTCGAGGCCTTCAATAACTTCAACTACGCCCGGTTGGCGCCGTCCGATGGTGATTTTGCGTTCCCTGGCGATATTATCCTCGCCAACCACATAAACAAAATGTCGGGTATCCAGCGGTACCACTGCGCGTTCGGGCAGCAGCATAACGCTATCAACACTGCGCAGCAACTCGACCCGCAACAGCATGCCTGGGCGTAAAAAACCTTTTTCATTAGGAACTTCGGCGCGCACTAAGATTGAGCGCGTTACCGGATCGACCCGCGAATCAATACTACGAATGATGCCCTCAAATTCACGACCTGGATAAGCACCGCTTAATGCGGAAACCGTCTGATTAATAGCCAAGCTCGCGAACACCAGCTCCGGCACACTGAAATCCAATTTAATCGGGGTAATATCATCTAAAGTAGTAATCTCTTGTCCTGGCGCCACCAACGAACCCACGCTGATCTGACGAATACCTAAACGACCATCGAACGGCGCAACGATACGCTTTCGCGCAAGCTGCGTTTCAGCAACATCTAACGATGCAACAATTTCTTTTACCACGACATCCTGGGTTTCAAGCTGTTGCTGAGACGCCGCCTTTTGAATTGCGAGATCCTGCAACCGTTGGTATTGGCGTTTGGCTTCAGCCAGGCGGAATTTCAACTCCTGCACACGGGCTTGTTCTTCGCGCGCATCAAGTTCAACCAGTAAGTCACCCGCTGAAACGGTCTGGCCATCACTAAAATGAACCGCGACCACTTTCTCCTGGGTTTGTGCAGTGATCACCACCGACTCATTCGCCTGAGCGGTACCAATAGCTGCGATAATATCGCGAAAAGGTTTCATCTCTACTGCGGTCGCTTTAACAGGCACAGCTTCTTGCTGCCGCTGTTCTTCGATAACTGCTTCATGAATGAAGATGAAATAAGCCGCGGCTAAGGCCAAAAGTACGACTAGTAATGAAACCGGATTAAAAAATTTTGCCACCGCCATCTACTCCCCGACGTGCTTTAAAGGAATTCTAAGACTATGGCGTTATTGTACAGTGACACGACCCGGCGGCAGCCCCGCTTACCGCCGATTCGTTGAGGTTTACCGCAAATTAGCGGTGATAGGCAGGGCTAAGCTTATGCACGGCTTCAATAAATGCCGCTGCATGGTCTGGATCGACTTGCGGGTGAATACCGTGGCCAAGGTTAAATACATGACCGTGACCATGGCCGTAGCTTGCCAGAATCGTTGCCACTTCTTCTTCAATTCGTGCTGGCGACGCGTACAGCATGCTTGGGTCCATATTGCCCTGTAAGGCGACTTTGTCCTGCACTAACTTGCGCGCATCGGCAAGATCTGTGGTCCAATCGACGCCCAAAGCATCAGCACCGGTTTTGGCCATTTCGTCCAACCAGGGGCCAGCATTTTTGGTAAACAAGGTGACAGGTACACGACGCCCTTCGTTTTCCCGCGTCAGGCCATCGACAATCTGTTGCATATAGCGCAGCGAGAATTCGCGATAATCGCGTGGGCTTAGCACACCACCCCAGGTGTCGAAAACCATAACCGCTTGCGCGCCGGCAGCGATTTGCGCATTCAAATAACTTGTGACCGACTGTGCCAACGTGTCCAGTAACTTATGCATTGCCTGTGGTTCAGCAAACATCAATTTTTTCACTTCGCTGAAGTTTTTGGTGCTGCCACCTTCAACCATGTAGGTCGCCAGCGTCCACGGGCTGCCAGAAAAGCCAATCAGCGGCACCTTACCCTGCAATTCACGTCGAATCGTGCGAACGGCATTCATCACGTAGCCAAGCTCTTGCTCAGGGTCGGGAACACCGAGTTTATTAATCGCAGCAAGATCTCGCACCGGACGCTCGAATTTCGGGCCTTCTCCGGTTTCAAAATAGAGGCCAAGCCCCATCGCATCTGGAATCGTCAGAATATCTGAAAACAAAATGGCGGCATCTAGCGGGAACCGGCGTAATGGTTGCATAGTTACCTCACATGCCAGCTCCGGATTCTTGCACAGCGTCATAAAATCGCCAGCTTCTTTACGAATCTCGCGATACTCAGGCAAATACCTGCCTGCCTGGCGCATCATCCAAATCGGTGTGCGCTCTGTCGGCTCTCGCAACAATGCACGTAAATAAAGATCATTTTGCAAAGTACTCATTCGCTTGTACTACCCATGTTTAGCTTTAAAGGTTCGGCCGGTCAAAAATTGCGACGCTATTCTATCAGTCTCAGGTCTCAGATTCTTGCTCTATTTGCGCTTTTGCGGTTTGGATCAATCTATGGGCAATGGTGTCTGGCAGGGGTACATCGGGTAGTTCTGCAAAGCTAAACCAAGCGCCTTCCTCAAGTTCAAATGGATCCAAATGCAGGTCGCCACTTTCCCACTCCGCGGTGAAACCCATCATTAATGAATTGGGGAATGGCCAGGGTTGGCTGCACACGTACTCGACGTTTTTAACTTTGATACCGGCTTCTTCCATCACTTCCCGGGCCAGCGTCTGTTCAAGGGTTTCGCCTGATTCAACAAAACCGGCCAGGACCGAGTAGAGTCCAGGGCGATGACGTTTACCGCGCGCCAATAAAATTTTGTTACCTTTGCGAATCGCCACAATAATACACGGCGAAATGCGTGGATAGCAGCGATGTTTGCAGGTGTGGCATTGCATTGCCAGTTCCCAGTCAACTGCTTGCATGCGGGCCCCACAACGACCACAAAATCGGTGGGTCGATACAAACTCGGTCAGCTGTTTCGCCCGTGACGCCATGGAAAACATCTCTTCGTCATAATCTTCGATCATGGGTCGCAACGACTGGAACTCACCGAGTCCGGCAAAAGCGTCATCGCCGAAATCTGCTAACACTAAATAGCAGCTGCGCTCACGCACTTCCCCCAGCCAAATCACCTCGTATTCGTCTAAGGTGGGCAACGGAAGATCTTGCGCGCGGCCATGGGGCGGTTGATTGTCCTCATCGAGAACAATCTCACCACCAGCACAAATAAACCACCAAGCCGGTTCGTCAGCAGCAGGACGTTGATAAGGTTTTGTCATAACAGCAACTTATCTATATGGTAAAAACTATTGACCTAAGCTTAGCATCATCGGAAGATTGACACTACGCAAAGAAGGAGAGGCAAGCATGCTGAAGCAACAAGAACAAGCCAAACAACGTTGGGGCGGCGCCCATCAAGCTATTGATACCTGGTTACAGGAACGCCAGCTGCTGCTCATCGAATATTTCAAGCTTGCTGGACTACCTCCCTATGACAAAGAAAAGTCAGCACTCCCAGCGGTGGAAGATGTGCGTAACTTCTGCGGGTTGCTCGTTGATTACGTTTCCGCAGGTCACTTCGAGATCTATGACCAAATCATTACGAATTGTGGCGATGCACCGGCCGAAACAGAAGAGCTTGCCGCTGAACTTTTCCCTCTGATCAGCGAAACTACGGAAGTCGCACTCGCCTTCCACGACCAGTACGGTAATAGTGTCGATGATACGCACTTAGACGACTTTGACCGTCACTTGTCTGCACTCGCAGAAGCACTGGAACTACGGATGGAGTTTGAAGACCGTCTCTTACACGCCCTGGAACAGCATCGTTTACTGTAGGGAGACTAGGCAGGATTTTGTTGTGGGGCGTTGTCGGGAAAGGTGCCCCATTTTGGCAGCAGGTTTTCGTAGCAATTAATGTACTGACCTTGCAAAAAAAGCGCCGACGAACGGCGCTTTTCTATACTTTACTTAGGGGAGCTTGAGGAAGCTTGAGGCTTAGCCTTGTGCTTCAATTTCTGCAGCTGCTTCAGGCGCTGCTTCAGTTGCTGGCTTGTCTTTAACGTCAAGCAGCTCAACTTCGAAGATCAGCGTTGATTTCGGTGGAATTGTGCCGCCACCGACTTCACGGTCACCGTAAGCCAATTCAGGTGGAATAACGAAGCGATACTTGTCACCTACGCTCATTAACTGCACACCTTCGGTCCAGCCTGGGATCACTCGGTTAAGAGGAAATACTGCTGGTTCACCGCGCTCGACTGAGCTGTCAAAAACTGTTCCATCAACGAGGGTTCCCTCGTAGTGAACTTCAACGATATCGTCAGCTGCAGGCTGCTTACCACCCTCAGCACCTTCGGTCAGCACTTCGTACTGCAGGCCTGACTCGGTCACCGTAACACCTTCTTTATCGACGTTCTCAGCTCGGTAAGCTTCACCGGTTGCTTGCGCTTCAGCACCCAAATTGGCTGCTTTTTTCTCGGTGAATTGCTTTTGCATGTCCGTAAGTAATTGCTGTTGTTCTTCTTCGGTTAACTTCGACTTATCTTTAAGCGAGTCAACAAACCCAGCAATAACTTGGTTACGGTCAAGCACGAACTCCATTTTATCTTGCTCATCCAGGTTACTGTTCACAAAAGTACCCACTGAAGCACCCAGAGCATAGGCCATTTTCGCTTGCTCTTCTGTTGGTGCCTTTTCAGAAACAGGATAGGTTTCCTGTTTTTGTTGGGTACAACCACTAATTGCGATAGCAACGAGGCTAAGCGCTAAAGTCTTCTTTAAATAGCTCATTCACTTACTCCATGATTGAATTCTTGCTTCTAACAAGGTCTAATTTGTCGCAACCACTATACTACACATAAACAGGTGTATTTGCCTATGGCTGAACAGCATGACAGCGAACTCCAAACGCGCGTTGCCGATTTAGAAAGTCGGTTAGCGTTTCAAGATGACACGATTGAAACCCTCAATCAATTAGTCACCGTACAATCTGAACAGCTGCAAATTATGCAGCACAAGCTAAAACTACTTGGCCAGCGCCTGCAACAGCTGCAAGAGCGCAGTGACGATAATGATAATAGTGACCCAGCAGACGATGTGCCACCTCATTATTAATAGTCCACCTCGACCACGAATTCGAGCTTAACTTGACCGCTGTTAGCTGACCCCGTATAACATTCATTCAACTTTAACGGAGTCAGCATGTCGGTCAAACATCCAATTATTGCGGTAACAGGCTCCTCAGGAGCAGGCACCACCACCACAAGTCAGGCGTTGCGACACATCTTCCGTTCGCAGGACATCACTGCCGCCTGCGTTGAAGGCGACAGCTTTCACCTGTACTCGCGCCCCGAAATGGACGTTGCCATTCGTAAAGCTCAAGAACAAGGCCGACACATTAGTTACTTTGGGCCGGAAGCGAACGACTTCAACCGTTTGGAAGCATTATTTCGCGAGTATGGTGAAAGTGGCAAAGGCGAAGTTCGGCGTTATTTACACAACTTTGATGATGCCGTGCCCTACCACCAGATGCCAGGTACCTTCACTCCCTGGGAGTCGGTCCAGGATGATACCGATCTGCTCTTTTACGAAGGACTTCATGGTGGCGTAAAAACTGCCGATCATGATGTCGCGAACTACGTCGATTTGCTGATCGGCATGGTTCCAATCGTCAATTTAGAATGGATTCAGAAATTGCTCCGCGATACTGCGGAACGGGGCCATAGTCGCGAGGCGGTAACCCAAAGTATTGTGCGCAGTATGGAAGATTACATCCATCACATCGTACCGCAATTTTCGCGTACCCATATAAACTTCCAACGGGTTCCCACCGTGGATACCTCCAACCCGTTTAGTGCTAAAGACATTCCATCGTTGGACGAGAGCTTCGTAGTGATCCGCTTTCGTGGCATGCGTAACGTCAATTTCCCCTACTACCTGCAAATGATAGAAGGCTCATTTATGTCTCGCATGAATACCTTAGTCGTACCGGGTGGCAAAATGGTCTTTGCCATGGAGTTGATCCTGGCACCGCTGATCGAAGAAATGATGTTCGCTAAATTACACGGCGGCAAGCCAGGCTGGTTGAAAAGTTAGCCTGCTTCGCCCACCAGCCAATGACTTTGCCATTCGGCACCGCGCTCTTGTCTGAGCAAAGGGGTGAGAAAATTCATGATAGTCGGCAACTGTTGCACCACACCATAAGGTGGATTAATAAACAGCATGCCGCAACCGTTTAAGCGGCTCGAGTCTTGCGCTCCACAAATCAACAAATCAACAGCCATGGCTTTATTTACCTGCGGCAAGTCAGCCACTGCCTGTTGAAACTCACTGGCAACCACGGGGTCCTTAATCGGGTACCAGACCACATAGGTTCCGTTCGCCCAGCGTTTGGTACCGTCGGCCAGCGCATTAATCACCTGCGCAAACTCATCCGGTTGTTCAAAAGGTGGATCGATCAGTACCATGCCCCGTTTGATGGGTGGCGGTGTCAGTGCTTTTAATGCAGCAAAGCCATTACGACCGCCAGCAACGGTAATGCGTTGGCTCCGGGGGAAATCCTGTACAACGTTTTCGGCCAGCAGTTGCGCATCTTCAGGGTGAAGTTCGCACAACGTCAGCTGATCCTGCTCACGTAACTGCAACGCGGCCAAGTACGGTGACCCCGGATACCAGCGGCAGCTATCGTCTGGCAGGTTGAGTTCACGCACAGCTTGTACGTAACCAGCAAGCTCTTCAGGTACATCCGAGGCGTGCAATAGGCGCTTAATACCTAATTCCCATTCCGCGGTTTTTTGCGCCTGCTCGCCCTGCAAATCGTACATACCGATTCCGGCATGCGTGTCCAATAACCAGAACGGCTTTTGCTTTTGCTGCAGATACGACAAACACGCCCATTGCAGAGCGTGTTTCATTACATCAGCAAAATTACCGGCATGATAACTATGGCGATAGTTCACTTAGTCGGCCTGCTCGATACTGTAACTGTGTGACATTTCGACAGCGGCTTCCAGCATCTTCGCTACCGAACAATACTTCTCCGCCGAAAGTTGAACAGCGCGCTCGACGTGCTTTTCTGCAACATCTTTACCGGTTACCACAAAATGCAGGTGAATCTTAGTAAACACGGCCGGCACTGCATCAGCGCGCTCACCGTTGACTTCGCAGCGACAGCCAGTGACCTGCTGCCGCGCTTTTTCCAGAATACTCACCACGTCTACAGATGAACAGGCGCCTGCCGCAGCAAGCACCAACTCCATGGGTGAACCAGCAACGGCTTTATCGCCATCGAGCATGACCTCATGACCGGTTCCTGAAGTGGCCTTAAAAACCATGCCCTGTTGCCATTCGACTGTTGATTTCATTGCTGTTGCCATGACTCAGCCCTCTTGCTTGTCGAAATGCAGACCAGGAAGTAATTTCTCTGGCATGTTGACCTTTTCAGTTTCGACTGAGGCCACCGGGTAAGCACAGTAGTCAGCTGCATAGTAAGCACTTGCACGGTGATTACCACTGGCACCAATACCGCCAAACGGTGCAGCACTGCTTGCGCCGGTGATCGGTTTGTTCCAGTTCACGATGCCTGCACGAATACGCTTAAAGAAGTATCGGTAAGTCTCTTCCGCATCGCATAAAATACCAGCAGATAAGCCGAAGCTGGTGTTATTCGCTTCTTTAATCGCCGCATCAAAATCTGTGTACCGGTAAACTTTCAACAATGGACCGAAATGCTCAATATCTGGCATGTCTTCAACGTTGGTCACATCGATAATGCCCGGAGTGACAAAGCCAAGGTGATGGTCTTTTTGTTGCATACGTAGCAATACACTCCCACCAGCAGCGGCCAAATCGTTTTGTGCTTTTACCATTTCATTTGCCGCTTTGGCAGAAATCATCGCGCCCATAAACGGCTGAGGTTCTGCTGCGTAATCGCCTACTTCAATTTGTTTGGCTACTTCGAGTAAGCGCTCAAGGATGACGTCGCCATTATCGCTACGCTCAATGAACAGGCGTCGCGCACAAGTGCAACGTTGACCCGAAGTAATAAATGCCGATTGCACGATGTCATGAACTGCACCATCAACATCGGCAACGTCTTTCACGATGAGTGGGTTGTTGCCCCCCATCTCTAACGCCAGAATTTTATCCGGTCGACCGGCAAACTGCTTGTGTAGCACATGCCCGGTGCCCGATGAACCGGTGAAGAACAAGCCATCAATTTGGCCGTGAGCAGACAATGCTTTCCCCGTTTCTACCAGTCCTTGAACCAGGTTAAGCACGCCTTTTGGTAAGCCCGCTTGCTGCCACAGTTTCATCGTGAACTCAGCCACTTTCGGGGTCATTTCACTAGGCTTGAAGACGACAGTGTTGCCCGCTAATAACGAGGGCACAATGTGGCCGTTCGGCAAGTGCCCAGGGAAATTATAGGGGCCATAAACTGCCACAACACCATGAGCTTTATGGCGAATGAATGCCTTACCGGCTGGCATTGGATTCTCAACTGTTCCCGTACGTTCATGATAGGCGCGCTCGGAAATAGCAACTTTACCGATCATGGCACCAACTTCTGTCAGCGTTTCCCAAATAGGCTTACCGGTTTCCTCGGCAATGATTTCCGCAAATTCTTGTTTATTCTCTTCAAGTAATTCAGAAACCTTTTTACAAATCGCCAGGCGCTCATCGAACTCACGATCAGTCCAGTCGATAAAGGCCTCACGCGCGGCCATTACCGCAGCATCAACTTGCGCCTCTGAAGCACAACGCCCCGCCCAAACGACTTCGTCACGAGCTGGGTTAATTGACTTAAATTCGTCACCTTCACCAGCAAGCCATTCGCCGCCGATGAATAAATTTTGTTCTGACATAATGTGTGTTCCTCGCAGTTTGAGTCCACTTACAACGCGACAAAGCGCGCATGATCCCCGTTTTGCAGGCGCAGTTGGTCAGCCGTTTCGGGGGTAATAACAATATGATCGGAGTGTTCTTGTATGCTGGCACGTCCGGCACGGAAATCCGCCACTCGCGTATTGCACATAATCACATCAGCTGCATTGTCGGACTGAACTTCAGCAATACGGACAGCTTTACGCTGACTTTCCCGGACACTTTTAATATTGGCGACTTCCACTTCCACCGTTGGTCCGGCATCAAAAATATCCACGTATCCACGGAAACGGAAGCCTTCACTTTCCAACATCCGTAACGCAGGGCGGGTGTTGTCATGCACCTTTCCAATCACGGCTTGTGCTTCAGGTTCGAGCATTTTCACATAGAGTGGAAATTGTGGCATCAATTCAGCAACAAAGGCTTTTTCACCAATACCCGTAAGGTAGTCAGCCTGGTCAAAGTCCATATTGAAAAAATACTTTTCTAACCAGCCCCAGAACGGGGATTCGCCATTGTCGTCCGAAACACCACGCATCTCGGCAATCGCAAATTGACTAAAGCGTTCATGAAACTCCGCCATAAACAGCATGCGGAAGCGCGAGAGCACTCGACCATTTTGGTTTTTCCGAAAGGGTTCGCGCAAAAATAGCGTGCACAACTCACTCACCCCAGTGTAATCATTACATAGGGTTAGCGTTTCTAATGCATTGTAGACGTCAAGTCCTTTAGAGTGGTGGACGATCTTACCCAGCCGGTAATGATAGAATGCTTCGGTTAAGCCCACAGCAGCCTCAATACCGCTACAGCCAACGACTTCACCCGTTTCGGTATCTTCCATAACGAACAGGTAGCCTTCCTCGCCTGGCTCGCTAACATGCTCTCGCGCAAAGGCTTCCTGAGCACGCGCGATACGCCGGCGCAACAAATCTTCATCAACGGGCAATGAAGTAAAGCCGTAACCTGACTCCACTGCACAGTCATAAAGCGCCGCATAATCCTGCGGCCTAATTGGACGTACTACTAACATATAGGCTCCGCCGTCTTATCCGACGAGTTTCGCGACCGCTTTTTCGAAGCGTGCCAAACCCTCTAAAACATCCGCTTCAGGAATAACCAACGACGGTGTGAAACGAATCACATTGGGGCCTGCAACCAGTACCATCACGCCCTCTTCTGCACCCGCGTTAAGAAAGTCGCGCGCTTTACCTTCGTAGTTGTCGCTCAACTCAGCACCGATCAACAGGCCTTTGCCACGGATATCTTTAAAGATGCCGTAACGTTCGTTGATTTCTGCCAGCTTACTTTTAAATAACTCTTCGCGCGCTTTAACACCTTCCAACACTTCCTCGGTGCTCACCACATCAAACACAGCTTCAGCGACGGCGCAGGCAAGCGGGTTACCGCCATAAGTACTGCCATGGGTGCCCGGTTTCAGGTGTTCAGCGATAGCTTTGGTGGTTAACATCGCACCAATTGGGAAGCCGCCACCCAGCGATTTCGCCGACGCCAAAATATCAGGGGTAACACCCAGTTGTTGATAAGCATAAAGGCTACCGGTACGGCCAAAGCCTGTTTGTACTTCATCAAAAATCAACAGCGCGTTGTATTTGTCACAAAGCGCCCGTACACCTTTAACAAACTCCAGATCTGGGCTTATGACTCCGCCTTCGCCTTGCAACGGCTCCATCATCACGGCACAGGTTTTATCTGACATTTGCGCTTCGAGTGCCGCCAGATCATTGTATTCGACGTGTTGAATGCCGCCTGGTTTTGGCCCGAAGCCATCTGAGTAAGCGGGTTGTCCACCGACAGTGACGGTGAAAAATGTACGCCCGTGGAAACCTTTGGCGAAAGCGACAATTTGATCTTTGTCAGCGCCGTGGTTATCCAGCGCCCAGCGACGCGCCAGCTTTAACGCGGCTTCGTTCGCTTCCGCGCCTGAGTTAGCGAAATAAACCCGATCAGCAAAGGTCGCGTCGGTCAGCTTTTTCGCCAGACGGATCGCCGGTTCATTGGTGAACACATTGCTAAGATGCCACAATTTATTGCCTTGCTCGGTTAAGGCTTTCACCATTGCCGGATGGCAGTGTCCCAAGCAGTTCACCGCGATACCGCCAGCAAAATCAACATATTCAATGCCTTCTTGGTCCCACACGCGTGATCCTTCACCTTTTACGGGAATCATCTTCGCGGGGTTATAGTTTGGAACCATTACGTCATTAAACGTCTCGCGGGTAACCTTCATGTGTTCTGCCATAAATTCCTCTCTGTCGGATTCTATTACGGGTAATTTGAGTGGCCATATTATTGCAGAAAATCGTCGGTTTGTCGTTGCGAAAGAGCAGAAAAAACAGTGCGTTCAGCGAATCAGGTTAAGCTTGCGGGATGGCTGCATAACTATGCGTATGCTGTCATTTCTGTTGAATAGTTAACGCGTAAAATTTCGGCAACTAGTGACGAAATTCTGCAAAACAGCATGGCCATGTTCGGTTTCAATAGCCTCCGGATGGTATTGCACCCCCCAAACTGCCAAATCGCGGTGATGCAATGCCATAATTTCACGTTCACCACTGGCGTTTTCTGTCCAGGCGTCAATCGCGAGACAGGCTGGAATACTATCGTTCGCCAACACCAGTGAATGATAACGTGCCACTCTGAACTGTTGCGGCAGCCCCTGCATAAGACCTTCACCCTGATGGCTCAGCAGTGACGTTTTGCCATGCATGACTTGGGTGGCGCGTACCACCTTGGCACCAAATACCTGACCTATGGCTTGATGACCAAGACAAACGCCAAGTAGCGGAATTTCACCAGCAAAGGCTTCGATTACCGCTAAGGTGATGCCGGCGTCGTTCGGAGTGCAAGGGCCTGGAGACAGAACGATACCACTGATAGGTAGAGCGGCGATTTCCGCCAGGGTAATGGCGTCATTACGCACCACCATCACCTCGCACTCCAGCTCGCGGAAGTAACGCACCACGTTATGAGTGAATGAGTCGTAATTATCGATCATCAACAACATGGAACGTCGCTCTCAAGGCTTAAGGACGTGGCACAAGGCCGACAACGTCATAGACCTTGCGCAAGGTTTCCGTGGCATAGCCGCTGGCTTTATCTGCGCCTTTGGCCATGACCTGATTGAGGAAATCCAGGTCCGCACGGTACTCGTGGTAACGTTGCTGAATCGGCTCCAGCATCGCCACTACCGCATCGGCAGTATCAGTTTTCAAATGGCCATACATTTTGTCTTCGTACTCGGGCACCAGCTCAGCAATCGGCCGATCTGTCGCTGCTGATAAAATCGACAGTAGATTTGAAACCCCAGCTTTTTCGTCGGGGTCAAAATAAATCCGCGCTTGCTCATCAGAGTCGGTAACCGCGCGTTTTAGCTTCTTGCTAATTTTTTTCGGGTCTTCCAACAAGCCAATGAAATTATTTGGATTTTCGTCCGACTTGGACATCTTTTTGGTCGGATCCTGTAAGCTCATTACGCGCGCGCCAAATTCGGGAATAAAAGGATCTGGAATCGTAAAGACGTCGCCATAGATGTTGTTAAACCGGGTCGCGACATCGCGTGCCAGCTCCAGGTGCTGCTTCTGGTCATTGCCTACAGGTACTTCGTTGGCTTGATAGAGCAAAATATCAGCGGCCATCAGTGCCGGGTAAGTAAACAAACCCGCATTAATATTGTGCGCGTGACGATCTGATTTGTCCTTGAACTGGGTCATGCGATTCAGTTCACCCATTTGCGTGTAGCAATTCAAAATCCACGCCAGTTGGGCATGTTCAGGCACATGTGACTGTACAAAAATCACGCTTTTATCTGGGTCAAGGCCGCACGCCATATAGAGCGCTAAACCGTCAAGGGTTGCTTCACGCAACTGCAGCGGATCCTGACGCACCGTAATCGCGTGCAGATCAACCAGCATGAAACGACAATCATGGGTCGCTTGCATTTTCACCCACTGCCGCAAAGCGCCAATATAATTGCCGATCGAAAGTTGCCCTGATGGCTGACAGCCACTTAATACAATAGGTTTACTCATAAATAATTCCGTTAACGTCCCGCGCAAATCTTAACCGATGGCGACTTTGTTAGTTTGATAATGTTGCTAATTCAGCCCGCATGTCATTAATGACTTTGGCATAATCCGGTTGATTGAAAATAGCCGAACCGGCGACGAACATATCGGCACCCGCCGCTGCTATTTCCGCGATATTTTCAGTTTTTACGCCACCATCTATTTCCAGTCGAATCGGCCGCCCACTCGCATCGATTCGTTGCCGGGCTTCGCGGAGTTTGTCCAGAGTACCTGGAATAAACTGCTGACCACCAAAACCAGGATTCACTGACATCAACAGGATGACGTCCAGTTTGTCCATGACGTAATCCAGGTAGTGTAAGGGTGTCGCCGGGTTAAAAACTAAGCCGGCCTGACAACCGTGATCGCGGATCTGTTGCAAACAACGATCAATATGCGTTGCCGCCTCAGGATGGAAAGTAATAATCGAGGCGCCCGCGGCCGCAAACTCATCGATCATCCGCTCTACCGGCTGCACCATCAAATGTACATCTATTGGTGCGGTGACACCGTGAGCACGCAAGGCTTTACAGACCATGGGACCAATGGTGAGATTCGGCACGAAATGGTTGTCCATTACATCAAAATGCACAACGTCGGCGCCAGCTTTTAAAACCGCGTCGACTTCATCCCCTAATCGAGCAAAATCTGCCGACAAGATCGATGGAGCGATGAGATAATCTGCCATGGTGGTCCCCGTTGCTTGCAATGCGCTGCGGCATTGGTTTAAGAAAGTGCCCTAGTGTACCAGACAGACCCGCGCTTGCCAGTTAAAAAAGCGGCAAATAGCTTGGCAAAGCAGGGACAAAGCTGCTAAATTGTACGTTATTCACGCATTCGCGGAAGGAGTGTCATCAGTGCAAAAACAGCGCAAACACAAACAGGTCGCCAGCGGCTTGGTTATTGCCAGTGTAATGCTTACAGCTGCATTGTTGACTAGTGGTGGACAATCGTCCGTTATTGCTTCTGAAGCAAAATGCCAAAAACTGTTTAATAACTCCGAGCAGCCGCAAGTCCTTCAACAATGTGTTGAACAAGCGAGTCAGAATGAACTCTCTTGGGGTTCATGGTTCTCTGGTCGCAGCCGCTCAACCCAGTTTCATTTCCTTGATCTGTTTGAGCTTCTTTTCGATGACTCGAAAGACGGTCAGAACGAATACGGCAGCAACAAGAAAGTCAGCTTGGGTTAACCTAAGTTAATGAGTACTGATTCCAAACCTAATTTTTTCAGTATAGTTATCAGCGTTCTAGCTGCGCTTTTTGGTGTGCAAACTGAAGGCAATCGCCAACGCGATTTTAGCAAGGGTCACCCAGGCATTTTCATCGGCGTTGGCGTCATCTTTATCGTCTTATTCGTGGTTACGCTACTACTTATCGTCAACTGGGTACTCCCTTAAACGGGAGCACCAGCCTGTTCGTGCGAGGTAATGCCTGAGTGGCGCAGCAAGGCTTCAACGTCAGGCTCACGACCACGAAATTCCTTAAACAACTGCATCGCTTCGCGCGAACCACCGCGCTCTAAAATGGCATGCAAGAAGTCCATACCAACGTCACGATTGAAAACCCCTTCCTCTTCAAATCGACTAAACGCGTCGGCGGATAAGACTTCAGCCCACTTGTAACTGTAATAGCCAGCGGCATACCCGCCAGCGAAAATATGCCCAAAGCCATGCTGGAAACGGTTATATGCAGGCGGTTTACGGACCGCTACCTGATCACGTACCGCATCGAGAATCGATTGAATTTGATCACTTTGCCCGACGTCGTAATCGCGATGGATACGTAAGTCGAACAAGCTAAACTCTAACTGTCGAACCATCTGCATTGCCGATTGAAAGTTTCGGGCAGCCAGCATTTTCTCCAGTAAATCTTGGGGTAATGGCGCACCAGTTTCGTAATGCCCAGAAATAACCGCCAAGGCTTCCGGCTCCCAGCACCAGTTTTCCAGAAACTGTGAGGGTAGCTCGACCGCGTCCCAGGCAACACCGTTAATTCCTGACACACCAGCCACATCGACTTTAGTCAACATATGATGCAAGCCGTGACCGAACTCGTGGAACAGAGTTAATACTTCATCGTGTGTGAACAGCGCAGGCTTATCACCCAAGGGCTTGTTGAAGTTACAGGTTAAATACGCAACCGGATGTTGCAACTTGTTTGCGGTAGTGACGCGACGTACCGCGCACTCGGCCATCCAGGCACCACCACGCTTGCCGTTTCGCGCATAAAGGTCAAGAAAGAAGCTGCCGCGTAACTCGCCATTGCTATCGCCAATAACAAAATAGCGCACGTTTTCGTGGTAACTCGATGCTGGGGTTTGTTCCTCTACGTTCATGCCAAAAAGATTTTCGACAACGTTAAATAGTCCGTTTAGCACCTGTTCTTCAGGAAAATAAGGTCGCAGTTCTTCGTCAGAAATAGCGTATTTTTGCTGTTTTAACTTTTCACTAAAGTAAGGTACATCCCAGGCTTCAAGTTGCTCGACGCCATAGTCGGTTTTGGCGAAATCGAGTATTTCTTGATAGTCCGTGTGTGCCTGTGGCAATGAGCGCGCCGCAAGATCTTGTAGAAACTGTTCAACTTGCGTCGCCGACTCCGCCATTTTGGTTGCCAAACTTAAGTCAGCATAGTCGCGATACCCTAATAATTGCGCCATTTCGTGCCGCAATGCCAAGGTTTCGTTCATAATTTCGCTGTTATCAAATTGCCCAGCTTGTGGCCCTTGATCCGATGCCCGAGTGGTAAAGGCTTGGTACATCACCTTACGCAGTTCCGCATCGTCCGCGTACATCATCACTGGTAAATAACTGGGAATTGCCAATCCAAAGCGCCAGCCTTGTTGGTCATTTTCTTCCGCCGCACTGGCGGCTGCATCAATGGCACTTTGTGGCAATCCGCCCAACCGCGCTTTGTCTGTGACGACATAGTGCCAACCATCAGTAGCATCAAGCAGGTTGTTGCTAAATGTTGAAGAAAGCTCAGACAAGCGGGTTTGGATCTCAGCATAACGTTTCTTCTCTGCCGCTGGTAACGCTACGCCAGATAACTCAAAATCTCGCAGTGTGTCATCGATAACTTTACGTTGTGCTTCCGTTAGAGCGTTGTACTCATCACTGTCTTTCAGCGCCCGGAAAGCTTTAAATAGTTCTTCATGTTGCCCGACAAAAGTGCCGTAATCGCTTAACAGCGATAGACAGGCGTCGTGCGCTTCACGTAACTCTGGCGAACTGACCACAGAATTAAGATGCGATACTGGCGACCAGCTGCGTTCCAATAGGTCATCGGCATCTTCCAACGGTGCTACGAGCCCATCCCAACTGTAATCTTGCGCCGCCAACACGGTTTCTATGGCCTGCTTACACGCTGCAATGCGTTGTTCAATTGCAGGCACAATGTGCTCTGGCTGGATGGCGTCGAAAGGTGGCAAACGATAATCACCTAATAAAGGGTTTTGACTCATGCGGGTTCCTCTTGAATAATGCGCTGTGTAACTACTCTACTGCAGATGTTAGGCCGAAGCTTTTGTTTTCAAGGTCGCAGCTCAAATAACAACAGGAAATCATCATGAATTTAGCTTACGCTGTGTTGCGTAAAATGCGCCATAGTTTAGCGGCAGCAATCGCTGTTATGACCCTCGCGGGATGTAGCAGCCTACCCACCCAGGCACCGCTTTCAGCGCAACAGGCGCATCCCAACGGCGAGTCACTTAGCTTAACTGAGCTCTACCAAACCGATACGTATCAAGCTCGAGGTGTACCACCCACCCGTTGGCTTGCCGACGGCAGCGGTTACACTATTCTAGAACAAGCCGCGCAAGATTCCGGACAGAATCTAGTTCGTTATCATCCACGCACGCAACAACGTACAGTGCTTATCAGTGCCACTGAGTTAACTCCAAAAGGCACGGAGGCTCCGCTAGAAATCGCCGACTATCACTGGTCAAACGCGGGCAACAAGCTGTTGATTTTCACCAACACTAAACGGTCATGGCGCACCCATACTTTAGGCGATTACTGGGTCTTCGACCTGCAGCAGCGCACCTTAACTCAGCTCGGAACCTTCGCTGATGCATCGACCTTACAGTTCGCTAAGTTCGACCCTGCTGCTGAGCGCGTCGCCTACGTTATGCAAAACAACATTTATGTTCAGCGCTTACGCGACGGTAAGATCACCCAGCTCACCCACGACGGCAGTGATACCATCGTTAACGGCACCTTCGACTGGGTCAACGAGGAAGAGTTTTTTTTGCGTGACGGCTTCCGCTGGAGTCCAGATGGTAAAGAAATTGCCTACTGGCAGCTGGATACCTCAGGTACCCCCATATTTACCATGATCAATAATACTGACACGCTGTATCCGACGTTGAAAACCTTCCCCTACCCGAAAGTTGGTGAGACCAACGCCGCCATGCGCATCGGCGTAATGCCAGCGGACGGTGGCGACACCACCTGGATGAAGGTACCCGGTGAGCCACGTCAGCATTATCTGGTTCGCATGCAATGGGCTGGTAATTCCGAGCAATTGTTTATTCAACAGCTCACTCGTTCGCAAGCAGTCAACCGAGCATTTTTAGCTCATGCTGACACCGGCAACGTCACTCAAGTGATTCGTGAAACTACTGAGAGCTGGGCTGAATACGTTGATGATGTGACCTTTCTCGCCGATGGTGAGTCGTTCACCTGGTTAAGCGAACGCAGTGGTTACCGCCATATCTACCGGGTTGATCGTGACAGCGGTCGTCTTACTGCCATTACCCGTGGCAACTGGGACGTGGTCGAGGTCGTGCAGATCAATGAGGAGCAAGGCTGGGTCTATTTTATTGCCTCACCCGAGACGCCACTTGAACGTTATTTGTTTCGCGCCAGCCTGGACGGTAGCAGCAAGTTGGAGCGACTGACGCCAGCGCAAGCCGGTACCCACAGCTATCAATTATCGGCAAATGCTGACTACGCTGTGCATACCTATTCCAGCGTCACGCAAATACCGCAAGTGGATATGATCAGCCTGCCCGACCACCGTCGTATTCGTATGATCAAAAGTAACTCCGAAGCACAGACTGCGTTCAATGAACTTGCTCGTGGTAGCTTCCAATTCTTCCAGGTCACGGCGCAAGATGGACTTGAGCTGGATGGTTTTCTGATGAAACCCGTCAACTTTGATCCGAGCAAAACCTATCCGATTTTGGTTTATGTTTATGGTGAGCCGTGGGGCCAAACCGTTAGCAATAGTTGGGGTGGCGAACGTTTCTTATGGCATACCTACCTAACTCAACAAGGTTACATTGTTACCTCGATCGATAATCGCGGCACCAAATCGCCAAGAGGTTTTGACTGGCGTCGTTCGATTTATAAGAACCTTGGCGTGGTTACCGTGCGCGACCAACATGATGCCTTGCAAGCCATGCTCGACCGCTGGTCATTTATTGATGAAGATCGCGTCGGCATCTGGGGCCACAGCGGTGGTGGCTCGCAGACGCTGAATGCGTTATTTCGTTATCCCGAGGCGTACGATGTCGGGTTAGCCTTGGCACCTGTGCCTGATTTAACGCTCTACGACACCATCTACCAAGAGCGCTACTCAGGATTATTACCGGAAGCGGCTGAGCGCTACCGTGAAACCTCCGCCATTACTCATGCGGAAAACCTGCGGGGCGACTTACTCTTGGTACATGGCACCGGCGATGACAATGTCCATTTCCAGGGTACTGAACGCCTGGTAAACGAACTGATTAAGCATGGTAAGCAGTTTGAATTTTTTGCCTATCCGAACCGTACCCACGGCATTAGTGAAGGTGCAGGCACCACGTTGCATCTGCGCACCATGATGACCGACTTTTTGCGTGAGAACCTGCCAGCAGGCGCTCGTTAATCATCCGCGTAGTCAAGATAGGCTTCGTTCAACACGGTCACGCCGTGTTGCCGAAGCCATCGTTCGGCCGCTTGATAATCATCTGAATAACGCGCCACCCACTGCCAGAATTTCGCACTATGATTGAATTCTGCCAGATGACAAAGCTCATGAATAACCACATTTCGCACCACCCATTCCGGCGCCAGCCATAACTTCCAGGAGAATTTTAGCTCGCCTTCGCGACTGCAATGTCCCCACTTGCTCGAGAAGCTCCCGACCTCCCAACTTTTTGGCTGCAACGGATGGTTGCGCGGCCAATCACTGAAAAAAACATCTAACCACTGCTTGGCCTGCTGCTGATACCAGCCACGAACAATGCTTTTAGGCTCTTTTTTTGGATTGGACCGCTTTGTTACTGTGGCAATGAGCGTGTTGTCCTTGCAGCAACAGCTCTTCCGCGTCGCAGTTCGCACTTGCAGAGTTAACGGCTGCCCCAGCCAACGTAGTCGCTCGCCGGCTTGCCAGTTGCGTGATTGGACGCCAGCGAGCTGCTGTTGCTGACGTTGCAGGTGCTTCTGGATCCAGGCTTCTTTGCTCGCCACAAATTGCTGTATCTTGGCTTCAGCAAGTGCCCAGGGCGCATGCACCTGCACTTCGCCATCACGAACTTTGATCGCGACAGAACGACGCTTTTTACTGCGATGGATGGGATAGATTAAGCTCATCGTTTTTTTCATCTCGCTTTAACCGCGGCTTGCGTTGCACATGCGTCCTTTTTGGGCGATCATACTACCTTCGATTTTGTCACAGATTAGCACGTAACAGGAGCACAACGCATGACCCGACACTACGATTATTTAGCGATTGGCGCAGGAAGTGGTGGTATTGCCTCAGCAAACCGCGCAGCGATTCGCGGTGCCAAAGCCGCTGTTATCGAAGCTAAAGCCGTAGGTGGAACCTGCGTAAATGTGGGTTGCGTGCCGAAAAAAGTCATGTGGTACGGGGCACATATTGCCGAAGCACTAAAATACAGTGAAGCCTATGGTTTCGACATTCAACAAAACGGCTTTGACTGGAAAACCTTAGTACGGAATCGTGAAGCGTACATTGAGCGCATTCATGGTGGTTACAAACGCGGGTTTGAGAGTAACGGTGTGGAATACATTGAGGGTTTCGCTCGCTTTGTTGACAAAAATACTGTTGAAGTCAATGGTGAGCAAATCACCGCTGACCACATTACCGTGGCAGTTGGTGGCCGCGCCATCGTCCCCGCTTGTGAAGGTGCCGAGTATGGTATCGACTCAGATGGCTTTTTTGCTTTAGAAGATCGCCCCAACAAAGCTGTTGTGGTCGGTGCTGGCTACATTGCGGTAGAAATCGCTGGGGTGTTACATGCACTGGGAAGTAACAGTCACTTGCTGGTGCGCCGCGACCGTCCATTACGCTACTTTGATGAAGATATCACTGATGCATTGCTCGAACGCATCGAGCTTGATGGGCCAACGCTGCATACCAACACTGTGGTCACCAAAGTCGAAAAAGATGATCGCGGATTACTGCAGGTATACACCGAAGCCGGCGATGTGATTGCAGACGTTGATTGCTTGGTGTGGGCCATCGGCCGCGAACCAGCTACCGACAAAATTAATCTTGAAGCGGCTGGCGTTGAAGTTGATCCGGTCGGTTTTGTCCGTACCGACAAGTATCAAAACACCAATGTTGAAGGTATATACGCAGTAGGTGACATCACCGGTGAAGCGCAGCTTACTCCGGTAGCCATTAAAGCTGGGCGCTTGCTCGCTGAGCGCTTATTCAACCCAGAGCTTGCCGACGCACACATGGATTACACCCAAATTCCAACGATTGTGTTCACCCATCCGCCAATAGGTACAGTAGGTTTTACCGAGATCGAAGCGATCGCTAAATACGGCGAAGGCAATGTCAACGTTTACCGCTCCAAGTTTGCCGCCATGTACAATGCGGTAACACCGCACCGGGCGCTGAGTACTTTCAAGCTAGTTTGTACCGGTGAAGAAGAAAAAGTCGTCGGCATTCACGGTATCGGCGAAGGGATGGATGAAATTCTACAAGGTTTCGCAGTAGCCTTAAAAATGGGTGCAACCAAGGCAGATTTCGATGCCACCGTTGCGTTGCACCCAACCAGCGCCGAAGAGTTTGTCACCCTACGCTAACTCAACTTCATAGCCAGCACCGGCAAAGCGCGGGTGGTGGTTTTCGGAGAACCAGTATGAAAACGATCGGAGTTATTGGCGGTATGAGTTGGGAGTCGACACTGGTCTACTACCGTCTACTGAATCAGTACACCCGCGCGAAATTGGGCGGTCATCACTCGGCGCGGCTGGTGCTGTACAGTGTTGATTTCGCCGAGATCGAGCAGCTGCAACAACAAGGTAACTGGGAGCAAACTGCGATCATCCTGACCCAGGCGGCGCAGGCTCTCGAAGCGGCAGGCGCGGAGCTCATGCTCATTGCGACCAACACCATGCATAAAGTTGCCGCTGAAGTACAAGACGCCATTAACTCGCCACTACTACACATTGTTGACGCGCTCGCTGAGGCAATACTGCAACAAGGTCATAGCGCGATTGGCTTACTGGGGACACGCTTTACCATGGAGCAGGAGTTCTATCGTAAACGTTTAGAGCAACATGGTATCACCGTGCTAACGCCTTCCGCATCGACCAGAGAGTGCATTCATGACTGTATTTTTAACGAGTTATGCCAGGGACAATTCACCGCAGCCGCAAAACAGGCTTTTTTAAGCAGCTGCGACGAACTTCACGCACAAGGTGCGGATGGCATCGTGTTGGGCTGTACTGAAATTGGTTTGTTATTGCAGCAGGACGATACCCCAATCAAGCTCTATGACACCACCGAAATACACGCGGCAGCGGCCATTAAAGCCGCGTTAAGTTAACTACCAACGAGTTGAATTAAGTACGTCGAGGTTTCCGCTCCGGCGGTGCCGCATCGACGTTCATCGATACTATGCGAGAGAGATGACTATAAGGTAAGCCCGTCTCCTCGTGCCATTGATTGAACATCTGCTGGGCCTGACGTAGTCCGCGTTTACTGGTCGCCGACGCATCCATTAAATTATGATTTTTTAACGCCGTCACCACATCTGGTGACAAAACAAAACCATCCCAGCCGACACGCCGCAGAAAATGCTGCGCTGTAGCGCCAGCAAGACGCGCACCGTTAATCTTGAAATAATCCAATAGCCCAGCTTGATCTGACGATGGCCAATTCGCAAGAAACTGACCAAAGCTGCCATGCTGTTCAGCGACTTCAACTATCATACCAGCGTTGCGTGGTACGGTTTCAATTTTCTGCCAGTTCCGCACAATGCGGGTATCATCTGCCAGTTGCTCTAAACGCTCTGGCGGTACCTGTTGCCAATACACTGGCACAAAGCCACTAAAGGCTTGCTCAAAACCTTGCCACTTGTTATCAATAATACGCCACACGAAACCTGCGCGAAAAATACCACGGGTCATTTCCGCAAGATAAAAGGCATCATCATGTTCAGTCAGCACATCACGATCGACAACTTTGGGTAATCTCTGGTTAACTTCAGCTTTGCCTTTACGCGCAACTGCCCGTTCTTGAAAATAACTAAATTTCATCAGTTCTGCTCTGTCATTGGTCGTAAACTTACTAGCTAAGCTAACCATCTCTGTGCTAGTTTCACAAGATTGCTTTATTTTCATCATCACCTTAGTGGGTAACGATGTTTTTACTAATTGTTTTCGCTTTTATCGCTATCGGCATTTCCTTTCTCTGTTCGATACTCGAAGCGGCGTTGCTGTCGATTACGCCCAGTTACATTGCCCAGCTTAGAGCTGAACGGCCGCGCTTGCATGACCAACTACAGCGTCTTAAAAGCACCATCGATCGGCCACTGGCTGCGATTTTAACCCTAAACACCATAGCACACACGGTTGGCGCCGCTGGCGTTGGAGCGCAAGTTGGCGTGGTGTTTGGTGACGGTTACCTAGCCATCGCATCTGCCGTCATGACGCTGTTGATTTTGGTCATTTCCGAAATCATTCCAAAAACGATAGGTGCTAAATTTTGGCGCGGCCTTGCGCCAGCGCTGCCTCCCATGCTGAACACCATGATTATTGGACTTAAACCTCTTATCTGGGCATCGGACCAAATCACCAAGCGTATCGGAGGCACCGCGCACGACATTGACATCCGGGCTGAAATCAAAGCTCTCGCCATCGTCGGCAATGAAAAAAAAGCCATTGATGATGACGAAAAACGGGTTATCAGTAATATTCTCGATTTGCATGCGATAACAATTAGCAAAGTGATGACACCGCGCATGGTTTGTGAAGCTGTTCGACCGGACAGCACCATCGGCGAATTTTTAGAGCAAGTCAAAACGATGCCGTTTTCACGTTTCCCTGTTATTGATGACGACGAAGTTCCGCATGGTATCATTCTGCGAAATGAGGCGTTGGAATCGCACCGTGACGAAAAAGTCAGTCGTCTTTTGCGTGAAGTTGAAGTGCTCAGCCCCAGCATTGACTTGGAAAGCGCGTTAACACGTTTTCTGGAGACGCGTCAGCATATGGCGGTGGTGTTTGATGAACATGGCACCTGGCTTGGCCTGATCACTATGGAAGACATTATAGAGACCATTCTTGGTCAACCCATAATGGATGAAACCGATACTGTCCCCAGTCTCAGACGCTACGCTAAACAGCGCTGGGGGCAACGAATCAAGACCAGTGACGATGCCGAACAGTGATTTAATTTACGCGAATAAGTCGATATTCCACCAATCACAGCTTTTGCGTACGGTTTTAAAGATCATGGCAGTGTTTTCTCTGCTCATCGGCAGTATCAATGTTTTTGCATTTAATAGCTACGACGCCGCTCTCTTTAATTATGTGAGCTTTTTCGGCGCCATTTTCTTATTGATTTATTTCCGTGACCCTGACCGTCTCAAGCTCACCTCCTGGCTTACTTGTGCCGCGATTATCTTCAATGTCCTGGTCTTTATCCATATTGCCAACGGTCAGAACTACTCTATTCTTTGGGTCATGATCATTCCACCGATCGTATTCTTTTTACTGGGTCGCAAAGTAGGTGCTTGGGTCACCGCAACACTTTTTTTGTATGTCATCGGATTTATGGCAGTTCAGATTCGACAGCCTGAAATGCGCACCTTAGGCACTGGTGCGCTGCTTAATATCATCGAAGTCTGTATCGCGTTATGGTTCCTTTTTCGCTTTTACGAAGGATCGCGCGAGTCGGCTTATCGCGAACTCGAAATCCAGTCCATTACCGATAAATTGACAGGCTTATACAATCGCCTGAAACTCGACTCCGTAGTCGCTGGTCAACATCGTCAACTGGCGAACGGTCAGCTCGAACACTCCTCGGTAGTTATCGCAGATATCGATAATTTCAAAGATATTAACGATCGCCTCGGTCACATTCAGGGCGATAAAGTGCTGCGACATACCGCGAGGCTATTACGCGATTTCACTTGCGACCAGGGCGTTGTCGGTCGCTGGGGGGGTGAGGAGTTCATGATTATTCTTCCCGATTACAATCTTGACCAGGCAAAACTCTATAGTGAGCAACTTCGTCATTTCATTGCCGACAACAAAGCTGCTTTTGGCCAACCGTTAACCATGAGCTTCGGGGTTGCTAAACTGCATGCAGAAAAATCATTTGAACACACCTTCATTAATGCCGACCGTGCGCTCTACCGAGCGAAACAAGCCGGACGTAACTGTGTCATGGTTGCCAACGAATAGATTATGAAAAAGCAGCAACCGTAAACAAACGGCTACTGCTTTCGCTTTCGACTTATTAAAAGAGCGCGTTGGTTTAAGACATCGCGCTCTTTTTTACTCAGTCAATATGACTGCGACTCTTACCCTCTTTAACTTCCACCGGCTGCCGCATCGGTTGCGGCTTGGCTCTCGGCTTGGGTTCAAAGCGCGGTTGCTGACGCACCACCGGCTGACTTGGCTTAGGCTCAAACACTGGTTGTTGTCGCACTATTGGTTGACTGGGCTTGGGCTCAAAGCGCGGCTGCTGGCGTACCACCGGCTGACTTGGCTTACGCTCAAACACTGGCTGTTGACGACGCACAATAGGTTCGCTTGGTTGCCGCTCAACTCGACCCGGCTGTTTTGCAATAGGTCCGCGTTTTTCAACCCGCCGCATCCGTGGCTCAGCTTCTGCTTCTAACAAGCGGCGACGGATTTCAACTTGTGGTGGACGCTTGTCGCGCACTGGGGCTGCAACCACTCGGCCCGGCTTATCCTGGGGCTGCAGTTGCGGCGGATTTTGAACCAGTTCACGATGCCGATACTCCACGTTGCGACGATGGCGCGGATCATGGCGCCAGCGATCACCATCACCTGGCGCAGGGCGATAGCGACGGTCACGACGATTGTCGCGAGCCCAATCACGATCGCGGTTATGGTAATGATGATGATGCACAACTACATAACGATTCGGCCAGTAAAAATCACTGAAAAAATACCATTGCGGGACATGGTAAGAAAAAGACCAGCGAATACCACTACCCACTGCTACCCTTAAACCGGGATGTCCCCAGTAAACCGGTGGTGTTCTATGCCACCATGGACCATACACATAACGGGTATCGTACACCGGTACATAAACGTATTCACGGCGCACCGTTTCAATCCGAATGGTTCGGGCTTCGCGGGCCACAGCGACATGCTCGTCGCTACGTAAGTTTCCTGCAACATAAGCACGGTCCCGCAATACCTGGATACTCGCCAGCACATCTTCTTGTTGTGCGATAAACGCCTCACCTAATGCTTGGGTCCATTCCAGGTTCTCACTCATTTGCTTGATTACATCTGGTGTCGCCACCAAAGCCTTAACGCTGGGGTCCCAATTTTCCTCATCAGCTTGGGCAAGTGCATCTTCAGGCGATAAGTGGTCGTTACGGCTGACCCAACGCTCGGCCTGCACAACTTCCAGAGGATAGGTAGCAGCAATTAGAATATGGGAAAGAAGGCTATCAGGATACAAGGCAATGGGTGCCAACATCCGGTCTAAGTCGGCTTGGGTGTAGACGCCGTTAGTTGCGCTCACCGAATACTTATCCGACTCGGCATGCGCGGTCGAAATTGCGGTACAGCCAATTGAGGTTGCCAGTGCTAGCGATAGCACGCTGAATTTCAGTAAAGGCACGTTGACCTTGCTAAGTTTAAACATGATTGAGCCTCCGTTAGGCGGGCAGTTTTTGACTGCCAGTTAAAGTATAGACGCTCCTAGTGTTCATTTGGTGACAAAGTTGATGTAAAGAATCCACAAAGAAAAACACCGCTCAGCGAGCGGTGTTTTTGGTTAACCTTAATTAGTTCATTCAATACCTAACTCTTTCAATAAGTTATCTGCACCATCTACAACTTCCATTTGCCACAACATAAATCGGCTATCGACTTGAATCGAGCGCGTGTTGTCGATGTTGAAGTCCCAGTCCGAGATAATGGAATCTAATGTACCGTCAAACGCTAAGCCTACCAGTTCAGCTTTGCCGTTAAGTACCGCTGAACCTGAATTACCGCCGGTAATATCAAGCGTCGCAAGATAGTTCACCGGAACCGAGTTGAGACTCTCAACGTAGTAATCAGCATAGTTTCTATGCTTAATGGCATCGAGCTGCGCTTGTGGCGCATTGAATTCACCCTCACCGGTAGCCTTTTGCTGGATTCCATGTAACGTAGTGAACGCGGTCCAGGCCGTACCATCATAAGTACCATGGTCTCGGCCTGTCACCGTTCCATAGGTTACCCGCAAGGTGCTGTTGGCGTCGGGATAAACTGCTTCACCTTGTTCACGCATGAAGGCAATTTTAGCCCGCATATAATTCGCGTAGGCGGACTGAATTTGTCCAGACAGCTCTTGCGCTTCATCCTGCTCAGCTTGTTGCTGCGGGTATAACGCCACCGCAGCCTGCACAAACACATCATCTTGATCAGCAAACTGACTTGGGCTGGCAGCCAACAGCTGATTACGCACATCGAGCTCAGTTAAGTCGGTCGCTGCATACCAACTCGCGATCACATCGCGAAGTTCCGCATCCGACATCTCAGCACTTAAACCAAGTGCCTGATCGAAACTTGCGTCACGTTGCTCCAATGGTGCCTCGAGATAGTTTTTCAGATTGTAGAAATCAAGAGCCATTTCAACACTCGCATCAAAACTACGTTCGAAACCTGCTACATAAGCTTTAAATCGCGGTAAGTCGCGCTCCTGATAGCCGGCTTCACGTTCCGCGTCTGGCTTACTTTGTTCCTGACTTAATTTATACAAAACCGCTGCCATACCTAGTAAACGCGGCGCTGCTAACGAACGATAATAATCTTCCCGATCACCTTTATGGCGCTCAGCGAGAAAACGCTCTATTGCCTGCAGATCTTCAGCATAAGCAGCACCGTTTTCTGCACTTCCGTTCACCCATTCTTTCAGTGCTTCATGCTCAGCTTGTTCACGTTGTAAAAGATCTGAGTTAGCGAAACTATCGAGCATCCCCTGACGGTTTTTCAGGTAGTTGTTCAAGCCTGCAACTCGGCTTGCGTACTTAAGTTCGGCATCCTTATGGTTTTCAGTTTGTGCCGCAATGATCTCGAGATTATCGCTGAAACGCTTCACCGTGTTCGGGTAGCTCCACTCGAAGGTATTCTCCACTTCACTCGGCAAACGGTGACGATTGGTGCGACCTGGATAACCCAACGCCATCACAAAATCGCCTTCATCTAGTGAATCTGACGCGATTGTCAGGTGATGTTCCGGTTGATAAGGTACGTTTTCTTCAGCAAACTCAGCTGATTTACCTTCTGGACTTACATACGCCCGATAAAACGAATAGTCACCGGTGTGACGTGGCCACATCCAATTGTCCGTATCACCACCGAATTTACCAACGCCCTCGGCAGGCGCATGCACCAAACGAACATCTTTAATTTCAAGCTGCTTAATTAAGTAATACTCAAGACCGCCGTAAAACGAAGAAACCTCACAACGGTGCCCAGCATCTTCTTCACAGGCCGCAACAATACTCTTGTAATTTTCCTCAATCGCATCCACTCGTGCTTTACCGGTGAGTTCAGCAGTGTCCGCATCAATCACCTGCGCGGTAACGTTTTCAACGGCTTTAGTTACGTACACACGTGAACCCGGAGCAGCCGCCACTTCATCTTCCAGCGAAGAGGCAAGAAAACCATTAGCCAATAGATCATTTTCCGGAGTCGAATTGTAAGCAATACTGTTGTAAACACAGTGATGGTTGGTGATAACTAAACCTTGCGGGGACACAAAAGAAGCTGAACAACCACCTAAACTCACCACAGCTCCCATCGGGAACTCAGTTAATTTGGTTAGAACGTTAGGATCCAATTCTAATCCTGCGGCCTTCAATTGGTCCGCAATTTCTGGCAACTGCTGTGGCATCCACATGCCTTCATCAGCAACGGCCACTGAGCTCACCAGAGCCAATGCAATAAGTGACTTTTTCATTTAATTACTCGTTGTTTTTATGTAGAAAATAAGAGGTTATTGAGTCAAACCATCATTGCCGTTGCGAAGCGCAAAGTCAATCTTTACCTGTGCTTTGGGTAAGTCAGGGTGTTAGACAACACCCTGATCAATCATTGCGTCAGCGACGCGTCGGAAGCCTGCAATATTAGCACCAAGTACCAAGTTATCTGGATCATCAAATTCTTCTGCTGTGCGTTTTGCGTCATTGTAGATGCGCGTCATGATGCACTGTAATTGTTCATCCACTTCCTCGCGCGTCCAACGCGTTAAGCTAGCGTTTTGCGCCATTTCCAATTGGCTCGTAGCAACGCCACCAGCATTCGCCGCTTTGCCAGGTCCGTAGAGAACGTGTTGCTCCTGAAGCAGGTCAACGGCTGCCTGTGTGCAGGGCATGTTGGCACCTTCAACCACAGCTTCGATACCTTGTTCCACTAAACATTGGGCATCATTCTCATTAAGTTCGTTTTGTGTAGCACATGGAAAGGCGAGTTGTGCTTCATAGCGCCAAATCTGCTCACCATTCTCAGGATAATCCGAGCGAGGGGTATAAATCGCGTCTTTATGGGTTTCACAGTAGTCACTCAACCTGGAGTGGCGAACTTCTTTAATCTCTTTCACCAAATCCAGATTAATACCGCTGGGATGGTAGAGCGTGCCGCTCGAGTCTGAACAAGCAATAGGCTTAGCACCAAGCTCATAAAGTTTTTCCATGGTGTAAACTGCGACGTTGCCGGAGCCAGAGACTAAGCAGGTTTTTCCTTTAAGTTCATCATCGCGGCTGCCCAGTAACGACCTGGCAAAATAAACACAGCCGAAGCCCGTGGCCTCCTTGCGCAAGGCAGAACCACCCCAAAGTATACTTTTACCCGTTAACACACCGTCAAATCGGTTAACCAGTCGCTTATACTGGCCGAATAAATAACCAATTTCGCGAGTGCCGACGCCAATATCGCCGGCTGGTACGTCGGTGTTAGGCCCAATATGGCGGTAGAGTTCTGTCATGAAAGACTGGCAAAACCGCATAATTTCAGCATCAGATTTGCCTTTCGGATCAAAGTTCGCGCCACCCTTGCCACCGCCTATCGGCAAGCCGGTGAGGGCATTTTTGAAGATTTGCTCGAAGCCCAGAAATTTTACGATACTGCCGTTTACACTGGGATGAAACCGCAGTCCACCTTTGTATGGGCCAAGTGCTGAATTAAACTCTATTCGGTACCCTTTATTCACCTGAATTTTGCCATCATCATCAACCCATGGTACCCGGAACATGATTTGCCGTTCGGGTTCGAGCAACCGCTCGATGATGGAGTGCTGACGATACTTTGGATTTTGCTCTAGTAACGGCGCCAGCGATTCTAATATCTCTTCTACCGCTTGATAGAATTCTGTTTGTGCGGGACTGCTTCTCTTAAGTTGCTCAATACTGTCATGGATATATGTCATTCACCCTCCTCGTTGATTTCTATACGCAGCGCAGGCAATTTCTGTCCACCTTGTAAAAGCGTCAGTTGCTCTGCTGGTCCCTGCTCAGGCAGTTGAAACTCCATGACGATACCAAACTGCTCGTTAAATAACACGCTAGGGTTTTCGGCTTTCAGCAGAAATGCTGACTGACCCGTAGCTTGCGCGGTAATTCCAGCATCTGTATGGCGGACACTGATCACAAAGTTTGGTTGCAGCTGATAATCACCGACGAGGCGTGCAGCTTGCGAATCACTTAAATCAATTACGCTACGCACAGCCACTTCATCGCTTATTTTCTCGGCGTACTCTGGCTCTGTGGAATTAATTTGGTAAAAGCTCAAACCATTCACCGTCCCATCAGGTTTTCGCACCACATCGAAGTAAACCAGAGAGTTTTCCAGTACAAACTGGTCGTTACCCACAGGCCGTATTGCACGCTTCTGGCTAACTCCACGTTGATTGTAGAGGGTACCGTCCTGCCAGCTTAGTGTGCGCTGCTCGTCGTCATTAATACGATAAGTGCCCACCAGATTACGCAGTTCAACCTCGGCGAGTTCAACTGTCGGCTTTTCAATTGGAAATGATTTGCCGATAACCAGACTCGCCAACCGCATACCAACTTCAGCAGTACTGGGTGAGTGTCCCATGAAGTTACTCAACACAACTACCGAAACTTGTTGCTCAGGCAGCCACAACGCAAAGGTACTGAAGCCATGTATACCGCCCGAGTGCCTAAGCATCGGCTCACCACGCAGTTGACTCACTGCAATACCGTAGCCATAGTCGTTAAAACCTTTACTCGTATCAATCATCCGTGCGTACATGGCATCGGTTAAAACTTTACCCCCATGCAAAGCTTGTTGCCATTGGTCAACATCGCTGGCAGAAGCCGACAAGGCGCCAGCCGCATGGGGTTGGGTCATGCTGATAAAAGGTGCGTTAACCAAGCTCTCCTCTTGCATATAACCTTCGACCCGGCCAGCAACAATCTCAGCGGCAGAATAATAACCCGTAGCCTGCAATCCCAAGGGCTCAAACAGCATTTGTTGCATGGCCTCATGCCAACTTAAACCGGTAACTTTTTCTATCACCGCTCCCAACACAACGTAGGCTGAATTGTTATAACGCCATTGGCTACCTGGGGCAAAATCCAGCGGCATGTCACTGGTGAGTGCAATCAACTCAGCAGTTGAAAGATCAGCGCGAATCTTATCTCCCACCATGTACCCAGGCACCTCAGTGTAGCTTGGTAAGCCCGAGGTATGATTGAGTAATTGATGTAATGTCAGTTCTGGCACATGGAAGTCGGGCAACACGTCACCCACGGGGGCATCCAAATCCAGTTCGCCGGCGGCTACTAACTTGAGAATTGTTGCTGCGGTATACTGCTTGGTTAAAGAGGCGAGGCGTAGAATGTGACCCGATTGCAATGCCACATCCAACTCCATATCCGCGACGCCACGAGCACCCTTGAAAATGACTTCTCCAGCTTGGGAGATCACAACGCTTGCACCAGGCATATCTGGCGCGTAAACCTCGGTCATTACCTTCTCAATTTGCTCGAGCGTCGGATCAGCAACAGGGGACTGCTGCGACTCTGAATTCGGTGAACAAGCAGTTATGCCCGCCAGGCAGAAAATGAAAAAGTACGTTAGTAATAGACGCATGGTCAGCTCCTTTTGTTTTAATCTATAGTAGTCCAAAAACCGCAAACAAAAAAAACGCCGGTCAATCGACCGGCGTTCGCATTTTTTGACTAATCGCTGCTCAATTTACACGCGACGGCGGATTAGACCTAAAAATAATGCGCTTAAACCTAACCAGATTGGGAAAGAACCGCTGGTTGTTGCATGATCTAAGTTCGGCACTTCTTCATTCGGTGGCGTCGAGCCGCCATCATCGACGTCAGCGTCACCGCCATCATTATCACCGGTATCCCCGGCAACTGTAGTCATGGCAACCACAACTGGATCGTGGTCTGAACTACGATAAGGGTCTTCGTTATAGTAATTCACTATATTGACTTCACTTTTGTATTCAGTGTTGTAGTTGAAGACCTTCGGCTCGTCTGAATTGATGTTCCAATTTACTGTCCCTACGACTTTCTCAGCCAAACTAGCTGACCCAAAAGCATGGTCAAGAGAGCCCGACAAACCTTGATAAACATAAGTGTGATTTTCCGCACCTAATTCCACCATTTGCAGGTCAGTATAGCCGGCATCGACCAGCACTTGGATTGGATCTTCCATACCATAAGAATTGAAGTCACCCACCAGAATTACGTCATCAACTGCCCGTCCTGTCGGGTCGTTTTCGATCCACTCAAGCATTTGTTCAGCGGCCTGGACGCGTGTTGCATTCCAGCATCCTTGTCCGTCACCACTATCTTTATCACCTTCTGCAGCGCTGTTGCTACAACCGCCTTTTGAACGAAAATGATTTACCACAACAGTAACTTCATCTTCGTTGACTAAGTCATGGAAGGTCTGTGCGATAGGTGGACGGTTACCAAAATCAAACGGTGCATCTGTAGTAAATACCGCAGTGCCAGTTTCAGCAACCCGGTCAGTGCGATAAATTAATGCATTGGTAATCGCATCGCCACCGATATATTCGGCCTCACCAAAAGTCACAACTGCCCACTCTGCATCACTTTGTGCATTGACTTCAGCAACCAGTTGCGCAATTGCACTGGTCTCAGCAAAACCATCGTTTTCAATCTCGTTAAGGCCGATGATATCTGCATTCATAGCGGTAATTGCGGCAACTAATTTCGCCAGTTGACGGTCATATTCAGCTACACTGTCAGCACCACGTTCAGTTGGGAAGCCCGCCCCTGCACCATCACCGTTAAAGAAGTTTTTAACGTTAAACGACGCAATCTGCAAATCTCCTTCTGCAGCAAGTTTTGGAGATGCCGTGCGAGGATTTGTATCAATGTATTGCAAGTCAGTGGTAGGTAATAAGCGGTACTCACTGAACGAGTAGTTGATAACACCTGTTGGATTAGTGATTTCAGTTCCCAAACGAAGTGAGTTCACCGCACTCAATCCACCTGCAGGGAATGGCACATCTTCTGCGTTAGTAACGCCTCGCGCGTCGTCAATCAAAAATGCATTCAAACGCACGTTAACATCGTTATTTTCTACCGGTGCAGCAACTTGAGTTGGTGTGAATAAACGTTCACGCGCCACCCAGAACTCGCCATACTGACCAAGGGTGTCAGTATCAGTGACCACTACAGGATGTTCGAGGGTGACTAACATCCCTTCAATCGCCTCAAATGCGTTCAATGAGTCAACAGGAACGCTAAAATTAGCAGGGGTAACGCTTTCACCCGACGAACACACGGTGATTGCAGTAACACCACTTAACTGCGTTGAGTCATAATATTCACCGACTGCGCCAGCGATACGAACTTTGTCGCCAGCATTAACAGCGGTATCTTGATGATAAACAAAGATGCCTTCAGAAGTCGCTGGGTCCGCATCCTGATCCGCATCCTCTTCCTGAATGAAGAAGCCATTTAAAGGTCGGTTACCCTCTAGATAAACGGCAGTTACGACCGCTTCAACAACCACTTCAGATTCAAATAATGGACTTGATAAACCACTGCCTTGCACTTCCGAAATTAGCGTCGCAGTGTCGCCACAGGCACCGAACTCAGGCGCAGGTTCAGGCTCTGGTTCAGGTTGTGCTGTACCGTGACCAAGGTGTTGACCTAAATTACTGATATCATCGATTTCGAAAGCGTTAAACTCATCACCCGGTGCATAGGCATCGCTGGGATCTGTATCACCTGAGGTGATGGTGTCTTTGCGCCGAATGGTTTGGTTCTGCATAGAAACACCATCGGACGCCCAGATTTCATCAACGCCAACCTGACCCATGGAATCAACCACAGCATTACCGTTCTTTAAAACTAAGGCATCGTTGCCGTTGTAATAAAGATTACCGGTTTTGTCTGCGATGGCTTGAATTTCCGCGCTTGCGGAAGGGTGAGCGATCACATAAATCCCATTTGCGGGCAAAGTACCAGCCAGTGGTACAGTATTTCCTGCTTCAGTATTGCCGTTCGAGTAGATTTCAAAAACATAGGTACTTAGGTCGATCTCGGTCGAGCCGGCATTGTAAAATTCTATAGCCTTGTTGTTGCTGCTGCCTTCAATGTGCTCAGAAATAATAATATCTGCAGATGCCGCACCACTAACCAGTAGTGCCGAAACTGCAAGTGCTAAGTTATGACGTTTCATAGTCCTTTCTCTTATTGTTGTGTAATCCACTTAGTTTGCGCGAATCACTATAGCGTAATTTAATAACAATTTAATGACTTTTTGTTACAAGAGAATGACATCATGAGTGAAGTTTATTCCATCGAATTTAAACGCATTACGTAAGAGCTAACATGCAGATGAATTAAGCTACCGTATTTTTGCGTAATGTTACTTGCAGGAACTTGAAGGTAATTACGAAGCTCTCACTCGCGCCAAGAGGCTCAGGTTCATCGGTAATGATGCGCCCAAAGTCGCCAAAATCCATCTCAAATTTGTAGTTGTCAAGCAACTCAAGTTTTACTCCAAAGGTCGGATTTTCCATGTGCTTCCCTTATTTTTTTGCCATAATAGCGGCCTCAAAGCTTTTGAATCCGTACGCGCCAGGAGAATGATTCCATGAAGAATCCGCTGTATATTCCCTATGCAGGTCCGAATCTGTTAGAGACACCACTATTAAACAAAGGTAGTGCGTTTACCCGTGAAGAACGCGCAAAATTTAATTTAACAGGCTTATTACCACCGCGCTACGAGTCCATCGAAGAACAAGTGCAACGTTGTTATATGCAGTACTCAAGCTTTGATACGGCGTTAAACAAGCACATCTACTTGCGTGCCATTCAAGATAATAACGAAACACTTTTCTATCGCCTGCTGCAAGATAACCTTGAAGAAATGATGCCAATTATCTACACCCCGACTGTAGGTGATGCGTGCGAGCAGTTTTCCGATATTTACCGTAGCTCGCGAGGCTTGTTTATTGCGCACGAAGAGCGTGACCAAATTGACGATATTTTACGTAACGCAACTAAGCGCAAGGTCAAAGTTATTGTGGTGACCGATGGCGAACGGATCCTTGGGCTTGGCGACCAAGGTATTGGTGGTATGGGAATTCCCATTGGCAAGTTAAGTCTTTACACGGCTTGTGGCGGCATCAGCCCAGCTTACACCTTGCCCGTCTGTTTAGATGTTGGCACTAATAACGAAAAATTGTTGAACGACCCGATGTACATGGGCGCACGCCACAAGCGCATCGATCAGGAGAATTACGACGCATTTATCCAAGAGTTTATGCACGCGGTACGTCGCCGTTGGCCAGAAGCAATGATTCAGTTTGAGGATTTTGCACAACCCAATGCGATGCCCATTTTGCAACGTTATCGCGATGATTTTTGCTGTTTCAACGACGACATACAAGGCACCGCAGCGGTTACGGTAGGTACCTTGCTCGCCGCCTGCAAAGCGAAAGGTGTACAGCTTAAACATCAACGGGTCGCTTTTGTTGGTGCCGGTTCAGCGGGTTGTGGTATCGCCGAGCAGGTGATTGCGCAAATGGTTGCCGAGGGGCTCACCGACAATCAAGCTCGCCAGCAGGTTTATATGGTCGATCGCTTCGGGCTACTTACTCAGGGTATGGAAGACTTACGTGACTTTCAGCAAGCCCTGGTGCAACAGCGGGAACAGCTGAACACCTGGCAGCATAGTGGTGATTATCCATCCTTATTAGATGTCATGCATTGTGCCAAACCAACCATTCTCATCGGCGTTTCCGGACAGCCGGGACTGTTTACTGAACAAGTCATTCGGGCCATGCATCAATACACTGAGCAGCCGATTATTTTCCCACTGTCCAATCCGTCACGGCAAATCGAAGCGCATCCAGCTCATGTTATTGAATGGACCAACGGCGATGCCATCGTAGCAACCGGAAGCCCCTACGAACCAATTAAATTTAACGGTAAGCTTTACCCGATAGCGCAATGCAACAACAGCTATATATTTCCCGGTATAGGTTTAGGTGTGCTGGCAGTTAAAGCCCGGATCATCTCCGATGCAATGTTGATGGCCGCGAGTAATACTCTTGCTGAAGCCTCACCTCGGGCCTTGGATAAAACCAAGCAACTTTTACCGCCATTGACCCAAATTGCTGAACTCAGTAAAAACATTGCTTTTGCGGTGGGCAAAGTTGCACAGGCCGAAGGCCATGCGTTGGAAATAAGTGATGAAGTTTTGCGACAACGTATTGATTCGCATTTTTGGGAGCCCGAATACCGACATTATAAACGGGTCAGTATTTAACATTCCTTAACTGGCAAAATCAGCTGATTCCTTGTATGTTCAAAGGCATACTCATAAAGGAATCAGCGTAATGCGACGTCGCCGGTGTTTATGCCAACCATTGAGTTTACTTACCGTCACACTTTTAAGTTTGACGCTCAGTGGCCTGGTGGGCGCGCAGCAAACAGAAACTGAGGACGCCGACAAAGAAACGGAACTCGTCGACGACATTCGCTCCGGCCTACGCACCGGAGTAAGTGCTACCGCAGCTTGGCTCGATTCATTTTTTACCGAAAACATTAACCGTTCCGACTACGAGAATGCCTACGGTAGCCTTACCCTGAAGCCCGAATGGGATGAGTACGATGGTCTCCAAATCGATTCAAGCTTTCGCGCTAAAGTTATATTGCCCCATGCCGAACGAAAGATTTCAGCGATAATTGGGCGCGGCGATTTTGACGATTTCATCAACGATCAGCAGACCACTCGACCAACAGTTATTCGTCGCGATGAAGCCGACGAGGAGTGGATGATCGGTTTAGGTTTCGATCCGCTGGTGCATGCAAACCATAATGTATCCTTTGGCGCCGGATTTCGTGGCGGGATCAACTTAGACCCATATGTTCGCGCACGTTACCGTTACGAAGGGATTATCAATGAACGTAGTGAAATAAGCCTACAAACCGTTGGTTTTTGGCGGGATACTGACGGTTTTGGTGTGGCACAGACGATTGAACATGATTTTGCCTTAAGCGACCGTTGGTTTAATAAGTTTTGGCTCCGCAGCACGTTCGCCGAACGAACCGAAGGCGTTCGCTGGCACGCTTCAGAAAAGCTGTATTACATTTATCATCACGAACGTGCGGTCGGTGCGGAGATCTGGTGGTACGGCGAGACTGAACATGTAGTCCCGCTGCAAGATTATGGCTTACGCGCATTACACCGTTCGCGTTTTTTGCGTGATTGGCTCTACCTTGAAGGTTGGGTGGGTATGCATTGGCCGCGCGAAAATCTCAACGAACATCGCCAACCGCGCTGGCTGGTCGGCATTGAACTCGAGCTGCAATTCGGTAACTAGCTACCACCACTGCAGTGCGGCGCCGATACTTCGTAGTCCCAAACCCACCGCAACGAGAACAACAATTGCGGCCAGTGAATTTTGCCGCCAAGAATTTCGATAATTCCCCATCATTTTATGATTACAAGCCCATACCAGAAACAACGCCATGATAGGCAGTAACATGCCGTTGGCTACCTGAGCAAACCAAATCACGTTTACTGGACGAATTCCCAACGAGGCGATGATAACGCCAATTGCAATAATCGCTAGCCACGTTAAACGAAACGGCCAACTGCGCAGATTACCACCATAACCAAATATGCCACTAAGGGCATACGCCGATGCCAGCGGCGCCGTTAACGACGACGATAAGCCTGCGGCAAACAACCCAATAGCCATCAACCAGGTAGCACCATCTCCAGCAAGTGGTCGTAGTGATTCACTTAAATCGGCAGCGCCTTCCAAAGTCACAGCTTGACCGAAAAATGCTGCCGCCGCCGTCGACACAATGGCAATCGAGATTAACCCACCCAACGGGATCGAAACCAATAAATCGCCGCGGGCTTGTGGTAACTGCTCTGGGCTTTTCCATTTTTGTGCCGAACTCGCGGCATGAAGAAAAAGATTGTACGGCACCACAGTTGTTCCAATTAATGCAATAACCGTTAACAATGAACCGGTAGGTAAACTTGGTACTAACAAGCCGTGGAAGAATTCTGACCAATCCGGCTGTGCAATAACAAACGTCGCTATAAAGGCTAGGCTCATCACTAACACTAGCGCGATGAGTACACGCTCCAGTAAACGATAGCTGCCGCTCCAAAGTAGCGCAGCAGCTAAACCGCCAAGAACCAATGGCAGCCAAGTCGCTTGTTCGCCAATTAAGCCCGCCATGCCCAGACTCGCGCCGGTCAGGTTCCCCCCCTGATAGACACTATTGCCGATCACCACGGCTGCAAGGACCAAGCCTATGGCAAACCATCTGAACAACGGGTTTTCGAGTTGCGAGCGAATCGCCTCGCCAAGACCTTGTTGGGTTACAACGCCAAGTCGTGCCGCCATTTCTTGCAAAATCATTGTCGCCAACACTGAAAAAACCAGCGCCCAGAGCAAAGCATAACCGAAATTCGCACCGGCGAGACTTGCGGTAACAACCGTTCCCGGGCCAATAAAAGCTGCCGCAACAAGGGTTGCGGGCCCGAAACTTAGTTGGTTAAGCTTAAATTTCATTTTGCTTCTCTCTGGAATAGGCCTTGAAGATGTGCTAAATCAATACCATGAACACAATTTATCAAGCAAGTATCAATTCCAAATTAGGCCCTGTCGCAATTTACAGTGATGGCGAAGCTATTACCGAAGTTTCCTTCGTGCAATCTTCCGTCGCCGAAACAAACTGGTGCCCAATTTTACGTGCGGCTGCGCAACAGTTGAACGATTACTTTGACGGTCGTTTACGTATTTTTGACCTACCGCTACGTCCGCGCGGCACAGAGTTTCAGGAACAGGTATGGCACTGCTTACAACGAATTCCTTTCGGTAAACTGGCCAGCTATGCTGATGTCGCCAAAGCAATTGATAACCCGAAAGCTGTTCGAGCGGTTGGAATGGCGAATAGTAAAAACCCAATAGGAATTGTAGTGCCCTGTCACCGAGTGATCGGCGCTAACGGTACCTTGACCGGGTACGCCGGAGGCTTAGAAAAAAAAGCTTGGTTGCTCCGCCATGAAGGATGTTGGCCGGTGCGAGCTTAAGTTTGGTAATAGCGATGCATGATCTCGGCTTGCTCAGCAACTTTACTGCGTAACTCGGTAGGTTCCAGTACTTCGAGCTTAGCTCCGTGACTCAAGATCCAAACGATGAGCTCATCGGTTAAGTCCGCATGGGCAGTGAGTAAAACGCCCTCACCAATACTCTTCAGACGCTGGCTTTCATTAAGCGGGTAGGCTTCCAGTTGCTTTTTAATTTCCGATACACAACGCAATTTAACACTGACAGGTTCGGCTAATGCCTTGTCGCCAGTCATCGCGATACGTTGGATTTGTTTAGACGACAAAACAGGCAGTAGCGGAGCATCCGGTAGCAGGCTCCAACCATAAGGTTTACCGCGTTCATCAGTGGTCAACGGGAACACCTCTGAAAGCTCAATCAAATTGCGTTGAATTGTGCGAATACTTACATCAATGCCGTGCTCCGAAAGGCGTTTTCGTAGTGTATTGACGTCAATTTTCTGTGGTTGTCTTGGTACATGACGCAACATTAATAAATAGCGTAGAACCGTTTGCATAACTGAACTCCCTTTCTGATTCAGTATCGCCAAGTTGCAAGGTTATACCCCTCATGCGACACGTTATGTCGCAGCGTGGTATTTTTGTAAAACAATCGCAAACATTTTTTGTCTATGTCGATTTATTAAGCAGGATTAATGTAATTCAAGTACAATCTATTCATTACATACTTTACGGTTCGCCGCAAAACCGTAGTTGAGGAGCTCACTATGAATCGTTTATTAACATTATTGATTGCTGGTGTGGTTATGGCGCTACCACTAAGTGCTGCTGCACAAAACCAAAGTGCGACTCAGGGACAACAGCAAGCTGAGGACGCGAAAGACAAAGCTAAAGACTCAAAAAACACAGCGGAACAGCGTAAAGAAGACCTGCGTGAGAAAATGAAAGCTGAACACGAAGCGATGAAAGCGGAGCGAGAAGCACAACGTGAAGCTTTGAAAACCGATGCTGATCCGAAAAAGAAAGAGACCAAAGACAAAAAGAAAAAAGATAATGGTGACAACGGCGGTAACGGTAATAACCGTTAATCTCTCCAGTCTAGATGATCAGATGTAGTTACTTAAAACGACCACAGCCATGTGGTCGTTTTTTTATGCTATAAATAAAGGCTAAACTACACTAGAGCCAATATAACAATAACAACCTGACGATTATGACAACCGAAAATGCTTCTCTTAGCATTACTACTGCAACTGCCGAACCTACCCATGAAGATCATCGCTGCAAAAATTGCGATAGTGAGCTCTTAGGTGAGTTTTGCCATGTTTGTGGCCAGCAAGATCGCCATTATATTCGTAGTGTCTTCGCAGTTCTCGGTGACTTGATGGGCGAAATTAGCCACTGGGATTCACGCTTCTATCGAACCCTTGTGAGCCTTTTCTCGCGCCCGGGATTTCTTACGCAAGAATTTGTGCGTGGCCGACATGCGTCTTATGTGCCACCGCTTCGACTTTATTTCTTTATCTCACTGATTTCGTTTTTAGTACTCACCTCACTGATCAACTTTGATGACATTCAGGCAACCAATAGCGAACTAACACCAGCGGAACAACAACAACTGGAACAGGCCTTAACCGAAGCTGAGCAACAGCTTAATCGGGAGGATCTCGTTGATCATGTGAAAACACCTAGCGAGATACTAAAAAACGTCACTGTCAGTTTGCCCTTCGCCACCGATGCCCAACAACAACAAATCGAAGAACGCATCATCGAACTTTCGAAAGAGCCAAAGCTATTAATCAAACGCCTGGTATCCCTCGCACCACAAATGATGCTACTGATGCTGCCGTTCTGGGCCCTATTTTTGAAGTTTATCTACGCTTTTTCCGGCCGTTATTATCTTGAACATCTAAGCGCAGCGCTGCACACCCATGCGTTTCTGCTACTAGCCTTAATGTTACTTACCATCCTAAGCAAGGGTTCCGCATGGGCTACGGATTTAACTGGGTTACCGATAATTGAAGATGTCGTGGATTGGGCTGAAAACGTATTGATTGTGTGGATGATTAGCTACATGCTGTTTACCCAAAAATTATTCTATGGTCAAGGCTGGCCGCTCACCATTAGCAAATTTTTGTTGTGTGGCTTAGTTTATTTTGTCTTACTTGCTTTTGCTTTTGTTATCATGCTGTTTATTGGAATTTTGACCGCTTAGAGAGGAAATTTTGGCCGACTGTCGACCGGTAATCGTTATTCCTGCTTACAATCCTGATGCACGCCTTAAGCAACTCGTTGAGACGTTGCTCGAAGATGCAAATGACTATCAGCAAATTGTCGTAATTAATGATGGCAGCGATGAGGTCACTATTTTTACCGATCTTGAGAACCTGGCAAGCGTGACGTTACTCCAGCATGAAACCAATCGAGGTAAAGGTGCTGCGCTAAAAACTGGCTTTAAGTGGGTAAAACAGCATGCTGAATCAAGCATCGGTGTTGTCACCGCGGATGCCGACGGACAACATTTACCCCATGATATTCTTGCTGTTGCAAGAGCTTTTAAAAAAGAGCCGGCAGCACTTTGGTTAGGGTGTCGTGATTTTAAATCTCCTGGTATTCCTTTTCGATCATGGCTGGGGAATACCTTTGCTCGCTTTACCTTTCGTTTAGGCCTAAGAATCAATGTTCAGGACACCCAGACGGGGTTAAGAGGCGTACCTACAGTACTGCTGCCAGAGCTGATAGAAACTTCCAGCAATCGTTATGAATTTGAGCTCGATATGCTCATTCTAGCTAAGCGTAATGACTTGCAGTTTCGCTGCTTGAATATCACTACTGTCTATGAAAAAGGCAACAAGAGTAGCCACTTCAAACCACTACAAGACTCCCTAAGAATTTATAGTAAGTTTCTCAAGTTTTCCGGCGTCGGTATTGCCTCAGCACTCATCGATTACGGCTTGTTCGCACTGATTTATGGTTTTACCGGCGAAATCCTTGCCGCTATCGCTGCTGCGCGACTTTGTTCGGGCATCTTTAACTTTAGTATGAATCGACAATGGGTGTTTGGTCGTGGAGGCTCGCTGTTTCGTGATGCAACTCATTACTCACTGCTTGCGGCAACACTGGTCGCTATTAATTACGTTCTGACTAAAGGGCTGTTACTGCTCGGCGTATCTCCTTTCATTGGTAAACCCGCTGCTGAGATTATCGTTTTCCTACTTAGCTACCGGCTGCAGAAAAAACTGGTATTCCGCAATAAGACACCTGCATAGCCTGAATTTTATTGCGATTTAAATGCATATTTACTATGCATGTTTAAATTAAATTCAATCTAAACAACTTTTTTTGCATGACAAACTAAGTACTGTTAATCTCGCAATTACAAGAGTCTCAGGTTAGACTCCTCACCCTATCTTGACTATACAACCCTTCAAAACCCTTATAAACAGCGCATTCTTTATACAACTTTCAACATTCACGCTCTTTACTCTGCTGTAAAAACTTCTATGGTGGTAGTTGTATAAACAAGTTAATCGCGTAAACTCGAAATCAAATCCATAAACTACAACAATGACAATTTATTCAGGGTGACACAATGCAAAAATTACTGTTCTCTGCCGTCGCAATAGGCGTATCGGCCACCTTCTTCAACTCTCCTACTGTGTTTGCACAGAGCAACGAGCGTAACGCCCAAGCAGATGCCGAGCGCATCACCGTAACCGGCTCTAGATTAAAACGCGCCGAAGCTGCAAGCGCTTCACCCATTCAGGTTTTTGATGCTGAGGATATTGAAGTTTCAGGTATGACCTCAGTTGAAATGATTCTACAAAAGATGTCTGCGTCAGCAGGTTCTGCGGGTAGTCAGAGCAATGCCTACTGGACTGGCAATGGCTATGGAACTGCGCAGGTCAACCTCCGCGGTTTAGGTATTAACCGAACTCTGGTATTGCTCAATGGCCGCCGCATCGTAAATGGTGGCACCGGCGCCAACAGTTCTGTTGACCTCAATATGATCCCGGTTGAAATGATTCAACGCATCGAAGTTTTAAAAGATGGCGCCTCAGCGATCTATGGTGCCGATGCTGTCGCTGGTGTAGTCAACATCATCACGCGTAAAAGCTACGACGGGTTCACCATCGAAGCCCGGGTCGGTGCTACGGACGACGGCGAAGGCCAGGATCGTAATCTGAACATGATATTCGGTACCAGTGGCGATAAAGGCCGGATCATGGCCACGCTGGGTTACCGTTCTTCGGATGAGCTGAATATGGCTGACCAAGCCGGTTGCGCCTTAGCGGAAATGACTCCAGGTCAACTTGACTGTTTTGGCAGCTCAAGCACCATCGGCGGACGTGCGACAATACTTACCGGTCCAAACGCCGGTGAACGCATTAACTTCAATCAAGATCCTAATGGTGATGGCGACTCTTACGAAACTTACAGTAGCGCAAAGCATAACTTTGCCTTCTTCCCGTATTTGAACGCGGTTAATCCTATCACCAACTGGAATATGTCGGTATTTGGCGACTACCAACTAAGCGCTGATACAACTGTATTTACCGAGGTGTTGTACAACAACCGTACGTCTGAGCAGTTGGCTACACCAGGTACTCTGCGTGGTATTGAATTTGGTCCCAATCATCCAACCAACCCGACCGGTGAGACCATTCGTCTTGACGGACGTCGTTTATTGGAAGGCGGCCCGCGCATCTTCTTCCAAGATGTAAATACTTTCCGCACCGTAGTTGGCGCGAACGGTATCATCGGTTCCGGCTGGAACTGGGAAGTTGCTTACAATTATGGTCGTAATACTGCCATCGACGGCATGACCAATATTGTTAACACCCAACGCCTCGACCAAGGTCTTGATCCGAATACCTGTGGTGCTAACGGCATTCCATGTATTGATCTGCTTGGCTACGGCGACTTGTCACAAGCAGCACTCGATCACATCATGTTTCGCACCACCGATAATGGCGGCAACGAGCAGCGTTCACTTACGGCAAACATTACCGGGGACTTGTTTGACCTCCCTGCAGGCTGGGTCCCGGTAGCGTTTGGTGTAGAGCATCGGAAAGAAAAAGGCTGGCGTAATCCTGACTCGTCAATTGTTGCGGGTATCATGAATACCAACCAAGCCGAGCCAATTGAAGGTAGCTACACAGTCAACGAAGTCTATGCTGAAACTTCAGTACCATTGCTTGCTGATAAAGCTTACGCAAAATCACTGAGTCTTGACTTGGCTTATCGTTACAGCGACTACGATACCTTCGGCGGCGATGGTAACTATAAAGCCAGCTTACACTGGCAGGTTTCCGATGCCTTAAAACTGCGCGCGACTCAGTCTACTGCGTTCCGTATCCCTAACATTCCAGAACTCTTTGGTGGTGTTGCGGAAGGTAATTTGACCACCACAGATCCATGTGATGGTTGGGATCAAGCTGGCGCAGATCCAACGGTCGCGGCTAACTGCCAGGCTGATGGCGTACCTGCTGGCTATACCCAGTTTGGCGCGACAGTATTAACCACCGTCGGTGGTAATCCGAACCTTAAACCAGAAGATGCCGAAACCTTTACTGCTGGTGTGGTGTGGGATGTTAACTTTGTCGAGAATCTGCAACTTACCGTCGATTACTACAACATTGATATCGAAAATGCGATCCAAACTATCCCTGGTTCAACTAAGTTGTCAGTGTGCTACAACTCAGACAATCTTTCGCATCCATTCTGTAACCCAGAACACTTCACTCGCGATTCGCTAACAGGTGACATTAACTACCTGTCAGCACAACCTACCAATGCCGCAACTGAAAATGTTTCAGGTATTGATGCAGCCTTGTTCTATAAAACCGAGATTGCCGGTTGGGCGAGCGACTTTAGCTGGAATGTTAGCTACTTAGACGAATACACGTTCGCACCATTCGTAGGTGCTGCGGAAATCGAATATGCTGGCTATATTACTGGCGGACGCGGTAGCTATACTCATTGGCGCTCAAATGCCAATGCAACCTTTGCCCGTGACGACTGGCGTGTTCATTACAACGTTCAATACATTGGCGGCGCCGATGATATTAACGCTTCACCAAGCGACATTGGCGACCACGCGCCAAGCGTGTTCTACCATAACGTGCAAGGCACCTACTTTGTGAACACTAACCTCAGTGTCACTGGTGGGGTAAATAATTTGCTCGATAAAGAACCGCCGTTTATCCAGAGCTGGACTGATGCCAATACTGACACCATGACTTACAACTTGTTAGGTCGTCAGCTTTACCTGAAGGTTCGGTATAGTTTCTGATAGTCTGTACATTGCTGCCGCTCGCGCGCCGAGCGGCAGCTTTTTGTTTAACTTATTTTGAGGTATGACATGGCGCAACATCAGCGTTCCAGTCAATGGCGAGTGTGGCATCGCTGGCTGTCGTTAATTTTCGGCGTTCAAATGGTGATTTGGACCATTAGCGGCGCTTATATGGTGTTTTTTCAACTCGACTTTATTCACGGCGACCATTTGGTCCAAGACACTTCTGCCGCAGTTCCAGCAGATACCCAGGTAGCTCCGTTAGAGCAGCTGCTTGAACGTTATCCTCACACCCAGACGGTAGCACTCGAAACACGGTGGCTAAACAGTCAACTAACTGCAGTTTATGAGCTTGATGGTCATCAGGGACAAGCTATTGTCAATGCTGAAACCCTGGCACCGATCGCGCTCCAGGAAGAGCATATACGCGAGCTCGCCAATCGTTATTACGCACTTGAAGCTCCCACGATTGATTCGGTGGTTTACTTGACCGAGAACCCGCCGACCGAACTTAATCCTGCGTTGCTACCCATCTGGCAAGTCAATTACGATGACTTTGGCAATACCAGTCTTTATTTATCTGAATCTACCGGCGAAATGCTGGTCAAGCGCCATACCTTTTGGCGTGGGTTCGACATTATGTGGATGACCCACATAATGGACTATAGCGACCGTGTTGATATCGAAACCTGGTGGTTAAAGGTCTTTATTATTGGCACCTTTATTTTAATGATTACCGGTGCAGTTTTACTGGTGTACACCATTAGTTTCAAAAAGAAAAAGCCCGGAGGTGCCCAATGATGCGCTTTATGCAATGGCTTCACCGTTGGGTTAGCCTCATTTTGATTGTGCAAGTACTGTTGTGGTTATCCAGTGGTTTGTTTTTTGCCTTTACTGGTCACCATGGTATGTCCGGACACCAGTATATGGAGCATCAACACCCTCCGATGCTGGTTGATACCGCACCAAAGGTTGGTATTGAAACACTGCACCGTCAGTACCCGGAGGCGACATCAATTCAGCTTTCAAGTGTCATGGGTGTGGGACAATACGTCGTCACGCTGGCCGATAACACGCTTTATATTAACGCCAATACCGGCACCGCATGGGAAACTGATTCTGATTTAGCACAGCAAATTGCCCTCAGTACCTATACTGGCCCTGGTAAAGTTGAGCAAGTTACGGCAGTTGACGGCAGCGAAGAAGTTCTGGGTTGGAACACTGCAGGCTTCCGCATCGATGTGGTCGACGATCTGAACACTCGCATTTATGTTGATGCTGCGTCGGGACAGGTTGTTGAACACCGTAATACGCCTTGGACAATTGCCGACTGGGCATTTCGTCTGCACTTTATGGATTACAGTGGCGAGCGCAGTTTCAACCATTTGCTGATCTGGAGTGCTGGACTCTTCGCTTTATGGTTCTCATTATCAGGTCTGATTTTATTGGGCCGTAATGTGGCACAAGGTGATTTTAATCCGCGTCGCAAAGCCACCATGCTTGAGCATTTGCAAAGCACCGGTCAGCCAGTTGCCAGCAGTTGTGGTGGTGGTGGCACTTGTGGGCTCTGTAAGGTCACCTTGCATGGCGAGCAGTTACCGCAGCCGACTGCAGCAGAAAAAGCCATGCTGAGTCCGGCAGAACTCAATGCTGGGTTACGCTTATCCTGTCAGCATCGCGTCAATGACAAAGTTGAAATTGAGCTGTCTAACGAGAATGTTGCTACGGCTGTACTGCAGTTGGCCAGTAAACGCCAACTAACACCGTCCATCGTTGAGCTAACATTCTCCAGCGAGCAAAGCATCGACTACGCGGCAGGGCAATTCTTACAATTCCTGATACCGCATCAAGAAGAGGTTCTTACTCGCCACTATTCGGTAGCTACTCAAGCTGATCCAAATAAGCTGGTGTTTACGGTGCGACAAATGCCATCGCCAAGTGAAGATGTTCCGCCCGGCGTAGGCTCGACTTACTTGTGTAATCTCAAGCTCGGCGATCGCATTGAAGCAATTGGTCCGTTCGGTGATTTTGTGTTGACTGAGGCTTCGTCTCGTACGCAACTCTTTATCGGTGGTGGCGCAGGAATCGCACCGCTACGTGCATTGCTACAAACGGAACAAAATTCGGAACAACCAAGACCTTGCGTGTTCTTCTATGGCGCACGCTATGTTAGCGAGCTGTGCTACCGTGATGAGTTCGAGCAACATGCAGGAATCGTCTATACGCCGGTTCTTTCAGAACCTGAAACAGGCGAAGCAGAAACCTGGCAAGGAGCTACTGGCTTCGTTCACGAAACCGTTGCTCAGTGGTTGGCATCGCAAGATGTTACATCCATTGATGTGTATGTCTGTGGTCCGCCACCAATGCTAAAAGCCACCATGAAAATGTTGGCTGATGCCAAGGTACCGCGCGATCGCATTCGTTTTGACGATTTTGGTATCTAAGCTGTCGCTTTAAGGTTAACTCAAGCGCTTACTGCACTTCGCAGTAAGCGCTTTTTTTATCACCCACCAAAGTTCCGTTGCTTAGGTACTTCTAGTTTATCGCTCTCAAAGTTTTGTAAAGCGCGGCGCAACTCTTCCTGGAATTTGTCGCGGAAATCGGTTGGAGCAACAACTTTAAGGTACGCCGCTCGCGCCATAAGCCACTGAATCAGGTTCAATGTGTAAGGGACTTCTACTCTTAATAACCGGCAATTGGGTTGGTCAGGGATCGTCAGCAGTTCTTGCTTCTCCCCTAATGGCGCGTCTTCTATTTCACGCCGCACCGAGTTGAAAACAATAGCCTCTAGTAGAAAGGGCTCGCCGTAACGAAACGCTAAAGCTCCACTCGCCGCATAGTCATCTAAATCGAAATTTTTCACCCGCGCCGGTTCGGTGATGATCTCCCGCACTTCACTTATACGTGAAAAGGGTAACTGCCGAACTCTATCATCGCTGTGGTCACGAATGATCAAGTAAGCCACTGCACCACGATAGAATACCGCTAATGCAGTGGCTCGGACGACCTGCTCGGGGTCGCCTTGATGCGGATGATAATGCAGCCGCACCGCAACTTGCTTCAGCGCAACTTCCAGTAAGCGTTGCGCTTGTGCAGGATCGATATCAGGTCCAATTAGACGATGTGACGCGGCGCTGACCCTTACCCGTTTGAGCCATAGGGATGCCGTACTGCTGCGCGCTGCAAGTTGATCTCGCGCTCGTTCAAACAAGTTGGTGACAGGTGCGAACACCGCCACTGGACCAAGTTCCTGAAGTTGCTGTTGGGCTATGACGAGCGCCAAAGCAACAGGATCTTCCAGCTCGAGCAAACGTTCAAACTCTTCTTGCGCCAGGTCCCAGACATCAGGACTATTAAGTGCAGATCGCTCTTTGCGATATAAACCAAAGTAGCCTTCAAGATCTTCTAAATTGCGTTGAATGGAGCGCCGTGACACCGCTGGCAACTGTTTATCTGTTAAATAATCAAGCAAGTCTGCAACCGTTCTTGGCCGCTCGTAAAGCGCCAACAGCATGTAAATACAGCGAATCGTAAGTGTTGCACCTGCAGTGGTTTGTCCTTCCATTACGCTATTCCATGTATACTAGTGGTGACTTCGATGCTACTGACGAATGGCTATAAAAGTCAAAATTATGTTATAGTCTGAGCATCTCACGTAAGGAAGAACTATGCAGGACCTACAGGAGCCAATGGCGCATCCATCAGAATTACCAAAACTACCTGGCATGTTATTTCGCTCTTTGTTTACAGTCGCGCGAAATGATCCTGCCGCAGCGACAGCGACTCAGGTATGTAATGAATTTAACGCGCCAGCACTCAGTCAGGCCCAGGTGGGTCGGTATAAAGACGCCTTTAACGGTTTTGTGAGTGACGTTCCCCTCACCATAATGTACTGCTTGGCCCAACGTGTGCATCTTGCACAAATGTTAGATGAAGCTTTCCCTTGGCCCGCACCAGGTCTGGTACATGTTAGTAATGAACTTGAACTTCATGCTCCTATAGAGTTAGGAGAAGAGTTTTTCATCCGTGCCAATATAGATTTACCAGCGCGAGGTCCAGCGGTTTCGCCACGACGTTTACGCCCTGTATTTAATGTTGAATTTTGGCAGAAAAACACCAAAGTAGTGACCTGCGTGAGTCAGTATCAGGTAATGCCTAAGCAAGGTCAAAAATCGCAAAAACCGCGCGAGAAAAAAGTCGCAACCGCACTCGGTGAAGACTGGCAACAACTAACCCATTGGCAGCTAGACACTACGGCAGGCCGAACTTATGCGCGATTGTCTGGCGACTTTAATCCAATTCACCTTCATCCGTTATTATCGCGCTGGTTTGGCTTCGAAAAACCTATTATTCATGGCATGTACATGGCTGGTCGCGCGCAAGCAGAGTTGGAGCGGGCTTATCAGAAACCGGTTCAGCGTATTGATGTGAGTTTTAAGCGCCCGGTGCCACTTCCGGCTGACATTGCGCTCTGGCAAAAACCGTCAGCGGACGATAACAACGGGCTTTATCAGATTTGCGGCGCTGCGGATCACCTGCAGCGCCTGGAAGGAAGTTTTACTCTTCAGTCAAAGTAAGCTGCTCAGCGGCAACACTGGCGACATCATCATTGTTAAAATGCAACGGTCGCAATTGTGGTTGTGACGAATACAATAACGTCTGATCGAGATAGTGATCTGAGTCACTATCAGATGCCTGTGAGTAAGTCAGTAAGCCCTCTGCAACAGGCCCATCTGCGGTAAACTCCAACGCAAACATCCAACTTGAACCATAGGTAATATGGTAACCACCTGCGACTGCGCTTAAATCAGACCCCGGTAGCCGCGGATAGGTATGCCTTGGTAACAAAGTGCCATCATTCCCCATATTACTGCGGAACACGTTAAAGCCACCCTCGATGTTATTCGCACCCCCCCATGGTAGTCGCATTCCTGAAGGCATTCCGTTAGGCAAGCTGCGCTCGACAAACTGCACATCCGCAAGCGTCGCATCGACAGCTAAACCAGCATTTTCGATACGTTCCTGGGCTGTTGCTAGTTGCTCTAATACCGTAGCGTTCGCGGCAAGCGTGCTCGGTGTGGTCACAGGTTGCGCTGGATCAAAGGCGACTTGCCATTGTGGGTTGCGGCGAAACTCGGTGGCAAACTCACGGAACATCATCGCGCCCACACTGTTCAGATTCATACGCCCATCGAATTGCGCCAAGGCTGCACAACCACTTGAGAGATCAACACTAGTACCGCTACTACTGGTGACTGGAGTGGTACCTTGGGCCTGACAATGGGTCACAACATCAGCTAATACCGCTTCGCCTAACCAGGTACGATTACCAATCAGACGATCAACCAAGTCCGCTCGGGTAAACTTACCATCTACCGATCCACCTTCAGCGAGCATTTTTTGGCCTAGCCGTGAACGGTATGATTGTTGATTGCCAACCGGTCCCCATAACGGTGATACGCCGGTAATTGGCGCTGCTGGGTTGGTTAACCAGTAACTATCGTTCGAGTTCTGCACGAAGTCACTGCGTTCTAGCTGCGGTGCCTGAGCAAATGGAATAGTGCCCTGTGGCAAGTAAAGACTGTCATCGCCCGGAAAGATAAACAGCCCGATTTGTTGCGATAAACCCTGATACAACGGATTTTCAGACCAAGCAGCTAATGCTTCTGGTACGATATTGGGCACTGAGGAACCATCCGAAAAGAAGGCATTGCCGTCTTTATCGACCGCCATTGCATTGTTAAACACCGTGCCCGTGTAATCGACAAAGGTTTGTTTATAGCTTTCGATACTATCGGCAAGGTTCATTCCCAACCAATGATCGAACAAATCGTAGTTTGGCAAATTTGCATCATGTAATGCGTACGCCACTTGTTGCCCTGTCGCTAGGTCTGTGCCCCACGGCAATGCATTTGGAATCACTATTACGGGACCGAATTCACTATGATAACTTGAACGTTGCAGCGTCATGAAAGTGTCAGGGCCTGTAGCCACTTCAATTTCATGAAACTTGCTGGTCATAGCAACCGGTTCACCATCCAGCATATAAGTTTTACCCTCATCATCATTGGAATCGAGAGTCAGGCGATGAATAGTGAATCGTGACGCAGTTGAAAACGTATGTGTCCATGCGACATCCTCGTTGAAACCTATATTGATAATACCCGGCATGCCCGACAATGAGCCACCAACAACCTTCAGCTCGTCAGGCACCTCGATTCCAAACTGCCAAAAGCGCTGGTTTCCGGTGTGCGGAAAGTGCGGATTCGCAATGAGCATTCCTTGTCCTGTAGCCGTTAAATCGCTTCCTATTGCCCAACCATTTGAACCGGCTTCAGTCGGGTTGGTATCAGGAACCTCTGCATGCATGGCCGCGATCGGCCCCACAGCCATAGTTTCACCGGTTTCTTTGGTGGCAGCAGCACCTGCCTGGTTAGGTGGAATTGCTAAAAATAGCGGTCCGGTAAAATTCGCCGCCCCAGGAAGTAAAGCAACACCCTGCGCATAAGTCATAATGTCGATCGGTGTGATAGGCTTCACCCATGGTTGACCGGCACATTCGGGTGCGATGTTGTCGACGCCGGTGTCGGCCAAGTATCGGTTATAACCAGAGGCGTAGCCAGTAACCAGTGCTTGTGCACGCTCACTGATCTGATCGAAGCCTTGTTCGGCATTTTCCCGAATGCCTAGGGCTAAATAACCAAAGTCATTCAAAATATTATCTGAGTCACCGCTCCCCGGCATCCGATCGGGTCCAAAATAGCGAGCACGTTGCGAATTAAACTTCACTACTTGATCGGCAAGAATACAGATGTTGTCACGCGCAAACGCGTAACCCACACCATAACCTAAACTTTCTAAGTTAGCGGCGGTGATATAGGGCACGCCATAATCGGTCCAGGTTATATCTGCTTCGACTTCACCCTCAGGGGCGAATGCAATCAAACCAGTAGGTTCGGGGTTGGTAACGATGACTTCGTCGACGGGGTCAGGATCATTACTTCCACTGCAGCCTGCAAGTGATACGGCGCAAGCGACCGCCAATAATGGAAGCCATAGGCTTTTTTTGCTTTGTTCGAACATTGTAAATACCTGTTGCTTTTTTGTTTTAATAGCTTTGAGTATGGCGACTACCTGGCTTAGTCGCAAGTTGGATTAGACCAATGGCTTTTGTCGCAAGTTTTTGGTATCGCCGCGCTTCTTCTTTTTCTCGATGCGCCGTTTTTTACTTGCACGGCTTGGTTTAGTTGCTATTCGTCGTTTTTGTACTTTGCCAGCACTGGCAACCAGCTCAATAAACTGTTGCAAAGCCAGTTCGCGATTTTGTCCCTGACTCCGAGTCGTCTGGCATTTTATGATGATTTTACCGCTGGCGGTTATGCGGTGGTCGCTTTTTGCTAGCAGGCGATGCTTATAGAAATCTGGCAACGACGATGCATGAATATCAAAAATAAGCTGTGCGGCAGTAGCCACCTTATTCACATTCTGGCCGCCCGCACCGCTTGAGCGGATAAACTGCCATTCGATTTCATGCTCCGGCACCGCGACGCGCTGTGATATTTGGATGCTGTTCATGTTAATCCTCCACCTCGCTCAATTCGACGCTGGGTCGCTTGTATGACAAGTTTTGGATTCGCACCAACAAGTGTTAACTGCTGACGAGCCCTGGTAATACCTGTATAGAGCAACTCTTTGGTTAACAGCGGCGCATCGTGGTCAGGTACGACCACCACGGTATGAGTAAATTCAGAGCCTTGGGATTTATGAATGGTCATTGCATAAGCCGTCTCGACATGAGTAAGGCGCGATGGTAGCAACCACCGCAAGGAACCCTGCTTATGACCACGGAACAGCACTCGCGGGGGCTCTTCTGGATTAGGTTGCACCACAATTCCAATATCTCCATTGCGCAAATCCAGACTGTAATCGTTGTGGGTAATCATTACCGGTCGTCCGACAAACCATTGCTCACTCTTTACCCGGTCACCGTGCAACCACAAGGTCGCCAACTCGTTAAGTCGCTGCATGCCCCAATCTCCCTGACGCAAGGCGGTCAGCAACTGAAATTGCTCGAGCTGGAGCAGCAAGGCATCACCCCATACCGCAATATCGGTAAATGCCGACGGCCCTGCTTGTAGTAAGTTTTGCAACCCTTGATAGCCGTTTAACACTAGCTGTTTTAACGGCTCAGCAGAGCTTTTCGCAACCTGTAAAAACTGAATATTTGCCAGTTTTTCATCTGTGCTCGCTAGTTCCTGTGAGTGGTGTAGCCATTCACTCAACCATGCGGTCTGTTGTTGATTGATTTCAGTTGCCAGCTTGCCAATACCTTCTTCCGCCTTGAACCGTCGACTCTTACGTAGCATCACCGTGTGCTGTAAATACGGCCACTGACCCTTGCCAGCCTGATTTAGTAAGTGCACGGGCAGCCTTAATGGCGGTGTTTCCTGTTCGGGTAAACTCTGCGTTGCGTCTAGCCATTGTGCGACATCAGGTGAATAGTGGCCCTTTTCTGCCTGATCACAGAGTTGCCCTAATACCGCACCGGCTTCGACCGATGCCAACTGATCTTTATCGCCAAGCAGTATCAGTCGAGCATCAGGGGCTAACGCAGAAGTGATCGCAGCCATCATTTCGATATCCACCATCGATGCTTCATCAATAATGACCACATCCGCCAGCAAAGGATTCCTGGCATTATGCCGAAAGGCTCGACTACGCGCCCGGGTACCTAGTAAACGATGCAAGGTTACCGCCTGGTTATCAGTTAAAACCTCGGTGTAAGCAGCTGGCAGCATCTTGAGTTCGACACTGATGGAATCTTCCATCCGCTTCGCGGCTTTGCCAGTCGGAGCCGCTAATCTAATCCGCAACGGTTCAGAATTAATGCGGTGTTTTTGCAGCGTCGCCAGCAACCTCACCACGGTATATGTTTTACCGGTACCTGGGCCGCCAGTAATGATAGTAAAACCACTGCGCACGGCCATGGCGCACGCCAACCGTTGCCAACTTATGACTCCCTCCTGGCCAAACAAATCGTCTAGTGTATCTCGCAAGTTGCCGCTGGCAATGGGATAGAGTCGAGCCATTCGGTCCTGTAAATCGCGGGTAATTTGCTGCTCATAATTCCAATAACGCCTTAAATACAAGCGCTGTTGGTTTTGTAACACCAGCGGTGAATTCGCTTGCGTAACAGCCTCAGAGTTGGCCAGCCTAGCCCAGATATCAGCGCCGAGTTGGTCGACAACCTGCTGTGCCGAAACACAGGCGCGAATACTGTCGTACGATGTATGCTCGGGAGGCAGCTGCAATGTTCCAGAGACATCAGCTCGCAACTTTGCAAGATCAAGGCACGGATGTCCATGTCCGAGTTGGTGACTGACCAACGCTGCCAGAACAGCAATATGTTCAGCATCCTGATCTAATTTATGGTAAAGATATTCGGCGAGACTCAAGTCGATGGCACGCAACCAACCGTGTTCATACCAAGTACGCAAACTCGACATTAATTGCATGCGGCCTCCGCTTGGTCGAAAAGCTGCTCCAGCTGCTCAATTAGCTGACGCGATGGGCGGTGAAAAAATGCACCACCAGAAGCAGCTTTATGGCCCCGTAAAAACAAGTAAACGGCGCCCCCAACGTGGGTGTCATAATGGTAATTACCTAACCTACTTTTTAGCAATTTGTGCAGTGCCAAGGTATAAATCACAAACTGCATGTCATAACGGCTTTCAAGAATCTTATCACGCATTTTTTCCGGTAAATAAGCACCATCATTAGCACCTAAGTAGTTCGATTTGTAATCCGCCACGTAATATTTTCCCTGCCACTCGAACACCAAATCAATAAAGCCTTTCAACATGCCATTTAAGGTCGTTGCCAACACGCGTGGGCGTCCGTGTTCAGGTAACACGTGATTCCTCACTAATTGGTCGAGCTGCTCGGCGTCGACATGGTGGGCAGGGAACCAAAACTCAGGCTCGGCTTGGTAATCGGTTAGATCCACCAACCGACATGACTCAGTGTTCGCCAGCTCAAATGAGGTGTGAAGATAGTCGAATAACCACTGCTGTAAGGTGCGCTGGTGCTCGTTCCACGGAGCACTAATCGTGCGCTGAGCAATCCAGGCGTCCAATTTATCCAGTTCAGCTGCCACTGTCGCAAACCCATCGTTACCAGCGTCTTCCAGCAAGCCATGTAAGAACGTCCCGGGAGTCGCACCGCGGGGGAAACTATGAATGGTTGCTGCTTCAGGTTGCTCCACCACTTCAGCTTGATCTTCGTGCAATGCCTCGAGCAAATTGCCACCGTCGGCATCGTCACTAGCAATCCACTCGCCGTAGCGCAAGGCGCTGTAACTCGCCACCCACCACGCCTCGAACCTGTGCCCCTCGGGCATCTGGCAAACATGGTAGTGCGGTGGCTCCGCAACCTGTGAAACATAGTCCGTTCGGGTTAGGACATTAGCTAAATCTACATTCTTACTTACCTTGGGCAACTCAAACTCATGTAGTTCTGGGTCAGCCCTTTTGTTTATGTTCGAAGGCTCACCATCCTGGACTCGCGTGCTGTGTTTAAATAGATAATTGACGGCACTGTTCGACCGCGTTTTATAGTCCGCAATACCAATGAAAGTAGCGTATTGCGCGCGGGTTACCGCAACATAAAGCTTGCGTAACTCTTCTGCAAAATTCTCGTCTTTGATGCGTTCGACGATCTCAGCATTTTGATTATCTAAAGCCATGCAAAGCTTACCGTCAGCATCATGGTAACGCTGAGGGAAGCTGACTTTGTCGTTCCGACCACGGGAGATAAATGGCAGGAACACCAGCGGGTATTGCAGACCTTTTGACTTATGTATGGTGATCACCTGAATCAATTCGGCATCACTTTCCAACCGCACTTGAAGCTCTGTGCTATTGGCACGGTTATTATCCTCTTGCGCCTGTTCTATGTGCTCCACCATAAAACGCAACAAGCCATGATGACCTTCCACCAACTGAGCTTGTTGTTGCAACAGTTCAGCAAGATGCAGCACATCGGTAAGCTCTCGCTCACCATTCGTCTTTGCTAACAACCGCGCTGGCACGTCAAAGTCGTGCAACAACTGTTGCAACATCGCTAACACGCCTTGCTGCTGCCAAGCGACATGGTAATCAGCGAATTGCTCGGCAAAGTTATCCCAGCGCAGTTCCTGGTCAGTAATGACTGAAATTTCCGTTAATCCGAGTCCTAACAACTCACACCCCAGCACACCTCTTAAGCGACTGGGGTCGCGCGGGTGCGCACAGGCATCGAGTAAGGTATAAACATCCATGGCTAAGCGTCCCGCGAAAACTGAATCACGTTCCGACAGGTAAACACTGCCAAGGGAACGGCGACGCAGAGCCTGGCGAATCAGCCCAGCCTGGAAACCATTGGCCACCAAAATCGCTATATCTTTAGGTTTTAAACGCACGAAATCGCCACTTTCACGGTGACGAAAACCTGCCGTCGGATTATTTAATAGCGCAACAATTTTTTCCGCAAAGCCATTGGCTAATCCATGATCCAATTCTGGGTTGTTACTCTTGCTATCCATGCCAGCTAACACATCGAATTCCAACGCTGTCTGTACCTGATCGTCACAGACAAATTCTGTGTGTAAGCCATGCGCGGCTACGCGATGAAAAGGTAAGGGGTTTTGGCCGTGCTGCTTAAACAAGAACGCGCCACGTTCAGCTTCCTCAGCCTGTGCAAAGAGTTGATTGCTGGCGTCCACCATAGCTTGCGTAGAACGAAAGTTGACGCCCAAGGTGTGATGGCGATTTTGAGTGGCACGACGGGCCGAGAGGTAAGTAAAAATATCAGCATTGCGAAACGAATAGATGGCCTGCTTCGGGTCACCGATTAAAAAGATACCATAGTCATCGCCAGTATCAGCAATAGAATAGATACGATTGAAAATCTCATACTGCACCGGATCGGTATCCTGAAATTCGTCGATCATCGCAATTGGAAATTGCTCACGCAGTTTGGTTGCCAACTGCTGACCAGTATCACCCCGCAATGCGTCTCGCAACCGGGTCAACATGTCATCAAAGCCAATTTCAGCGCGTTGCTGTTGTAATTCGCGGAATCGTGCCTGGCTCCATGCCGCCGCATGCCGAAGTAATTCTGCAGCGGGATCAGGAAGTGCATTATGCTGCTGCAATGCGTCTTCAAGCATACGCGGAAAGGCCACCTCTTCAGCACAAAGTTCAAATTTTGCGGCCTCTTGCAGGCCTTCAACAGTCAGCCGCTTCCATGCAGGCGGTGTTAACTCAGGCAGTAACTCGACCGTTGACGGTGAAACTTCAAGCGCCGCCAGCCATTCATCAACTTTAGCCAACCAGTTATCTAAATTTTTACGCGTGAGTTTACGTCCATCGACTTGTTTTTTATCACCAACCTTGGCAACAAAAGTCTCGCGGAACTGCGCTAACTTTTGCTGCCACTGTGCAAGCTGATGAACGTTTTCACGAAATTCCTGTTTTGCCGCCAAGTACCGCTGCACTATGCTTAATTGATCACTCAAATCACCGATCGGTTCAGCCGTGGCTGCATTTACTTCATAGCTTTGCACCAGTTCGCGGCAGCGTGAAACAACTGCATCAGGACTGGTGAAAGTACTAGTCATGACCTGATAGCTGGCTAAGTCAGTGGTTTTTATTTGCGCAATGAAGTGGCGCCAATAATCCTCTGCGGCTTGCTGCCGTAATGCACTGTTATCAGCGTTCAGTGTTTGCGTGAATAAGCTGCCGCTAGCAAAAGCATGTTCGCTGAGCATACGATTACACCAACCATGAATCGTCGATACCGCAGCTTCGTCCATTTGCTGAGCCGCCAAGTCAAGCACCCGTGCTTGCAATGGCCAGGTCTCTGTTGAATATTCATTGCGCAAATCATGCAGAAAACTGTCGGCTTGCTCGAGTTCGTTACGGAAAAATGCGGCGGCTTCGGTTAAGCGCGCCCGGATGCGGTCACGCAACTCTTCTGTAGCGGCATCGGTGAAGGTCACCACTAAAATGTCGCGCGGCGATTTCATTCGTTCACCGGCGTGCTGTTGACCGGGGTCCTCAGCATCGTGACCAAGTACTAAGCGTAAATAAAGCGCGGCAATGGTATAGGTCTTACCGGTTCCCGCACTCGCTTCAATCAGATGACTGTTGCGCAACGGAAAACGTAGTGGTACCAGTTGCTGGGCGGTAGTGTTATTCATCAACTTGGTCTCCAGCTAAACACTCGAGTAACGGAGCATAGAGCAATTTAGCTAACGCGGTCGCTTGCTCGTCGACTGCTGTTAAAGCAGCGAAATCTGGATAAAACCGACTCATATACCGCGCTCGCAACCGCAAAGCTGTGGTACTTCGATGCTGATCGTCCTCTTCGTAAAGCTTCTCAGCGGCTTCGTTCAAGAATTCAAAATCACCATTTTCAATAAATTTTCTACTGCCTTTCATCAAAGCTTTCTGCCACCCAGCCAACACCAATTCTAAATGCACTGGCAAGGGTTCTTGGAGACCGCGCTCAGCGCACTCAAGTAGTAACTGTAATTGTTGCTGTGCCAAACCTGGAGCAAGAGCGCTAAAACTGAGTGTTTTTTCCACACTGATGAATTGCGTCAGCGTTGCTGCATGAGTATTGAGCAGCAAGTGTTCAAGCCAGGTTTCGGCAAGCTTGACATAACGCGGCCGACCCGACTTATCCACTAATCGCGATGCCGATAACTTCAAGCGGACACGTTGCCCGGAAGCGTTTTTACGTAGCCCCGAAAACGTATCATGCACACGCAACCGCGCGCCAAACTGCAGACTCTCCACCGGCAAGGCTTGCGGAAACCCTGTGCATTCTTCGCGTACTGCTTGCCATAAAAGTAACCCGGTTTGCTGCAGCTCTTGTTTTTGCAGCTCACCACCAGCGCCGTCACTGAGTCGACCTTCACGTTGTAAACGCGCGCCGTAACCATGCAACCATTGCTGCCAATCTGCATCGGAGGCAGCTGAACCAGCAGCCGCAAGAAGAGGGGTATTTAAAGCATCGATAAGTTGCCAGCGGGTCAGTCCATCCAGGGTAAATAATTCTTCATCATGGTTTTCCACACGCGCCTCTGGCAAATAGCACTGGAAGCGTAAATTCATCAGCCAACGCGCGGGCTCTAAATAGAAATGATACAACTGCCGCACGTTCACAGGCCCTTCCGGCACCCAACCAGCTAAAGCTGATACTGGGGTTTGAGCTGCATAGGTCTCGCTATGTAGACTGTGCCATTCACGCGCATAGGTAAACCAGCCTCTACCACTTTCTGATTGTGTAAAATAAGCTGGATTGAAAGGTTGCAAATAATGCTGCTGCAAGGGTATCTCGACACCTAGCTGATGCAAATGATCACGCAGCTGACTAACCAGCACTGAGGGCGGCTTTTCGGTATTATCTTTAATACTGCGTCCGCACCAACTGACATAAAGCCAGCGCCGCGCAGAAAGCAGCGCCTCGAGAAATAAATAACGATCATCCTCACGCCGCGAGCGATCACCTGGCCGCGAATCATTGGCCATTAAATCAAAATCGAATGGTTTTCGCTGCCGTGGATACTCAGCATCATTCATCCCCAACAAGAACACGCCTTTGAAGGGTATCGCCCGCATCGGCATCAAGGTAGCAAAGTTAACACTGCCAGCAAGAAAACGCTGATTCAACTGATGTTCATCGACTCGCGATAACCAACTCTCAACCACCACAGTCAAGGGCACTGGTTCACTGAAATCAGCGGCAGTAGCAGCGGTGACCCAAGCTTCCAATTGTTTGCGTAGCCGATTAAGCAGTAACTCATCGCTATCATCTGTTGCCAGAAATAGCCGATCCATTAAGGTCAGTAATTGCTCACTCCAAACCCTTGGACTGACCGCCTGGGTGGTCATTGCAAAAGCGTCATTAAGTGTTTGTACCACTTGCTGCAGTGCGCCAGCAGCATTTGCTGCCAGCCCACCCACTTCAGGGTAAGGTTCGTCACCTTGCCACGCCGAATCGTTGCCTTCTTGACTACCCACAGCGTAACCCAGCAGCATGCGACGTAAACCGAACCACCATGAGTTGCGGCCCGCGGCAGCAGGCAAACCTAATTGCTGACGATGCTGCTCATGTAGAGCCCAGCGCACCCCGGCTTCATGCAGCCACGTTTGTAATTGGGCGACGTCTTGGGCACTTAACTCAAAACGTTGCTGTAGTGCTTCCACTTGCAGTAAATCCAGCACTTCGCTAGCAGTCGCGCGCTGCAGATTTAGCGTCAGTACATATTCCAGGGCGACCAAAATTGGGTGGCGGTGACGCATTCCCTGGTCGGCGATAGTGAACGGAATATAGCGTTCATCGCCACGCTGATGACGCCCAAAAACAGCGCTAATATGCGGCGCGTAGCCGTCGACATCAGGCACCATAACGATAATATCGCTAGGCTTTAAATCTTTCTCGGTAGCAAACAGGTGCAACAGCTGATCGTGGAGCACTTCGACCTCACGCTGGGGGCTGTGGCAGCTGATAAGTTGCAACGAATCATCCTGCTCGAGCTCAGACCAGTGAGCCTGTGCCTCGCTGGTACTACGTAAGTTCAAAATATCCGATTGCAATTGACTCAGTCGTTTCGGGTTATCGGGTAAATCCTCATCAAACAAGTCAAAGCTAACGGTTTTAAATTCCGCTGCTTTTTCAGCCGTGGCATCAAATTGGTCAAGCATGCTAATGTAATCGCCGCCCTGCTTACCCCACGACGCTAATAGCGGATGGGTTTCGCTGTGTAGGTTGTTGATGTCGAGCTCAGCTTGCCCCGGCTTCCGCTGCTGCCGCTTACGTTTAATTTCTTTAAATAAATCGCGACCATCGATGCTATCCATCCAGAAGTGTTTACACGGATTATGCACACACAAAATCACCTGACAGCAGGACGAAACTGCATGTAAAACTTCAATCATTTGTTGCGGTAAGCTGGAGATGCCAAACACGATAATGCGAGGTGGCAACGCTGCCGGGCGCTGGTTTGGTGGAAGCTTGCTCGCAGTGGCGATAAAACGACGATGTAATTCGGCTCGATTGTTCCAACCTTCATTGCCAACATCAGCAAGCAGCGCGCGCCACAGTATGGGTTGCCATGCATTCTCGGCATCAGCTTTCATGTCACCACCACCAGCCCAGTCCGCGAGCCAGTCGGCACGATACATTTGATATTGGTCAAACAAATCCGCAAGGCGTTCGCACAACTGATACAACTTACGTTGTTCAATGTCATCGCGCATGTAGTTCTGTAATGCAGCGAATTCAGCTTGCGTTAAATAGGCTGGCAATACACGCATCAGCCGCCAGGTTAAGCGATCTTTATCGAAGGGTGAGTGCCGCGGCAGGTTATCGCCTAACACAGCGCGGTAGGCCTGCCATTGAAAACGTGCGGGCAGAGTCACATCCAACATCGCAGCTATGCCGGTGGCGTCTGCGAGATGTAACTTCAACCACTGGGCTATGCCATTGGACTGGACCAACACGCATTCACTCTCTAATGGGTTGAGAGGAGCAATCCTTGTGAGCCGGACAACCAACTCCGTCAGATCCTCTAACTTATGGCTGTGGGCGACGATTAGTCCTGCGCTTTGTTCACTCATTTGCTATCCTCTCCATGCATGAGGATCATCCTACCCAATCATGCACAGCTAGGCTAGCAACTCAGTGCGACATTTTGTGTCGCGCGGGCCACTGAAAAGGAAACACTAATGAAAAATTTTCAACTCATTCTCGTCTCGTTACTGCTATTCACTATTGTGGGCTGTACCACTCAATCCGATAATCACCAAAAGATAGTAGCGAGCGACGCCGTTACATCGATTTATAATTTCTCTCAGCCCGCACCTAATCATGCAGCTGGAGGACAGCCGAAAAAACATGAGATCGGATTACTTGCCGATGCCGGGGTTGATATGGTTATCAACTTGCGTAGCCATCCGGAAATGACGGATATTCATGAAGCGCAATGGACCACTGAAAATCAGCTAGCCTATTACCACATCCCGATTGCTGGGGCTGATGGCCTGACCCAAGAAAACGTGAAGTTGTTTCATCAAACACTTTGGCTGAATGAAGATAAAAATATCTTCATGCATTGTGCCAGTAGTAATCGTGTTGGTGCCATGATGGCATTGCGCGCCGCTTGGTTTCAGGGCGCCGACCAAGAAGCAGCGCTGGCTATCGGTGAACAATACGGCATGACCAGTTTGCGTAAGCGTGTGGAAGAGCTGCTCAGCGAGTAATTCTGTGGTAAACTGCGCGCGCAATTTTTGACCTCGGATTTGCGATCCGAACCGCCAAAAGAAGGATGTCATCATGTATATTTGCGCCGCACTCTATAAGTTTGTGGAAATTAACGATTTCGAAGCTTTTCGCGAGCCCCTTTACGACTGCATGGTCGAAAATGGCGTGAAAGGCACCTTGCTGCTCGCTCGTGAAGGAATCAACGGAACCATTTGCGGTACGCGACAGGCTATCGATAATGTTCTGGCCTTTATCCGTTCACGTGACGAATTTGCCGATATCGAACACAAAGAGTCGCCTAGCGATACCCAGGCGTTTTACCGCACCAAAGTAAAACTCAAGAAAGAAATCGTGACGATGGGCATCGACTGGGTTGACCCCAAAAATGTGGTCGGCACCTATGTCGACCCACAGGATTGGAATGACTTGATCCGTGACCCCGAAGTGCTACTTATCGACACCCGTAACGATTACGAATACGCCGTCGGTACCTTCGAAGGGGCGATTAACCCGAAAACCGAAAGTTTCCGTGACTTCCCGGCATACGTCAAAGATCACCTCAATCCAGAGCAGCATAAAAAAGTCGCGATGTTTTGTACCGGTGGTATTCGTTGTGAGAAATCAACAGCGTATTTAAAATCTCTCGGCTTTAACGATGTTTACCATCTGAAAGGCGGAATTCTAAAGTACCTGGAAGAGGTGCCTGAAGAAGATACCAGCTGGAATGGCGATTGCTTCGTTTTTGATCAACGTGTCACCGTTCGTCACGGCTTGAAACCAGGCGATTACGATCAGTGCTATGCCTGCCGTATGCCCATCACCGAGCAAGAAAAGCAATCTGAGTACTATCAAAAAGGTGTCAGCTGCCCTCACTGCCATGACCAGACCACAACCGAGCAGAAGCAACGCTTTGCGGAACGGGAAAAGCAGGTCCAACTCGCAAAACAACGCGGTGAAGCTCACATTCGTGACGGAAAAGCTGAAGAAAACCGATAGTCCTAATCGGTTGAGTCTATTCTCTCTTGCCCTTGAAAGGGTCTATACTGACCCTTACATCTAATTGTAGTAACAACAATTTTTAACGGATAACCAGGAGTTTACAGATGCAACAATTAAGCGTTATTGGTCTCGAACAACATCATGCGGAACAGTTGGCTGAAAAACTCAATCAACTGTTATCCAACTACCAAGTGTTTTACATGAATGTCCGTGGCTTTCACTGGAACATCAAAGGTCAGGAGTTCTTTGAATTACATGCAAAATTCGAAGAAACCTACAACGATTTATTAATGAAGATAGACGAAATTGCCGAGCGTATTTTGACGCTGGGACAACGTCCGTTGCATGCCTACTCTACTTATATCAAGAGCAGCGAAATTCAAGAAGCTAAAGACATTCATGATGGCAAAGCCTGCGTACGTGAGATTTTAGACAGCTATCGAACCACTATCCGGTTGCAGCGCGAGCTGCTCGAACTTGCCGGCGATGCCAATGACGAGGGTACCTCTGCATTGATGAGCGACTACATTAAAGAGCAAGAAAAAACAGCGTGGATGCTCACTTCATACCTCGGCTCTTAATTTCATCGGTTCTTTTCGTTGGTTCTTTGCTATGCTGAAAACAGCAGTATCTGAACACAAACAACAACTAAAGGAAGGTTTCATGAATAAAGTCATCGGAATTATTTTACTTGTGGTTGGTATTATCTTGCTTTATTTCGGCTATGAAGCATACAACTCGCCAGCATCGGAAGTTACGCAAGCAGTCACGGGCGAGACCACAGAAAGTGCAATGTGGTACTTGATCGGTGGTGCAGTTGCCGTTGTTGTCGGTCTTTATGGAGTTGTTCGCGGCAAGTAATACGCAACTGATCGAACGTGAGAATCTTAAGCCAACATCTGACAGATGTTGGCTTTTTTATTTGTATTGTTCGTGTATCACTCGTCAAGCTGCACATTGGGTAGCGTTAACGCTCTTACCCCGGCGATGACGCCAAGTACCATGAGTGTCAGCATCACAGCTTCTACCCCTGCATAACTATCTAATGCGCCGAGTAAAATACCAAGCAGTAACACACCACCGATGACCGTGTTGGACACCGCTGTGAGTTGCGCGCGATTTTCCTGGGTCGCCATATCGACCAGATAGGTTTTGCGCCCAACCCTCGCTCCATGATGGGCAACCGCCGCCACGAAGATTAATAGTCCAGCCAGCCATTGCTGCGCTAACCAATCGATTGCAACAGTGTAAAGTACCAACGCCGCCGCCATAACACTCACGGCGATAAATGCCGCAGCCGCCATTACATGGTGGCTGGCGGAATCGGACCATTTACCCCAAAACCTACCCGCGACCATGCCAGCAATCCCACTTGCCAGCATCAGTCCACCCAAGCTGGTCAAGCTTCCTTCGCCGCTACGTTGAATCATAACCACAATATAAGGGATGGCAAACGCAGAAGAAACGAGTAACGCGCGGGTCAGAACGAAGCTACCAAAGGTTTTGTCCTGCCATAGCAAGCGCATTGACTGCAACGCTTCGATCATAGCGTTGCCACCGCCCTCAGTGGCACCAGGAACTTCTGGTACCTGCGCGTAGGTTAGTGCCGCAACCAACCACAACAGCGCAGCTACGCCCAGCAACGCCGCAAAGATAAGTATATTCCCTTGCTCTATGCTGCCGCTAAGCACAGTTGGCGCAAATAGAACGGCGAGGGCGGTTAACACAGACAACAGGCCAGCTACCGATGCGGCAATTCCCGATAACCGTCCGCGCCGCGTTTTTGAAATGGTCTTGCCTTGCACATCTTTAATTGACACCGAGCACACACCACGGGCAATGCTAAACAGCGCCAACAAGATCACAATCGCCCACCCCAATGGGTTTCCCCGCAGGGCCAGCACACTCACTAGCATCCCGATTAGCGCCAGCGCTTGACCAACACTACCGACCACCCAAAACCATTTGCGGACCGGAGATTCGCGCAGTTGTTGGGCAATTATCAGCTGCGGTAATAAGGCTAACGATTCGCGTAAGGGAACCAATGCACTGATAAACACTGAAGAGGCACCGAGCGAAGCAAGAATCCAAGGCAGCACCAAGCGTGCACTAATCAGCGAATCACCCAACTTAGTCATACTTAACGCAACTAAATGTGCGACAAAAGCTTTGGGTTGGTCATTACAGGCGGCATCGGGAATATCTTTACAGACTCTGGCGTCTTCGTCTTCTGCCAGATACCCATACAAACGTTCCGTTAAATCCCGATCTGCAGTGCCATGGCTCATGCCAACTCCCTAGTACGTAATACGTTGTAAGTGATGATGCAATTCGTACCAAAGCTGATTGACCACAGCAACCACTTCGCCCCAGCTCTCCAAAGTATCGCGTTGCACTGTGAATCCCGCGGCGGCTTCATAAGCATTGATAAAAGCATTACGTTGCGGCAGCTCGAGTTGGTTCACCGCCATGGTGTTGGCTAAGTCGAAGTAGCGCTCGCCCAAACCTGCATATTCCCAGTCAATCACGCGCGGGGTTGGTGAAATAAAAATATGGTGCATGCCAAGGTCATTGTGACAAAACACCGGATGTGCAGCAAAACTGTCGAGTAATTTGCGAAAGGAATCCAATCGCTTGCGATAATGTGATGCCCGCTCACTATCAAACTCTGCAAGCTGACTGCAATAACGGCGCAAACGCTCACGCAAGGACCAAACCGAAACATCGATCGATAAGCGGTGAATACGCGCAGATACATCAGCAAGTTCACGCAACTTATCAGCCATAGAAAGTTTAGCGTGGCCCAAATCTGGATCTTTGAGGAAGCTTTGTAAGACCAAGCCTTGGGTTACGTCGTAATGAATAACTTCCGGCGCTAACTGATGCTGAGCAAGCTGCTGTTGCACCCGCACCTCTTGATCGCGATCAAGACCGTAAGGATGGTCGAAACGAAATTGCTTTAGAATATAACTTTCTTGCGTGGTGGTGATTTTATAAACGTTATTCGCCACGCCGCGCAATAGCGGCTCGGTTTTTATGACACCGCGAATAGGTAAGTTTTCTAACCACTGTTGTCGCATTGTTCGCTGACCACCTGCGTTGATTGCCATTGCCGCATTGCGTAGACCACCAGTATAAGATAAACCAAGTAGAGCGTACCAGTAATGACGAAGCCTTTACTACTGTAAAGGTAAACATAGACAGCGTCGATGACTAACCAATACCACCAATTCGAAAACTGTTTGCGAGTCAGCAACCACGTTGCAAATAGCGAAAAAACAGTAGTGAAGGTATCTAACCAAACCGCGTCAGCATTGGTATAGGTTTGTAACAGCCAGGCGATACCTGAGGCGACAATTGCCAACCCTAACAGCCACTGCAGATGCCATTGCCAGGAAAAGTCACGCACTTCGGTAGCGTCACTCTGACCCTTACCATAGCGCCACTGCCACCAGCCGTAGATAGCCAAAGCAACATAACTAACCTGCAGGATAGACTCCATATAAAGCTGTGCGCTAAACATGAGTTGCGTGTAGATCACGCAACTCATCCCTGCCGCCAGCCAACACCACAACGATTGGTGTGCGGCTAAAATCAAATAGGCGATAGCGAGCACAACAGCCAGCCACTCCAACCATGAAGTCGCAAGGACTTGTTGCCAAAGTTCAGCGAAATTTGCCATAACCGGACACCCCTTAGTTGTGCTCGCTTAAACTAGAATGCGTATTTTAGGGTTAGACCAACCCGCCGCGGTTCGCCGAACTGCTCATAGGTCTGCGGAACATATTCAAGACGCGGATCGTTTCCAAAATAGAAACCCCGGATGCCATGTGTTTCATCGGTCAAATTTCGTGCCCATAGGGTTAGTTGCCAAGCTTGCGCCTGCCATTGCAAACTCGCATGTAGCAGTCGCATTGCTTCTGAACGACTCATGTGAGAGTCCGAATAGTAAAAGCCATCTTTACCGTCGATCTCAATTACGCCGCTAAGTTGGCTACTCCACGCATAACGCAGCCCAGCGTTGAATTGATAGTTAGGCGCATGCGCCTGATCGCGACCACTCATATTGATGCCATCTTCGGTAATGAAGCCTTCAATTTCCGTCTCTAGTAGCCCCACCGAGGTAAAAACTTCCAGCTGTTGGGTAGGCTGGTACGTCAATTCGAGCTCGGCACCATAGGCATTGCCTTGCGCAGCATTTTGCAAAAATCCGACAAAACTTTGCTCGCGATTTACCCAACCCTTGAGCTGCACATCATCACGCTGGTGGGCAAACAGCGCCACTTGCAGGCTTAACTTGCCATCTGCACTGACACGCTTGTGGCCGACTTCGAAGCTGGTTAGGAATTCTGGCGCAAAGGTCGCACGCGCCAGCAAAAAATCACGCAGTTCGGTCAACTCGGTATCTTGCACTTTACCTAAAGCCTCGCCATTCACCCCACCCGCTTTATAGCCACGCGCCAGCGTCGCATACCATAGATGATCGACTTCTGGCAGATAACTCAAGCTCAATCGGCCACCCCACATGGTGTCTTCCGGCTCAGCTGCTACCCCATTACTATCCATATAAGGATTCTGATAGCGCTCGATGCGTGCCCCTGTAGTGATGCGCCAATGCTGCCCGAAATTCTGTGCTAACTCGCCGTAGGCCGCAATATGACGACTTTCATAGGTACTTAAGAACTGATCTTGTTGATACAGATCCCAATTAAAGAAATCGCGGACCATCTCTTCATCGCGCTGATAATGGTAAAGTCCGGCAACCCAGTCGGCATTGCCACCGGGTAAATTCATTGGCTGATTGCCGACCCAGCGTACTTCGAGAGTATCGTCGCTACGTTCACGGTGGTAAGCATCAAACGAACTGTACTCCCAACCCGGCGCAATGCCGACGTAAGTCCAATCTTCATCGTAACTGTAAAGGCTATCTGCACTCAGGTGGCTATAGGATAATTCAACGTCTGCAATGCTACCGGCATAACTTAATGCAAGCCGAGCTGCAACGGATTTTAAATTATCGTCGCCTGGCTCATCTGACAACGTTTGTCGATTATTATCTAACGAAAAAGCATCATAGCCATTATCTTGAGTTAAACTGTGCAACGTCGTACGCAATTGCCAGCGCGAAGCAATATCAGTGATGAGATTCAGCCGGACCGTGCGCTCTGAGCGTTTGTTGGTGTCGTCGCGGCCAAGGTAGGTATTCTCAATGAAGCCATCGGCGCGTTGCTGAAACACGCTCAGACGCGCGCGGCCGAGATCTCCCAGCGCGCCACCAACGGCAAAGCCGCCTTGCAGCGCATCATAGTTGGCCACACCTAATTGCAGAAACCCGTTGGTCTCACGACTCGGTTGGGTACTTTCCAATACCAACATTCCGGCTAAGCCATCGGCACCGAATCGACCGCTTTGCGGCCCCCGATAAACTTCAACCTGGCTAATATCGAACAGCTGTGCAGCTTGCGCCAGGCCGCTGTAATTGATGCCATCGACCAATAGCCCAACCGAAGGCTGAATCGGGTCGACAAACTGACTGCGTTCACCTACGCCACGGATTTGAATAAATCGGGCGCGCGAGCTGCCCCCGGAAAAGTTTACGTTAGCAAGCGCATTAAGCGCCGTTTCTAAGTGCAGCGCGTTACGCTGGCCAAGCCGCTCAGCCACTAATGCAGTTACGCTGGTGGGTGCTTCTTGTACCGTCATACGACGGAATTCACCTTGGATGGTAATGCGTTCAGCGGTGTTTTGGGTGTCCGCTTCGGTTTGAGCGTGGGTACTCGCGGACGCGACCGCGCCGGAGGCCAATAAAGCGGCCATTAAATAAGATTTTCGAAACATGGATTATTTCCTCAACTTCTGAGTCAGAAACAATCCGGTCGGGTGGGATTTCAAATGGACTAAGAGTTTTAGCTACCATCCCTACGCCAGTATTAACCGGATCAGGTGCAAAGGGTTTGCTCTGTGCATCTCAGCCCAACTGTACAATCGCGTACAGGGGCACCCCTTGGTATTGCGTTGCGAAGTATAACAGCGCGCTTAAATGAAGGCTAGCGCATCACCATAAAGTTGTTCGAGCGGCAAACCTTGCGCATGAAACTCATCACGAATCACGCGTACCATCTCAAATCGCCCCGCTACGTAAACATCAGCTTCGCTTAAATCGCTTTGTTCCGCCATAACCGCGTGATGAACCAGGCCGATAGCCCCATGCCAATTGCCCTCGGCTTGTTCAACCACTGGTCGGTAATGAAAGTTGGAATGCTGGTCGCTCAGCGCGCGTAACTTGCTATCATAATAAAGATCGCTTGCCGCACGACCACCCCAGTAGAGGGTGACCGGTCGTTTCGTTGCTTTACGCAGATGCGCCTGCAGAATCGACCAGGTATAAGAAAAACCAGTACCACCAGCGATTAAAATGATCGGGCGATCACTCGCTGCGCGGTAATTGGCCTCACCAAGTGGCACCTCTATGACGACTTCACCTTGTTCACGAATTTTGGCAATCACTTCCATGGCATAAGGATTATCTGCTGTCGCGCCTATGTGAAGTTCGACAGTATTGGTTTTTGACGGGCATGACGCGATCGAAAACGGTCGTTTGTCGCGCTCGCCCATCACAACCTGCAAATATTGCCCGGCAGCGAACATGATGGCCTCAGGTAACGTGAGAACCACCCGATAAACATGCTGCGACAAATTCTCTAACGTTGTAACTTTACCTAGCATTTGTTTCATTGCGCCTGCTCATCCTGTTGCAAAATTCCGAGTTCGTCCCAAATCTCATCCACCCGTTGCTGCACTGCTTTGTCCATAACAATGGGTACACCCCATTCCCGACTCGTCTCGCCTGGCCACTTGTTGGTTGCATCCATGCCCATTTTTGAGCCAAGTCCTGATACCGGTGAGGCAAAATCCAGATAATCAATCGGTGTGTTCTCAACGAGCACCGTATCACGAGCAGGATCCATACGCGTGGTCATGGCCCAGATCACATCTTGCCAATCGCGTGCGTTTACATCATCGTCGCAGACAATAACAAACTTGGTATACATAAATTGTCGCAAAAAAGACCATACGCCCATCATTACGCGCTTTGCATGACCGGCATACTGCTTTTTCATGGTCACCACAGCCACCCGGTACGAGCAGCCCTCCGGCGGCAAATAGAAGTCGACAATTTCCGGAAACTGCTTTTGCAATAAGGGTACAAAAACTTCATTGAGAGCGACACCAAGCACTGCCGGCTCGTCCGGCGGACGCCCGGTATAGGTTGAGTGGTAGATTGGATCCCGGCGATGAGTAATGTGCGTTACGGTAAATACCGGAAACTCATCAACTTCATTATAGTAACCGGTGTGATCACCGTAAGGCCCTTCCGGTGCCATCTCACCCGGCTCAATATAACCTTCGAGAATGATTTCCGCATGCGCCGGAACCTGCAAATCATTACTCACACATTTTGTGACTTCGGTTTTTCCGTCTCGCAATAAACCGGCAAAAGCGTATTCCGACAAACTGTCTGGCACTGGTGTCACCGCCCCCAGAATTGTTGCCGGATCAGCACCTAAAGCCACCGCCACCGGGAAACGCTCGCCAGGATGCTGACGTTGCCATTCCTGAAAATCCAATGCCCCGCCACGATGCGACAACCAACGCATAATAACTTTATTTTTAGCTAACAACTGCTGCCGATAAATACCTAAATTTTGGCGTTCTTTGTGCGGACCTTTGGTTATCGTCAGGCCCCAAGTGATCAACGGCGCCACATCACCGGGCCAACAATGCTGGATCGGCAGCTGCTGCAAATCTACCTCATCACCACTGTGCACCACCTCTTGGCAAGGCGCTTTTTTCAGCTGTTTCGGCGACATGCTAAGTACTTTTTTATAGACAGGTAAAAGGTTTAGCGCATCGCGAAAGCCCTTGGGTGGCTCTGGTTCTTTCAGGAAAGCTAACAGCTTGCCGACGTCGCGCAGCGCAGCAACAGACTCTTGCCCCATGCCCAGCGCCACCCGTTCCGGTGTACCAAACAAATTCGCCAAAACCGGAATGCTGTGTCCTTTGACGTTTTCAAACAATAACGCCGGACCGCCTGCTTTTAACGTGCGATCCGCAATTTCGGTCATCTCCAGGTAAGGATCGACTTCAAGCTCTATTCGTTTTAATTCTCCACGCGCTTCCAGCAAGGCCATAAAGCCGCGTAAATCCTGATACTTCACTGATGGTTGTCCCACACCGCAAATAATGTCGCCATTATACTGGTTTTTATTACTGTTTTCAGCGCTTTCAAATTGCGCTAGGCTAAGCCGACACTACCCGTTTAAGGATGTACGTTACTCATGTCGGATCCCTCACTCGCTTTTAGCACCATTGGCGGCTTCACAGCGTTACTTGCATTGCTTTCGTTGTTACCACTAGCTAATAGCACCCACTGGCTGATTCGACTCTGGGATTTTCCCCGACTACAGCTGACCACTACAGGGTTAGCACTACTTGCTGCCAGCGCCTGGTGGCTATCGCCAGACGCACCCACGACCTGGCTGCTGGTGACAGTTCAGCTCCTCTGTTGCGCTTGGCAACTCTGGTGGATCTTTCCTTACACCCCATTGGCACAACGCACCGTTCAGCGTTATTCACGCAAGCGCGATGAAAAACGCGTCGAAGAACATCTACGCATTCTCACCGTTAATGTGTTCGAGCATAACCGCAACGCCGTCGAACTGGTACGCATGATCAATCGCGAACGGCCCGATATTATCGTTGCCGTGGAAACCGACGATTGGTGGGAGCAGCAACTTACCGACATCGAAGATGACCTGCCGCATGTGGTTCGCGTACCGCAGAACAATCTGTACGGCATGATGGTCTATTCTGTTTGGCCATTAGAGAATATTAGCGTAGAAAACCTTATTCAAGAAAACGTCCCTTCGGTTCATGCTGATGTGCAAATGCCTGATGGTCAGGTCGTGCATCTGCATTGCGTGCACCCAGCACCACCGAGCCCGACCGAAAATAATAAATCTAAAGCCCGCGACCGTGAATTACTCCGTGTCGCTGAAAGCGCGGCCAAGCAAACCGGACCGGTCATTGTCACCGGCGATCTGAACGACGTCGCCTGGTCACCCACCACCCGCGAGTTTCTTCGCACCAGCGGTCTATTTGATCCGCGCATGGGACGAGGCTTTTTCAACACCTTCCACGCGAAGCTGCCGGTGCTGCGCTGGCCGCTGGATCATCTGTTCCACAGTGAACATTTCATGCTGGTGAAAATGCGGCGTCTGTCCAAGTTTGGTTCCGATCATTTTCCGTTATTGGCTGAATTGGCATTAAAACGCGAAAAAAATAATTCGGCTTAAACAGAAATCGCAGGTGACAGGGTGCGCGCCGCAGGGATGCGGCGCCCAAGCCGCCAGAGAAGGGGTAATGGCGTCCCTGTCACTAGCCCCCGAAGCTCAGTACAAAACCAAGCCTACGACTTCTGGCGCTTCATGGCCTCGAAGAATTCGTCGTTGGTTTTGGTCATTTGCAGCTTGTCGATGAGGAACTCCATCGCTTCCGTTTCACCCATCGGGTGCACGATTTTGCGCAGGATCCACATTTTTTGAAGTTCTTCCGGCGAGGTTAACAACTCTTCGCGACGCGTACCCGAACGATTGAAATCAATTGCAGGAAAAACACGCTTCTCAGCGATTTTACGATTCAGGTGCATTTCCATATTACCTGTGCCCTTGAACTCTTCGTAAATCACCTCGTCCATCTTCGAACCGGTATCGATCAACGCCGTCGCAATGATAGTTAAACTACCACCCTCTTCGACATTACGTGCAGCGCCAAAGAAACGCTTTGGCTTGTGTAACGCGTTGGCATCAACACCACCGGTCAACACCTTGCCCGAACTTGGAATAACAGTGTTGTAAGCACGTGCCAGACGGGTGATTGAATCAAGTAAAATGACCACATCTTTCTTGTGTTCGACCAAACGTTTGGCTTTCTCGATCACCATCTCGGCGACCTGCACGTGACGGTTTGCTGGCTCATCAAAGGTTGAAGCAATAACTTCACCCTTCACCAGACGATGCATCTCAGTAACTTCCTCTGGACGTTCATCGATCAGCAGCACCATCAATACACAATCAGGATGGTTAGCGGCAATGGACTGCGCAATGTTCTGCAGCAATAACGTCTTACCCGCTTTTGGCGGAGCCACAATCAACCCACGTTGACCTTTACCGATTGGCGAGGCCAGGTCTAATACCCGAGCAGTAATATCTTCCGTCGAACCATTACCACGCTCCATCCGCAAACGTTCTTCAGCGTGCAGAGGTGTCAGGTTTTCAAAAAGGATTTTATTGCGGGAGTTTTCAGGCTTGTCGAAGTTAACTTCACGAATCTTAAGAAGGGCAAAATAACGTTCACCTTCTTTCGGTGGGCGTATTTTCCCCGCCACCGTATCACCAGTTCGTAAGTTGAAACGGCGGATTTGACTTGGCGAAACATAAATATCATCAGGACCGGCAAGGTACGATGAATCTCCTGAACGCAAAAAGCCGAAGCCATCCTGCAAGATTTCCAACACCCCGTCACCATAAATGTCTTCGCCACTTTTCGCGTGCGCTTTCAAAATGGCAAAAATGATGTCTTGTTTGCGGGTACGAGCCATGGCCTCGAGGCCCATGGATTCTGCGAGCTGCACCAGCTCGTTTACGGGTTTGTTTTTTAATTCTGTAAGATTCATAAGAGGGATATGACTTTAGTGTCCATAGGAAAACAACGGGTTAGTTTATGTTTTATAGCTTTAGGGGTTTGCTATCTGACTGCCGTAAGGCTGGCAACCTGAAGAAATATTGGTTGAAAAGTAACACCTAAACGCCAAGACGTCCAGTTTTTTGCTGGATATTTAGACCTAACAGGCCGAAAAAGTTGTCAAACCGCAAAGCTTGACAACATTTTCGAACGCACCTTTACAGGTTTTGTTCAATAAATTCTGCCAGCTGAGCTTTTGACAACGCCCCAACTTTGGTTCCGGCAACTTCACCGTTTTTGAACAGCAATAGCGTTGGAATACCGCGAATACCGTACTTCGGCGGGGTTTGGCTATTGTGGTCAACGTTCAGTTTACCGATAGTGATGCGGTCGCCGTACTCGTTTGCAATATCGTCAAGGATCGGTGCAATCATTTTGCATGGGCCACACCACTCTGCCCAAAAATCCACTAGTACTGGCGTATCAGAATTGAGAACATCTGCCTCAAAAGAATCATCACTTAGCTGAACAATTTTATCACTCATGGTAATCTCCGCTGCTGAATTCGCGTGAAATAATAAAACACTATTATTTCTGTTTTTGAATGTTAGCGCAAACTGGTATGCTTATGCTATGAGTAAAACACACCTTACAGAGACACGCTTTGCCGATCTCGACCTGCATCCGCAGGTATTAACTGCTTTGAATAAGGCGGGCTTTGAGTATTGTACACCAATCCAAGCCTTGAGCTTACCTATCGCTCTAAAAGGCCAAGATGTAGCGGGACAAGCACAAACGGGAACTGGCAAAACTCTTGCCTTCCTGATTGCGGCCTTTACCACCCTACTTAACAAGCCGCGTTCTGGCGAAAAACGTTATCCGCGCGCTATTATTATGGCTCCTACGCGTGAACTAGCAATTCAGATCGCAAACGATGCTGAACTTCTTGCTGCTCACTGTGATATGCGCCTTGGTATTATTTATGGGGGCGAGGGTTACGAAAGTCAACGCCAGCGACTCGAAGAAGGCGTAGATATTTTGATCGGCACCACCGGCCGCCTGATTGATTATTGCAAACAAGGCATCTACCAACTCGACAAGATCGAGGTTGTAGTACTGGATGAAGCCGATCGGATGTTCGACTTAGGCTTTATTAAAGACATTCGCTACATGTTTGAACGCATGCCAGGCGCGAAAGAACGCCAAAGCATGTTGTTTTCTGCCACCCTGTCGCAGCGTGTGCAAGAACTTGCCTACGATCACATGAACTCACCCACGAAAGTTGAAGTTGAGCCGACGCAAAAAACCGCTATCCGTATTAGTGAAGAACTTTTTTATCCGTCGAAACAAGATAAAATTAAGCTATTGCTGACTTTAATTGAAGAAGACTGGCCAGATAAAGCCATCATTTTTGCAAATACCAAGCACGTTTGCGAAAAACTGTTTAATTGGCTTGAGGCAGATAGTCATCGAGTTGGGTTGCTGACGGGCGATGTGCCACAGCGCAAGCGCTTAAAAATTCTTGAAGAGTTTTCTGCCGGCACCCTCGATTTCTTAGTTGCCACTGATGTCGCTGCCCGCGGGTTACATATTCCAGAAGTAAGTCATGTGTATAACTATGACTTGCCCGACGATTTCGAAGATTATGTGCATCGCATCGGTCGTACCGGTCGTGCTGGGGCAAGCGGTAAAGCGATTAACTTAGCTTGCGAAGAGTATGTTTATAATTTGCCGGCCATAGAAGAGTATATTGGTCACTCCATTCCAGTAACCAAATACGACCCTGACGCCTTGTTAAGCGATTTGCGCACGCCGCGCCCTAGTGGCCGTCGTCGTAGCCGTGGAGGTCGTCGTGGTGGCAGTGGTGGGCAACAACGCCGCTCATCTGGTCAACGCAAACCGCCAGCGAAGCATAACGGCTAATGCGCCAGTACCCGCGTATCGCAGCAATCGATTTAGGCTCTAATAGCTTCCACATGTTGATTGCCAAAGCGACCACGCGGGGTTACCGGATTATTACCCGCCATCGGCAAAAAGTTCGTCTGGCCGATGGCCTAACACCAAGTCTTACGCTTAACGATGCCGCAATTGAACGTGGCATCGGTTGTTTAAAAGATTTTGCTCAACTTCTAAATGACTACCAACCCTTGCAAGTACGCTGCGTCGCTACTGCAACCCTGCGCAAGGCCCATAATCGTCAACACATCCTAAAACGCTTCGAGCGTGTTCTCGGCGCCACCATTGATATTATTTCTGGTACCACTGAAGCTGGTCTGATTTACCAAGGCGCTACTCTAGATCTCGCACGCCCTGAAAGCGCCATGCTGGTGCTGGATATTGGCGGCGCTAGCACCGAAGTGATTGCCGGCATAGGCACCGAGCCACATGTATTGAAGAGTCTTGATATGGGCTGTGTGGTTTGGCAAAACCGTTTCTTTGCCGACGGAGCGATATCAGCGCGCCGTTTTGCCGATGCAATTGATAGTGCTAAACGGCTGATACAACCGCTTGCCAAAACCTACCAGGCTCATGGTTGGCAGACCGTTTGTGGAGCATCGGGGACATTTCGTGCATTACAAGATTGTCTGCGCCACTACGGATCGGGCACTATGAGCGCTGAGTTTATCGATTATTGTAAAAACGAAAGCATCAAACACGGCCACGTTGAACAGTTACATCAGCTTGGCATTCGCGACGACCGCATGGCGGTTTTTTGTGGTGGCTTAGCTATTCTTGTCGCGCTAACCGAAAGTCTGGATATCCGCGCCGTTGACCTCGCCCAAGGGGCTTTGCGCGAGGGACTCGTACATACCATGCTCGCTGAGCGCAAACGCTCGCTCGCTTAAACGTCTCGCGCTAATTTCTGGGCCGCGAATTTTGCGAAATAAGTCAGTACACCATCGGCACCGGCCCGCTTAAAGCCAAGCAACGATTCGAAAATAACCTCTTCGGTCAACCAACCGTTAGCAATTGCCGCTTGTAACATGGCGTACTCACCGCTGACTTGATAAGCAAAAGTTGGAACTTTGAACCTGTCTTTAACGCTACGGACAATATCCAGATAAGGCATACCCGGTTTAACCATCACCATATCGGCACCCTCATCCAAATCTAAAGCAACCTCGTGCAGTGCTTCGTCAGCGTTGGCCGGATCCATTTGGTAGGTTTTTTTGTTACCACCTTTGAGGTTACCAGCAGAGCCAACGGCATCGCGGAAGGGGCCATAGAACCCAGACGCATACTTCGCTGAGTAAGCCATGATCTGTACGTTGTGGTAGCCTTTCTCTTCCAACACTTCCCGAATCGCGGCAATACGTCCATCCATCATATCTGAAGGAGCCACCACGTCAGCGCCGGCTTCGGCATGCGAAAGAGCCTGTTTTACCAGAGCTTCTGTAGTGATGTCGTTTTGTACGTAGCCCTGTTCATCGATAATACCGTCCTGCCCGTGGGTAGTGAACGGGTCAAGGGCAACATCGGTGATTACACCAAGTTCAGGCAGTGCCGCCTTAATCGCCCGCACAGCGCGTTGAGCCAAGCCGTCTGCCGCCCATGCAGCCTCAGCAGTGAGAGATTTATCGGTGTCAGGAGTAACCGGGAAAAGTGCGACTGCGGGAATCCCCAGATCGAAAACTTCACGACACTCAGTGACCAACAAGTCAATTGATAAACGCTCCACACCCGGCATCGACGTCACTTGTTGGCGCTGGTTTTCGCCAGGAATGACAAACATTGGGTAGATGAAATCTGCAGCGCTTAAATGATTTTCAGCCACCATACGGCGGCTGAAATTATGACGCCGCAAACGTCGCATGCGGCGGAAAGGAAACTGACTAATACTATGCATTTATGGTTTTTCACTCACATCTTTTGAAGACCGTGCGATTCGAATTTGATCACGACCAGAGTTTTTAGCCTGATAAAGCGCGTTATCGGCAGCCTCCAACAATTGTTTGCTTGAGACGTGCCCCGGCAAACTGTTCAGTAATGCCATGCCGGCACTGACGGTGATTTTAATCTCTCCTCGCTCTGTTTTAAAGGTATGACCTCGAATAACATCCGTCACTGTAAGTACTTTGTCATGGCAACCGAGTTCTTGCGCACCTGGCATAAGAATTACGAATTCCTCACCACCGTAACGGTAAATACGGTCACCAGCACGACGGAAATTCACTCGCAATAAACGAGATAGCTCAACCAGAACTTCATCACCGACTGGATGACCAAACTTGTCGTTCACTTTCTTGAAGTGATCAATGTCGATCATAACCACAGCTATGTCATAACCAGTTCGGCGAGCACGACGCACCTCTAACGGCAAGTCATCGTCAAGCACACCTCGATTAAAAAGTTTTGTCAGCCGATCTTCGCTGCTCTTAACCTCGAGCCGTTGGTTCATTTCTTTTAGCTTGCGCATGACCGCTTCGAGCTCTTGTGTACGTTGCTTAACTTTTACTTCAAGCCTGGAATTTAAACGTTTTTCCACCGCCAAGCGTTCTTGTCGGTCTTCATTAAAACGAATCGCAAGAACCAAGCTCAACAACATAATCTCAATCGCTGAACCGAGCATTATCAAATAGCGCTGAATAAAGAACGAGTCTAAGAAGCCTAAGTAACCGACAGCGTTAATAATAATAGCCAACAGCAGCACACTAAGCGCTAGCGTGTAAATGCGAGCATAAGCTAAGCCCTGACGCCACAAGGTAAAGCCGGTAAATATCAGGAAGCTACTACCGAGAATGGCTCCCACCAAGACAATTGAAATCATCAATTCATAAGGGAATACCAAGCTGGCTAAAAACACTAGACCGGCGGCGGCCATAATACCTTGCAAGCCACGGTGCAGCTTTGGACTGCGTTTTTTGGTTTGTAGAATTTGACTGGCGACTAAGCTTGCAAAAATAAACACCACACTTCCGAAAAGCGGTATGGCCTTACTTTGCAGCCACTCAGACCAAGGCCACACATACTGATAACCAGTACCATCTAAACTCGCTAACAACAAACCGATGGCCAGAATATAGGCGCTATAGTAAGCAAAACGAACGTCGCGGGCCACGCTGTAACTAAATAGGTTATACACCATCATACCGAGCAATAAACCAAAATACATTGCTGTGGCGGTATTCACGACTTGCTCATCACCAAGCAATTCAGCAGGTTGCCAGACACTCAGCGGAACCCGCATTGAGCTAGTGGTTGCCACCTTTAAATAAACCTGTAGCTGATCGCGCGAAGCTATTGGGACAATAAAGTTACGATTGTCGATCGGGCGCTTAGCGAACTCTTGTGCGTCGCCAACCTTGACTTGCTTTATGATCTCCTTATTGGCGACATAGTAGATATCAACGCTATCAAGCAACGGATAACCAATGCGCAGCACGCGATCATAGTCAGCTGTAGGTAAGGTAAAGTGGAACCAGTAGGTCGCAGAAGTATAACCAAAGGAACCGGCCTGGTTATTGAGCACATTCCAAAAGCTTGGCTCTTTATCCATCAGCTTTTGAATCGACTGGCTGCCATTTGCATCGATATGGTAATAAATCGGCGGCATCGTCTCTTGCGCGGAAACGTTTGTTGCACCTACCCCCCAGTACAGAGCTATTCCAACCAGGGTCAACCATCGAACTAAGGTCTTTGCCATCCTTCGCATCCAAATAGTAAGTAACTGTTATGCCAGATTGCTGTAGCGAGCTCATCTACTGACTCATGACGTAACTCTGCAACAACTTTTGCAATTGCCGGCAGCCAACATGGCTCATTAAAACTCGGGCGGGGCTTAAGCGTTCGTGGCACCAAAAACGGTGCATCCGTTTCTAAAATCAAACGCTCTCGCGGAATCTTTGGTACCGCCTTGCGTAAAGCGTCCCCACGTCTCTCATCGCACACCCAACCAGTGATTCCTATATAACAGTCTAACTTTAGATACTCTTCGAGCTCTTCGCAACCACTCGTGAAGCAATGTGCTAATTTTATTGGTATTTTACTGGCATATTTTTCTAACAATCGATGTTGTTCGGAGAAAGCATCTCGCTCATGGAGGTAAACTGGCAAATTAAGTTCGGCCGCTAGTTCAAGCTGTTGCTCAAAAACCTTGAGCTGAATCTCCGGGGGTGAGTAGTTGCGATTGAAATCGAGACCACACTCACCAATCGCGTGAACGCTCGGATGGCGAGCCAGCTCGCGCAGCTGCTGTTGCAGATCCGCTGGCGCCTTAGCTGCGTCATGAGGATGTACTCCAGCCGTCACGATAAGTTGAGGAAAACGCTCAGCCAGCGCGATAGCCTGCTGCGTTTCCGCAAGATTACAAGCGATCACGACTACGCGCTCAACTCCAGCCTCCAGCGCGCGTTGCAGTATAGCTGCAGGGTCTTCAGCAAAGCGAGTGTGGGTTAGATTAACTCCCGCATCGAACCATTGCCGTCTGGTCACCTCAATCCTCTACGCGACGCACACGAATGCGTCGGTTCTCACCTTCACGGCCTAGGAAGAAGCTATTCAAGATGCCACGCTCAATATAGTATTCAGCATCCTCAGGAAGCGGAACAGTACGGGAATCAGTTTGCTTCCAGCGTTGTCCGTTGGTCAGAGCAATCTCCCACTTACCATAAAAATCACGTTGCGCATCGGCAATTTTCACATAAATTTTATCTGACCGACTGCTGGTAGCACCCTTGAGATGCTCCCGTCCAAATTCGTCTTCTACCGTGCTGCGGCTTTGCTCTGCGGTGGCAGTATCTTGCGCTGCTGGCGACGCTTCACCGGCTGCTAATTTGTCAAAACAGACCAAACGCTGTAACGCATTATCAATACTTGCACAGTTGCGCAATTGCTGTTGCGAAACGTCTTGTGCCAAAGCGTTTGGAGCCCATAAAGCTGCCAACGAGATACAACCGACAACACTCCCCAAACCAAACAATTTCATCATGTTAAATGATTCCCACTTCAATAGTTTATTCATGTTCTGCATCTGCATCACGTGGCTCGCGTTGATATAGACTAGCAATCACGAGTCCAAGTTCAAATAGCAACCACATTGGAATAGCTAATAATGTTTGCGAAATAACATCAGGTGGGGTGAGTATCATCCCCACCACAAACGCACCGACAATGACATACGGACGCTTGGCACGCAACGACTTGACGCTGGTTACGCCGGTCCAACAGAGTAAAATTATCGCTACCGGTGTTTCAAACGCAATCCCAAAAGCCATAAAAATCGCCAGCACGAAATCAAGATAGCGTGCTATATCTGTCGCAACAGTAACTCCTTCAGGTGCTGAATTTGCCAAAAAGTTCAATGCCAGCGGCAAAACAACCCAATAAGCGAAAGCGACACCAGCATAAAACAATAAGCTGCTTGATACCATGAGCGGCACGACTAAACGTTTTTCACGCTGATACAGGCCAGGAGCAATAAATCCCCACACCTGCCAAAGCAACATCGGTACCGCAACAGCAATAGAAACCACCAAAGCAAGCTTGAAAGGGGTAAAGAAAGGGGTCGCAACATCAGTTGCGATTAACGTGCTACCTTGCGGCAAACTGGCGAGCATTGGCGCGGCGACGTAGCGATAGAGTTCGTCGGCAAAAACCGCAAAACCGGCGAAAATTGCCAACACGACAACCACACTCCATAACAACCGGCGGCGTAATTCGAGTAAATGGTCAATTAAGGGAGATTGACTCATGATGATGGTTTCGAATCATCAGTTGGCGGCGGTTCGCTCTCGTCGGTGCCGGTTGGCCCCTTTTTCGCGTAGGGCCGTTGTACTCCTGCTGCAGCTTCGCGCAGCTCAGCCATCGAACGTTGCAACTCTGGCGACAATTTCTCGACGTCCATCTGTTCCGCTTTTTTTAAGTGATCATGCAGCTCTTTTATGCGCAGCTCGTGATTCAACTCCGCTTGTACCGAGGTACCAAAGGTCTTAACCTTCTGTATGCCGCGTTGCAAACCACGCAGCGCAACTGGAAGACGCTCTGGTCCCAGCACTAACAATCCAATAAGCGCAACAAAAAGTAGCTCCCAAAAGCCGATATCAAACATACAGCTTAGGCGTCCTTATCGTGCTCAGACTTGGTATCAACTTTCTTGTGGTCATTGTTGTCCGTGGTTTCATCATCACTTACTGACTTCTTGAAACCTTTAATTGCTGAGCCTAAGTCACCGCCAAGCGAACGCAGCCGCTTAGTGCCAAACAACAGCACGATAATGACTAAAAGGATCAGCAGTTGCCAAATACTAATACCCATAACACCCTCATCTAATTGTGGCTGGCTTTACGCCAACTCATTGCAATACTCACGACTGTTAATACGCCAGTTACGGACGTCAGCCACACCGGTTGACCGCTGATCCACAGCAAAGTTGTACTTACCAGCAGTGCTGCACTCGCCATTCCCCACCATAGGCGCCAGGCGAATTGCCGCTGACTTTTCACTAAGGCTTGGGTCGCAGCTTGTTGTTGTTCGATTTGATGCTTTTGCGTACTCAAATAATCGTAGAGCAACGTCGGCATCTCGGGCATTTTCTCGGCCCAATACGGCGCTTGCTCTTGCACTGACCGTAACACCGCGCGCCAACCCAGCTGCTCTTTCATCCAACGTTCTAGAAACGGCTTAGCTGTTTGCCAAAGATCCAGTTGAGGGTAGAGTGTACGACCTAAACCTTCAACATAAAGCAAGGTTTTTTGCAGTAATACCAGCTGTGGCTGAACTTCCATTTCAAACCTACGTGCTGTGTTGAACAAATTCACCAGCACGTGGCCAAAAGATATATCAGCCAAAGGCTTATTAAAGATTGGTTCACATACAGTGCGAATCGCCGATTCAAAATCTTCGACGTTAATATGCGCAGGCACCCAACCTGAGTCAACATGGAGTTCGGCGACTTTACGGTAGTCGCGATTAAAAAAGGCTAAAAAGTTCTCTGCTAAATAACGTTTATCTTCTCGGTTCAAGGTACCGACGATGCCAAAATCGATCCCCAGATACTGCGGGTCTTCCGGATGCTCACGCGAAACAAATATATTTCCGGGATGCATATCAGCGTGAAAGAAGCTATCGCGGAACACCTGCGTAAAAAATACTTCCACGCCACGTTCGGCAAGCTTTTTCATATCCACACCGATAGCCAGTAAGGCATCAACATCACTCACCGGAATACCGTCAATTCGCTCCATAACCATAATGTTCGGACGACTGAAATCGCTGTATACCTTTGGAATATAAAGTAACGTGGAGTCTTCAAAGTTACGTCGCAGTTGTATGGCATTTGCCGCTTCGCGCGCCAAGTCCAATTCGTCAAGCAAGGTTTTTCGATACTCTTTTACAACTTCTTTTGGTTTCAATCGACGACCATCGGGCAGATGTTTCGCTAACACGCCAGCCAGAGTTTCCATCAACCGCAAGTCAGCATCGATTACCCCGCGAATATCGGGACGAATGACTTTGATGACCACGTCAGCGCCGGCATCATCACCATTTTTCAAAGTCGCGGTATGTACTTGCGCGATAGAAGCCGAAGCTAAAGGAGTTACCGAGAAGTCGACAAATGCATCATCGATACTACGCAACCCCAGCGCTTTTTCCATCAGTTGCTGAGCTTGCTGACCCGGAAATGGCTTCACTTTATCTTGCAGCTTAGCTAATTCCAACGCTATGTCTGAGGGGAGTAGGTCGCGCCGAGTGGACAACATTTGCCCAAATTTGACCCACACCGGGCCCAGCGATTCAAGCGCTAGCCTTAACCTTACTCCCACCGGCTTATCTTTGTGCCGGTTAGGTAGCCAGAATAAACTGTAACGCGCCAACCGTACTGACCATGGCATCCACCGAGCTGGAATCAGTTCATTGAGCCCATAGTGCAGAAAAGTACGAGTGATCTGATACAGTCGTTTGGTTCGCATGGTTAACCCTGTTGCTCTTTAAGGTAGCGTTCCAGCTTATCGATTTGTGCACGCAATGCTTGCATATCCTGTTGAAACTGACTAAATCTTTCGCGCGCCGGCAACAACCGTTGCTCTTCTACCAACGCATCCTTCACCCATTGTCGGGAATCGACCCGAAATCGTTGTAACCGCTTACGACCACGATTAAAAGCGTTCACCAGTAGTTGTGCGGGGACATCACCCACGCGCTGTGACAATTGTTCCGGCCAATCGATATCAAGATCGGTTATCAGTCGACTCAACTGCTGTGCCAGCATTGGGTCACCGTCAATATCAAGCTTATCCGCTTTAATCAGTCGCGTGATATTGGCGCTATCGCGTAACTCTGGGAGTATTGCAATTTCAGTCACAATATGGCAATCGACGAAGCTATCATCAACCCAGCTGAGTCGTACCCCGTGCTCAGTGACGCAGATCGTAAGCGGCTTCCCTAGCTCTTTTAATGACAAGCGCAGCCGCCGTCCCTCGAGCTTCTGCAACCGTTGAGGTGTTTCCCCATCAAGATCCAGAATATGGTTGGCGAAGCGCTCAACCACTTGTGTTGGTAGCACCGTCCACAACATTAAAATTTAAATCCGCGGTGCAAGGCTACGATTCCGCCTGTGAGATTGTCATAGGTCACCCGCTCGTAACCCGCATGTTCCATCATCTCTTTCAGGGTTTCCTGATCAGGATGCATGCGAATCGATTCCGCCAAGTACTGATAGCTTTCCGCATCACCGGCAACCAATTGTCCCATTTTCGGCAGCACGTTAAACGAATAGAAGTCGTAGGCCTGCGACAGCATTGGTGGTACCGGCTTGGAAAACTCAAGTACCAGTAGTCGTCCGCCTGGCTTTAACACCCGGAACATCGACTCCAGCGCTTTTTGTTTGTCCGTTACATTGCGCAAGCCAAAGGCGATGGTAATGATATCGAAAGTGTCATTAGCAAAAGGCAAGTCTTCGGCATTGGCCTGCACGTAATCGACGTTGCTGACAATACCTTTGTTGCGTAGTTTATCGCGCCCAACATCAAGCATTGCCTGATTAATATCTGCCAGTACGACTTCACCTTTGGGGCCAACCCGCCGCGAAAACTGTGCAGTCAGATCACCCGTGCCACCAGCTATATCCAACACCTTCATGCCCGTACGAACACCGCTACAGTCGATGGTGTAACGTTTCCAAATACGGTGAATACCAAACGACATAACGTCGTTCATGATGTCGTATTTTTGCGCCACTGAATTAAATACATTGGCAACAAGACCTTGCTTGTCATCTTTAGCAACTTGCTGGTAACCAAAATCAATGGTGTCAGACTTTGAATCTTTCATCATGCTGCCTTTTCATAAATGGACGCCTAGTGTACTACGAATTTACGCTTGGGCGTAGTGGTCACGGCGCGGCAACCAGCGCTGGATTAATGCCGCTGATGTCGCCGGATATCGCTGCCATAATTGCTGCGCTAATTGTTGCGCATCATCTAGCAAATAGTTGTGCTTCATTATGTCAGCAACTTTCATTTCGGTCACTCCTGTTTGCCGCTGACCGAGCAATTCACCTGGCCCGCGCAGCTCCAGATCGCGTTGCGCAATCACAAAACCATCATTGCTATCACGCAACACGCCCAAACGTTGGGTTGCGGTTTTCGATAACGGCGCATGGTAAAGCAACACACAATGGCTCGCGATGGCGCCACGACCGACCCGACCTCGCAGTTGGTGCAATTGCGCCAGCCCCAGTCGTTCCGGATTTTCGATGATCATCAAGCTGGCATTTGGTACGTCGACGCCCACTTCGATCACCGTGGTGGCCACTAAGAGATCTAACTCGTGCGCTTTGAAAGCCTGCATTACCGCTTCTTTTTCCGCACTCTTCAAGCGGCCGTGAACCAAACCAATGCGCAGATCCGGCAGCGCTTCAGCTAGCTGAGTGGCGCTATCTTCAGCTGCCTGGCACTGCAACGCTTCCGACTCTTCGATTAAGGTGCAGACCCAATACGCCTGACGTTTCTCTTTGACACAGACATCGTGTACGCGGGTAACAACCTGCTCGCGACGAGTATCCGGAACTGCCACCGTAGTGACTGGGGTGCGGCCTGGCGGCAATTCATCAATCACCGAGGTTGCTAAGTCAGCATAAGCGGTCATTGCTAACGTACGCGGAATGGGGGTTGCGGTCATAATCAGCTGGTGCGGTTGATAGCCCTGCTGCACACCCTTTTCACGCAGCCCAAGACGTTGATGAACGCCAAACCGGTGTTGCTCATCGATAATAACCAGTACCAGGTTGTGATAAGCAACTTCAGCCTGAAACAGCGCATGAGTGCCGACCACCATATTAAGTTCGCCGCTGGCCAAAGCTGCGAGATTGCCTTTACGCTGTTTGGCGTTTTGCTTACCCATCAAAAAACCAACTTGTATTCCCAGCGGCGCAAACCATTGCTGAAATGTTAAAGCATGTTGCTCAGCAAGTATTTCCGTCGGAGCCATTAATGCCACCTGATAACCTTGCCCAATTGCAGTCAATGCGGCCAACGCTGCCACCAAAGTTTTACCTGAACCAACATCGCCCTGCACCAATCGCATCATCGGGATAGACTCCGCTAGATCCTGTTGGATCTCGTCTACTACACGTTGTTGCGCGCCGGTCGGGGTAAATGGCAGGCGCTGCAGAAACTCTTGCTCCAACTGCGAATGCGGTTGCAAAGCGCGGGCTTGATGTTGTTGTTTAATCGCGCGTAATTTCAATAAACTTAACTGATGCGCTACCAGCTCTTCCATCGCCAAGCGTTGCTGAGCTGGGTGTGTGCCATCTTGCAATTGACTCAAACTGACGTCTAGTGGTGGTCTATGCAATAAGCGAATCGCCGCTGCTAAGCCGATCCCATTGGGTTGCAACTGTTCCGGCATTAACTCTGGAAGAGCCTTATCGGTAAGATAAGTAAGTGCTTGCTCAGTTATTTTCCGCAAAGTTGTTTGCTGCACCCCTTCGGTGGTTGGGTACACCGGCGTCAGTGAGCTTTCTGCTAACTGTGGTGCCTCGCCGGTAATGATTTTATACTCCGGATGAATCATATCCGGGCCTTGCAGGCCGCGCCGGGCTTCGCCAAATAACTGTAACCGTGTCCCCTGCTCGAATTGTTTCAATTGCGCGGCACTAAACTGGAAGAACACTAGATTAAGCCCACCACTAGCATCCTGAACTTTAACCTTTAGCATTCGCCGGCGACCGTAAACAACTTCTGCTTTTACCACCGCTGCGACCACCGTTGCAGTGGTTCCCGCTTGCAGACCTGCTATCGGATAAATACGTGAGCGGTCTTCGTAGCGCAGCGGCAAATGTAGCAAAACATCTTGTATCGTCGCCAAGCCAAGTTTGCTTAGGCGCTCCTGTAGCTTGGGCCCGACACCTTTGAGTACCGACAAGGGAATGCGATGTAAGCCTTCGTTCGCCATAGTTAGCTTGACCTCACCGCCTGCCACCAAACGTCATCGGCAACAATTTGCCCACGCTCATCAAGTTCAGGATAAGATAAATTTTTGCGCCGGCAGATTTTTGCAAAAATCGGATGCCCGCCTTCGAACACGACCCGATGCCGTTCTTCTGGGTTCAAGCTCGAGGTCGCGTAACAGCCTGCCGCTTGGCGCTGGCGCTGAGCTTCATATAGGATCACCGCGGCGGCGACCGATACATTTAACGATTCCGCCATGCCAACCATGGGTATTACGATATGCTGGTCTGCCAGACGCAGTGCATCTGCCGACACTCCTTGTTTTTCCTGTCCCAATAGAATCGCCGTTGGCTGGGTGTAGTCAACCTCACGAAAATCAATCGCAGTAGCGGATAAATGGGTGACCAATACTTGTTTACCCTCGGCTTTAAGCTGAGCTATGGCAGCCTCAGTGGACTGATGATGGTGCACCTTCACCCATTGCTGCGAACCCATAGCGGTGCCACCTTTCACTTTACCTCGGCGATCAAACCAAATGGCATGCACTTCATGCAGACCTACCGCGTCGGCAGTACGAATCAATGCAGATAGATTGTGATTTTTGTGGACACTCTCAAGGCAAAGGGTAAGATCAGCCTGACGGCGATCCAGCAATGCATTAATTCGAGCAAATCGTTCCGGCGACATAGCAAAAATCCGTTGTTAGCTGTTCGCTATTCGCTGTTGGTCGTCTGCACTCATCTAACAGCGAATAGCAAACAGCGATTAGCGCTGTTTTATTGTTCAGGAGTATAACGGTATGCGCGAGCTAACCCTAGTGTTTCAACATACCGATTTTTATGTATTGGATAAGCCCGCAGGGGCGCCCATGCATGCTAATACTGACGAACTAAGTGTGGTTCATCAACTCGCTCAACAGCTCAATGAAGAGTTATGGCCGGTACATCGGCTCGATACTCCCACGTCTGGCGCACTTATTGTAGCGCGCAATGCCCCCGCCGCTGCTGAATTAAGTCGGTTGTTTGCGGAGCGACAAATCCAAAAAACTTATCTGGCTATCGCCGCTGGCAAGCCGAAAAAAAAGCAAGGATGGGTGATCGGGGATATGGCAAAAGCGCGCCGTGGCGGATGGCGCTTATTGCATAAGACAACGAATCCTGCGCGTACTTATTTTACCAGTGAATCACTGTGCCCTGGGTATCGTTATTACCGACTGCAGCCCGGTACTGGCAAAACTCACCAATTACGCGTTGCGCTAAAAAGTCTGGGCGTACCCATCGTTGGTGATCACCGCTATGGCGGTGAACCCCATAGCTATTTGCACCTGCATGCCTGGCAACTTGCTTTCACCTATCAAGGAAGGCAGATACACGCTAGCGCACCGCTGCCGAGCTACGGCTTATTCGTCGATCTTGCGAGCAAAGACGCATTAGCAAAATAGCGAAGTTCAGGGCATACTCAAGACATGATTTTCACCAGCATCCTCAACTAAGCAACCGCGAGTTCCGTACGTCGAAAATCGTTGCGCAACATTTGCGAGAGCTAGGCACGGATGTGCAAACAGATGTCGCACACACCGGCGTGGTCGGTATTCTAAAAGGTGGCAAACCTGGACCTACAGTTGCTCTGCGCGCCGATGAGCGCGCAACAAGGAAGCCTGTGGATGAATACGGCTATCACTCTTTAGGCGTGTCGGTCGACATTGTTTCGGCAGAAGTGTGGTCGCATTTATCAAAGGCTTGATTTAATCGTCCTGAAGTTGACTGCGGATCAGTTTTTTATCAACTTTACCAACACTGGTGCGCGGAATTTCGTCCACCACTTTTACCGTGTCAGGAATCGCCCATTTTTCGATTAAACCTTCTTCAACAAAGCTTTGCATATGTTGCACCAGCGCAGTATGGTCAACGTTCGAACCCGCTCGAACCGTGATCACAGCATGCGGCCGCTCGCCCCATTCATCATCAGGCAAACCAATAACAGCAGATAATTCGATGTCAGGATGCTGACTGATCAAATTTTCAATATCTAATGATGAAACCCATTCGCCACCGGTTTTAATTACGTCTTTAATACGGTCACGAATTTGCAGCGTGTAGCCGTTATCGATACTGCCGACATCGCCGGTATGCATCCAGCCATTTGCCCACAGTTCATCACTTTTCTCAGGCTCATGTAAATAGCCTTGAGTTAACCAAGGTGTGCGCACGACAACTTCGCCCATAGCCTCACCATCGTGCGGCAAGAACCGGCCATTACTATCGATAATGCGCATGTTTACCAATGGCACAGGTTTGCCGGTTTTAACGCGGGTGCGCACCTGTTGCTCAAGATCGAAATCTTCGGCTCCCAGCGGCAACCAAGTGGTACTCAACAGTGGACAGGTTTCCGACATACCATAACCGGTGTAAATCTGAATACCTCGCTCGAGTGCCGCTTTGGCTAGGCCCTCGGTCAAGGCACTGCCACCGATCAACACCTGCCAGCCACTAAAGTCGATGGCTTTCGCTTGCTCGCTACTCAACACCATTTGCAGGATAGTGGGTACGCAATGTGAAAACGTCACTTTCTCGGTCATGAACAGTTTCAGCAAGCTTGCTGGCTCATAACGGCCAGGGTACACCTGCTTCAAGCCCATCATGGTCGCCACGTAAGGCACACCCCAGGCATGTACGTGGAACATTGGCGTAATTGGCATGTACACACTCGACGACTGCATGAGCTGCATGTTGTCGTTCATACTGGTGGTCGAAGCTAAGGCCAGTGTATGTAACACCAGTTGTCGATGCGAGAAGAACACTCCTTTAGGACTGCCAGTAGTACCTGTGGTGTAAAAGGTCGTGGCAATTGCATTTTCATCAAAGTCAGGGAAATCAAACTCTGTCAAAGCGCCGGCCAGTAAACTCTCGTAGTCACCCAAAGTTTCCAGTGCCGCAGCTGGCGGGTGCTCTTCATCGCTTAGCTGAATATAACCTTGCACCGTGGTTAGTTCGTCTTGCACCTTAGCCAGCAGTGGTAAAAAATCATCATGCACCAAGACCAAGTCGTCCTTGGCATGATTCATGGTGTAAACAACCTGTTCAGGGGCCAGCCGCACGTTGACCGTGTGCAGCACTGCACCAATCATCGGAATGGCAAAAAAGCATTCTAAGTAACGTGGGGTGTCCCAGTCCAAAACCGCAACCGTATCGCCTTCTTTAACGCCGGCCTCGGTCAGCACATTGGCTAAACGATGCACCCGCTCAATGAACTCGCTATAGCTGTAACGTTTACCGTTATTGCCGCCAACAATTTCGTTGTCACCCGCATAACGTTCCGCCGACAACAACAATTGTTTGATCAGTAGTGGATAATTGTAAGCTTCATCCGCTGGTGATATCAGTTTCACAGCCATAATCGCTCCTTAAAATGCAAACACACTATTCGCTGTTCGCTGTTGGTTTAAAGCCTTGTTTGTTAGGTTTCAACTAACATCTAATAGCGAATAACGCTCTTGTTTTATTACCATTTCCTGGTGACTTCGTAGATGTCGGTTCTTCTATCTTTTAAATTTGTCACCGAGCCTTCGTGATGTAAATACCGCAATTCATCTAAGTTTAGATCAGAGAAAATGAGCTGCTCGGTATTTGGCGTCGTTTCCGCCAAAATCGCATCATAAGGAAATGCAAAGTCTGACGGTGAGAAAACCGCAGACTGTGCGTATTGCACGTCTAAACTTTCTACCTGAGGTAAGTTACCGACACTACCGCAAGTCACCACATAACATTCATTTTCTACTGCCCGTGCTTGCGCGCAATGCCGTACTCGCAAGTACGCGTTTCGGGTATCGGTCCAAAATGGTACGAACAAAATTTCTAAGCCTTCCGTCGCCATTATGCGACCCAATTCCGGAAATTCGACGTCGTAACAGATTAGAATGCCAACCTTGCCCGCATCCGTATCAAACACTTGCACGCGATTGCCACCCTCGATAACCCAATCGCGTTTCTCGTGCGGTGTTACATGTATTTTGCGCTGTTCTTCGACAGTACCATCGCGTCGGCACAAGTAAGAAACGTTGTAGATGACGTCGTCTTCATCAAGTGGCATAGAGCCAGTGATGATATTGACGTTATAACTGACCGCCATTTGCGACATTTCGCGCTTGAAACGCTCGGTGTACCCGGCCAGGAATCGAATAGCATCTTTTTGTTGGCTTTGATCCGTTAACCCCATCAATGGTGCATTAAAAAATTCAGGGAAAACGGCAAAGTCGCTTTGGTAGCTAGACATTGCATCAACAAAGTATTCAACCTGCTTGAGCATTTCTTCCACCGAGTCGATCTCGCGCATCTGCCACTGCACCGCACCAATGCGTACGTTCCGGATCCGACTGCCCAGAATATTATCGGAAGGCTCGTACAGAAAATTGTTCCACTCCAGCAGTGTGGCAAAACCTTCGGAACGTTTGTCTTCTGGCAAATACTTACCCAACAATCGTTTAACGGTAAAGTCGTTAGCTAGCTGGAAAGTCAGAATCGGGTCGTAAATCTCACGGCGATGGACGCCTTCAATGTATTGTCCCGGAGTCAGTTCTTCTGCGTACTTATGGAAATTGACGATGCGCCCACCCGCCAAAATAGCTTTTAAGTTCAGCTGTCGGCACAACTCTTTACGCGCATCGTACAAACGTCGACCGAGTCGAAAGCCGCGGTAATCAGGGTGAATTAAAACATCCAGACCATACAAAGCATCACCTTTGCGATCGTTGAGAATATTTTCCCGCGCATCCATTAAATCGTCATAGGTATGCGGGTTACTAAAACGCGCGTATTTCACCTGCACTGTAAGTGCCACACCAACTAGTTGGCCGTTGTCTTCTAGCAGAATTTGCCCTTCGGGGAACTCTTTCGCCAACTTAAGGATGGTGTGTTCTCCCCAAGCTCCGCCTATATCTGGATAAACCTTATCCATTAACGCTTTTAATTGGGGGTAATCTTCTTTGCGCAGATTGCGTAATTGCAAGTGCAGTTCATCGGGACTCATAGACATCCTTTGTAATCCTTAGTACAACATACAGCTAGTATGACGAAGTCGTAGTAATTGGCAACAACCAATGGCCTTTTGCTATTGCGCCGGTAAGTTAAGACATATAAACTTCCGGACGTCTAAATCTATAAATCAAATCGAATAATAAAGGTTGGCTGTATTATGACGGAATCTGCCAGTGCACGTGCGCTCCTCCCCCTTGGACTTTTTCTTGCGCTGTTTCTCGGCGCAGGCATCTATTTTCAGCTCACTGGCGTTGATATGGCGTTTTACCAGCTTGCCAGTCCAGTAGCCATACTGCCGGCAATCATTCTTGGTGTGCTGCTGAGTAAACAAGCCTTCGAAGAACGGATTAACACCTTCGTGGGCGGTGTTGGCGACCGCAATATTATCACCATGTGTATGATTTATTTACTTGCTGGTGCATTTTCCACAGTTGCCGCGGCCACTGGTGGTGTTGATGCCATGGTGGCCCTGGGCTTGCATGTTATTCCGGCCAGTTTTCTCTTGCCTGGCCTGTTTATTATTGCTGCGGTGGTCTCCACCGCAATGGGGACCTCGATGGGCACCCTTGGTGCGCTGGCACCGGTCGCGCTCGGTCTTGGCCAAGCCTCAGGTATTGATTTGCCGCTATTAGCCGGAGTGTTGGTCAGTGGCGCCATGTTCGGTGACAACCTGTCGATTATCTCTGACACTACGATTGCAGCTACACGAACCCAAGGCTGCAATATGAGCGACAAGTTCAAAGCCAATTTAAAGATCTCGATACCGGCGGCGATCATTACTATCCTGTGGTTACTTAGCTACGACACTGGCGCCACACCACCGCAAATTCCGGAAGCAAATTTATGGCTGAGTCTGCCCTATTTCTTTATTATCGTTCTAGCAGTTATGGGCTTAAATGTCTTTGCCGTACTCACCCTCGGTATCATCCTGGCTGCAGCTTTTGGTATGGTCACAGTCGATTATCAGTGGGTCGCATTTAGTCAGGACATCTACAAAGGCTTCGCCAGTATGCAAGAGATTTTCTTGCTTAGCTTGCTGATCGGCGGACTCTCAGCGCTGATTCGTCAGCAAGGTGGTTTGAAGTTTCTTGCGAGTACCGTTGGTAATCTTACTAAACGCTTGTTTAAACATCCGCAGCAACGTGCTGCCTTTGGTGTGGCCGGTCTCACCGGTCTAACCAACTTCGCTGTGGCGAACAATACCGTTACAATTTTACTCTCCGGTGAAGTCAGTAAAAAGCTCGCTGAGGAAGGTAACCTTGCACCGCGCCAGAGTGCCAGCTTGCTCGATATCTTTGCTTGTGTGGTACAAGGCGCATTGCCTTATGGTGCGCAGGCACTATTCATGGGCGCTAGCTTTGGCTTAACGCCGCTTCAAGTCAGTGTGAACACGGGCTATTGCTTTATTCTGGGAACGGTAGCGATTGCGATGATTATCTGGCGCAAGCCATTAGAAGGTCGCGAAAAACTCGAGCCGAGCACCACTTAATTGGTGCTCGGTAACTCCATAACTCCGTCAATTTCAATTTGTGCGCCCTTGGGTAAAGCTTTTACCCCGATAGCGGCACGGCCAGGGTATGGCGTATTGAAAAATTCGGCCATCACCTCGTTGACGATCGCAAACTGGCCAAGATCGATAAGGTAAATCTGTACTTTTACCATATCCTGCAATTCACCACCTGCAGCTTCACAAACCGCAGAAAGGTTTTTGAACACTTGCACGGCTTGAGCGCGGAAGTCTTCACTGACAAACTCCATGGTTTCAGGTACCAAGGGGATCTGTCCCGAGAGATAAACCGTGGTGCCAATCTTCACTGCTTGCGAATAAGTGCCGATTGCTGCCGGCGCATTTTCAGTACTAATGATAACTTTTGACATGTTATTTCCTCAAACGCGCAACGCGTTGCACATCAGGCATTTTACGAATATGACGAATCACATCCGCAAGCTGCTTCCTATCATGAACCGTTAATGCCACGTCGATATAATAAATATTGGCATCAACTTCTTCTGTTTTTAAACCGTGAATATTACAACCAGTGGAAGATATACTTGACGTTAACTTCGCTAGTGCACCCTGATGATTGACCACCTCAACCCGCACTTCGGTAATAAACTCATCGTCTTGTTTGTTATCCCATTGCACGGGGAAATAACGACCAGGTTCTTCTTCATAACCACGCACGTTTTTACATTCGCTGCGATGAATCACCAAGCCTTTACCTGGACTGACATGGGCAATGATATCGTCGCCTGGTATCGGTCGGCAGCATTTAGCAAAGCTAACCAGCAGCCCATCCGCACCTTTAATTGCAAGACTGCGGTAGTTATTGGTAACGACTTGCTCATCTCTGGTTTGCTGCATTTCACCGAGCAGACGCTTGGCGATAGCCACCGACATCATGTTGCCCAAACCAATTTCACGCAACAATTGCGACTTTGATTCAATTTTTACTTCACCGCACACCCGCGCAAAATCTTCTTCGGTAATGTCATTATAGCTCACTGGCCCAAACGCGGCGCGGAGTAAGCGCTCACCAAGTTGTTCGGCTTCGCGTGTTTCTTGACCCTTTAGGTACTGACGAATTTTCGCCCGTGCTTTGCCGGTTACGGCAAAATTCAACCAGGCAATATTGGGGCGCGAACCCGATGCCGTTTTGATTTCTACCGTTTGCCCGGTTTCCAGAGGTTTACTCAACGAGTACACCTTGTGATTAACCCTTGCACCAATACAGGTGTTACCAATGTCGGTGTGCACTGCATAGGCGAAGTCCACCGGTGTCGCACCTTGCGGCAACTCAATAATGCGCCCTTCCGGGGTAAACACATAGATCTCTTCTGGGAAAAGCTCCGACTTCACATTTTCAATAAACTCAAATGCATTACCAGTACTTTGCTGCAGTTCAAGCAAGCTTTGCATCCAGCGACGAGCCCGCACCTGAGCCGTAGTGCCGCTGTTTTCCTCGGTTTTATAAAGCCAATGCGCAGCAACACCGCGATCCGCCATCAGATTCATCTCTTCGGTGCGGATCTGCACCTCGACGGGAATACCATGCGGCCCCTTTAACGAGGAATGCAATGATTGATAACCGTTCGATTTCGGTATCGCAATATAATCTTTAAAGCGTGTCTCAATCGGCTTATACAGGTTGTGCAATGCACCTAGTACGCGATAGCAGGTGTCCACTTCATCGACAATAACCCGAAACGCGTAGATATCCATGACTTGTTCGAAGCGTAACTCTTTGTGCAGCATTTTTTGGTAAATACTGTAAAGGTGCTTTTCCCGACCCAGCACACGTGCATGAATACCATGGTCCAGCAGCCGTGTTTCAATTTCTTTGCGCACCCGCTCAACCAGCTCACGCCGATTACCACGCGCTTGTTTAACTTGTGATTCAAGTAACTTCGCGCGCCACGGATAGAGCGCGTAAAACCCGAGCAGCTCGAGCTCGTTTTTAATGTCGTGTATACCTAAACGGTGTGCTAACGGGGCATAGATTTCAAGGGTTTCACGCGCGATACGCCGCCGTTTATCGGGGCGTAAATGATTGATCGTTCGCATATTGTGCGTGCGATCGGCAAGCTTGATGAGTATCACCCGAATATCACTCACCATCGCCATAATCATTTTGCGATAGTTTTCGGTTTGTAACTCTTCTTTTGAATTGAAGGTTAGCTTATCAAGCTTTGACACCCCCTCTACCAGTTCAGCGACCGTTGAGCCAAACTGCTCAGCAAGGTCTTCGCGGGTAAATTCAGTGTCTTCGATAACGTCATGCAGCAGCGCCGCCATGATGGTTTCATGGTCCAAACGCATATCTGCAAGCAGGCCTGCGACGGCCACAGGATGGGTAATATAAGGTTCGCCACTATGGCGTTTTTGCGTTTTATGCGCCTCTGCGGCCAATTTAAAAGCCGCAGCCGAACGCTGCACCTGATCAGGTGGTAAGTACTCGGCTAATTGCTGCCGAAGCCCTTCAAATAAATACACCCGCGTTACTCACCACCACGAATCGCTTCAAACTCTGCTTGTTCGTCTGATTCTTGTTGCATCATTTGCGAACGCTCTTCAACGTCCAAACGAGCAGCATCGATCAAGCCATCTTCGATTTCACGCAAGGCAATAACAGTTGCCTTCTCGTTATTCTTCCACGGCACCAAAGCGTCTTTGCCTTGGATCGCCAGTTGACGAGCGCGACGCGATGCGACCAATACCAGGTCAAATCGGTTGCCAATACGATCAACAGCTTCTTCTACAGTTACGCGCGCCATAGTTACTCCAACTCAATAATTAGATTGCGATTGCAAAATGGGTCACGAATTATACGGATTTACCCGTCGTTCGCCAAGAGATCTTTCAGTTTAGTCGCATGCCGTGATTGCTGCAATGTCATTCGATGACGCCGCGCCAGCACGATATGTTCAAAATTATCCAAGGTTTCAGCAAAGTCGTCATTCACCAGCAAGTAATCAAACTCATGATAATGCGACATTTCTGTCTGCGCTTTTGACATGCGACCACGAATAACTTCATCGCTGTCCTGGCCGCGACTGCGCAATCGTTGCTCTAATACCGCCAAATTCGGTGGCACAATAAAAATTGATTGTGCCTGCGGATAGGCCTCGCGTACTTGCCGTGCGCCTTGCCAGTCGATATCCAGGAACACATCGATACCCTGCCGCAGAGTTTCTTCGATCACCACTCTTGAGGTGCCGTAGTAATTATCGAAAACTTTTGCCCATTCATAGAACGCATTTGCTTCGATCTTGCGTTGAAACGTGGCAACATCTAGAAAGTGGTAATGCACTCCGTCGATTTCTCCTCGCCGGGGCGCACGCGTGGTACATGAAACCGAGACTTGCATACTGCCATCATTGTGGCGTTCTAGTAATGCACGGATTAAACTAGATTTACCGGCACCACTTGGTGCGGCAACAATAAATAGATTTCCGTCAGCAGCGGCAGATGTTGTGGTCATGGCGTAGTGGTCACATTATTCACTTGCGAATGACGGCAAAGCATAGCATGTTGCATCTTTCGGTGCGACATCTTAACAACGAGGGAGCTGTCCATGAGTACCAGTTGGATCATTATTATTATTGCCATTGCTTTGTTTATTTACCTGATCAGTATTTACAACAAATTAGTGCGCCTGAAAAATCAATTTGAAAATGCGTTTGCGCAAATCGAAGTGCAACTTAAACGACGCTATGACTTGATTCCAAATTTAGTTGACACGGCCAAGGCTTATTTGAGTCATGAGCGGGAGACGCTCGAAGCGGTGACCCAAGCACGTAATCAAGCCGCAGAAGCCTTACCGAAAGCGGCTCAGGACCCGCGCAATGCAAGTGCCATGCAAGAGTTAGGTGGCGCAGAGACCGCACTTGGCAGCGCGCTAGGCCGCTTGAACGTGGTGATGGAAGCCTATCCCGAATTGAAAGCTAACGAAAATATGATGCAGGTTTCAGAAGAACTGACCAGCACCGAAAACCGTGTTGCCTTTGCACGTCAAGCGTTCAACGATGCGGTGATGAGTTACAATACTTTTCGGCAGTCATTTCCGCCGGTTGTACTCGCTAGTTTCTTCGGTCACAGCAAAGACGCCAACTTATTGGAATTTGCCGACAGCGCAGAGATTCAGGCAGCTCCGAAAGTTAAGTTTTAGTTCATTCAGTTCTAATTAACACGGCGTCGTTATGGTCAATTTCTTTGAACACCAACAGCAGGCAAGACGCAACACCGGTCTGCTCGTGGTGCTGTTCTTTCTCGCATTCGCGCTAATCATTGCTGGGGTCACCTTGGTCGCAGCATTTATTATTGGCGCTGTAGGAACCAATGGACAGGGCGAGTATCAACTGAGTTGGGAACCCTTTATCTGGGTCAGCTTAGCGGTCGGTGGCGGGATTCTCGCCGTGATGCTATTTAAATGGCTGCAGCTTAAAGCAGGCGGCAAAGTCATCGCCGAGCACTTGGGTGGTACGCTGATCAGCGCAGATACGCAAGACGCCGTTGAACGACGGGTCTTGAACGTAGTTGAAGAAATGGCGATTGCCGCCAATATGCCCGTACCTGCGGTCTATATCTTGCCCAATGAAGGCGCCATTAATGCGTTTGCTGCAGGCTACGACACGCGTGATGCAGTGATCGGCCTAACCCGAGGTGCCGTCGATACCTTCTCTCGCGAACAACTGCAAGGCGTGGTCGCACATGAGTTCAGCCATATTTTAAATGGTGACATGCGTCTTAATATCCGTTTAATTGCAGCCCTGGCAGGTATTTTAGCGGTCGCACACCTGGGTCGCATTTTACTTTACTCGGGCCGTGGCGGTCGCGGCCGCAATAGTAAAAACGCCTTACCTTTATTCGGCTTAGGTTTAATCGTACTTGGCGGTGTCGGTATTTTATTTGGCAACCTTATTAAATCTGCGGTCAGCCGGCAACGTGAGTACTTAGCTGATGCTGCAGCAGTGCAATTTACCCGGAATCCTGACGGACTTTCTGGTGCGTTGAAACAGATTGGGGCGCGTGATTCCGGCAGCCGTGTCCGCCACCCAAACGCCGATGAAGCCGCGCATTTATTTTTCGGTGAGGCTCTCAGTCATTGGTTTAGCATGATGGCGACGCATCCACCATTGGATAAACGCATCAAGCGTATCGAGCCGCGTTGGAACGGCCGATTCCCGGAACCACGTACCGCACGCGGGCGCTCTGAACAAGACCATGTTGCGGCGCAACCCAAGCCCTCGGCGCTTAACAAACTGGCGCTGCTGGCATTGCCAGCAGTCCTTATGGAACAAGCGCATAGTCCACAACAAGCACCCAAATTGGTACACGACTTGGTGCTCAGCCAATTGCTCGACCAACCCAACAAAGCTCTCGAAGGTTTGAAACCTGCACAACAACTTGCCTTAGTCGAGGTCGCAATACCGGCCCTCCGCCAAGCCCGCGAGGCGGACCGCCTTAACTTACTGAAAGACCTGGAAGTGATGGCAAAGAGTCAGGACTTATTCCACTGGGGCTTATACCAGTTACTCGCGCGGCAGCTACTACCAAAATCACGCTTCAAAGAGACCATCGACAATGCCGAGGCATTACAAGTAACAGTCGAGGCACTAAAGCGCACCGATGCAGGCGAGCAAGTCGACCGGCAAGGCTTATGTCTGGCGCTCAATACCTGCCGCGGCTGGGCGCCGAAAGCTAAAGCAACCTTAGTTGATAATTGGCTTAACACGGTACGAGCTGACGATGTGATATCGCCAGCTGAACGTCAATTGCTGGCGATCTTGTGTGCCTGTATCGAAGTACCGTTGCCCGACGAAATGCTGCAGTAGTTAATCTGCAACAGCATCGAGCCAGGCGCTGATGTGTTCATGCCGTTCGTTGTCCATCACTCCAAGACTCATGTGATGAAGCCCGGGAGCCATGATCACCCGTACCTGCTCAGATTCTAAAGGCAAGTAATAATCGTAAGGTGCAATTTCGTCTTTATCACTAGCCACAATCAGTGTCGGCAGGTCGAGCTCCGGCAACAACTCACGTAGATCCGTTGCCGCCATCGGCACGTCCTGTTTACGCATTGCAGCGACCACCCCCGCTTGAATCGAATCCGCAGGCATGACTTTACTCAGGTTGGGATACATCAGCTGGATCATTGCGGTGGTCGCCTGATCCATTGGCCGCATCGGCGCAAACAACATAAGTCCGCGAACATCCTGGCGTTGCTTGGTCACGTGGGTGGCCGCCACCGCTCCCATAGAAACTCCAACCAGGTAAAGTGGCCGCGGCAATTCGCGACGGGGAAGGCTATCAATAAGACCATTGATCAAAGGCGCATCAAGTACCCCGAAGCCGACTTGTTTTGCACTTGAACCGCCGTGGCCAAGCAAATCAGGAACCACCACGTGATAACCCAAAAACATATAGTATGCCGCAAGAAACCCCATGGTCGATTTGTCGCTGCCGTAACCATGCAACAGCACCACGGTCCCGCTGCGCAGTGACACATTTTCGCGTTGCAGATCTAAGCGCGAAACATCAACCTGACCGTTGACTTCTAATTCAGCATTTAACGTGATGCTTTTAGTTTTGTCTTCTGACGCGAGTAGATGGTAAGGCTTGCCATAATAATAGTGAGTGCAACCAGCTAAATAGGGTAAGCAGAATTCACGCTGCTTTAGCCCCAAATCTCGCATACTTGCTGCTGACTTATCTTCCCAGTTAACCCCCTGCGGGCGCTGAGAAAGTTCATACTCAACATAGCTGGCACACCCCGACAAGAGCATGCTACACATCAACAACATGCCCCAGTAACTCATTCGTATCATGGCCTATTCCTACTGCTGTAAAACGTCGAAATCAAGGCCGATACTATAACCAAACTACTAACTCAGAGCTACTGCTTAAGACGGCACAGCAAGCGCTTGCTCTAAATCGGCGATAATATCGTCAGGATGCTCAATACCGACGCACAATCGAATTGCTTCTGGACTGACGCCAACTTTCGCTTGTTCTTCTGTGGTCAATTGCCGATGCGTGGTCGACGCCGGATGACACGCCAACGATTTGGCATCGCCAATATTCACCAAGCGCTTAAACAAATTAAGTTTATCGTAAAAAGTTGTTCCCGCCTCATAACCACCTTTAAGACCAAAAGTGAGCAGCGACGCTGGTAAACCACCACGAATATATTTCTGCGCCAGCGCATAATCATCATGATCCTCCAAACCAGCATAGTTGACCCAGGCAACATCAGGGTGATGCTGCAAGAAGTGCAACACACGTAGCGTATTTTGGCAGTGCCGCTCGACGCGTAACTCCAGGGTTTCTAAACCTTGTAAAATTAAAAACGCATTAAAAGGGGATAATGAAGCTCCGGTGTTGCGTAACGCCACAGTTCTGGCACGGGCAATAAACGCCGCTTCGGCAAAGGTTTCGTTGTAAACGATACCGTGATACGCCGGCTCCGGTTGCGAAAACTGTGGAAATTTATCGGCATATTTCGGCCAGTCAAACTTACCACTATCGACAATCAAGCCGCCAATGGTGGTGCCGTGTCCACCAATATATTTGGTTAAGGAATGCACTACAATATGTGCGCCCCAGTCAATCGGCTTGCAAAGGCTTGGCGTCGCAACCGTATTGTCCACCACCAGTGGCACCCCCTTGCGTTCAGCAATCTCAGCATAAGCTTCGAGGTCAGCGATAGTTCCTGCTGGGTTACCAATGGTTTCGCAATAAATGGCTTTGGTCTTTGCGTCGATACAGGCTTCGATATCTGCGGCTTTTTCCGACTTAGCAAACCGCACATCGATGCCCAGCGATGGCAACATGTGTGCGAATAGTGTGTAGGTACCTCCATACAGCTGCGGCGTAGTGACAATGTTGTCACCATTTTTAGCCAGGGTAATTAACGCATATTGAATCGCTGCCATCCCCGAAGCGACTGCCAGACCTGCAATTCCCCCTTCAAGTGCAGCTACGCGTTGCTCCAGGACATCATTAGTGGGGTTCATGATGCGGCTATAAATATTTCCCGGTACAACTAAGTCAAACAGATCAGCACCGTGCTGTGCATCGTCAAAGGCAAAAGCTGCGGTCTGGTAAATAGGGGTCGCGACGGACTTTGTAGTGGGGTCCGTTTCATAACCATGATGGATCGCTAAGGTAGCAGCGCGATAAGTGTGTGTCATAACAGCCTCAATTTAGGTGTGTATACGTTTAGACGTCTATACTAGCTAAATTTCACCGCGCTGCAAGAGTTAATTTTAATGTTTGTTCAGTTGTGCAATGAGTTGTAAAACATCGCTGTGAACACCAGCTGCTGTTACCTCGGGTCCAGCGCCAGGTCCTTGAATGACCAGCGGGTTGGCATCGTACTGCTGGGTACGAACCGTAAAGTTGGCATTGCCCGCCGGTAAATTCGCATAGACCGAAGATTCAGTGATCGGTACCAATTCAGTCCCACCGTGGTAACCGCCTTCATCATCTTGGGTAATGTAGCCCAGATACACCCATTGTTGTGCCTCTGGGTGCTCGTCTTCGCGCCACCTATCAAAAGCGGCATCAAACACGTCGCCTTGTGCGACAAATTCCGGCGCACTACAGTCGCGTAACTGCGGCGGTACCAGGTTATGAATCGCAAGATCCTTTAACTCTAATGGCCAGCCGGCTTCTCGAGCCAAAATAATCAGCTTGCGCGCGACATCCATACCACCAAGATCAAGTCGCGGATCGGGTTCTGTTAATCCCTGTTGCTGTGCTTGCCGCAACCAGTCTGAGAGTTTTTCGCCGCTACGATAATTCTGAAAAATCCACGACAACGACCCAGAAAGGTTGCCTTCAATACGCAGTACTTTGTCGCCACACATACAGCGCTCGTGCAACGCGGTTAAAATAGGTAATCCGGCACCTACCGTAGTGTTGTAGTACCACTGCCGCTGATATTGCTGCAATATCCGCCGAAATTCCTGATACCAACTAAACGCGCTGGAGCCCGCGTACTTGTTAGCAGATATAATATGTGCGCCAGCGGCCGCCCAGGACGGATAACTGCGACTTACCGCTTCCGAAGCGGTTAAATCCAGTAACACTGCCTGTTGGTCTCGCGCCCGAGTGCGTTGTAGCCAGCTTGCCACATCCACTGCCGAACCCGCCTCGCCTCGTTCACTCAAGTATTCACGCCACTGGGTTAAATCCACACCGCGCGGTACCTCGAGCCAGCAGTTGCTACGAAATAGTGCGGTAACTCTTGCTTGCGACGCCAGACTTAATTGCGTAGCAAAATGATCCAGCCAATAGCCTCCAATTGTCCCGACACCGACTACACCTATGGCAATTTCGGCCTGACTCATAGGTCCTCCAGAAAATCTTTTATAGTAGGGCCAAACACCGCCGTGTTGAGAATGAAACCATCATGCCCATGAGCGGTGTCCACGTGTTCATATCCGCGGCAGTCAGGAAGCAACGCCGCTAATTCAGTCAGTACATGTTTCGGCACCAACAGATCGTCTTTAAACCCAATCAGCAACGTAGCCACATTGATTTGCTGCGGCGCAACACGAAAAGCGTCCAACGCGGGACCAAAAACAGTAAATAGTTGCCGCGCACCAACGGGGTCTTGTTGAACCAGGCGTAATGCCCGTTGATGCATGAAGTCTATCGCCGCACTAGTGGTTGGGAAACGCGCATCAAGACCGGTTGTGCCACGGTAGCTCACCATCGCTAAAGCTCGTGCCAAAGCGATGCCACGCTCCGCCTCACCAAGCTCTTCTGCTAAGGCGACGAAATCACGCTGCAAGCTGCGTAACATCACCGCTTGTGCCGAGGCTCTATGCGCCGCGCCGAGTACAATCAAACGCTCAACCGGCAGCGCATCTGCCGTTGCCATCGCCATCCCCACACAACCACCGTAGGAGCCTCCAATAACCGCATGCAGCCGGTCAACGCCGACTTGCGTCAGTGCCGTTTGTATCGCCTGTGCTTGCAACTCGACAGTGGTAGGTGTTGCCTGGCAGGTGCTCGAGCCGATGCCGCCAAGGTAGTCCAGGCTCCACACGTTGTACCGCAGCAATTCAGCGTCGCGAACAAGACCTTGCCACCAGCCTTTACCTGCTTCGTTGTAAATTTCACGGCCACCAGAAATCCCGCCCAAAACCAAGACATTAGAGGCGCTTTCACTGCCTTGTTGGCGCACCATAAGCTGACCTTGAGGCACGCTGATAACATGGTCGAACTGGCTGTAACTCATACTGGGGGGGATCTCTTCACTAGTAGTTCATAGCGACTCTAATGGTACGCATCTGATATGTCAATATAGACTTCTAGACTGCTAAATTAGATTTCGTTTAGTAGTAACCGCAGCTTCATCAACTTAATAAGCGTATTTTGTTCCCAAGGTTTGCTGTTCGAATACCGCATTTCCACCCACTTTTCGAACGAGCGCCGTGGTGAAATAGGGACATCCGGATCTTGGTTCTCGTCAGGTTTGTCGGGTCGCCCGCCCCACATAACTTCGTGCATGTGTGCGTGTCGTAAGGCGAAAAACGCTACCTCATGGTCAGGTGCCAGCACGTTCGTTAGCACCGCCACGCCAGCTATCGCGGTTAAATCAATTTGTGGTAAATCTTTTAACAGATTATCTGAAAACCATGCCTGTTCGCCTTGATTTTCGAGATGCTCAATTATCAGCTCTTGAGTTTCTGGCTCAATTTCCAGACCTGCTTTAAGCGTCTGCTGCGGCGTTTCGATCAATACCCCATCGCAAGCAAACTCTCGCATTAACCAGTCTAACATTTCTTGCCAGTACAACTCGCGATCGTCGCGATTCAGTAATTGTTGGTGAAAGTACTTAAACTGGTTTTGCATCCGCTCATGTATTTGGATGCGCTGCTGACTGCGAAAATCACGTAACGCAAAGTTGTAGGCTTTTACCAGCTCACTGATATGGCGCAGCATGCCATAATCAAGCACGCGAGGTTCATCATGATGCAATGAAATCAACGCCAGCAACTCGTCTTTACCGGCTATCGGCCAAGACACTGAGGCACGCACTCCCATGTTGCACAAATAATGTAGGTGCACAGGCGATACACTGCGCAGCTCAGCGTGTGTCAGATCTGGTACAGGCAAATCGTCAGCACTAACCAAGGGCACAGCATCAGCATGGGCATCGTAGATCGCGCGCCATGGATTACGCAAATACAAGCGGCGGGCAATCTGAGGAATATCACTGGCCGGAAAACGCAACTGAAAGAAACTACCTTGTGCCTGTTCATGCTTTGCTTCTGCGGTAACTTCGCCGTCGCCGGTCGCAAGAAACTCGTAGTACATGACACGTGTTGCCTTAGTCAGCTCGGCGATGTAGGTAATCAAAAGCTGTTGGTAGTGACGCACTTCATCGTCGGACTTGATGACCTCCGGAAAGCGATTCATTGCCGAGGGGACGCGCCCCTCGCGCTGAGTAGGTACAAGTTCGATTACAATTCCACCAGCAGGTAGAGGGCTAAACACAACATCTAAAAAATCATCTTTGCGCACCAACTCAGCAGCAAAATAAATACGCTCACCGGAATATTGCTGCAGTAATCCACGTAACTGTGGTGGCACCGCTTTACCAAGATAAGACTTGGCATCACCACGCCAGATTTCACCAATATTTACTGATGCATGCGTCACCTGGTGTTCGTGGTCAAGCACAAGTACAGCGCCATGGGGCTGAATCGCCCCAGTCAAATGCAATGCTTCCTGCTCACATTGTTTAATGAAACCGCTTGTCGATGTTGCCATCTTAGTTTTCCTGTTCAGCCTGCATTAGTTGCTCAAATTCACTCAACTGCATGGGCTTAGAAAAATAATAGCCTTGCGCATAATCACAACCTTCTTTGCGCAGCCATTCCGCTTGCGCTTGAGTTTCGACGCCTTCTGCAACGGTACGAATATCCAAGGCTTTAGCCATTGCCAGAATAGCTCGAGCAATAGCCTCATCATTAGTGTTATTTACCACGCCGTCAATAAAGGATTTATCAATTTTTAACTCAGCTAAAGGTAAACGTTTTAAATAACTTAACGACGAGTACCCGGTACCGAAATCATCGATGCTAAGTTGTATCCCAGCATTTCGAAGTCGTTCTATATTGCCTAATTCGGTGTTTTGCTGGGTTACCAAAGTGCGCTCGGTTAACTCTATCTGCACCATCAATGAACTCACTTTATATTGCTGTAATAGCTGCAATAATAAGTCCACGTAAGCCTCATTTTGAAAGCTTTTTGGTGATGCGTTGAGCGCCATTATAGGGAATTTCACACCCTGCTCATGCCATTTCGCTAGTTGCCCAATAAGCTTGCGCGCGACAAAACAATCGATCTCAACAATCAGATTAGAAATCTCAGCTGCGGGAATAAACTCAGCGGGCGAAATGAAACCATGTTTTGGATGTTTCCAGCGTAACAGTGCCTCGGCGCCAATGAACTTTGGCGCATCCAATAGCGCATATTTCGGCTGATAAACCAAACTGAACTCATCGCGTTGCAATGCCAGCCGTAAGTCATTTTCCAGTCGCGTTTGCTTGAGCATTTGCGACTGCAGCTCTTCTTTGTAGAGTTCGTAACGGCCACGGCCATTTTCTTTCGCTCGATACATCGCGGTATCTGCAGCTTTTAGCAGGGCAGCAACACTCATGCCATCGCCCGGGAAAATGGCAATCCCAACACTAGCTCCAAGGTAATGACGCTTGCGCTGAATAATAAAGGGTTTGCTCAAAACCTCGATAACACTGCGCGCCACACGTTCAACCGCCGCCAAGGTGGAATCAACAATGATGATCGTGAATTCATCACCACCCAGGCGCGCGACTGTATCCATATCACGTGCAACATCTTGTAAGCGCTCAGACGCTTGTCTTAACAGTTCATCGCCCGCATCGTGCCCAAGAGTGTCGTTGAGGTTTTTGAAATTATCCAAGTCGATAAACAACAACCCAATTTCTGTCTTTTTCCGTTTCGCCGCTTCCAAAGCGTGATCAAGGCGGTCATGAAATAGGGTTCTGTTCGGTAAAGCGGTTAGACTGTCATGAGTCGCTAAGTATTCGACTTTGCGTTGCGACTCTTTGAGATTTGAAATATCGGCAAACACTGCCACGTAATTCGCTTCAGCTTCTTTCGCTGCTTCAATGCGGTTAACCGTAAGCCAAATCGGTAAGGAGGTATTGCCCCCAGCGATGATCGCAGTCTCACCCTGCCAAAATCCAAGATCCGAAACGTCTTGCTGGATCCGTTCAGCAGGGACATGTCGTTGATCTGAACTATCCAATAACTGCCAAAACGAACGCAGTACTATCTTTTCTTCGGTTTCTTGGGTCAGCTTTAAGAATGCCGTGTTCACGGTTTGCACTTGTCCTTGTGCATCCAGAACAACGATCGCTTCCCCCGCTTGCTCGTAAACCCGAGCAGCGATTTGCAACTGCTGTTCCGCATTCTTTTTGACAGTAATGTCTTCAGCTTCATTAAGAATCGCGTAAGCGTTGCCGTTGCTATCTCTCAACGCCTGGTGCACGATGCGAAAAATTCGTTTACTGCCATCTTCTAACTGGTAAGTATGTTCCGCAGTCACCGACTCCAATTCACGCAAGGCACGCAAATCGTGCTCCCAAACTGCGCTGGCGAAGGTATGGGGAAACAGCTCAAAATCGGTCTGCTCAAGCGCTTGTTCTTCTAGTATTGAAAAGCTTTCACAAAATTGCGGATTTACCAATGAGTAGTGCCCGCTCAAATCTTTCATCGCCAACAAAATTGTCGTGTTGGTTAAGATTTTGTTCAATTTCTCTTGTGAGGTTCGCAGTTGTTCATGCGCCTGAGCGATATCAGTCACATCGATCAAAGTCAGCAACAGTGTTTCGATGCTTTCCTTCGAGTCCAGTCCTGGCGCCACCGTTACCTGCATCACCTGATCACGATGACGACACCAATGCTGTTGTACATCACTGGTAGCTAGCGCCGCATTAGCCAGATCTTTTACGGTATCTTGCAAATAACTCGGGAACTTTAATTTACTCAGCAAACGTTGCTGCATATTTTGCCTAAGGCTTAACATGCGCTGGGCCGCAGCATTAAAGCGTTGCAATCGAGCTTCGCGGTTAAAGACTAAAATGGGGAAGTCGAGGGCATCGTAAACATGTTTGTATTCTGCATTGAGCTTTGCCAACTGATGAGTACGGGTATTCAATTCTTGATTCAGACTTAACAGTTCTTGGTTACTGGTTTGTAATTCTTCATTTGCTGCTTCCAGCTCTTCGTTACTGGCTTGCAACTGTTCGTTCGATACTTGCGACTCTTCATTGAGCGATTGCATTTCTTCATTGGAACTTGCCAGCTCTTCCAGCATCGACTGTAAGTGCTCCTTGGTCGCAACCAGTTCCTCTTTTAACCAATGAGTTTGTTCATCATCGCTGGTTGCGGTCACGTCACTGCGGTGCAAGGTGAACGGCCGTAGCACCAGCACCGGTAACGACTGATCAGCTGCTGCTTTTATCGGCATAATAAGCAGTTGCCAACCTTCACCATCGACTTCTTGCACGCGCCCTTCAAGTAATTGTGGCTGCCGCTTAAAGCGGTGTAACAGAGCGATAAGCTCGGAACGGAAATGGGTCTTTATAGTGTCCTTTACAAATGCTTTCGGCTCATCCGTAGGAAGATCGAAAAATTGACCGACGTTGCCCCAGCTTTGCTCAATTCGGTACTTGCCCGTCAACTCAACAATAATCCATCCAAGCTCAGCAGTAATAGCGTGTATCAGCTTGCCGTTACTCTTCACTTGGCTTTGTTGCTGTTGGCGAGAGCGAGATTTCTCCACCGTAGCTGGTTTCGATAGTGTAACCTGCTCTGACTTACAGAATAACCGTTGATTTTGATCAATTGCACTAAACAGCTCATCTTCGGCGCCAACACTCTCTGAACGGCCCAAAAACATACAGCCATCGTCTTTAAGAGCGAAATGGAAACGCTTGATCACGCGTTTTTGCAACTCAGTATCGAAATAGATCAGTACATTTCGACAGGTAATAAAATCGATGCGCATAAACGGTGGATCACTGACTAAGTTGTGCTTCGCAAACACCACCATATCGCGCAATTGTTTGCCCACTTCATAGTAGTTACCGTCTTCTTCAAAATAACGGCTGATAAACTCAGCATCCATACCCGCCAATGCCCCCTTACTGTAGCGGCCTCGGCGAGCAGTCGTCAGTGCTTGCTCGTCAATATCTGTGGCAAATATCTGTACCCGTTTTTCAGAGCCTTCGGCGCGTATCAACTCTGCCACCAAGATCGCTACCGAGTAGGCTTCCTCGCCAGTGGCGCAGCCCGCAACCCACAACCGCCACTCGTCAAGTTCACTGTTGCGCTGATAATATTCGGTAAGCACCTGATTAAAGCGAGCAAAAGATGTTGCATCACGGAAAAACGTGGTTACCGAGATTAATAAATCGCGGGCAAGCAACGAAGCTTCTTTCTCATGTGTGTCCAGATACCCCAAATAGTCGTCCATGGTTTTGCTGGCGGTGGCAGCCATTCGCCGTTTAATTCGACGTAATAAAGTTTCCTGCTTGTAGCCGGTAAAATCATGACCTATAGATGTTTTGACCCGTTTAATCAGACTTTTTAATTGCGCTGCTTCGTGCAGATCATGAACATCGGCCAATTCGCAAAACTCGTTCATCCGTTCTGCGATTTCGGCCACTGGAAGAATAAAATCAGCCGCCTCAGATAAAATCGCGGAACGTGGCATGCCATCGTATTTCGCCTCGGAAGGCTCTTGTACAATTGCCGTACCGCCAGCGGCTTTGATCGCACGCAAACCTGAGGTGCCATCAGAACCGGTGCCCGACAGAACAATACCAATCGCACGCTCGCGCAGATGCTCCGCCAGCGAGACGAAGAACTTATTTATTGACGGCTTTACCGAAATCTCTGCCTTTACCTTTTGCAGCTCAACCTTACCGTCGCTATAGCTGGCGTGATAGCTCGGTGGCACGATATAGATACCACCGGCTTCCAGCTGCGTATCCGAGGTTAACTCGATCACTTTAAGATCGCTCTCGCGCGCAAGAATTTCTGCCATCATGCTTTTATATTCGGGCGAAAGATGTTGCAAAATAACTAATGCGGCTGGAATCGATTTCGGCAAATGTTGAAGGAGCTGGGAGGCAGCCTCGAGGCCACCTGCGGAAGCGCCAATTCCAATAACATTTAACGCGGTAATCTGATTATTTTGCATACATTTCCTTGTTATACGCGCACTTATTAAAGATAATAAAACATAATTTTACGTAAAACTGTTTATTAAGGTGCAAACTATGCCTTCTTTTGACATTGTTTCCGAGATTGACACGGTCGAACTTAAAAATGCGGTCGATAATGCCAATCGTGAATTAACAACTCGGTTTGATTTTCGTGGTGTTGATGCGCGTATAGAGCTTAAAGAATTGGTCGTGACACTTGCTTCAGAATCTGACTTTCAAGTTCAACAACTACATGACATTTTTGCTAATCATTGTGCCAAGCGTAGCCTCAGCTTGGCCGGTAGCGAGTCACCGGATGAACTAAATCATAGCGGCAAGACCTATAGTACCACAGTCACTTTAAAACAAGGTATCGATCAATTTTTAGCCAAAAAGATAGTGAAACTGATCAAAGATAGCAAATTGAAAGTTCAGAGCTCGATTCAGGGTGATAAAGTCCGCGTTACCGGCAAGAAGCGAGACGATCTGCAGCAAACTATGGCGATGCTGCGACAAGCTGACATCGAGCTACCGTTACAATTTGAGAACTTTCGCGATTAAGACTATTACTTAGCAAAGCCCTTCGCCATCGAACACTTGAAGCTTAAAATTTCTGCCAGTGTAGGTATCGCTATTTACCCTGCACACGCAAGCCAGGCCGGAGACGTACTGCGTTGTGCAGACCGCGCTATGTATCAAGCCAAGATCGACGGCCGCAACTGTGTACGTTTGGCGGATGGTAAACATAATTAGAGGTACGAGGTTTCCTAATGAGCTGTGGATTATGTAACCAGCAAGCTCACGAGTTGTTTTACACCCAACAACGCGGTCCGTTAATGGGCCGCGATTATTGGCGATGCCGCAACTGTAACCTCATTCAAGTGTCTGAGCAGCAACGGTTGAGCCGCAACGAAGAAAAAGCCGTTTATGACTTACACAACAACGACCCCAATGATCAGCGTTATCGTGATTTTTTGGCGCGGGTTGCAACCCCTCTTCAGCAACAATTAACACCCGGAGCTCAAGGTCTTGATTTCGGCGCTGGCCCAGGACCTACCTTATCGTTGATGATGACGGCAGCAGGCTTTCCCTGCACCACCTATGATATTTACTACGCGCCTTACCCAGAGCGACTTCAGGCGCGCTACGACTACATTACCTGCACCGAAGTCATTGAGCATCTGGGGCAGCCGGCACAGGTCATTCAAACGCTGCTTAGTTGTTTAGCTCCTGGTGGTTACCTGGCCCTCATGACTAAGCGTTGGACTGACCTTGAGCACTTCAAGGGCTGGTCTTATCGTAACGACCCAACCCATATTAGCTTTTTCCATCGGCACAGTTTCGATTGGCTTGCCAAGCATTGGCAACTCGACATCATTTACACCAGTGCCGATGTCGTCATTCTTCGCGTACCTAGCTAAGCTAACGCCAGCATAGCGCCACCGGCTAACCAGAGCACCGCGGCAAACGACAAGGTCAGCATAATGCGGTCACTCCAGGAGCTACCGCTGTGGCCATGGGAATGGTCGTGATCATGCTCGGCTTGCTGTTGACGCTGATTGCGGCGGAAAAAATAGACCAAAACTGCGGACAGAATGAGTCCAATGATGTTAAGCACAAAGCCATAATTAAATTTAAAGTGATCACGTTCACTTATAGCTTGCACTCCTTCATTACTCGGCAATAAATCGAACACAACCAAGCCATAGTGCAGCAGCAACGAGGTAATCACTAAACAGGTGAACAACATGCCAGCGATGTATAACGCCATTTTCCAGCCATAGTACTGAGCGTTAATGCGAAGTACCGGCAACACCACTAAATCAGAAAAAATGAACGCCATTACCCCAGCAAAGGCAACGCCTTCGCCGAACAGAACCGCAGCTAATGGAATATTTCCCATCGAACCAATAAAGGTGAAAAATGCGGCTACTGGCCCGACAACGGTTTGCTGCAACACTTGCCAGAAGCTTAAATCGCCCTCGCTCGCTCCAGAGCCCTGGAACAGCCAGGCGAAAAATTCTGATGGCACAAACGCCGAAATCAAGCCCGCAACGGTGAAGCCAATGAGCACGTCTTTCCACACCATTTGCCATTCCATCACAAATCGTTGTGACACCATTTGCCATAGATCAGGGTCGCTCAGATCGGCCCAATGCCGAATCTCATAGCCCTCCTCTTCGGCGCCTTCGCTATCTTCGTCGCGCGCCTGCTTGATCAGCTGCTGTGGCTTGGTGATTTTTACAAACAGCCAGGCTAAGACAATCAGGAGCGCGCCACCAAGGTACTCGCCCAGCACAAATTGCCAGCTCAGAAAGACAGCAATTACAAAACCAAGCTCAATCACCAGGTTGGTCGATGCTAATAAAAATGCCATGGAGGCAGTAAAGGCTGCCCCCTTATTAAACAACGCACGGGTGGTAGCTAACGCGGCAAAACTGCAGGAACTTGAAATGAAACCAAAGAAGGTGCCGAGGGCGAGCGATTTCGCACCATCATTACCCATAACTGAACGCATTTGTCGGCGCGTGATCAATACCTGAATAATACTGCTGACAAAATAGCCTAGAACAAACGCCCATAAGGCCATCCAGAAAAACCCCAGGCTTGTGGTTGCGGCATCCTCCCAGCCCTGCACAAAGTTCGTCATTTTGCAGCTCCCTATTTGGTATCTGAGACTAAACATAGCATACTAGAGCGACAACCTTTACCCCGGCTCAGTTCGCAAGGATTCACTATGACTGCACATTGGCAAGCCCGCCGCTCAGGTCCTTCCACTCACCGCCCTGGTGATCGCCGCACGGCGTGGCAGCGTGACCGCGCCCGCGTGTTGCATTCAGCAGCTTTTCGCCGCTTGCAGTCAAAAACCCAAATTATGAACGTCGGTGAAAATGACTTCTATCGCACCCGGCTTACGCATTCTCTGGAAGCAGCCCAAATTGGTGCTTCGCTTATCAATCAGTTGACCCATGTTGGTGCTGAACATGAAGTCGCCATGTTGCCTGACCTGAACCTCATGGAAACCCTGTGTCTAGCGCATGATATTGGTCATCCACCCTTTGGCCACGGGGGCGAAACGGCGTTGAATTTTAAAATGCTGCCCTCGGGTGGCTTTGAAGGCAACGGTCAGACCTTTCGTATTGTCGGTAAGTTAGAAGCCTATCATCCCGATCATGGCATGGACTTAACCCGCCGAACCCTACTTGGTTTACTTAAATACCCAGTGTTGATGCCTACTCTACCCGCACCACCTACTGCGGTTAACCCCGGCAGTTTGGCCCAGTGGCGGCCAGCGAAAGCCTTATTCGCTTGCGATGCAGACTTGTTAGAATGGGTTTTGGAACCCTTATCAAAGGCCGACCGTAGCCTGTTCCAAATGGTTGAAACCTTACCGCAAAGCCCATGGCAGCGTTCTAAACGCAAAAGTCTCGATGCATCATTAATGGAACTTGCTGACGACATTGCCTATGGCGTACACGACCTCGAAGATGCCGTGGTCACGGGAACTTTATCTGAAGCACAATGGCATGCCCACCTTGATGGCGTCGTTGCTAATCTTAACAGTGACCTCGCAAACCTCATGCACCAACTCGGACGCCAACTCTTCTCCCATCAACATAGTGTCCGCAAAGATGCCATTGGCGCATTGGTGAATAGTTTTGTGACCAAGGTACATTTGACCGAGATAGTGCCAGAGGCAGAAGAACCGCTGATTCGTTTCAATGCCTGTTTACCCGAATCTGAGCGCTATTTACTCGATAGTCTAAAAGCCGTGGTGTTTGAACATGTAATTAATCAACCCGCCATTCAACAGTTGCGCTATCGCAGTCAGACTATGCTGCTAAATCTGTTCACCGCCTTCCATACCGAGCCTATGCGGTTACTTCCACAAAACACCCGAGCCCGCTGGCAAAGTGCGTTCAACCAGGATGGACAAGCTGCCGCCGATCGAATTTTGTGTGATTATATCGCTGGAATGACCGATGACTATGCTGAACGTATGTATCGCAACCTGTTTGTCATTTAGACCGTATTGATCTTAAAACTTACTACCTAAATAGGAATAACTCGCATTTGCTATTGCAAATGCGAATGGTTTGTATTTATAATCTCCCCCGCTTACAAAAGACACTTTCATTTTGGGGGAAACATGCGTTATTCGATGATTGCTAGCGCTCTTGCGGTAGCGCTAACAAGTACAACCGCCGTTGCAGCAGAGAACACCGCGCCAGATGGCACGGAAGTTATCCAAATTATTGGCTCTAAAGCCGATGCCAAAACCGTTGCAGGCTCAGGAGCTGTTATTGCACCTGAGCAATTAGATGTCGAAGTAAACGCCGATATCAACCAACTCTTAAAAACCGTTCCTGGTGTTTATATTCGTGAAGAAGACGGCCAAGGCTTACGTCCGAATATCGGTATTCGTGCCGCGGCTGGTGGTCGTTCAAGCAAAATCACTTTGCTTGAAGACGGGGTTATGATTGCCCCAGCACCTTATTCAAATCCAGCAGCTTATTACTTTCCTGAAGCTTACCGTATGCACAGCATCGAGGTGCTAAAAGGTGCGCCTTTACTGCGCTATGGTCCACAAACCACGGGCGGTGTTATTAACCTTCTGACCACCCCCATCCCAAAGCAGCCGCAAGGCCAGGTTACCTTAAGCATGGGTGAGAACAACAGTCGTGATATTCATGCTTACTACGGTGGTACAGTCGGCTCTTTTGGCTGGCTTATCGACACGGTGCAGCGTGACTCAGATGGTTTTAAAACCATCGACCGAAGCGACCGCGATGCTGGTCACGACATCGAAGATTATTTAGTTAAGTTACGCTGGTCTGGGGTCAACCAAAGCTTGACGGCAAAGTTACAATATTCTGAACAAGTGTCTAACGAAACCTACGCCGGTCTCACCGAGCAAGATTTCGCCGAGAATAAAAATCGTCGCTATGGCCTAACCGCGATTGATCAAATGGATAATCAGCATTCCGGATTCACTTTAACTTACGATGCCACATTGACGGATAACCTTAATTTAACCGCTGTTGCCTATCGCAATGAATATAAGCGCGATTGGTTTAAAGGCAGTCCTGGCGGACTTATCGATGCCGCCAATGCGGGCGATGTCGAGGCTATAGCAGTATTGCATGGTGAACAGGATTATAGCGGCTTAAACTACAAGCATAACAACCGTGCCTACGAATCTTATGGTGTCGAGCTGCGCTTGGCTGCTTTGCTCGGTGACCATGAACTTGAATTTGGTGCGCGTGACCACAGTGACCGTATGGATCGCTTCCAACCGGTCGAAGTTTACGACCAAATTAATGGTAGTTTGGTCTACCAGGACATGATTCAGCCTACCGGTGGTAACAATCGGCTGGAAGGTGCTGACGCCAATGCCCTTTGGCTGGCAGATACCTGGCAAGCTACAGCCGCATTAAAAGTCGAAGCAACCCTACGCTATGAAGATGTTGATACCTATCGCAAACAGTTTGCCAACACTGACCGCAGCGATGACCCAAGTTTCCGCAGTAGTAATGCGCAAGAGTGGTTGCCTGGAGTTTCCTTCACCTACGACATCAACCAGCAGGTGCAGGTGTTAGCGGGTGTTCATCGTGGCTTTGCGCCATTAGGTGGCGGTGCGAAAGAAACTGACGAGCCGGAAACCAGTACTAACTTCGAGTTTGGTGCACGTTACAACCACGCCAACTTTTTTGCCGAAGCTATTATGTTCCGTAGCGACTTTAATAATCAGGCAGAAAGCTGTTCAGTCGCCAGCCCATGTAGCAATGGCGCAACTTCAGGTAGTTTCGTTACTGGTGAAGCTTTGGTTCAGGGACTGGAAGTTCAACTGGGGCAAACCTGGCAGCAAGGTGCTGTAACCATTCCTGCAAGTTTCAATTACACCTATACCAGTGCTGAAATTAGCGAAGATAACGCCACTACTGGGGTACGGAAGGGCGATAACCTAGCCGATATTCCAGAGCATATCTTTAGTGCGCGTATTGGTTTCTTGCATGACAATGGCTGGGACAATCATTTCATCCTTAAGTACATGGATGACACCTGTGTGAGCGTCGGCTGCGAGCGGCAACACGACCAACTTATGGTCACCGAGTCACTGATGACTCTTGATTGGGTCAGCCGTTACCCGTTGTCGGAGCAAACCACAGTATTCTTGAAGGTCGACAATGTGTTTGATGAGCAAGTTATCATTTCGCGACTGCCTTATGGTGCACGGCCAAACAAGCCGCAAACTGTTTCAGTAGGTTTTGATTATCGTTTCTAAACACTTCTGCATGAAATAAAAGGCACAGCAAGCATAGTTTAACTATGCTTGCTGTTTTTTTATCCAGGCTAAAGCTTCAGTCAAGGGCTTAGGATAGCAAAACAGATACCCTTGCATTAAATTACAGCCATGGTTGACCACGTAGGCGCGCTCCGCTTCAGTTTCCACGCCTTCAGCAACGGTTTTAATACCGAGTTCGCTGGTAATTGCAAGCACACCACGAGTAATGGCTGAATTGCGGCGAGTACTGTCGACATTATGAATAAATGATTGATCGATCTTCAAAACATCTACTGGCAGCTGATTCAAATAACTCAAACTAGCGAAGCCAGTACCAAAGTCATCGATCGAAATACCTAAGCCGAGCTCACGTAACTCGTGCAATAGCGCAACCATCTTTTTACTGTCACGCATAAAGACATTCTCTGTAATTTCCACCACCAATTGTCCCGGCTGAATCGCAAACTCGCTCATTATATCGTTCACGTTTTCGATAAAATCATCACGGTAAAACTGTAGCGGCGAGAAATTGATGCTGATGTTTTCGATACCTGCATCTAGCAGAGTTTTCGTATCCTTGCAGGCTTGCCTGAACACCCAATCCGAAATAGCTATTATTTGCCCAGTAGCTTCAGCCAAAGAGATAAATTCGCCAGGAGAAATATAACCCTTTTCAGGGTGCCGCCAACGAATCAAAGCTTCGACGCTCCGAGGTTGCCCTTTCTCATCCACTATGGGTTGATAAAACAGTTCAAATTGTTCGGCATGAATCGCTTCCTGTAACTGCGTACGCAATTCAATCTGATGCTGCATGCCCGCATCTAAATCAGCACTGTACCAATGAAACGAACTCCCGCCGCGCCGCTTGGCCTCATACATGGCAACATCGGCACGTTGAATTAACTCGACTGAATGAGTAAAAAAGGTACGGTTGTCAGCAATACCAATGGTTGCCGAAAGTGAGACTTCTAATTCATCAAAGCGATAAGGCTGGTGGAACTGTTCCAGTAACTTTAGTGCTAGCTGACCTATAGCTTCTCGACCTTCCATACTGTTCACCACAGCAACAAACTCATCACCGCCAAACCGTGCTAGCAAGTCATCGGGAGCCATCTGTTGCTCCAGTCTGCGTGCTGTTTCGACTAAGATACGGTCGCCGACCGCGTGCCCTAAGCTGTCATTAATAGGCTTGAAGCCATCTAAATCGATAAAGAGTACTGCGACTTGGCCTTCTTCACCCGTTTGCCTCTGCGCCAAACATTTAGCCAACCGATCTTCTAACGCATTACGGTTAGGTAGGCGCGTCAATACATCATGTTTGGCGAGAAACTCCAACTCTCCCTCACGCTCAACACGTTCCGTGATATCACTTTGTAAGCCGATAAAATGCGTGACTTTCTCACCCTTGTCACGTACCGGTGAAATAATTAAGTCGTTCCAAAATGGCGTGCCGTCTTTGCGGTAATTAAGAATAGTCACGCGGACTTCGCTGCGGGTGCTGAGTCCGTCGCGAATTTTTTGTACAGTTTCAGGATCAGTATCCGGTCCCTGGAGGAACTTGCAGTTTCGCCCTAAAAGCTCTTCATCGTCATGAAAACCGGTCATCTCTCTAAACGCTGGGTTTACATAAATAATTGGGAATCCTGACTTATTAGCTTCGCAAATAATCAACCCATTAGTGCTTGATTCAACACTTCGCTCCAACAACGCCAACTGTGACTCGTTGCGACGTGCCGCGGTGACATCCTTGGCAATACCATGCACACCGGTGATTTCACCATCAATCACAATAGGCATATTAGTAATATCAAGATCGTGCAAGGTACCGCTGCGATCATAAATTTTTATTTCATAACGCTGTGGCTTGCCCGCAAGAGCTGCGTTGAAACGCGTACGCGTTTTTGCCCGCTCGAACTCAGGAATGACTAACTCATAATGCTGACCGAGTACTTCTAACTCTTCAAAACCGATCAAATCTGAACCGGCACGGTTCAAGCTCGTAAAATTACCATCGCGATCAACAGTAAACACGGCCTCTGGGTTGTAGCTGAACAGTGAACGATTATGTTGCTCACTGCGCTCACGCTGCACCCGATCGTTATGTTGGTCGATCACCAAGGCCACTAGATCGCGACTGCGTTCAATGAGATCCAACTCTCTTAAGGTGGGTTTACGTGGCTTAGTAAAATAGACGGCAAAAGTGCCTATCACGTTTTTGTGGGTTGGCGACATCACCGGATACGACCAGCAGGCGCGTAGATTATAGGCTTCAATAAGTTTGGTGAAGCTATCGAAGCGCGAGTCTTTGGTCATGTCATCAACCACCACCGGAACTCTGCGATACGCCGCGGTACCACAGCCACCTACACCATCAGCGATGGGTAATCCTTGCAGCTCTTCCGCCAACGCTTTCGGCAAACGTAGAGTACCTGTGGCATTGAGTACACCTTTTCGCGGGTCCACCAGCATGACCGAGCACATAGCGTCGACAATTTGTCCCTCGATCAAGGCACTGATATCCGTGAGCTTGTCTTCGAGCGGTTTATTTTGGGCCAGAGAAGCTAAGGTGCGAAATTTAGCATCAACCAGACGAGACAGACGCACACGCTCACGATGGCCGATCCACCAGCCTATCGCGATGAAAAAAAGTGCAAGTAACAGCCCGTAAACCAGAAACTGGTGCTGCCACTCAAGTTGTCCAATCGTCACCGGCTATCCTTTCAGTTGCGGTTTGGGTAATCAGTACCCACACGAAGAGTATGTCCAGAAATTGCCCCCCTATCAATAGGTTTTTGTGAAGCGGTATCGGTGCCAGATAAGACCGATAACCAAAACTATGATACCTACACTAATTACCTCAAAATCAACCATAAAGGCTAATCCTAAACAACCAACTAAGCCAAGTACAGACCAGACTTTGGCAATAAAACGTTGTGCAGTTTTAACTCTCAGTGCGGCCAAATTGGTAATGCTGTAATAAATAAGAACAGTAAATGCACTAAATGTCCAAGCCAACTTTATACCGCCAAACAGCGCAATAAAGATCATTATCGCGACGGTGACAAGGGTTGCCGCCGGAGCTGAAGTGTTGGCTATATTCAACCTCGACCAAGCCAATGGCAAGTCACGCCGGCGCGCCATGGCGAGAACCACGCGCGATACTCCCAAAACTAAGTTCAGCGCCACGCCAAGCATTGCGAAAATTGCACCGATGAAAACCATGTTGTGCACCCAACCCGACGGTATCAACTGAGTTAGAATAAAGTCTTCCCCGACCTGTATCGGGCGCAAGCGCACTAGCGCCCAACCCACCGCACAGTACAGTAAGGTAACAAGGAACACAGTGGCGACGATGGCGCGCGGGATGGTCCGCCGCGGGCTACGCACCTCTTCACCCATAGTGGCAATGCGTCCATAACCGGTGTAAGCAACAAATAGGAGTGCGGAAGCAGCGAAAATATCGCTGCCAGCTACAGGTTCGCGGGTTGCTGCTGGCAGCAAGGCCTGCGGCTGCTGTGCTGACCAAACCACAAATACCATTAGACTGAGAATTGCCAAGCTAACTAAAACCGCATTCACTTGATTAGAGCGTTTTAAACCGGCTAAAACTAAAGCGGTAATACCCAATAGCAATGCTACGGCTAAACCAATTACGGCGGGCTCCGGCCAGTGCAAATAGTGGTTCATGAGCCAGGCGCTGGCCAGCGCCGCGGCCGCTGCTGACGCACTCTTAGCGCAGATAAAAAACCAGCCTGCAATAAAGCCTAAATCATGATTGAGGAATTCATAACCATACTCGTAAGTCCCCCCACTTACCGGATGAACCGCGGCTAGCTGAGCGCTCGACAAACCGTTACACAAGGCGACAAATGCCGCCAGCAAAATCGCCACCAGCAACATATCGCCGGCCAGCGCATAACCAAAACCAAGGCTGACAAAGGCGCCGGTACCGACAATTGAGCCTAAACCCAGCATGATAGCGCCAGGTAACGATGTAGAACGTAATAGCCTGGATGAATTCAATGGGCTTCTCCTTCAATAAAGATTAGCTTTCGACAGGTGCAGCGTAGCCTTGGTTTATTGCCGTTTCATAACCAGCGAAGCAGCTCTTTGCGCCAGCAACTGCCTCACCCTCGTCAATCATTTCTTGGTGTTGCACCACAAAGTTTTGGAAACCTGACCAATGTTTGGCGCCGTCTTCGGCAAAAAAGCTGCAAGGTGCATCCGCTAGTTGGCGATGAATGCGCCGGGCTAGCATGACACCACCGAGTCGGGACCCTTCAATCACATAGGTAGCGCCAATCGCCGCCGAAAAACTTTGCGGTGCTGGCCAACGCCGCGGGGCCTCAGGGCGACGACCAAGTTGCAGCAAGTCCTGGTAAAGTAGCGATTCCCGAGGCAGCAATTCATAACTTACCGGCGCTTCACACCAGTAGCCTATCAACATCTGCTCCAGCCCAACATGAGCCGGGTAAAGCATGGACAAAACCTCAGCATAGCGAGTAACTGACAGATCAGAGTCCAACAGTTGCGCCAGTACTGGGTGATGGTCGAGTTGATGATGTGCATCACGGGTGCCGGAGCGCAACGCTGATAAAAGATTATGCATAACCTGAGGCTTCCTGAATTCCATACATCCAGTGTACCCAAGGTCTGGTGCGCTGTCATCGCTCTGCTTGACCACTGAGTTCGTCGTGCAACGTGCACCCAACCAAATAACTGGACAAATCAACGCAGGATAGTTAATTGTTCGTTGCGCAAACCGGGCAAAGCTGGCTACTATCGAAACATAAATTGAGCTTGGTTGGTCACTGCGTTGCCAACCAAACGACCATGGAAATAACTATGCATGCGATAATTAAAACCTTGTTAACCATTACTTTAATAGGTGTCAGTTCGCCACACCTGAGCGCCGGTGAATTTAGTCAGGGTCGCGTCATCAACAGCGCTGATGAATTCTCAGTACTCAGTCACAAAGCACGTATTGCACCAGAAAACGCCATGCTCAATCAGCGAATAAAAAACCTCTTACCTAAGCTGATGGCCGAGACTGACCTCGACATGTGGCTGGTGATCAATCGTGAATACGCAGAAGATCCGGTCTACTACACTTTAGTACCTCAACCGACCTTTGCCGCCCGTCGCACCACTATGTTGGTGTTTTACCGCACCGCAAATGGTGACGTTGAACAGCTGTCGGTGAATCGCTACCCGCTAGGCGAACCTTATGACTCGGTTTGGTCCGGCGGCAATCTTGACGATCAATGGCGCGCGTTAGCTGAACTTATTGCGCAAAAAGATCCGGCGCGTATCGGTATCAACGTGTCGCGCGACTGGCCTGTCGCTGACGGGCTTACCCACGGGCTACAGCAGCGTTTACATGAGGTGTTGCCGACCAGGTTTAAGCAGCGCTTAGTCTCAGCGGAGCAGCTGGTGGTAAGGTGGGTCGAAACGCGCAGCGCGCAGGAAATCGAGGTCTATCCTCAGGTGGTCGGCCTCGCACGTGGCGTTATTGCCGAGGCTTTCAGTAATAGAGTCATTACTCCCGGCGTAACCACTACCGAAGACGTTGCCTGGTTCATTCGCGATCGGTTCGCTGAATTGCAACTGCCGATCTGGTTTATGCCTTACGTAACGCTGCAACGGGCAGGTAACGGCTGTGCTGATGACCAGCCTTTTTGCGGTCAGACCGGTCAGACCATCCAACGCGGCGATGTGATTCATACTGATGTCGGCATTTGCTATCTAAAACTATGCACCGACACGCAAGAAATGGCTTACGTGCTGCCATTTGGCGCCAGCCAGGTCCCGGCGGAATTGCAAAACGCTCTGGCACATGGCAATCAATGGCAAGACCATCTCACTGCTGCCTTCAAAACCGGTCGCACCGGAAATGAACTCCTTGCAGCCACTATCGCCAAAAGCGCCGCAGCTAGCTTGATGTCGAGTACTTACACGCATCCACTTGGGTTTTATGGCCACGCACCAGGGCCCACCATCGGTATGTGGGACAACCAAGGACCGACCCCTATCCGGGGCAATTGGCCGGTTTATGCCAATACAGCTTATGCCATCGAAGGGAACGTAAAAGTGCCTTTAAAAATGTGGGACGGGAAAAACGTGCAAATCATGCTTGAACAAAGCGCATTTTTTGATGGTGAACAGGTGATATACCTGGCTGGGCGCCAAACTAAGTGGCATGTCATTCGTTAAACGGAGTCTTGTAATGTCAAAAAAATTATCCACTATTTGCGTTTACTGTGGTGCGAATTCAGGCTTTAGTCCAGTCTACCAAGATGCCGCAATGCAGTTAGCAGATACTCTGACAGCAGCCAACATAGCACTGGTCTACGGCGGCTCCAGTGTTGGCTTAATGGGCATCATTGCCGATCGCGTACTCGCTCAGGGAGGCCGCGTAATTGGCGTGATACCGCAAGCATTAGTCGACAAAGAACTGGCTCACGAAGGCCTGACAGAATTGCATGTCGTGCCGTCGATGCACGCGCGCAAAGCGAAAATGGCTGAACTCGCCGACGGCTTCATTGCCATGCCTGGTGGTATGGGCACCCTCGAGGAATTGTTTGAGATGCTCACCTGGGCGCAACTCGGTTTGCACCAGAAAAGCTGCGCGGTGCTAAATGTCGATGGCTATTACGAAGGTTTAATCAGCTTTCTGGAAAATGCGACCTCGCAAGGTTTCATCCGCGCCGAGCATCGCCACCTGCTCATTAGCCACGATGAACCAGAACAACTGCTCGCACTCATGGAAAATTATGAAGCGCCCCAACAACCCAAATGGATTTCCGCCAACGAAACCTAGGAGAACTTATCATGCGTACTCTTTTGTTTACTTTGTTACTTGTTTTCAGCAGCTCTACTGTTGCACAGCAAGCACGGCCAATTAGCGACACCGAAGCACAGCAGGTTGTCGCGGCAATTGACGCTTTTCTTTACGGCGCGTCCATTAACGACGTGCAAGCCCACGACAAATTTTGGGCCCCCGAGCTGACTTATACCAGTTCACGTGGAACCCGTTATGGAAAATCTGAACTGATGCACAGTTTAGTCGCTACAGAAGCGACAGCTGAAGGTGAAGTAACAGCTTGGTACACTGCAGAAGACGTTGAGCTCAAGTCATTCGGAGACGCCATCATTGTCAATTTCACCTTGGTTTCGACGCAAGTTGCCGACCAATCGCGTGAGACCTTTCTCAATACCGGGGTTCTGGTCAATCGTCGCGATGGCTGGCAAGCGGTGAACTGGAACGCCACACGCAGTGCGCCAGTCGTAGATTAAGCTGATGTAAGTCTGTGGTTACCAACCGTTGATGCGCGGCCAGTACACCAATTCATCACCATCAGGCACGACATAACCAGCGAATTGACTCGCTGTAGCACAGGCATGGTTAGGTAAAATTCGAACCTTGCTGCCTATTTCAAGTTTGGGCAGCTTGGCTTTACTGCCTTTACGCACACTCAATACACCATGCTCCTGACTAGTGCTGGAGACAATCAAATCGGTATAAGGTGTGCCGTCCATCGCGCACACCAACCCATAACCTTGATCGAGCTCTTGTTGGGCGGTGCCGCGGTCACGCGAAAGTGCCATCCAGCCAGCGTCGGTCATGATCCAACCTTTATCAGGTCGATGCCCTATGACCGTCGCAACCACACTAATCGCTATGTCATCTGGGCTACACACATGAATACCTGCCATAACCAGATCATGGAACACGTAAACCCCAGCACGTACCTCGGTCACGCCGCTCAGGTCTTTGGCAAAATGAGCTGTAGGGGTGGATCCAACACTAACCACATCGCACGGTAGACCAGCGGCAAGTAAGTCATCACGAACAGCCACTGCGGTCTCACGTTCATGTTCTGCGGCGGCTTCCTTCGCAGCTTTATCTGGACAATGATAAGAACCCCCTGCATGCATTAAAATACCCGAAAATTGCTTATTCTCATGCAAGATACGGGCAATCTCGACGATTTTCTTGTCACCACGTTGCAGGCCTGCGCGTTCACCATCACAATCAATTTCAATCAGCGCGGGTATGTTAAAGCTGTCACGTTTGGCGAAACTCACCACCGCCTCTGCTTGAGCTTTGCTATCGAGTAGCACACTCAATCGCACACCACTTTGGTTCAGACGTGCTACCCGCAGTAATTTATCTGGACTGATACCTACGGCATACGTCATATCTGTAAAGCCATGTTCAGCAAAGTACTCGGCTTCTTTTAACGTCGATACGGTAATTGGTCCCTTCCCAGTAGGGAAGAGCTGCCGGACGATATCAATCGATTTTGCCGTTTTCACATGGGGTCGCAAGGGTATACCTAAGGTCGACATATGCGACTGTAATCGGGCAATGTTGGCTCGCATTTTATCCGGAGCGAGCAGGAGATAAGGGGTCGTCAAATCCGCTAGGTTAGTCATGACGTTTGCGCCTTGTTCAAGTTGCGTAGCCCTCATTATGAAAGAGCAAAGCAAAAGCGACAAGTACTGGTTCGAAATTAGACGCTAGGTTTATCTTCCTCGCCAGATAAGTTATAAAAAACTACCTGTCCGCAATCAATGGGCTTGCGGCGTTTTCACGAGAGACCAATTATGCTGAACGAATTCAAGAAATTTGCCCTCAAGGGCAACGTGGTCGATATGGCTGTGGGGATTATTATTGGCGGGGCTTTCAGCACTATCGTCAAAAGCTTTGTTGCTGACATTCTCATGCCACCCATCGGTTTGCTACTCGGCGGGGTTGATTTCAATAATATGTTTTGGGTTCTAAAAACAGGAGTAGAAACCCCTGGTCCCTATGTCGCCCTCGCGGACGCTCAAGCTGCTGGCGCCGTAACCATGAATTACGGTTTATTCATCACCAACACTATTAGTTTCATCATTGTCGCTTTTGCGCTGTTTTTAGTAGTTAAAGGCATGAATAACTTGAAAGCCAAAGAACAGCCTGCAGCGGTCAACACCAAATCATGTGGCTACTGCTTTTCTACTATTCCATTAAAAGCGACGCGCTGCCCCAGTTGCACCTCAGAACTCAATGCTGCGGAAAACGGTTAACGTTCGAGAATCGCAATTGCATCTTCGTGCAAGCTGCTGAGATAAAGCTTATCTGCCGTCTCAGCAGCGCCGGTAACTTGGGCGAAACCTCCTGCTGGGTCTTGCAAGTTCTGGCGCACATTACCGTTAATATCAATGGCAATAAGATGACTATAACGCTGGGCATTAGGTCGCATAAAACTCGGCAAGCGTTGCACTATTTTGCGTAACAAAGGATAGTTCGATAGCTCATCGAGTACCGTACTACGAGGGCTCACCAAGCCAATCCAAAACTTACCATCCGGAGCATCATTGATGTTATCTGGAAAACCCGGCAAGTTCTCCAACAGGGTATAAACTTCCCCGTTATTGTCGTTACCGATACCAATTTTTAATATCCGATAACTTCCCGTTTCGACCACTAAAACCCACTGCTGATCATGGCTCACAGCGACGCCGTTAGCGAAGTGCAGTCCACCTTGGACAGTATAAGTACGACCACTTGTTGGTTCGAATGCCAACAATCTGCCGTTACCCGAGTGTTCCATGATATCGAGTAAGCTCGCAGCGTACGTTCCCACACCATCGGCAGCAAATTGCGTTGATGCGTCCGAAAAATACACCGTACCATCCGCAGCAACATCAACATCATCGGCGTAACGCACCGTCACTCCGTCAACTTCAGTGACCAATAACTCCAATCCCGTTGCTGGCGACCAATGCATCAAGCCTTGATACGCATCTGCAATCCAAAGGCCACCTTGATCATCGAACTCCAAACCAAGAGGACGACCACCCGTAGTGGTCAACGTGGTGAAACTTCCATCGATCTCTAAGCGCAAAATATCGCCGCTTAGAACACCAAAGACAGGTCGACCTTGGGCATCAATTGCAATATCTTCCGGCCCCACCGAACTAGGTAAGTTAACGTGCTTAAGTTGCTGCAACTCTGTGTTCGCTGTGTAGGCGCCAACATAGCCGCGGTCGCGGGGAGCATTCCAGGAACGGGGATCAATGCTGACCGGCCATAGCAACAAGTAGGCCAACAACAACACTGCCACCAGTCCTATCGATTGCCGTACCACGGATTTAGCTTCAGATCTCTTACTCATTGCTGTATCCCTTGCAGAAACTCTTGAACACCTGCCGCGGTTTGCGCGGGGCGTTCAACCATTGGCATATGACCGACGCCCGCAAAAATTTTTAAATCGCTATTCGGTAACTGTCGCTGCCAAAGCGCCGCACTACTGACATCCAATAATTGATCAGCACTACCCCAAATGACTAATGTGGGCATGGTCAGTTGTTCAAGTCGCCCATCGAGTTGATCAAAATTACGAAAATCTTCGGCAATTTGCACAAACTGCGCCTTACGTTCTTGATAACGCGCCGCCATACCACGCAACACAAACTCTGGAACATAGGGCGGTTCTGCCATCGTCATAGCGTAGAACTCCTGGAAATCCTCCCATGATTCGATTTCAAACGGCGATTGCCCTTGTTGCACTAGCGACTCGGCCCGACTTTGTATCGGGCTGGTCAGGCCGGCTGGATCGATCACAACCAAAGCCTGGGTACGTTGGGGGAAGGCCAAAGCGAAATTAGCAGCGATCAACCCCCCCATTGAATTCCCGATCATTACGGCCTTGTTAATCGCCAAGGTCGTTAACAAACGCTCCAGTCCAGAGGCTTGTGCACTGGGGCGGTAACTCCATTGTGGATCAAAGCCAGTTTCACCGTGCCCGGCGAGATCAGGTATCAAAATAGGGTAGCGATCATCAAGTTGATTGGCAAAGCGCAACCAAAGTTCTTTTGAGGCGGTGTAGCCGTGCAATAACACCAACGTCGGGGCCGCAGCCTCTGTACCCTCTCGCCGATAAACAGAAAAGGTAAGGTCGCCTACCGGCACCGCCGTTTTTTCAAAACCATAAAACATAGCTTCAAGCCGATTCGTTGCTTGATACACCCACTGTCCCGTCGCTGGATGCCAGGTCGCACCCCACAGCACTGCAATAATTATCGCCAGCGTTATCAGAAATTTTTTCATGCCTGCTCTCCGTCACTAAATCGATGATGGGCAGGTTTGAACCGTTGCGCTAGCAGCCGATAGACAAAACTAAACCCCGGAAACATTGCGGTCACCTTACCACTCTTACTCTTGTACCAACTCTCGCAACCGCCACTTTGCCATACGGTTTTTGCCATTTCTTGGTGAATCATGTCGGTGTAGGCTTGCTCGGCTTCGGCGGTCACTTCAATAGAAGCTTTATTACGGCGGCGCAGCTCTTCAAGCGCACCCATGATGTAGTACATTTGCGACTCAATCACGAAAATAGCCGATGTATGACCGATACCAGTATTCGGCCCAGTAACTAAAAACAAATTTGGGAAACCTGGCATTGTGGTCCCCAAATAAGCACGTGGGTAGTCCTCCCAAACTTCATCTAGGCGTCGCTCATCGCGACCGATAACATTGAACCCTAGCGCGCCATCAGTGGCTTTAAATCCGGTTGAATAAATCACTAAGTCGAGGTTTAGTTCAGCGCCTTGGGTGGTTCTGATCCCTTGCTCGGTGAAACCAGCAATGCCATCGTCTTTATCATGCAAGGAGACATTGTCACGCACCAGTGCCGGATAAAGTGTATTCGAGACAATAATACGTTTGCAGCCAATCATGTAGTCAGGCGTCAACTTACGGCGTAGCTCTGGATCAGAAATTTGGCTGCGCAGGTGCTTTTTAGCTTGACGTTCAGCTATTAATTTCATCAATGTTTTGGAATATTTAAAAGCCAGTACGCGCCATTCCAGTGCCCAATAAATTGATTTCCGTAACAGTTGATAAAAAAAGCTATTTCCCAGCAACCGCTGAAACCAAGGTGCAAATTTCCGATCCGGCCGCGGCATCACCCAGTGCGGCGTGCGTTGAAACACATGCAGCTCCGCAACTTTATCGGCTATCGCTGCAATCACCTGTGCTGCACTCGCACCACTGCCAATAATGGCAACGCGTTTATTAGTATAATCGAAGCTATGATCCCAATGATTGGTATGAAAGCTCTTTCCTTGATACTGTTCACGAGCTGGGAAATCGGGAATAATTGGGTTACTTAACGGTCCTTGAGCACTGATAACTGAATGCGCAAAAAAGGTTTCCTGGTTGGTTGTAATCTGCCAGCAAACACGGTCCGGCAACCAACGTAGCTCAGTAACCGTGCAACGCAGTCGCACCTTATTTGCCAGCTGGTGCTTGCTTAGAACATGGTGGGTATAGGCCTCAAGCTCGGGTTGCTCAGCGAACATTTGCGACCAAGGATACGGCTCACTTGCTAACGAATAAAGTGGGGATTGCACATCGACTTGGGCGCCCGGATATGAATTCTGGCACCAGGTACCGCCCATAAAATCGCGCCGTTCGAGCATAATGAAATTATCAATACCACGTTTTTTTAAGCGCAAAGCCGCAGATTGGCCACCGAAGCCGGTTCCTATTATGATGACGTCATAATGCTGTTTCGTTACCACGGAGTTGCGCCTGTCTTTGATTTAAAAGTACAGTTGATAAATTAACGGTTTTATCAATCATATTCTACAGTTGTAGAGATTTTTAACATTCTTCTATAGTTGCAAATGTATGCCCAAAAGAAGTCCGCAAAACATCAACCAAGCACGCTTCCGCAAACTGTGTGACGACACTCAGGCTATGTCTATTCAAGGCTATCGAGCCGACGGCACAGTTATATACTGGAATGCGGCGTCAGAAAAAATCTACGGGTATTCACCCGAGGAAGCTCTCGGGCGCAGCTTATTCGAACTCATCATTCCTGAAGAAATGTGCGACGACGTGCGCCAGGCGGTGGGCTGGATGTTCGCTGATTGATCTTGATAATTTTCACAGCATCAACGACAGCCTCGGCTACCAAAGCGGCGATCAGGCGCTTATTCACTGCGCCAACTGCTTAACTAAACTTTCGAAAGCCAACGACGGGCTCGCGCGACTCGGCAAAGACGAATTCACCTTATTGCTACCAAATCTCGGAAACGATATGGCTAAAGCTGTAACCCGCGCGGAGCAGTTTGCCCAGTGTGTGCTAGACGAAATACATCGCCCACTAATACTCAATAATAAGACTCACAAACTTAATGCCCGAATCGGTATTACCTTGTTTGACCGCAACGATAACACTGACGGCAATATCATTTTAAGTCAGGCCGATATTGCGCTCAAATCCGCCAAACAGCAGGCTGACACCAGCATCAGCTTTTTTGATAAACAAATGGAGATCTCGCTTCATCAGCGCCTCCATTTATCACAAGCGCTTCATAATGTTATTGGCAAAGGCCAATTACAGCTTGCTTACCAGCCTCAGGTAAACCGCAACCAACAGCTGCTAAGTTGCGAAGCCTTGCTGCGCTGGCAGCATCCGGAGTACGGCGCTATTTCACCAAGTGATTTTATTCCTATCGCGGAAGCCAACGGGAGTATGGTTGAAATTGGCGATTGGGTGCTGCAAACCTGCAGTGAAAAGTTAGTCGAATGGTCGAAACGCCCTCAGTTTGAACACTTATCCCTATCGATAAACGTCAGTTCCATACAGTTTCGCCAAGTTGACTTTGTCGAACGCGTGCAAGATATTGTTGCGCGTACCGGTGCCAATCCGAAAAAAATGCGCTTCGAACTAAACGAAAGTCTGATGGCAAATGATATTGAATTCATCATTGAACAGATGCACAAACTACGACAGCTCGGTATCTCACTCTCGCTGGATGACTTCGGCACCGGCTACGCATCGCTTGCTTACCTGACGCAGCTGCCCCTTGATGAACTTAAAATTGACCGCGCTTTTGTCAATGACCTGAAAACCCAGAGTAAAGGAGCATTGCTCGCAGAAACGATTATTAGCCTTGGTCGAAGTATGAACCTCGCGGTAATTGCTGAGGGTGTCGAAACCCAAGCTCAATTTGAACGGCTACAGGAGCTCGGCTGTGAGGTTTTTCAAGGCTACCTTTTTGGCCGACCCACCAGAAACTTTGATGTATAACCGAAATAACTGAGGATTAAAGGGCAGCTTCATTGCTCGCCTCGCTGCGGCAAGGCACTAATAACGATGGTGGAGAGTAGCAACAACACCGTCGAGATGATTAAACAGGCGACCAGCCCATACACTTGATAGATCCAGCCCGACAAAACAGTACCGAGTAGCCTTCCAGCGGCATTTGCCATGTAGTAAAAACCAACATCCAAAGAAACGCCATCGGCTCGCGCGTAGGAAACAATCAAATAACTATGCAGTGATGAGTTAATCGCAAACAAAATACCAAATAAGCCGAGGCCCAACATAATACTGGCCGCAATTGGAGCATCCTGCCACAGCGCTAAACTTAATCCTAACGGACATAACGTCAGCAAGGCGCCCCAGACCCTGGCCTGCTTTCTCGGGCTAGCTTCCGCATTACGAGTGAGTTTCGGCGCACTGCCCTGCACCACACCATAACCGATGACCCAAGCAGCAAGAAAGCTACCTACTTGCCAATGGTCCCAGTTCAGCTGACTGGCAAGGAATACTGGTAACGCCACCACAAACCAGACATCACGGGCACCAAACAACAAGAAACGTGCAATCGAAAGGGTGTTGATAGCCCGGCTTTTAGAGAATAGCTCTTTGAACTTTGGTTTGTTTTTAGCTTTACCCGAGTCTTTCTTCAAGAAGATAAGACTGCTAATCCAGACCACCACCAGCATAAGAGCCATTGCCAGCACAGCGCCCTGGAAACCCATCACAGTTAGCAACAGACCACCGAGGAAAAAGCCGACACCCTTCAAGGTATTTTTAGAGCCGGTTAGAATCGCTACCCATTTATACAACTGACCTTGCTGACTGTCGGGCACCAATAGCTTGATAGTGCTTTTCGCGCTCATTTTGTTAAGGTCTTTCGCTATACCTGACAACGCTTGCGCCGCCATTACCCATAACACCGTGAGCATACCCGCTGGTACCAGTAGCATCGACAAGGCGACAACCTGTACGCCAAGGCCAATGTTCATGGTGCGGTTTAGCCCCCAGCGGGCACCGAGCCAGCCGCCAAATAAGTTGGTAACAACACCAAAAAACTCATAAAACAAGAACAGCATCGCCACTTCCAGCGCGCTGTAGCCCAGCTGGTGGAAATGCAATACCACCAGCATACGCAGCGCCCCATCGGTAAGCGTGAACGCCCAATAATTACCAGTTACCAGTAAGTACTGGCGTATCGCAGGCGATAGCTGACTTAGCATGCACCAACCTTAGCTACTAATTCGACCGCGCGGTTCGCATAACCCCATTCATTGTCGTACCAAGCATAAACTTTAACGTGAGTATCGTTGATAACCCGCGTAGACAAGGCATCGACAATACTGGAACGCGGATCAGTACGGTAATCAATCGACACTAACGGCCGCTCTTCATAGCCCAGAATATCTTTTAGCTCGCCATTGGCAGCATCCTGCAACAGGCCGTTGACCTCATCGACACTGGTAGGCCGCTCCATCTCGAACACACAGTCTGTTAGTGACGCATTCGCCAAAGGCACACGTACCGCATGCCCATCCAGACGACCTTTGAGCTCAGGGAAAATTTCAATAATCGCCGTCGCCGAACCGGTCGACGTTGGAATCAAGCTCTCACCACAGGCACGGGCGCGACGCAGATCTTTGTGCGGCGCATCGAGTATGGTCTGGGTATTGGTAATCGAGTGGATCGTGGTCAACGAGCCATGCTTAATACCGATTTTTTCGTGCAGAACTTTTACCACTGGCGCTAAGCAATTTGTGGTGCATGATGCTGCGGTAATAATTCGATGTTGTGTCGGGTCAAACAGATGATCGTTGACACCCACAACTAAATTCAATGCACCCTTTTCTTTCACTGGTGCAGACACCACAACCCGTTTCACACCTTGTTCAAGATAAGCATTAAGCACCTCAACGGTTTTCATTTTACCGGACGCCTCAAGCACAATATCGCAGTCGCTCCAGTCGTTTTCTTCGATCGCTTTGTACTGTGAAAAAGCAATGGGTTTGCCATTAATAACCAAGGCGTTAGCTTCCGCAGTAGCCTCGTGCGCCCAGGTACCGTGTACCGAATCGAACTTCATCAAATGCGCAAAGGTTTCCGCATTGCCACCTGGGTCATTCAACTTCACCACTTCTAAGTCGCTGCGTTCAGTAGCGATGCGTAGTGCCAAACGACCAATTCTACCAAGCCCGTTAATACCTACTTTAATCGTCATAATTGTTCCTTTTAAACTCTAAACCAATGTTTGGTTCAATTCGCGAAACACACTCATTCTGTTGATCCCTAACGAGTTGTGGGTTGTGGTTCAAAGTTGTCTCGATAACTTCACGCATCCAATCAGGAAGTGCAGGATTGAGTCGGTAATACACCCAACGTCCCTCTTTACGATCGAGCAACAAACCATACTCGCGCAACTGTGCCAAGTGGCGTGATACCTTCGGCTGGGACATACCGGTTGTGCTGACAAAGTCGCAAACACAAATTTCATCCGTGCGAGCGGTTTGCAACATCAACTGCAAGCGCAGCGGGTCCGCCATCACCTTGAAGAAGTCCTGCGGCGTATCATAAAGGTGTGGTACTCCCGATTTTTTTCGCAAAATCAGTAAAAACATGCGAATACGTTCGCTCAATTCATGCGCAGTTTTCTTGAATGCTTCTTTGTCGCGACTCACAACAGGGTCCGGAAAGTCCCAGGCAATAAAATTCTGTTCGGCAAATGCGGCCTGGCACTCGGTGCGGGCGCGATCACAGAGGCTAATCACGTAGTCGAATTCGCAATCTCCCAAGTCATCAATGGCTTTTGACCTGAGGCCATCGGTGTTAATGCCCATAGTTTCCAGAGCTTTTAGCGCCTCTGGTTCAGGTTGCGTAGGTTGCGTTCCGGCACTGATCACCTCGAATTCGGAACCGGCGAATTGTTTGAATATGGCCTCGGCCATGAGGGAGCGCGCTGAGTTCGCACTGCACAAAAAAAGAATTTTCATACCTAGACCTACGTTATATATGACAATCCATATGTATGGTAAAGCATCTATATGGGGTGACGCAAGCGCCTCTTTATACTTCACTCATTTTCACTTAAACTTAACGCCCTGAAACAAATTTGCTAAGGCCTCCCCCAATGAGCAGCATGGAACGCACAACCTTGAAACGCCAACGCCCGCAGTTTTGGCGCGTCGCTCGACGCTGTTGCCAAATAGCTGCAACCGTTGATATCGCGTTTCTTGGTATTTTCCTTGCTCTCGGTTCGCCAATTCTCGCTTGGGTTAATGTGGTCAGCGTCGCAATGTACGCTTGGGCATTTTATGCCTTAGGTCGGCGTCAGAATGCGTTGGCAATCTCGTTGGTATGGACCGAGGTGCTGGTTCACGCGGCCTTAGGTAGTATCCTGATCGGTTGGGACAGTGGCTTCCATTACTATTTGTTAATGTTTATACCCGCAATCGCCGTAACTATGTCGGCGCGTTACGCGGTCATAGCGTTAAGCTCCCTGTGGCTCTACTATCTCGGTCTGTATACGATCAGCTTGTACTACCCGCCACTGCAGCCAATTTCTGCGGCGGCACTCATCGGGGTCAATGTCTTTAACCTAAGCATTGTCTTTGCCATGTTTAGTTACCTTGGCTTCTTCTATGCCCGCACCGTTAGCTCCGCTAGCCGTAAGCTCAATCGTTTGGCCAGCACTGATTCGCTGACCTTGTTACACAATCGCCGCCACTTAACTGAGCTGGCCGAAGCCGAAATGACTCGCGCGGAACGTTACAAAAAGCCCTTGTCGATATTACTCATCGACGTCGATCACTTTAAACTCATCAATGACATTTATGGGCACCCTAAAGGCGACCAGGTATTACAACATTTAGCCAAATTGATTCGTTTAGAACTGCGCCAGCACGACTTAATCGGTCGTTGGGGTGGCGAGGAATTCCTGATTGTCCTTCCAGAAACCGACATTGTCACCGCTGAGCAGGTCGCGGAAAGAATACGAATCGCAATTAACAGCTACAACTGGCGTGACAACCTAAATAAAGACCTCTCGGTAACCCTCAGCGTAGGCGTTAGCCAACTCGCTGCCAACGAGACCTTCAATCGTATCGTCAGCCGCGCGGACAAAGCGCTCTACATCAGCAAATCCAGCGGCCGCAATCGCGTCACCAAACTCGACGCAGAGCCAAATACTTAGTCGTTTTTCTGGAATACGAGGGTTTGCCAATAGACATCTGGTCGTTCGAGTTGATCGTTATTATCCGCTGACAGAGCGAGGTGAAGACCAAGCCCCTGAGCGCTTTCGACGATATGCTTTTCACTTAAGTCGTGACCGGTGCGCTCGTCATGGAATGCGCCATGCCGCAAGGTCAACACCAGGTAACCATGCTCGTCGAGTAGCTGAGAGACGCGTTTTAGTGACTCGATTTGACCGTATAGATTCAGGTGCATCCACACGGCGCTGACTAACACCAGCGCGTAAGTTGTGTCGATTTTCTCGAGGTCGGGTAGGGTATCATCGAGCCAGTAAATACCAGACGATTTTTGCTTCGCAAGGGTTCGCAAGGCCGCGGCGGGCTCCACCGCCGTTACGTTAAAACCATAGGCAGCAAGCGCCCGTGCATCGCGCCCCGAACCTGCACCAATATCGAGCACCGCAGAGCCTTGCGCAAGCTTATCGAGCAGGTGCCTCCAGTCACTGTGCACCTGTTCAAAAGTCAGACTATCGTATTGGCTGCTGAATTCATCAGCATTGTCTGAGTAAAAGCGAATGTTGCTGTCCACGATTCCGTCCTTTTTTGTGTCCTTTTTTATAGCATAGTTGCCGTTATTTCGTACGTAAATGTAAGCAACAGACTATTGCTTACCCTAATGGCGGCTGGTTCGTCTGCGGCGCTTGAAATCGTAGATGTACACCCAGTTTTATCTGTTGCCGGATCTCACGCTCTAAGTCGGCGATCAGCATCGGATTATTCCAGCCTAGCTCAGTTAAGGTGAGCACCATCCAGTCACCAACGACTTCAGCTTTTTGCAACAGCTGCGCTGGTTGTCGATCGGTATTGAATAAAACTGCCAGTCGCAACAAGGCGATAAGCCGTTGGATATCGTGATATTGGTACTGATGTAGGGTGGGAATGGAATCAACACGCACTTTTTTACGATAGTTACGCACCAAAGCTGCAAGCAACGCCTGCTCTTCTTTACTAAAACCTGGCATGTCGGCATGCGCGACAATATAGCCGGAATGGTTTTGCAACGCACTGGCGTTTATCTGTAAACCAATCTCATGCAAACGCGCGGCCCAGGTGAGCTTATGTTTCCATGCTTTACCCTTCAGCCCCCAAGGCTTAGCAACTTTACCCAGTAAGTGAATCGCAGTTTTTGCCACTCGCGCGGCTTGTACTTCATCCACCTGATAGCGCGCTGCCATACCGTCGATCGTGCGTTGTCGCACATCGCGATCACTAATCACCCGCTCCGCCAGCTCATACAATACACCTTCACGTAAGGCAGCATCGTGCGCGGTAATCGTGGTTATCTCCAACTCATCTAAAACTCCGATGAGAATTGCAAGTCCTGCCGGTAAGCTCGCCAATCGATCTTTATCGATGCCGTCGGCACTAAATAAACCTATTGCTTTGTGTTGCAACACTTCTGCCATGCAGGCATCGAGTTGTTCGCGCAGCACTACGTCTGGCACAGACTGATCGCGTTGTTGCACCCATTGTGTAATGGCCTTCACGGTGCCTGAGGTACCCAGCACCTGAGCCGGTTTGAACTTACGCAACTTATCCGCGATGGGCTCAAGCTCACCACGCGCTGAAGTTTGCGCTTTCTTGAAGCGTTTTTCTGAGAGTTTACCACCAGTGAAAAAGCGTTCGGTAAAGCTGACACAACCCATTGAACGTGAGCTTATTAGTACTGGCTCGAATTCTTGACCGGCAATAATCTCAGTACTGCCACCACCAATATCAATGACCAGACGTTTACCTTGCGACGAGCTGGTTTCTGCGACACCGCGATAAATAAGCCGGGCTTCCTCGTGCCCCGAGATAATATTAATTGCAAACGGCAGAACACCTGCTGCTCGAGATAAAAATTCATCACGATTTTTCGCTTCCCGCAGGGTGTGCGTAGCCACCACATGAACCTGACTCGGATCAAAGCCTTCTAACCGTTGCGCACACAAGGCTAAAGCCGCCAAACCTCGTTGTATCGCTGCCTCATTTAGTTTGCCGTTGCGTTGCAAGCCTTCCGCTAAACGCACTTTTTGCTTGAACCGCAGCAAGGGTTGCAGGTGTTGGTCGATTACCCGAGCGGTAATCAAGTGGAAACTATTTGAGCCAATGTCGAGTGCGGCAAACTGAGCCCCATTAGGATAACTGGTGGTAAGGTCATGTTCGCTGGGCTCACTCATTAGGCGCCATCCTCACTTGGTTTTGCTTGTTGTAGCAAATAGTCATAGATAGCCAACTGTGAACGAATTTTCTTACGATTACCACGTTTGCGATAGTGATTCAGCTGCTCCGCATCGATCACACGTGCTTTGCTGGTATCTTGCCACTGCATTTCCATTACGGTTTTAATCTGTTGCTGCAGATCCGAGGAATGGATTGGACAACTCACTTCAACGCGCTCATCAATGTTACGCGTCATAACATCGGCGGAAGAAATATAGATACGCTCTTGTCCTCCGTTATGGAACCAGTAAACCCTTGGATGTTCTAAGAAGCGATCAACAATACTAATAATTTCAATGCTGTCACTCACTCCTTTGATGCCTGGACGCAACGCACACATTCCCCGCACAATTGCACGAATTCGCACACCAGCGCGCGATGCGCGGTAGAGTTTAGTGACAATCGCTTCATCAACAAGATTATTAACTTTAAGGAAAATCTCCGCGCGCTTGCCGGCAACAGCATTGGTTATTTCGGTCTCGATCATTTCTTCCAGGCGCTCTCGGGTATTCACCGGTGATACCAACAAATGATTAAACTTGAAACGACGGTAAGGCGCATCTAAATACTGAAAAACATGTTCAACATCATCACAGACGCCATGATCTGCGGTAAATAAACTGAAATCTGTGTACGTTTGTGCAGTTTTTTCGTTAAAGTTTCCGGTGCCAATGTGGGCATAGCGCTGCATCGCATTGTGCTCTTTGCGCTTAATTAAGATAAGTTTCGAATGCACTTTTAAACCTTGAATACCGAACACCACCCGAATCCCCTCCTGGGTCATGTGTTTAGCCCACTCGATGTTCGCTTCCTCGTCAAAGCGTGCTTGTAACTCGACCACCACCGTTACTTTTTTGCCATTATTCACAGCCTCAACCAGCGAGTGTACGATGCGCGAATGGGGAGCAACCCGATAGATACACACCTGAATGCTTTGCACTAAAGGATCATAGGCAGCCTGGCGGATAACTTCCGTCACATGAGCAAATTTATGGTAAGGGTAGTACAACAGAATATCTTGCGCGGAAATGGCGTCGAACACGCTGCGGTGAGCGTTAAATTGTGGATGCTCAATAGCTTTAAGTGGCGGATTCAGTAAGGATTTATGGCCCCAATTGTGGAAAGTCACAAAGTCGCGCGTGTTGCGATACCGTCCCCCTGCAACCAAAGAGTCGTGAGTAGTTAAGCCCAATTTTTGATGCAAGAAGTAGAGCATCGGTTTGGGCATATCCGCATCGTAAACCAGACGCACAGGTTCTGCGTCGAAACGCTGACGAATACCTTCTTCCATTCGCACCAAGATACTTTGCTCAATATCATTCGGCAGTCGATATTCGGCATCGCGCGTCAGCTTAAATGAATACGCATGCAATGATTCAAACGGCATAATGCCTTTGAATAACTCATCAATACACAACCGGATGACGTTATCGAGCATGATCACCCGTTTCGTGCGTTTGGCATTTTTAAACGGTAGCTTCAGAAAGCGCGCAATTTCTTCTGTTGGTACTTCAATTGCCGCATAGCGAATACTCTCACCTTGCTTAATCTCAACACAAAGGTAGGTGGCATCCTGATTGACGGCCTTGATCAAGTCGGTGGTAGGGCCAATCAGTAGCGGCACGATATAACGTTTAATTTTCTCGTGGAAAAACTTTACCAGCCATTGTTGCTCTTCCAAAGTTGCCTGCTGCTCATCAATGACCGCGATGTTTTTCTTAGCTAGAGCTTTCAGGACATCTTTATAGATCAGCTCGAATTGCTCTTGCTGACTGACAACTTTCTGCTGAATGGCCGACATTAATTTTTCAGCATTATTATGCTCAACTGGCGTGTGCGCGTAAAAAATTCGGCGCCGTACATCTGCCACTCGCACCCGGAAGAACTCATCCATATTGCTCGAGAAGATGCCTAAGAAGCGCATCCGCTCCACCACCGGTACTTTTTTATCAGCGGCTTCTTGCAGCACACGCTCGTTAAACGCTAACCAACTGAGTTCTTTTGGGAAAAACTTCATACGGACCTCACAACTTATGCCTAGCCGTTACTTTACGGCATCAGACCCGCAGAATTATGACGGTTTTGTTACCTTCGCTACTGATAAAAGAACTAGGCGACAATTTGCATCAAATTTTTTGCCGACAGGCGACAACGCAGCCAGGCATGCACCTCGAGTAGCTCCATTGTGCCGGTATGATGCTCTACAATTGCGGTGCAAGAGTCTTGCCAGTCACCGGTATTTAGGTAATGAATTCCTCTGATTTCGGTGCACGCCGGCACATGAATATGACCACAAATGATGCCATCAAAGCCCTTGCGCGCCGCATAATCTACTGCCGCATCCTGGTAGTCCTCGATGTAGCGTATGGCCCGTGCTGATTTTGATTTGACCGCCTTAGCTAAACTCCAGTAATGCTGACCCTGACGCGAGCGACGCAAGTTTAACCAGCGATTGGCAACGAGTAGTCCGCTATAAACAGTGTCACCGAAGCGATTCAACCAACGGTGGCAGCGCACTTGATTATCAAACTGGTCACCGTGCACGACAATATAACATTGCCCGTCTCGACTTTGATGAAGGTATTGATTACACAGCGTAATGTTGGCAATACCCTCATCGAACGGGTAGTCCTGCAAAACTTGGCGAAACGCGGCATCGTGATTACCCATCACATAAACCACTTCGATTCCTTCGCGAGCCATACTTAGTAACTTCTTGACGACATTAAGCTGGGTTTCGCAGAGTCCCCGTCTCTTCGCTTTAATCGCCCATAAATCAATAATATCACCCACTAACACGACCTTTTTGCAGTCGGTCACGGCAAGAAATTCGAGCAAGGTTTCAGCGTGGCAGGAAACTGTTCCAAGATGAATATCGGAAAGAAAAAGCGTATCGATGACGAGCTGATCTTTGGCAAATCGCATAAGCACCTCCGTGGTCGGATGGCGCTATAGTGAACCGTGCAGGTGACAGTTAAGTGACGCGCAATTTACATTTACGTGAAGGGTGTTAGGTTAATCGAGAATATGAAAGCTGCCGCGTTCAGTGTTCTTCGCGATATACATTGCCTCATCAGCGCGGCGCAATATGTCCGGCCCGCTACGCGGCTTTTCCGCATCGAAACGTACTATACCTATGGTTGCACTAACTTGTAGCTGATCCCCTTTGAACCCAACCGGTGCTGATGCCGCTGCAATTAAGCGTGAAGCTAACTGCTTCAGAATATCATCTCCATTGCCAATGTGGTTGACTACCGCCACAAATTCGTCGCCACCAACACGAACAAGATGATCATGTTCGCGCAGTTCGGCCAACATTTTTTCGGCGACTCGACATAGCACAACGTCTCCTGCCTCGTGGCCAACCGTGTCATTAACAGGCTTGAAACGATCAAGGTCAATGTAAAACACCGCAAATTTAAGTTCTCGGTTCGTCGCCTTGCGAATAATTTCTGGCAGAATCCGCTGTAGGTAGGCTCGATTGGGGAGCCCGGTCAACTTGTCAGATTCCGCGGCAATAGTTAACTCATCGCGGTGCCGTTTTTCCGTGCTGATATCCTCCACCGAACCTATCATGCGTAATGGCCGCTCATCACCACTGTAAGCGACAACGCGTCCGCGGTCGTGCACCCACAGCCAGTATCCCGCTTCATGCTGCATCCGATACTCGTGCTCATAAGAACTTTTTTTACCGGCCAAATGTTGCTGAATCAAATCAAACACTTCGGCTTTATCCTCAGGATGAATACGCCTTTTCCATTCAGAAAGTTCGACTGCGTCGGCATCTTGAGCCAAACCGAAGATATGTCGCCAGCCTAGAGAATAGTAGACTTCGTCGGTTTCGATGTTCCAATCCCATACACCGCTGCCCGTCGCATCTACGGCAAAATGCCAGCGCTCCTCAGTTTCGATAAGTTGCTGAGTTCGTTCACGTAAGTCAGAAGTTAATTTTTGGGCTAGCGCCTGTGCACGGTTACGGGCGTTACCCACACTAAGTAACAATCCCGTCAATACAAAGGTCAGCAGCATTCCACCGAGGGTAAAAATAAGTGCGTTTTCAGTGCGGATCACTGCTTTTTCATTTTTATGAGTAAAATCTAATAGCCAGTGCGTACCATTGAAGTCAATCACCGCTTGACGATGCAACTTACGATCCTCAGTGTCTCGGGCGAAATTGCCATACAGCTGCGTTTCTTGATTTGCCTGTAAGCCGTCGTAAATAGTCAGTTCAATAGATGCCCCTTCAGCCGCCGTCCAATCATGTAGTATGCCATCGACCAAATCCTCCATCCAAAATGGACTGTAGGCCCAACCGAGAAGTTTTTGCATACGCTCATCCCGAGGCGGTAGTGCACTGTCTTTATAAATAGCGACGTACATCAATGTCCCTACCTGTCGAAATTCGTCAGTTTCCTGCACCAATTCGACTTTGCCGGTGACCGCAGCGCGTCCGCTCCGTGCCGCACGCTGCATAGCTTCGCGGCGCACCGGCTCGGAATACATATCGTAGCCAAAAGCGCGTTGATTGCTTTCATTGAAAGGTTCGAGGTAAGTTACTGAACTGTAATAGTCGCGCTCACCGGCAGGGAAAACCTGATAATCTGGAAAGCCTTCCGCACGGGTCTTATCCTGATGTGGTCCAAGTTCGGCAGCAGCCATAAACTTGGCAAAACCTATGCCTTGAACTTGAGTAATAGACTCATTAACACGAAGTTTTTCGGTGTAGCGCTGCCACTCCTGCCGAGTGACATTTTCTGACACGCTGATCAAACCAGCAGCACCACGCAAAACTAAAGCGTAGCTTTGTAAACGTTCAGCTAACTGGGTTTCGACTTGTTCAGTATTAAACAAAAAAGTCGCTCGAGCCCGTTCAAGTTCAGCCGTATAACTGAAGTAGCCGACAGCTAAACTAAACAGACTGCCCAATATCACCACGACTAGGGATGCGTATTGATTAATGAATAGTTTTCGCATGTACCCCACCGCCGCGGCTGTTGATGTGTTTTTGGCGTTTGCCACCATTAAACGTAAGTGCTAGGTAGTCTTTTGTCGAATTATTTGATCGTTAATAAATAACCAATCACTTTCAATATTATTTTTCTCTTCAATCTTGACTAGCATCAACTTAAACTTACGTTAACTTTTAGCAAACAGATTACGGGATAAAACCATGCCTCTTCATGTGATCGATCATCCGTTAGTGCAACATAAACTTGGGTTAATTCGCGAAGCCGGTATCTCCACCAAAAGCTTCCGCGAACTTGCCAATGAACTTGGTAATCTGCTGACCTACGAAGCCACTCAAGATTTCGCCTTAGAGCCGCAACAAATAACTGGTTGGGACGGTACTTCAGTCACCGTAAAGCGCCTGCAAGGCAAGAAAGTCACGGTCGTACCTATTCTGCGAGCCGGTATTGGTATGCTTGACGGTGTGCTTGGTCTGCTTCCCAATGCCAAAGTCAGCGTTGTCGGTCTATACCGCAACGAAGAAACCCTGGAGCCCGTTACCTACTTCGAAAAGCTCGCTGGTGAAATCTCCCAGCGCACCGCACTGGTCATCGACCCGATGCTGGCGACCGGTGGCACCATGATTGCGACGCTGGATATGTTGCAGCAAAAAGGCTGTAAAGATATTCGCGTACTGGTATTGGTTGCCGCCCCTGAGGGGGTTGAAAAAGTAACTTCAGCACATCCCGATATTCCAATCTATACAGCGGCTTTGGACGATCATTTGAACGAAAATGGTTATATCGTTCCTGGGCTTGGCGATGCCGGCGATAAGATCTTCGGCACCCGCTAAGTGATCCCTAACTTGACCGATGGTCTATACTAATAAGTACATTCACAACAATTAGTTGGAGGTGCTTAGTGAAACGCACAGCAAATGCACATTGGGAAGGCGGACTAAAAGACGGAAAAGGCACAGTTTCAACGCAAAGTGGTGTCCTGGACAAGCAACAGTATTCGTTCGGCACCCGCTTTGAAGATGGCAAAGGCACCAACCCTGAAGAACTTATCGGTGCAGCGCATGCAGGCTGCTTTTCGATGGCGTTGTCGATGATCCTTGGTGAGTCCGGTTTAACAGCAGAGAGCATCGACACCAAAGCCACGGTGAAGCTGGAAGAAGAAGACGGCGGCTTTGCTGTCACCCATGTTCACCTTGACCTGAAAGCACGTATTCCAGGCGCTGATAAAGAAACCTTTGAAAAAGCGGCAAACGCAGCAAAAGATAATTGCCCGATATCGAAGCTGTTGACGGCGAAGATCACTTTGGATGCCGAGTTAGAGTCATAACACTCATTCCAGCAATCACAGCTCGACGTTTTTCTCGACTTCGAGCTGCCCCCCCCTCCCAGGAGTCTCCATGGTTGCCCTTTCCGTACTCGATCTCGCGCCCATTACTGAAGGCAGTTCAGCAGCGGTGTCACTGAAGCGGTCAGCTGAACTGGCGCAGCATGTCGAGCAGTGGGGCTACCGTCGTTTCTGGATGGCGGAGCACCACAATATGACCGGTATCGCCAGCGCGGCCACGGCAGTGGCACTGGCGCACATTGGCAGTCAGACCAGCAGCATCCGCATCGGTGCCGGCGGCATTATGTTGCCGAATCACGCACCGCTTGTGGCAGCGGAACAGTTTGGTACATTAGCGGCGCTGTATGGCGATCGTGTTGACCTGGGGCTGGGCCGGGCACCTGGAACTGATGGCGCAACCTTGCGCGCACTGCGTCGCAGCTACGACAGCGCCGACCGCTTTCCTGACGACGTACAGGAATTGCTCGAGTACCTCGATGACCCTGCACCCGGGCAGCGCATAAAAGCAGTTCCCGGTAGTGGCTCGAAAGTGCCAGTGTGGATTCTTGGCTCCAGTTTATTCGGCGCCCAGCTGGCAGCTTTATTAGGTTTACCCTATGCCTTTGCTTCGCACTTTGCGCCCGATCATCTGCATGCTGCACTTGAGGCTTATCGCAATAATTTCCGGCCATCGAACTACCTGGATAAACCTTACGCGATGGCGGCAATCAATGTATTCGCTGCCGATAGCGAACAGGCCGCCAAACGCATGAAGAGTTCCATGCAATTGCAGTTTATCGCGTTACGTCAGGGCAATCCCGGACCTTTGCCTGCCCCCATCGACGACATTGAACAGCAGGTTGATCCGATGGCCCTGGCAGGCGCCAACCATGCGTTAAAATATACGGCGTGCGGCACACCTGAACAGGTCCATGCCTACCTGGATGATTTCGTTGCCGCAACAGCTGTCGACGAACTCATGTTGACGTGCCATGCTTATGATCATGACGCACGTTTGCGCAGCTTTGAGATTGCGAGCAAAAGCTAATGCTTAACCGCTGGGCCAGCAGCGGCTAAGTCCTCACTCGTCATCGGTGCGGGCAATCACCTCAAAGTCGCCATCCATACCTTCACTGATAATAACTTCGATAGGCTGACAGCAGATCTGACAATCGACAATTTGTTGCTGCTGAATATCATTCACGGGATCGATTTCGATGCTGTTGGGTGCCATGCAATACGGGCAACTGAATTCAGCTTCATGAGTCAGCGACATGCGACCTCCTGTTTTAATCTGGCGACTGCAAAGTGGATGAATTTTTAAGTAGTCTATATGATTATCTCAAGTCGCCGAGGTGTCGTCGACTTTGATTGTAGCAATCGTTCATTAACTGAGGATAGTGTTTATGTTCAGTATTCGCGAGGGGAAAGAAGAAGATGCTAAGCAGTTGTCAGAACTGGCTGAAAGGACCTTTATCGAAACTTTTGGCGCAGTGAACTCAAAAGAAAATATGCAGTTACATTGCGAGCAAACGTATAGCGAAGCGAAACAGGCAGCAGAGATTACCAATCCCAAAATGCGGACATTGCTGGCTGAGCAAGACGATAAACTCGTAGGCTTTGTGCAGCTGCGCTTTGACCATGCACCTGAATGTGTCACCGCTAATAAGCCCGGTGAGCTGCAACGGCTTTACATTGACAGTTCCTGGCATGGCAAAGGCATTGCGCAAAAGCTGCTGAACGCGAGTTTAGATGTTTTACGCGAGCGTGGCTGCGATGTTATGTGGTTAGGCGTCTGGGAGGATAACCCGCGTGCCATCCGCTTCTACGAAAAAAATAAGTTCCGCGAAGTCGGCTCGCATGTGTTCCCGCTGGGTACCGATCCGCAGCGCGATATTTTAATGCAACGCGCTGTCAACTGATCACCCCGACGTTGTGGGGCTTTTTATTGCCCCTCGGGTACGTAAATGGCGACGCCTTCAGCGGTTTTATCAGTTAAGCCGAAGGTCTTACCCAGACTGATACCAAAATCAACGTTGCCGGAACTACGACCGACGCCGGTGCCAATATGTACCGAGTCGTCCTGTTTTTCGCCAGTGGCACGCAGCAATACGCCGTTTGCGCCGACTTTGCCGGCTGCCTCTTTCAAGCGCGACAGTACGGCTTCCATTTTCGCTTCATCGGTCAACCGCCAGGAAGCATCGCTGGTCGCGGTGATCAGCGCGATCGCCTCAAAAGTTTCCGGCTCCTGGGTGTAAATGGTCACCTGCTCGGGCGCGATTGCTGGGCGGGTCTTGCCTATTACGTTTGTGGTGTAAGGTGAAGCGCAGCCCACCATTAAAATTGCTGCGCAAACTGCAACACAGGTTCTTAGCTGCCAACTCATTGAATAGCACCCCTAATGTTCTTTTCATGTGTCAACTTAATCGTGCTACTTGGACAGCAGCGCGGCAAACTGATTCAACCCGCTTAACGCTATTGGTGACGAGCGTATGTTTTCTTTTTTACTAATGACTTAATCAACAATTGTATCGACTGACCAAACATTATAATGTTGGTTAAATATAAGTAAAAATTAGCGTCGAAATTAAAGCTACGTTTCTGTCTATCGCACCATCTAATGGTAGCGTTAATTTCAGGTCGCACTCTGGTACCCGAGGTGTCTTTTGAGAATAAAAGGCTTTTTAACTGATGTAGCAATCGGTATTGTTGCCGTCCTTGCGATTCTGGCGCTGTCGCTGACAACGCCTTTAGGTATCTTTAATGCAAAGCTTACTGATGCTTTTTTGTATATCTCTCCTGCTCCCGACTTTGTGCCGACAACTTTTACGCTAAAAAACACCGGCGGCGCAGATCTAACCGACAGCGAAATTAATTCCCTCGTGCGGCAATTAAACAACGCCGGTGCGTCCCATATCCTGATACTGGATAATTACTCTCGCTCGACGACAAGGGCTTATAACTGGCCCGATAATGTTCATGTGACCTCATCACGGGGGCAGGACTTTTTAAAGGCATACCCGGACTCACTTCAATTATTTGAGCTCAACTCCGATAACGGCAACTATCGCTCTTTTAGTCTTGCGAGTACGGATAATTCGATACTGGCACTACTCAATCGAAATAAAAACTTCACTGAAGTCTCCGATACTGACGACCAGCGGTTCTTTAATTTCGCGATACGCCCAAGCCTACTCCCAAATATCACTGCGCAACAGGCATTGAATGGCGACATTATCAAAAGTCTGGTCGCTGATAAAATCGTGTTTATTCAAGTCAGTCCTAGCAATCGCTATGAACGATTCTACGTTGCAGAATCGCTTGAGAAAAACTATCTAACCTATGTCGAAATGCAGGCGTTAGCAGTAGAGACCATCGTTCAGCAACTGGACTTAGAGCCATTGCCAGCGGTGGTTGTCGTACTCCTCTTGCTGAGCGCTTACTTCGCTGCGTTCTTTTTATTACAGGTATTTAATACCAACGGCATTCTACTCTTTGAAGGTACGCAGCTTACTATTGCTTTACTGCTCTCCTATCTACTGTTTGTCAGCTTTCAACTGGTATTCCCCTTTGGGGAGCTGTTTCTGACGCAACTTATTGCTTTGCTTCAGTTTCTGATCAGTGAACGCCGTCGTGAAAACCAAATCATGTCGTCCAGGACCGCAAAACTTCAGACAAGATTAAATCAAAGAATGCTCCCTGGCTCATTCCTTCAGGCTGAGGACCCATGGAAGAACTTACATGTTTTTATCGATCAACACCTCAACATGCAACGTTCTATTTTGCTGGATCGAGTAGCACAAGATCATCGTTTAGTCGCAATTCACTCACTCAATTGCACCATCAATGATATTGAGGAGCGTCGGCGCGACTTCCAGCGCGCACCCTATAACGATGCCCTGCAAACCCAACGCCCCCTTCGGATAGAAGGCAAAAACTACTTTAAGAATACCAGCAAAAGCGAAATCGAATACGTTGTCCCCTTGGTATTCGCAGGCGATGTATTGGGCTTCTGGGCATTAACTGTCGAGCCTGATGAACAGTGGAACGCTAATATCTTTGAACAGAACCTGATTAGCTTTTCACGCGAGTTAGCAGAACTTCTTTATCACCGCAGTAAATTTGTCGAGCGGACGACACAAGAGAATCGCTGGCTACGGCAGGTCATCAACCTCAACTACGCAGTAAAGGAACACCGTGAGCTTGATTCCGCCATCGAATTACTGGAGCGCCGATTAGGTCTGCTGCAGAATGTTTTTAACCGTAATACTTCAGCCTTAGCTCTGTACAATTTGTTTGGCCAGGTACTGACATCCAATCAAAAGATGGACAAAATTGCCAATGCTCTTGATTTGAAGATTTTTACCATGAGTGCCCACGATTTGCTGGTCGAATTGACGGGAGAGCAATCTGCCAATATAAAACGGCTCATGCTGCAGATCACGCTGCACCAACGAACGGTCGAATGGCCAATCTCGAGCCCGAAACTGGAATCAGATTATATTCTTCGCGTGTTGCCAATTGAACGTGAAAATAATCGCAATGACGATATGTCACCCTTCCTGCTTGCTGGTATTTTATTTGAGTTTATAGACATTCACTCAGTACAACAGGTTGTTGAACGCAAGCGCGAGCTCTATCAGTATTACTTCAACAAGTTGCCCGCTGATTTCACAAGTATCAGGCAGGTGACTGAAGAGTTAGCTGAAGTGACCGATAAGCAGCATCAGCACTACCTCAAACAGCTGAGGTCAACGTTGGATAAGGCATCAAAACTCCGTGTTACCGTTGAACGCATGCTGGAATTGCAGCAACACAGTAGCGAAATCATTCCTGCAAATCCGGCGCGTCTGATCACCAACCGGGTTCGTAAATTAGTAAAAACTCCAGAGAGCAAAGCGACCGAATTCGACTACGAATGGCCCGAAATCATACCTCTGGTCATGGTTTCACTTGACCCGTTCCGACAGCTTCTCGACGCCATTCTTAATCTACTGGTAAAGGATGCCGATACCGATGCCGGCCTCATTAAGGTAGCGATGAGCGAGGATGTATATAAAGACAGCGGCCGACGTACACAAATCCTGTTCACCAATAACGGTTACGGTGTTCCGCAAGAGCGTCTGGATAGCCTCCACGAACTGACCAACTTTGAGTTATTCAATGAGGGTAGCGAACTGTTCACGGTCATTTATCTCGGCAGACAAATAGAAGACTGGGGCGCGCAGCTTGAACTTTCTACACAGTTAGGCAAAGGGTTTCAGGTTAAGCTCCTGCTGCCAACCTTTGACGCTGACCTGAACGATCGTGAAAGGCCTCCGCAATGATGGATTGGTTGCCGTTGGAACTGTTCCCCACGGGAGGATTAGCAAGTTCTGTCGTCACCACCGTATGGATTGGTGTCATTGTTGTGGTATTCCTGAACCTGCGGTTTGGTACCACCTTATCAGGTCTGGTCGTGCCCGGTTATATCGTTCCCTTATTACTGGTCAGACCCGGCTCAGCCGTTGTCATTATTATCGAAAGTATCGTCACTTATCTGTTAGCGCGCGCTCTGGCTGATCGGTTGTTGGTGCGCTTTGGCCTTGGCGAGTTATTTGGCCGTGACCGATTTTTTATTCTTATCTTGGTAAGTGTCTTGGTACGGGTGGTATTCGACGCTTATTTACTCGTCGCCCTGGACGAGTATTTATTACAACGCGGCGTAGAATATGAATTCCGCAGTAGCCTGCATAGCTTTGGCCTGATCATCATCGCGCTAAGTGCCAACCAATTTTGGAACAGTGGGATCAAACGTGGGTTGTCGACGTTATTGGTTCATCTGGCAATAACCTATGCCATCATCAGCTACATACTCATACCGCTTACCAATTTTAATATCAGTACCTTAGGTTACATGTACGAGGACGTCGCCAGTAACATCCTCGCGAGCCCGAAAGCTTATATCATCCTGATCACTGCAGCATTTTTATCGTCAAGACTGAACCTCAGATACGGGTGGGATTTTAACGGTATTCTCATTCCCAGCTTGCTGGCTTTACAGTGGTATAACCCGATCAAGATCCTGACCACCTTTGTTGAAGCTTTCGTCATTCTGTTTTTTGCTATCTGGCTTCTCAAACTGCCCTTGATACGCAATCGAAACATTGAAGGCGCGCGCCAGCTGTTAATGTTTTTTAATATCGGCTTCGCTTACAAGTTAATTCTCGGTTACATCATTATCACCTGGTTTCCGGAGCAAAAAATAACCGATCTTTACGGTTTTGGTTATTTGTTAGCGACTTTGCTGGCGATAAAGATGTATCAAAAAAATATTGCCATAAAATTGACCCGAACGACGGTGCAAACATCACTGGTGGCAAGCGTGGTGGCAAGTCTTATCGGCTTTTCGCTGACACTGTATAATCCAGTAACCGACGTCCCCACGGTAACGTCGACACAGTCGAACATGATCACGGTGACACAGCGATCCTTGTCGGCCGTCGTCGAAGAATCCAGGCGCGCAAATTTTGCTTCGGAATCGATGAAGCGCGGTGTCACCATCTCACCCCTAGCACTCAATCAGTTTCGCCAAACTCTTTTAGCGATCGATGCGTTCGGCCCATCCCCGTCCCCAGCACAATTAAATCAAATTGCCGGGTTGGCCAATGACTATGGGTATGAGGCAATCTGGACGGAATCACGCTATCTGGTATTGCGCGATACGCAGCCTGAGCGTGGTTGGGGATTCTTTGTTGTCGACCTGACGCAAAGCACTGAGCTGGCATTGCAATTTCCTACCGTAATGGATGAAAGCCTGACGGCCCTGGTGATGGTGCCATTGTTTGAACGGCTCAACGCAAGATACCTGGCTGTGGCTTCAGCCAGGGCAAAACGGGCGCAAGACGGGAGTGACCAGTTACTGCTTAACTCGCAGACGCTCTTTCAGGTTTTTCACCAGACTTTAGCGCTTAACAACACCATACAAGTTCGCGAGTATTCGCAAAGTCTCGCCCGCCAGTTGCTGGGACAACGCGCCTCGACAGGTGTTCTTGATATCGGCGCCAGTGAAACCAAAATGTGGGTGAAGGATCGCCCGCCCGCCGATCTATCATTGGCAACGCTCGAACAGTTAACTTCAGGTTATCAGGTCATCTGGGATACGCCGGATTTTCAAAACCGTCAACGCGAGGTCTCGCGTTACGGATTCGCCGAACTATTCCTGACCCAATCGGCGGTGCTTTCGATCCTAACAAATGCAGCCGTGAGTGATGACATCCAGACGGTCGCCAACGAGCAACAAATTGCCGGTTACTTGCTTTCTTTCCTGCAAGAGAACAAACGGTTGCTTGCGGCAAAGAACTCCCAGGATTACGTGGTTCCGCAGCTGTCTGAACTGCTTTATTTTGATCAGACGGTACTCAAGCCTCTGTTTATGGTTATCGACCAATACGATGCAGGAGAATGGATGATCCGAGCCAGACCGCTGATTAATCAAATTGCGGAGTCAGCTGCACAGTTGGGTTACCAAATTATTCTGTATAAACATATATCAAGCGGATCTGAGTATTTTATACTGCGGGAACAAGTAGATATAGAGACGAACCAACTGCGGCATTGGGGAACCTTCGTTTTCAAATTAGGCGCAACAACCCCTTACGTGATTGAAGCACCGTCGCCGCTATTTGAAACAGGTAGTTTTGAGTTTGCTGGCACATTATTTCAGCAAATGGAGTCCAGCGCGTTGCTGGTAAGTGGCGCACACCCAATGGCAAATACCGATGGCTCGGCTCGAGTCGTTGCCAGAAATAATCCAATGTCTTTATTCAACCTAATCCATCAGGCAGCCCTGAGACATCATGCGGATGAGGGTGTCACCGCCGTGCAAGTCAGGGGTTACAGTGCTGATGATGAAGATGATGCGAATCACGTCAGACTAAGTTTTTATGAGTTAAACAAGCCCTTCGCAGCACAACATCCTGGCTTTGTTGAACTGCGTCATTATTTGCAGTCGTTGCTGGCGGGCGCCGGCATTGCAGCTGCTGATGATCTGATCGAAACTGCTCCGCCAAGTTATACCGCGCAAGCTCGCTTTACCAAATTTATACCGTCAGCGCATTATGCAGAAATATGGCTGCCTCGCGGCATCCGCGAGAGTTTCAGGACCCTTGCCTCAGACTCTGTGTTGTATCAGCAAATGTTGGCGCTGGGGATACCGATGCGTGACTACGATGTGAAGCTGGCATTAAATCAGCAATCGCTGGCATCGATGTCGCGATCAAAGTTACACATCGTCAAACGTTTGCTTAATCAGTTTGAACAATCACAAAATATTCAACTGCTGGCGACTCTGCAACAACGCTTCCCGGAGCTTAAGCTCGAGCTTTGGCAAGACAATGAGTCGTTACAAAGCTACTTTGTATTACGTAATGCTGAAAATGAGATTATTGCAGTGAAGAATCTGACGCCCTTATCAGACTCAACCCTTGAGCTGGCTGCCGATAGCATGCAAATCCAACCCATGGTTAATGAATTCGTGCGTACTCGTCTTCAATGGTTACACCGGGAGGCCTCAGAATGAGAGTAATCGGGCGACTCCTGCTGCTATTCACGCTGCTAACAGTTTTAATTGTCATCGGCTATGCGGTTAGTAATTTAACGACCTTTGCCGTACGCGACGTACAACCTTGGGAAGAACGCTATGCGCGATCGATTGTTTACATTCTCCGCCCCGGGGAAACCTTAAACTTCGACGTGCCGAATGAGGCCACCCAGGTACGTATCTTACATACTCCCGTCGGCGTTCCAGCCGCTGATGAAGAGGCTGAGCTGAGATTTCAGGCCCGGCCAGACACTGAACTGAATCAAACTTACACCGTCACTATGCATGGTGACGACGAACCAATCGGCGCGAATGAACTACCGCCCCGCTTCTTTGACTCACCTCAGGATGACCGCGCAGGTCTTACCCAGCTGCATGTGGTTAGTTTCACAGATCGCCAGCAACTGACCGAGTTCGCATTGACTTTAACTGCTGCCTCGCGACCGTTAGCTATTCGCGTTGCGGTACTCGAACGCTACGATGAGAAATCGGTAACACGCACTTGGCAACGGCTTAACGACGAGCAAAGAGCAGCCTATTTTGAAGACCATATTTACCCGGTCGAACTGATTCCGGAACGCGAGCGCACCGCGGCACTAATGCAACGCTGGCAACCGATTGGACCTTCATCAGCCAGCAACGGCGACATCATCTCGCGTACCCTATTCGTGAACGAAAACGTGGAAATCTATAGCGAAGAGCCCGGCGTCGTCGACGAACTGGCAGTGATCGGTCCGCAACGCTGGCTAACCATTGATACCCGTATACAGCGTACTATTTCGGAATTCAGCTGCGCCAGCCTTACACCTGTAGAAGCTGTGAATCTGCAGCTAAGCAGAGTCAGTCAAAACGAAGCTCTGGTCGTCACTCCGTTACAGTTGGATTCAGCAACCGAGCGGCTGGCTATGCCAGCCGAACCGAACCTTTACCGGTTTGCTGCCGACCAGCGCTGTGAATTGAGTTTCTTTGATGCGCGCGGCGATGTCGTAGTGCCAGAGTATCACTATTTGCGCAGCGCCGTAGTACGGGAAAATAACGTGCTAACATTCGCCTTAGTCAGTGAATCAAAACAGTTGCAACCGCTGCGGCTCGACGCCCGGTGGCTGACCAGAGATGCCACAAATTTGGCCAATGATGCCGGACTGCAATGGACGGTTGTCAATGAAGCGGGCGAACAGTTGCTGTCCGGTCAGTTAAGACCTGAATTTGGTGTGAACCCCTATCAAGTGGCGGTTGACTCAAGTCTGGCGGCAAAGGTTCATCACAAATCGTCACAATACATTGTGGCACCTGCCACTGCGGCAGCGCTCAAAGTGCGTCTGATGACCTCAGAGCCCGCTGATGCAGCGGATGTGCTGGTCAATGTCTACACGCGTCCGGCAGATATGCCTTATCGCGTTGATCCCTCGGATGAGAATGAACCCGATCAACAACAGATTCCAAAGTGGTTTTTAACCCGGCCGCTGAGCACCTCAGAAGCAACGGTTCCAGTGACACGATTGTTATCCTGGCAGGTGCCGCTGGCGGAGGTAGCGACTCTTGATGACGGCCTTGAAGGCGAGCACTGGTATAGTCTGAGCAATCTGGAAGATGCCCCTTATTTTGAGCTGTTTATGGCTGCGGATAAAAGTGAACTAAGAACGGATGTGACAGAGCGGCCAGCAAACCTGCTCTATTACCCCATCAACACCGTTGATGCGGACTATACATTAACTGCTCCTGATCACGCTCAGGAAGTGCGGCCACAGCTGGTTTATCAAAAAGCGAATGCGGCACCACTTGCTATAGAAATTGCGATAGACGGTAAATTACTGCAACGCGACTGGCTTAATGCGCAAACAGGTAAATTATTTCTACCAGCGCTGCCGCAAGGCAACTACCAGTTATCAATATCGCCCCCGGATTCAGTGCGTTGGTTCAGCAACTACCAGTCCATGTCGGGTCAGCACCCCTTCCGTGTCCGTAATGCATATAAACTGAAGAATCAGCTGTCATTTGAGCTGCAAAAACGCACTGCCGAAGAGTGGGTAACATTTAATTATTTTCCGGCTATTGCCGAACCACACCAAGTGACTCTAACATTAGTGAAGGAAGAACAAGTGGGAGTGTTCACCGACTATACTGTAAGCACGCGGATGTTTCCGATAGACAAAGCAACAGCTGCGCCGCAAGTACTGTTGTTAAATCAGAATCAGCCTGCGCTTTGGCAACCAACACGACTACCCTTTCTTTTGGGTCGCGATTTGAACGACAGCAGCTACCGAATCATCGTTAGCAGTTCAGTCCCGAATTCCGGATATATTCAAGCTGGATATCTGGCTGAAGCCCCTAATTATCAAGTTGAAATTTATACGGAGGACGGCAATGCGTTATTTTAAATTTTACGGTGCTATCGGTTTGTTACTTCAAGCGTTACCGGTCCAGAGTCAAACTCTCGAAGTGCCATGGTTTGATAACGTGCCGCGCAGTGATTACTACCAAAGGGTTTCTTCACCGAACCAGGCGGCCTTAGAAGCATCATTTTTGTCATTATTCCGTGACCAACGGGAAGATGGCCTGACGGAGTTTTACCAGTTACAGCGTGAGCAATGGCAAAGTCTTGAAGTTATTTTGGCCTCCAGCAAAACAAAATTGGGGTGGGGTGCATTCGGTTATCGGCCAAGTAGCGAAAATGCACTGTTCCTGCAAACACCGCATCGCTATTTTGACCTGCACACGGCGGCTATCGCCGAAACCGCCTGGCAGCACGACCTTGCCCAGGTGTATATGTCCAACTCCATCCATCGTTATGCCGGACAGGAGCAGAAGCCCAAGACTAACAGCGATATTTCCAACGCCCGTCGCAGCCCTTTGCTGGCAGCATCAGAAGCATGGATGGCAGAGCAGCCGGACGGTGTGATTGTGCAGTTGCATGGCTATGCCAAGAGTAAGCGAGTGACGGAAGCCGGCCGCAATGCTGATATTATCCTCAGCCACGGCACCAGCGAACAATTCATGCATGAGACGCGCCTGCACGACATCCAGTCCTGCCTGGCAGCACAGTTAAATGTAACTGTTTTACGTTACCCGGAAGAAGTTGGTGAGCTTGGCGGCACACAAAATAACGTCGCGCAGGCACTGGCCCGCTGGGGTAAATCAGAGCACTTTGTTCACGTTGAAATGAGTCGCGAGGTACGCGACAGCCTGGTTAGCGATAAAGACAAAACCCTCCGCGCGATGCAGTGCATCCTAGGAGCCGCCAGCGAATGATTCGTGGTGTAGTCCTCGGCATTGCACTGCTAATTTTGCAGTCCGCAGCAGCACAGCCTTTCAGTCGTACGCTCTGGTATGAGGTCGATGTGACGCGGCACGATGCGTCGCACGTCAAACTCGAAGTCGCACCAAGCGAATGGTGGCGACTTCGGGTTTATCATAATGCTGGCGACACTGCGTCACAAATGCCGCAGGTTTGGTCATCGGAGGGTAATGGTGTCTTTATCAGTCATGACCCGCTGGATGCGCACTCCGAAGAGGACTTTACCGATTACTTTTATCATCTGCAGACATCTGCCGAACGCATAGTGCTGCTGGAAACTACTGACGCTGAGCAGTTAGCGATGCAGTTTTATCGTTCCGAAACAGAGGCCATGCCAGAACACACCCGGGATGCCCGGATCAAGTTGAGCGACGCGCACGACACTAGTGCTTTAAAACGCGAACCGGGATTCGAGTCTCACGAGTTTCAGTTCATCCACGCCGACACCAACTACGCTATGGAGTTTGCCGAGCCGGGACTTTACCACCTTGAAGTAAAGCTGCCCTGGGATGCTTCGTATCAGTTGCGGGAAGTGCTGACAATGGCAGCTGAGTCAGCTGGATTCGCCAGCCCAAAAGAGTTTCAGCTGGAGGCGCAACTCGATACCACAACCCGCTACAACGATAGTTTGAGTCCGGGCACTCAATTGCTGTCCCGCTCGATTTTACTACCTTTTTATGTCGCCGCAGCTGAGCAACAGATCACCATAGATCTTGATCGCAACGCCTATCTGCGTTGGCTTGAAACTGATCCCAAACATCAGTTTTTGTTCCAACGCAATGCCCCGCGGCCCGTGGATCAGGCAGAGCAAAAACAATCGGCGCTGGAACCATACCCCTTGGTGACAACCTCGTTTTTCCGCAGCCTGCCCCCAAATCAGACGCTGCAAACCGATGCTTTTGTGCCGCTGACCGGCAATATGCGCGAGGACCGGGAGACGTTCCTGCCCATTCCCCGGGAAGCAACCCGCGAGGTTGATTATTTTTATCAGCTGCCAGCGACCCGGTCGGCAACTTTTGAATTGCCGAAGCAGACGCAACAGGCACCGGTGCGGGTGACGCTGAAATGGCCGAATCAACGAACCTCACTTACCATTCGTTCGAATGATGGTGAGCAACAACGGATCCGCTATTTACCGGAGTTTCGGCTTAACCAGCGCTGGCAACTGGATAGTTCTTCACAATTAGCTGTAGCCACCAATCCTGAGCAACCCAGCCACAGAGTGACTGAGTTGGTGCTACCTTTTCAGAAGCCTTACAGCTCGATCACTGTGCAAAACACTGGTGAACACGAAGCATGGCTACGACTGGATTACCAGGTCGAGCGCCGCGAACCTCCCACTGAAACGACCTGGCTGGACCTGTCCGCCGCTGAACACGCCCTGCTGCTAGAGGCGCTCCTGTCCGGTGAGGCTGAACCGCTTGCGGAAAATGCCCTGAAACATGAAATTCTGGAGCAATGGCGACCTCGCCTGGTCGCGCGCGCAAACCAATTCGCCCAGCGTTACGCCAGTGAGTACCTGACCCAGCAAAAAGGTTTGGGTATGGCCGAATTCGCTGCTATCAAAGCATCACTGACAGCGACTTTCCCGGCGCAGTTGAACACAATTGAAGATGTTTACACCCACATCATGGAACTTGGCTACAATTTTACCGCGCGCCAGCTGTTGGTTGATTTTGCCGTCAGTCCTGAATCAGCGTTGCAACATGAAGCCGAAGCTGTGTTGTTACACTATTTTATCGAGCAGGAGCGTTGGTTTGATGTCGAGGGCTACTGGGCCTGGCGCATGTTGCAACGCAATGATGAGCAGGCGCTGGTGGAAATAGCCCGAAGCTGGGCATACCAGAATCGCAGCCATGAAGCGGCACAGCTGTTCTGGCTGCTGAATCAAAGTGGTGCGTTTACCGGTGTTGACGCCGAAGCACTGCGCGCCGCCTGGCAGTCCGATCAGTTCGCCTTGTTTCAGGAGTGGTTCCTGCAATTACCGGGGCCGACCCAGGTTGCCTGGCCTCGGGTTATCTACGAGAACTCGGCATTAGCAGGCGCTTACAGCTGGGTCAAACGCCCCGCAGAACTCGAAGGAATGACACGCCAAGCGCTGATTTATAATCAGGATCTGGACCAGTATTTATCGACTTTTTATTTACAGGATTCAGCACCGGTAAGCACCCGGATCAGCAATTCACCACGACTTAAGTTGACCCTGTATCCGGTATTGAAAGACCTGCCCACTGGCACTGAGCCGGTCCGGGAAGTCACGGTAACCATTAATCAAAAAACCTATCCGCTAGCCATTCGTCTGGATCGCAGCAGTGACAGCCTGGGCTGGTCACAACGTGACGGCGGTTATGTCGGCCTACCGCAGAGCTACACACTTGAGCTTGATGCCGGACAACCAAATTCTATAACTGTGCAGACTAAAGGTTTTGACGCCGGAATTGTTATCGAAACCGCCGAACCTTTTTTGCATAGCGAACTTAATGACGGTGCCAGCGCACTTAGCCAGCATAGTCATCCTCCAGCAGCAGCCACACCAGCTTTAACCCATCGACTTGCTGAGTTGTTACTTGAGCACCAAGAGGCTCCGATTGATGCCAACGAACTCAAGCACATTAAGGCTGAGACCCTGGGTACGGTGTTAACGGATGAACAACATTACTTGCTAGATCGACTCACCTCAGACTTCGGCTGGCAACGACTGGATACCGTCAGTGCCAGTGATGGTATCGCTTTTCTCGAAACAGCGCGCTGGCAACCCAGCTCACCCTGGCTACAGCTGCGGCGCGCACTTATGCTGACGGACGTTAAACCCGGAGAGCGCCGCTTAGCCGATGACGAGAGAGCAGAAATTGCGGTTGAGCTGCGTGATGCCATGAAGCTTGAGTTACAGATCCGTAAAATCGAAGAGATTACCGCACCTGCCATGCCGGTAAGTGTCCGCATCGACACGCCAAATGGACAGCGAATACTGGCTCTCACCGGTCAGCAACAGTCGTTAAGCCTTGAGCTAGCTGCGGGCCGCCACCTGATCGGGATCGAACTCACAGAGCCTTCCCCTGCGTTGGTTCTGTATCGACTGGTGGATCAAAATGGCACTGCAGTGACCCCGGCGGCTCAGGTAAAAACCTTTCGTGCCAGCCAGCAGCAGGATATCGAACTGTTTATTCCGGCCAATAGCCTGATCCGTATCGACCACTACGAAGGCCGCGATGATAATGCCAGTCAGAGCTACCAGTGGTTTGCCGAAGACACCTTCTACCAAGTTGCCCACCGCGGTGACAGCGTCTACAGCTATTATCGCTTCTTCATTTGGCAACAACAGCCATTATCCAGCGGGACTGAAGCTGTCACCACTGAGCAAGTTGCGATCTCGCGTGGTGAGGAAAAGCCACCGACAATTTGGCCCCTTGACGCTAAGCGTGGTGTCTATGCGGATGACCGTTATGCGCTCAATGAACAGGACGACGGCACCTGGGGATTTGATGTAGGCTACCGCGTCCGTAACAACTTTGATGAAGACATTCGGGCCGAACAAGAAAAGTTCATCGATGCGCGATGGAACTACCTGCGCAAACTTGAAGACCTCGATGCTTACTGGAATAGTTCAGTGCAATGGCGGGCGCACAATGGTACCGGGCTGCATACTCTGATCAGTGACAATCAGGCCTACTGGCTACCTAACAAATATTTTGATGCGGAAGCCAACCTGAACCTTTACTATCAGGCAAGTGCGCGCGATACCGGCGTGGAAGGAGCCTGGTCCGCCTACGCGTCACTATCAGGACGCTGGAAGCACTTCTGGAACAACCGTGCCCGCAACGATGTTGAACTGCAGGTCTTTGGGCGTGAGTTGTCGGAACAGCAACTCACTGCCTCCGCAATTGATGACGACATTCTGACCCAGTACAAATTGGATCATCGCTACGGAGTGACGCTGCGTGATAGCTTCTTCTACCAGCCCTGGCGGGATTCACGTGTGCATGTTGAAGCAGAGCTTACGTTAAATGAATTTGGCCAGAATCAGTTGCTTGATCACTGGTCAGTAGAAAGTGGCTGGCGTCAGTATTGGAAACCCTGGCGTTTCGGTTTTGATTTACGTTACACACGTTATCTGGAAGATGAAAACCGTGTGCGCGGTCTGTCTTCGACTCAGGTTGGGCTAAATCTGGATTATGAATTATGGCAATCAAACGGCAACTTATGGCAGTTCAGTTTCGATGTGCGCCATGACATTGTTCGTAACTCCACAGGCGCATTTTTTGGTATCAGCTGGAATCATACCGACGGCCAGGGCTACAACGATTTCGCTCCGCAGAACCGCATCTTTTCATCGTTACGCCAACGCCATTCGCTGGAGATGATTGACACCAACGATATTACCCTCAACGACCACAGGGAACCTGCCGATGAGAACTAATTCAGCATCGACACACTCGTTGTTGCGTTCAGGGCTGGATAACCTTTGGCAGAAAATTTATGCCAAATCCCTGCGCGAATGCGAACGCGGCCTGCGAAAGTGGTCCGCTGCGGCGCAGCAGGGAGATCAGGTCAAGAAGGTAAATACTGAAGCCCTGCAGCTGTTCCTTTATCTTAAGAACGAGCTGCGCGAACGCTTCAAGCAGATTGAGCGATTACGTACGCGGCAGGCCGAGTTTAATTACAATTACTTACACGCTGCTTCGGACACGGAACGCACTGAACACATGGTATCAGCGGCCAAATTTTTGGGCTATCCATCCCGCATCATAAGAAAAATCGCAAGAAACAAGCTGGAGTGGATTGATGACGCGGCACTCAGTGAGTTCTTCGAGAAAAAGGCCTCTGAGCAAGAGAAATTTATTGTATTCCTGCTTGGCCGCATTTGTGAACTTTCGCGAGTCATGCTCGAGCAACTTGAAGATGACAAAGAGTTAAGCCGCCATTGGCAGATTATGGCACTGCCGGATACGCTGACCGAAAGCTTGAGTTATCAGCCTCAGGCTAATATTCGTATTACTGCGTGCCGGGGCTTGCGGCGCGTCCTGCAAAATATGCCGGAGGCGATTCGGGATGCGGTTCCGGACACGACCATCCGTTACGTTTATCGGGTCTGTCTGGACGATGATATGCACATCTGGATGCGGGCCGAGATGATGATGCTGATCGCGGTCACCCAGCCGCAGCAATATCTGACTATCTTCAAGCACGTATTTACCGTTGAGCCTGATGCCGACATTTTTCTGAAAGGTCGCATGGTGGAGTCGCTGCTGCGCTTCCTGCCAGCTAAGGTACCAGCATTGCGGCATGCGTTAACTGCATTGCGAAGTGAGTCGTCAGAGTATGTACGCCAACGCTTTGCGGAGTCCACCAAGCACGTAGAAAGCGGTTTTGCCTTACGTTTAGGTCTTCGCTTGTTGCAAGGGGATCCATCCAGCAAAGTGAAAGCAGAGTTCCTGCTAACTTTGCTGCATCACGACTGGTCACAAGAGCAGCTCAATACCATTTTTGATAACCTCATCGTGCTATTGAAAAGTGACGCCGATGTGTTTTTACTGCGCACCGTATTGCACCTTCTGCCGCAGCTAATGCATAAGTACACGCCACAATTGACCATCAATGAGTTGAGCCTGGAACAGATCGATACTCAGCTGACCTGGCTGAATCACCACCATCCGGAAACGCGCGTAAGGCGCTGGGCGGCGGAATGCCGTGAGGCCATTTTCTTCTATACCAGCGCGCCATTATTCAACACAGAGCAGCGACAGGATTTAATGCGGCTGCCGATGGAAGAGCGCCTGAAACTCAAGGTAACTGCAAGCGAACGAACCGAAGCCTGGTACCGACAGCTAGGCTTCATGGCAGCGAAACGCTTTGGTTTTAATGTACGCTTCCGTGGCAGTAAGGCTGATGTCTGGTCCGGCTTTCGATTCCGACCGCGTTTGTGGCGCATCATTCATGAATGGCGCAAACCGGCGACCGACAAGCGACAAAACCACAACCACATTAAAGGTCGGGTCTATTACGGACTGGAGCAATTTAACAGCCGTATCGTTGCGGAGCAGAGCATCACCAAGGTTCCGGGCGAGCCAATTTATATTAACGAAGAAGGCGGCGAGCGTAATTATCTGCCTCTTGTCGATCAGCTGATCTCCTGCCTTGATCAGGGTTGGCCAACCGAACCCATGCGCATCTACAGCAGCGAAGGGGTGACCGAGGTTACGCCACCGAGCTCACTGCTGGCACGCTTTAAAGCGCGTTGGAGCATCCAAATGCAATTTGCCAGACTTTCGCGCCTGCGCAACTGGCAGGAAGGCGATAGCTTTGATGCCAATGCTTACCTGAAAAAAGTTTCAAAACTGGGTTTTAAGCTGTCTATTCGTGGCTATGCAGATCCAAAGGGCGGCAAGTACCCAATCGAACCGAGAGTGAACCGTTTCTTTCCTTCGGTGGCACTGCCTTTCACGCTGCCATCGATGAACGACGCTTATAATTATTTTTATTCGGTTTACCAAAATACCATCACCCAGCTGCTGGCCTTTACGTCGGTGTTTTTCGTTGGTTTTCTGGCAAATCACATCCGTCAACTTGTTGATTTACGCCGTCACCGGAAGCGCTTACCGCTGGTTATCGGCGGTTGGGGCACACGCGGAAAATCGGGAACTGAACGACTGAAAGCCGCAGTCTTTAATGACCTTGGTTTAAGTGTGCTATCAAAAACCACTGGCTGCGAAGCTATGTTCCTTTACGGCAATTCCAATCGCCCTATGAAAGAGCTATTCCTGTTCCGGCCATACGACAAAGCGACCATCTGGGAACAGGTGTTCTTAACCAAATTTGCAGCCAAGCTCGGTACCGATGTTTTCCTTTGGGAATGTATGGGGTTAACGCCGCGCTATATCGAAATTTTGCAAAGTCAGTGGATGCGTGACGATATTTCGACCATAACTAACTGCTACCCTGACCATGAAGATATTCAGGGACCAGCAGGCATTGAGATTCCAATTGTGATGCAGAATTTTATCGCCAAAAATGGTCATATTTACACCACCGAAGAGTCGATGCTTCCTGTGCTACAAGACGAAGCGCACCGCAAACAAGCAAACTTGACGGCAATTGGCTGGCTGCAGTCAGGCCTTATCACCAATGACGTGCTGGAGCGCTTTCCCTATGCCGAGCACCCCAATAACATCGCGCTGGTGCGGACCATGGCAGAGCGCCTTGGCGTGCGTAACGACGTTGCGGTAAAAGCCATGGCGGATAATGTAATTGCCGACTTAGGTGTACTGAAGCTTTATCCACAGGTACCCGTACAAGGTCGCCATATTGAGTTCGTCAACGGTATGTCCGCGAACGAACGTCTCGGCGCATTAGGAAACTGGGAGCGGACCGGCTTTGCGGACCATAATTTAGACACCAGTCCTGAAGTATGGACCGGAATTGTGGTAAATAATCGGGCCGACCGCGTCGCCCGCTCGCAGGTGTTTGCCGAGATGCTGGTGACAGACATTCAGGCCGACCGCTATTACTTTATTGGGGATAACCTCGACGGTCTGCAAACTTATATTCAGGAAGCCTGGCAGAATTTTATTGCGCAGTTTAAGGAAGGCGAACATCAGGACTTGGAACAAAAACTTAGCGCGCTCTGCCAGCGTTTTCGTATCGCTACAGCGTTAAAGCCCATTAAGGATCGCGTTGCTGCGGCGTTAAAGGGTCTTAACGTTGCGGAAGAAGTGGTCGATAACTTCGTTTCCACTGACCATAATTGGCAGAACCAAGCGCAGCTCCAGGCAGCATTTGAAGGTTTGACTGAAGCGACTGATAGCCCGGCAGCGCTGATTAATGAAATAGCACAGATGGCGACGCGCATGTACGCTGAATACTGTCATTGGCGAAATCTGGAGGCAGCTGGCAAATTAATCTCAAACGAAGCGTTGGGTGAAGTGCTAAGCTGGATTTTTGCTTGCTTCAAACAGCGCTGGGTGGTGGTGGAGAACTATTACTCGACCGGTAATGAAACCGTACAAACTCTGATTAATACCACCGCTCCAGGCCTGCGCGCACGGATTATTGGCGTGCAAAATATCAAAGGTACCGGCTTAGATTTTATTTATCGCTGGCAAGCCTGGGACAAGGTTCACAGCTACGGCGTCATCCTGCGTAACTCACGTAATGGCAACGATGTGCAGATTGCCGCGCGCGCGCTGGCAACCTGGCAAGAGTACGGCGTGCTCGATAAAGAGTATGTCACGCAAACCATCGCCATTGCCCGCGAGCGTCAGATCTGTCAGCAGGAAAGCATTCAAGCTGACCTTACCATTATTGAACAGCAACTGAAGCGCCAGCTCGCTGAAATGGAAAAAGCGCTGGAGCAGGGCTCTATCGACTCAGGTTGGCGCTACAAAGTATTGAGTGCCATCGAAGCTTTTCTTGACTCCGGCAATGCGATAAAGCGGCGGAAGAAGTCCAACGCGGTATATAAAGCCATGCTGGATAATGTCATCAGTACGGACCGCGCGACAGCGGAGCTCGCGGAGTTGAATAAAGCGCAAAAAGGCGACTGGCTGATTCGATTACTTAAGCGCCGATTCGCGGGTAAGAAGGTTTCGTAAGTTCGTAGCAACCGAAAATCTTACCGGAAGCGTTAGTTGATATCGCTGACTACGCGATTGCCGCCCTGCTGTTTGGCCTGATAAAGCAACTTGTCGGCGCGCTGAATCAGGGTGCTTGCCTGCTCACCTTCACGAATCTTAGTATAGCCAAAACTAACTGCTAGTAATGGATGACTGCGGAGCCCGTATTGATGTTCAATCGCTAAACTTTCAATGCTTGCCAGCAAATCTTGCAGGCGTTGCTCGACCTGTTCGGGGCTCTCGGCTTTTATGATCATCGCCAGCTCTTCGCCACCGTACCTATAGGCTCTGCTGCCTTCCACAGTTTCGAACAATTCGCTCAGCGCAATTAGCGCCTGGTCACCAGCTTCATGGCCGTAGTTATCGTTAAATGGTTTAAAGTCGTCAATATCTGCCATAACAAAATAATAGTTGTCGCCTTGCTGGCGTAAGCTATCCTCCAGGTCAATCTGGAAAGCGCGGCGATTGCGTAAGCCGGTCAAACCATCAAGGTGGGCGAGTTTCTCCAGTTTTTGATTGGCCGAGCGTAAATCTTTAGTGCGCGCATCGATACGGTTTTCCAGTTCTTCATTGGCTTCAACAAAGCGCCGTGCCATAACCCGAAACGCATTCATGACCTGCCTGACCTCCCCGTAGCTGCGCACTTTTGCAACGTTATTCTGTTCAATCGCACGGTAGTTCTTTTCATTTACCAGGGCTGCGATATGCGCAAGCTCGCGCAATGGCCGTGAGATGTCGCGCGTCACAAAAAACGCTACTGCGATCAACAGGACAATGATCAGAATGCTGCCGAGAAGCGCCAGCAACACCGGAATCTCCATAGCCTCACTGGTAATTAAATGCTTGGGATAAACCGAGAAATACCACCAGTTGGGTGTCTCAAGATGCTGCACAAGGACAAGATAGTTCTCATTAACATCGTCCCAAACTTCCTGTTGGATTGGCTTTTCGGCTTGCTGGAGACGCGCGGCTAACTGTTGGTAAAGGGGATCATGATAATTCTCCGGGGTCAGTGTATCCGGTTCACCGTCCTCGCCCTGACTTTTCACCCCGTTCGCAAGCGTTGAGCTGGCGACCAGATGGGCCTTTGCATTCAAAACGTAGCTTTCAACACCGGGTTCAGCAACCTGGCTCAGATCCTCAGTCATTTTGCGCAGACTTACGTCGAAGCTTGAATTAATAAGATGCCGGCCGTCGAGATCCACCGGCTGTTGATAAGTGATGGTCCAGAACCCCGCCGAGTGATCAAAGTACAAGCCGGTCCAATTGGGCTCTCGTTCTGGATTCTCTGAGTGCAGGGTCGAGCGCACCGTCGAGAAGTCAGTAATCACCAGATCTTTATCGGCCAACGCGCCCCATGCAGAATCAGGTGAATATAAAGTGATGACGTTTTCCGGCATCGAGAAGTGCGTGTTGGTGACTTCGTTCTGCCAGGCCGGAGCCAGTTCATTGAGCACCAGCAGGCTCAGGGTGATGCGTACTTTCATTTCGTCGTTCAGAGGAGAGGGGCGGGGCCCGACAAAAGCACTAAGGTGCTGAAAAATATGGTTAGCTTTGGTTTGCTTGTTGAAAAATGCCTCTTTCAAACGGAAGACGCCAGGTGAAGTTTCAATAAACCAGTTGTCGAAATGCTCGACAAAGGCTGGATCGTCACCAAAGGCTTTATACCGCTCGAGGAAAGCTTCACTCAGCACGTTCCCGCGGTACTCAATACTTGAAAGCACCTCGTCATTGTACGCTAACGTCTGGGCAACATCGGCCTGCAACTTGGCCACGACATCCCGCTTGGCTGCCGGGTACGTCTGCCAAAATGTCGCCACTACGGTAATGAGCAGCAAGATGAACGCGACCATAATCACATGCCACAACAAGCGAGTGGTCAGCTTGTTGCGGGGCTCTTGCCGGCGCTCATTACTGGTATCAGTCATACTTCTCTCTTAACGTGATTTCTACCTTAGGTTAACCCTTTAAATATAAGAGGTCACTACTTAACCCAAGAAAAGTTACCACCACTGCAGAAGGGGCAGCCCCCTCTCTTTTTTTCTGCCTACCGCAGAAGGGGCAGCCCCTTCTTTGTGTTTTATATTGTTTTGTGTATATTTAAATATACGCTTATCAATATAATGGCTTATGAGACTCAATCATTCGGAAGACATTGGTGCTGCGGTGCGGGCTGCGCGCAAGGCTTTGGGCTGGTCGCAGACAGAGCTGGCCGAGAAGGCGCAGACCACCCAGGCGGTTATCTCGAACTTCGAGAGTTCGGGAGACGGTCGAATCGATACCTTGCTGCGAATTACCCAGGCACTGGATCTGCAGCTATTGCTGCTGCAAAGGAAAGAAAGCTCGCTGTGGGAGGATTAAGCAGGGGCAGCCCCTTCTGATATTGCGTGTTAAAAAGAAGGGGGGCTGCCCCTTGTGATAATGCGCGTTAAAAAGTAGGGGGGCTGCCCCTTCTGTTTTAGCGCAGGAGGTTGGTGAGGGTGACGCCGATGAAGGTGGCGACGGCGTAGCCGAGGACGCCGACCAGCATGCCGGGCGTGACCAGGTGTCGCCAACCTTTGCTGGCAGCCAGGGCGGCAGCGGCAGCAGGTCCGAGAATGCAGGCGCTCGAGGCGATCATCATCTCAGCCAGGGTGAAACGGAACCGCGCTCCTAACCAGGCCAACAATACAATGTGCACCAGCACCAGAATCACCAGGAACAGCAAAATAGGTATAGCCGCTCCGGCGATGCTGCCAAGGTCAGCTCCTAAGCCTATGGTCGCGAAAAAGACGTACATGAAAATCGTCCCTAACGGGTAGTCGTATTGAATACTCTCTTTCATGCGCGCAGGTGCAAGATTAGCGATCAACAACGACAGCACCGTTATCGAAATAATAAAAGTACCTTCGATTGGCAGCCAGGAGGCTATCAACACTCCCCCGGCGCATACTGCGGCTGATAACAATAGCGCAAACACCACGCCGCCTTCAGCTGGGGCAGAGGTCACTTCTTGGGATAAAGGGGCAGCCCCTTCTGTAGGGGCTGCCCCTGCTAATGCAGCCCCGGTTTCCGGGAACCTGTTAGCGACGAAGCGGATGGCAGGCAGAGCCATCAACAGCGTAAGAAAGAAGATGGCACCCATGGCATCTGCAGTGAGCGCTGCGGTGTACAGCGACGAGTCAGCGAAGCCAACGGCCTCGGCGGTGGCAACGAAATTGGCGCTGCCGCCGATGTAACTGGCGGTCAACACACCAACCAGCGATGGCTCAAAACTGCCCATATCGACCAGGCTCACACCAACCAGGGCACCAATCACGGTAAACAGAGTCGCTAAAACAAAGGCCAGTACCATACGCCGGCTTTCGCGAAACACGACACGTAAGTCAGCACTAAACAACAATAACGGAATCGCCAAAGGCACCAACACGCCCTGCACAACGCTATAAATAGGTGCAGAAGGAGGTAATACGCCGAGATTTCCAACTATAAAGCTCAGCAACAGAATAATTAAAGGCGCTGACAATGCAGCGCCCCACTTGGTCTTCTCACTTATATATCCGACCCAGACTAACAACAGAAGACAGGCCAACAACCCAAAGGTGTTATCGGCGCTAATCATGACGACACCTCGAACATATCTGTCAGGGCACCAGGCTCCAGCGACGCCCCCAGGCCAATACCAGAACCCAGCGAAATCTCACCGCCTCTACCATAAGTTAAGCCGCCAATCACCGGATCAGCACTGAAGTGCAGCGCCGAGTCCAGATCGATAAAGTGAATATTCGGCCGCGCCATTGCCAGATGTGCTGCTGCGGTCAGGCCAAGCCGGCTCTCGCCAAAGCAGCCAATCATGCAACGCACCCCGGCAGCCTCCGCCACCGAATTAATTTTCAAAGCAGTATTCAAGCCACCCGACTTCACCAACTTAATATTCAAATAATCCACCGCGTCGGCACGTAGCAAGCGCATCGCATCCGTATGGGTAAACACACTTTCGTCCGCACACAAAGGCAACACGCCCCGCGCACGCAAACGCGCAAAGCTATCCACATCCCACACCGGGAACGGCTGCTCTAAATACTCCACGCCAAGCTCCGCCAACGCCGGCAGCAAACGCAGCGCCTGGGGATAATCCCAACCCTGATTGCAGTCAATGCGTAAACTAATATCAGGCCCAACGGCAGCACGCACCGCAGACAGATGCTCCAGATCCAAAGTGCCAGGTCGCCCGGTTTTCAATTTAATGGTGTCAAAGTCCGACTCAACCAAATGCAAGGCCATGGCCACCGTCTCATCCACCGTCTCCTGGTTGCCAATGGTGTGGTCCGTACGCAGTGCGCGTGCGCCGCCGCCTAAATAAGAGTACAAAGGCATACCCGCGGCCTGGGCCGCCAGGTCATACAGCGCCATATCAAAAGCACACAATATGCTCGACCGCGAACAATAACGCCGCAGCAACGCCAGACACGACTCCAGCGCCACCGGCGACTGGCCAAGCAATAAAGGCGCCATCTCTGTACCTAACGCGTAGGCACTCGCTTGCGAATCATAGGTAATGGCCGCCATCGGACTGGTTTCCCCCCAGCCCACCAAGCCACAGGACGTCTCGATACAAACGACCACATTACGTGCAGCAGAAATCTCTCCAATGGGTGTTTTAATCGCCTGATGCATCTCAACATCGAGCTTAGAAACCTTAACAGCGCTTATTTTCATTTTTATACCTGCTCAAAAATTGTTTTAACGACTATAAATCCGTCTTAATTAAAAATAAAGCTGTACAAGAAGAAAATCGTTGATTATTGTTTAATCAACAAACGAAGAAGGCGCCTCTAAGTGCCTCTACCCCACAAAAATAACAAAAGGTGAGAGAAGGCTTGCTATGAACAGTAAAATCAACTACTTAACCCGCAGCATTCGAGTTCTTGTCTATGGTATGTCGGTCGTTTCCATAAGTGCGATGGCGCAACAGCAAGGCGAAACAAACGAACAAGAAGAAAGTGCACAGAACAATGTCGAAGTCATCGAAGTAACTTCGTCGCGTCGTGTGCAATCGATTCAGGATGTTCCTGCATCGGTCTATGCCGCTGATCCGGACGACTTTCTTGAGCGCGGCATGACCTCACTTGCAGATGTCGTTGAAACCGCTCCGGGATTCAGCTTCCAGAGCTTTACCGGACAACAGGGCCGCGGCTCCATTGCTGCACGTGGTGTAGCTCAACAAAACGATACTGCCGTCACCGCTATCTATGTTGATGACGTGCCATTGACCAGTAACTCCGGCTTTGCTGCCGGTGGCCGACTGTACTTTGACGGCTTGCTTGGCGACGTGCAGCGCGTCGAGCTCATTAAAGGTCCGCAAGGCACCCTGTTTGGCGCTACCGCCATGGCTGGAGCCGTGCGCTACATTAGTAACGAGCCTGAGTTGTTCGAAGGACGCGGCAAGTTCACCGCCGACGTTTCTCAAACCAAAGACGGCGACATGAACCAGCTTTACCGCGGTTTCTATAGCTTCCCTATTGTGGAAGGTAAAGTTGGCCTGACGCTGGCTGCGTTCACGTCGGACCATGGCGGTTACGTTGACCAGGTCGATCCAGCTGACGGTTCGGTCATTAGAGAAAATGCCAACGATTCAGACTCAGAAGGTTTCTCAGGAGACCTTTACATTAACGCCACCGACCGCCTGGATATCCGCATTAAAGCTATGCAGCAGGAATCCTCTTTCAACATGAGCTCGGCAGTGCGTATCGCTTCACTCGACAAAGACGAAGCCTACGGCGAGTTGACCTCAGACGGTTCTTTTGGCTACGACGAACTGAAACATACGTTAGTTTCTGCCAGCGCCACCTATGAATTCGACAGCTTCCTGCTGGACTTCACCAGCAGCGACGCGAAATATGAGAGTGTCAACGCTCTCGACGTAGCCTATTTGTATGGCCCTATCATCGAAATGATTGGTGGCTTTGAGCCAGGCAGCGTCAGCGAAGCACCGCTCACGCGCGACGTGGAATCCGATAAAACCGTTCATGAGCTCAAGCTCACCTCGACCACCGAAGGTAAGTGGGAATGGATTGCGGGCTTATTCTACACCGAAGAATCAACCAACAACGCGCAACGCCTAACGGGTCAACCACAAGACTTTTTAGCACTCGACGCACGTTTTCCAAGTGAATACGAAGAACTCGCAGCTTTCGGTAACGCGACGTACTACTTCACTGACGACTTTGACATCACCGCAGGCATGCGCGTGTCAAATACTGAGCAATCCCTGCTTTGGGCAACTGAAGGTCCATTAGCCGGCGGCACAACTCTGGACGAAATGCCAACCGCTGACGAAACGGTAGAAACCTACCTGTTCGCCGCACGCTACCGTCCATCAAAAGAAACTTCATTGTACGCACGTGTTGCCAGTGGCTATCGTCCAGCGTCATCAAACCTGTCAGTGGCGGATCCGTTTACCGGCGAAACACTCTCACAACCTATCGTCGAGCAAGACGACTTGTGGAGTTATGAAATTGGTATCAAAGGTAGTGCGCTTGAAGGTCGTTTAGACTACGAGTCATCGCTTTATACTATTGACTGGGACAACTTCCAGGCCACCGCAACTTTCTACGGCGTTACCACTGGCGCAAATGCCAGAGGCGGCATCACGGTAAACGGTTGGGAGGGCAGCTTCGACTATCAGGCAACGCGTAACTTCGGCTTCCGTGCCAGTGCAGCCTACGCTGACAGTACCCTGAACGAAGACGAACCTGGCTTATTTGGCGCCGAAGGTGCACAAGTTGTACGAGTACCTAAATTGACCTACAACCTAGCTGCCTTCTACGACTATCAGTTAAACAGCAGCACCACGGGCTGGGTCACACTGAGTGCGCGCTACAAAGACGAGATGAACACGGCTTACGATGACGGCAATACTGAAAACACCGCCGTAAACCTGCAGAGTGATGACTACACAACCCTTAACTTTACTACGGGTCTGGAGTGGCAAAACTGGCAGGCGTCGCTTTATATCAATAACTTACTTGATGAACGGGCTTATACCTACTTTAACGCGTCCATGGTACCTGGTACCGATATGGTCGACGTAACCGGTATCCCGCTCGAGCCACGTAAAGTGGGTGTGTCGATCAGCTACGCATTCTAAGCGCGCCACAGGTAGGAAGCCAATGAGTACAATTCAGATAAAGTCCCCGTATGTCATCTTTTTAGGTGACATACAGGATAAGACGTTGGCGAAAACTGGGGCAGGATTGGCGAAATGGTGCGAGCCAGACGTGCTGGGACAAGTCCGGCTAAGCAACTGCAAAGTTGATCTCAACTTAGCCGATCTGACCCTCGAACAAGCGCTCGAACAAGGTGCCAAAAGCCTCGTCATCGGCGTTGCCCCAGTGGGCGGTAGTATTCAGGCAAGCTGGCTACCCACATTCGTCAAGGCACTTGAGAACGGTATGGATATTATCAACGGCCTGCACACTGATCTGGCCACGATTCCAGACTTGGTAAAAGCACAATCGCGTGGCACCGGTCGCGTCATCAATGTGCGTCAGGTGACTGAAGAAATGCCGATTGCCACCGGCCGTAAACGCCAGGGCTTACGCCTGCTTACCGTAGGTACTGACTGCGCAGTTGGCAAGAAGTACACTGCGCTTGAGCTTACCCGTGCCCTTAACGCCGAACACATCAATGCGACCTTCCGTGCTACGGGACAAACCGGCATTATGATCGCCGGCGAGGGTCTACCCATTGACAGTGTGGTCAGTGACTTCGTCAGTGGTGCAGCCGAGCTGATTTCGCCCGACAACGCAGCCGATCACTGGGACATCATTGAAGGCCAGGGGTCACTGTTCAATCCGTCGTTTTCAGCAGTCAGTATGGGCTTGCTGCACGGCTCGCAGCCCGACGCTATAGTGCTTTGCCATGACGTCGCCCGCGAGCGGGTCAGCACCTGTCCGGGTTACCCGTTGCCGGCACTGCAGAACTGCATCGACCTGCACCTGCAATGCGCCAGAATAGTGAATCCAAATGTGCGCTGTATTGGGGTTAGCATTAACACCTCGTCTCTTGAGCCACGCACAAGACGTGCTTACCTGGACAAAATACAAGCCGAACTGGGGTTGCCCTGTGTTGACCCGTTAGTAGATGGGTGCGACGCTTTGGTGACGGCGCTCTTTGAGCAATTTCATCAACCCCTGGGTCAACTCCATGCTAAGTGAACAACGCTGGTTTAACTGGTTCCGCATCTATTTAGTACCGGGACTTATTTTCCAGTCGGTGATTGTCGGCGGTGGCTATGGCACAGGCCGTGAAATCGCAGAGTTTTTCCTGGTCCACGGAGCTGCCGGCGGTCTCGTCGGTATGCTCATTTCGTGTATTGTGTGGGGCGTCATACTTGCTATTGCGTTCGAATTCGCGCGACTGACCCAAAGCTACAATTACCGCACCTTCTTCCAGGCCTTGCTGGGTCGCTTCTGGTGGCTGTTCGAAGTCATTTATTTACTGATCGCACTGCTCGTTTTAGCCGTCATCGGCTCAGCAGCCGGTGAGATTGTTGAACAACTCCTGGGCGTGCCAGCAAACGTTGGGGTACTTACCCTGATGGTCTGCGTCGGCGCGCTCGCCTTTTTTGGTAGTCGCTGGATTGAACGCTTCTTCGTCGGTTGGTCTGCACTTTTGTACCTGACGTACATCGTGCTGTTCACCCTTGCCTTTAGCCGCTATGGCGACGACATTATGCAACGTATCAGCGATGCCGACGTGGTGGGTAGCTGGGGCGTGGATGGCGTACGCTACGCTGCCTACAACCTTAACGCGTTAGCGGCAGTGCTCTTTGTCGTACCCAGATTTCGCCGTTCCCGCCATGCGCTGGGCGCAGGCGCGCTCGCAGGGGTGATCGCTATTATCCCCGGCATTTTCGTGTTCCTGACACTGCTGGCAGGCTACCCCAGTACGCTCACCGCGGCAGTGCCCATTATTGACGTGCTCGCTACGCTGAACCTGCTCTGGTTGTTTGTGATCTTCCAGGTCATGTTGTTCGGCACATTCATCGAGACCGGCACCGGGGTGATCCATGCGGTCAATGAGCGCGTGGCCAATAGCTTTAGCCTTCGTAAGAAGACTTTCCCGCAGTATTACCGGGCCATTATTGCGATCGGCTTCGTTTTCGTGGCCACCTATCTGGCCAAAGCCGTCGGCATCATCGGCTTGATTGCCAGCGGCTACGGCATGCTTTCGTATGCTTATATTGCGGTCGTTATCGTGCCACTACTTACCCTGGGTCTTGCGCGGGTGATTAAACAATCAAGTCCTGAGTATAAAACTGCTTATTCTGAAAAATAGCGTTCAGTACACGTTCTTCAGTTTGCGCAATCATATCGGTAATGCAGGTCTGGATGCGTTTGCTGTCATCGCTGCGCACCACATCGATAATAATATTTTGCTGGTCGCTGGAGTAAGGATAGGACTGTTTGGTCTTCACATAGAGCCAGTAAATACGCATGGCGGTGTCTTCCAGCTGACGAATCCAGTCGACCATCAGCGGGTAACCGACCGGCTCGCATAAGGCAAGGTTCAGCTCTTTGTTGGTCTTTAACAGCTCGAGCGCAGCGTCATTGTCGGTCGATTGCATCAAATCAGCAATCTTACTGTTCAGCTCGACGATGTGATCAAAATCGACTTTAGCGCCAGCCAGCGATATGACTTCAGGCAACAGCATGCGGCGCAGCATAAAGTTTTGGCGGATTTCCAGTAAGGTCAGCGGGGCCACCTGGGTGACACGTTGCGATAACGTGACCAAAAAGTGTTGCGCCACCAGACGCTCCATCATATTGCGGGCAATCGCGCGACTGATGCCAAAAGTTTCACTCAGAACGTTTTCTGAAACCTTCTGACTGGGCGGCAACGCTTGCGTCACAATGGCGTCCATAATCATGCCGTAAGGGTCTGAGGTATCGTGCTTGCTCATACGTGTCTGTTTCCTTCAGTAAGGCGTCAGTAAGGCGCTAAATCGGCCGTAGCGAACCCTATTTTAGTACAACCGGCGGTCATAATATACCCGCTCTTCGGAAATAGCGCAGCCATTCTGTATGAAAACACACTTTATAACAGGTTTATTTATTATTAAGGCTGTACAAATGATTTTAGGTATGGTTAATTAATCAACAATAACAACATAGGAACAAATACAATGTGGCATCCTATCAAGCACTTGAGTGTGCTTGCCCTGCTGTTTTTAGGCATTTCAAGCCCCAGCTGGGCCACGCCAGACTACGATATCGTGCTCAATGGCGGGCGCGTGATCGATCCGGAGACAGGCCTCGACGCGGTTCGAACGATCGCTATCGATAACGGCAAAATAGTTGCCGTCAGTGAACAGCCACTTAGCGGTGCGCGCACCCTTGACGTCACCGGGCTTATCGTCAGCCCTGGCTTCATTGATATGCACGCCCACGGTCAAACGATACTCACCAACCGCGTGCAAGCCTTTGATGGCGTGACTACAGCCCTTGAGCTTGAGTCCGGCGCCTTCCCAATTGACGCGTACTACAGCATTCGCGCTAAAGAAGGCCGGCCGATTAACTATGGTGCATCGGTCAACTGGTTAACCGCGCGCATTGCAGCTGTGCTCGATCTTGAACCTTCAAGCGACGCCGACTGGTTCACCCAGGCGTTAAATCGGGACGGCTGGCAGGACACCATCGCCACCCCTGAGCAATTGGCGGAAATTGAACAATTGGTCGCGCAAGGCTTAGACCAGGGCGGTCTCGGCGTTGGCTTTCTGACTGGGTACGCACCCGGCTCTGGCCACAAAGAGTACTACCGTATTAATCAACTTGCCGCTGAACGAGGCGTGCCGACGTTCACCCATGCACGCTTTCTGTCGATGGCAGAGCCGCAAAGCTCATTTGAAGCGATTCAGGAAATCATCAGTGTGGCTGCAGGTACCGGGGTACATGCCCACATCGTGCACTTAAATTCGATTAGCTTAAAAGATATCGAACTGATCCGGCCGATGATTCTGAATGCCCGCGAGCAAGGTGTAAAACTCTCAACCGAAGCCTATCCCTATGGTGCGGGTGCCACATCCATTGGTGCCGCAATGTTTCGTGGTGAAGGTTGGCGTGAACGCATTGGCGGCATCAGCGCGAACAATTTTGCCGTCGATGGCAAGCGCTTAAGCGAAGAAGAATTTGCCCAGCTGCAAGCTGAAGCACCACAAACCGATATCATTATTCACTTTCTGGACGTATCGAAACCGGACGAGCAAGCGCTTATCGATCAAGCGGTCCTCATGCCCGGTGGCGTAATTGCTTCCGACGGCGGTGGCTGGTTACTCGGCACTACACCGGTGGCGGACGATGTCTGGCCACTACCGGAAGACGCGTGGTCTCATCCGCGCAGTGCAGGAACTTATGCGCGGTTTGTCAGTGACTATGTGACGGTTCGGGAAGTTCTCACGCTGAGTGAAGCGATTGCAAAAGTCAGCTACCTGCCCGCCAAAATTTTACAAGACGCTATTCCGCAAATGCGCCACAAAGGTCGAATTCAGGTCGGCGCTGATGCCGACATCGTGGTGTTTTCACTACCGGAGTTTGATGATGCGGCAACTTATGCAAAACCAGCACAGCTCTCAAGGGGCTTAAAACATTCTATTGTCAACGGACAATTTGTCATCGAGGACGGCTTACTTGATACCTCAGCCCTCCCCGGTCAGGCCGTGCGTAACAAATAACAAAAAAGGAGAACATTATGCAGCTTGGTCACATGAAACGTGGCAATGCATTTCGCTCAGCGCTCTGTAGTCTTTCGCTACTGATTGCCGGAGCAAGTGCGCCACTTTATGCACAAGAAACAGAGCAGGATCCTGCTCCAGTCACTACCACTGAACCTGAGGTTGTTGAAGTTGCAACGCAACAGGACCCATTGCCGGGACTTGGCGCCTATATTGAAGGCACCATCGAAGCGCAAATGGCACTGGAAGATATTCAAGCCGTGACCGTTTCCGTTGTTAAAGACGGTAAAGTGGTGTACGCCAACGGCTTCGGTATGCAGGACATTGAAGAAGGCATCGAAGTCAATGCTGAAACCTCGCTGTTTCGCATAGGCTCAACGTCGAAGCTCTTCACCTGGTTAGCCGTCATGCAGCAGGTCGAACGCGGTAACCTTGACCTCGACACCGACGTGAACACCTACCTGGACTTCGAAATTCCAGCGACTTATGAAAAACCTATTACTCTTCGTCATGTCTTGTCGCACACTGCTGGCTTTGAAGACGGTGGCTTGGGGTATTTGATTCATTATTACCCCAAAAAAGGCCCCGAGCTTGCTGAAGCCATGGCCAAGTACATTCCTGAACGGGTCAACCCGCCGGGCGAAGTCTCGTCTTACTCGAACTATGCCACCGCACTGGCTGGCTTGATTGTGCAAAACGTGACTGGCGTGCCATTTAATCAGTACATCAAAGAGAACCTGTTTGATCCCCTGGACATGCAATACGCAAGCTTCGCTGAGCCTTTGCCGGATGACCTTGAACCTTTCATGACCCGTGGTTACGAGCGTGAATTGGGCGTGTGGGAAGAGCAGCCGTTCGAAATGATTAACGCCTTTGGTCCCGCCGGCGCAGTTTCTGCCAGCGCCCTGGCCATGGCGAAGTTCATGCAAGCGAACCTGAACAACGGCGAACTCAACGGTAACCGTATCCTGTCCGCAGAAATGATGGAGCAAACACACTCTGATCTGTTTACCGCTGATCCACGGGTAAATGGCATGGCGCATGGCTTCTACGAAAAAACCTACAATGGTTTCCGGGTGATTGGCCACGGTGGCGACACCATGCAGTTCCATACTGATATGGCGATCGATAAAGAGAATAATCTCGGGATTTTCGTGTCGTACATGAACACGTTGAGCAACAAGTCCCGCAGTAATTTTGTGGGTCAGATTTACGATCACTTCTTCCCACAAGACGTGGAGCCAATTGAACCGCCGTCCGACTTTGCTGATCGCGCAGACCAGTACGCAGGCTCGTGGACGTTCTGGCGTCGCAACGTAAGCACCATCGAAAAAATGTTCGGCCTGATGAGCGGCGGCATCGACGTCGTACCTACCGAGAACAATACCTTGCTGGTGACCGGTCCGTTTGCCGTGCGTCAATTCGTTGAAGTGGGTGACAACCTGTTCCGCCAGCTCGATGGCGACGAGCGTATTGTTTTCACTAGCCGGTCCGGCGATGGCCTCGATACCTTCTACTTCGAGAGCTTGCCATTTATGGGTATGCAGCGCATGCCAACGTTTGAAACCAGCTTGTTCAAGTACCTGCTACCAGGTCTGGCGCTGTTGTTATTCCTGCACTCGATTGTGAGCTGGTTCTACAAGCGTAAAGATTACAAACAACGTCCAGCAGCAAGCAAATCACTGACCTACAGCACGCTGTTGATGAGCATCGTACACCTGGTCTTTGTGGTACTGCTGGCGATTGTCATTGTTGCCTTTGGTGACAGCCTGTTCAGCGGCATTCCATTCCTGCTGAAAGCAGCTCTGATACTGCCGTTACTGGCCATTGTGCTGACCCTGTGGGCATTGTTCCGCTACGTGAAGCGCTTCGGTGATGAAACCTTCACCATCGGCCGTCGCATCTACTACGGTTTGTTAGTACTTGCAGGCGTGTTCATGTGCTACTTCTACTACTACTGGAACATGCTGGGCTGGAACTACTACAGCTAAGCTTTAAAGTACGTACTTACAAAAGCTCCCGGATGAAAATTCGGGAGCTTTTTTGTTGCCCGAGCATAAGGGCTTTAAATTCATCACTGATCAGATCATCCGCGGCTACTCGCAGCCAGAATTCCTCAGCCATGGCTTCAGCCATCTGCCAATGCACCGCGCGTACGCCAGCGTCCATGTGCGGCTTCCATACCCTGTTGCGCAAATCACCTGCAGCGCTTGGCGCGTAATGCATAGGCAACATGTCGTACACAGGTGTCAGTTCATAAGGACGCATCCCCTCATGGTAAACCGATAAATTTCCATGATGCATGTCACTATTAGCAATAAGCTGACCAAAGGCCCACGCCACTGCTGCGTCAACCATAGCTTGTTCGCTGATTACATTCTGCTGATGTAGTCGCACCGCTAGAGAGGGCCAGGCTAAGCCCGCATCACCGACAAACTCGAGGTCGAGGCTCGCTAACGAGACCACGCCAGCACGCCCATAACGTTCTGCATCCGCAGCAAACCGGTCAAACCGGACTGATTGCAAGAAGGTGCGTTCACCTACAGTGAAGCTACGATTATCGGCGGCAAAATCCGGCTTAACACGATTCATGGCCACCGCAGCATGCGCTTCACAACGCAGTAAGTCAGCCCAGCGCTGGGCGACCACGTTCACCGGCTGCCCCACGCGCCCTGAAAACTTAACGATGCTCGGCGAACCGTCAACCACAGCCACCAACTTTGGCTGTTCACCTTTTACGGAAGAATCAAAGTGCACCCCTGCCGCGACCTGTTCCGCGTGTTCGGCAACCTGCGCAGAGTTCGAGTCCCGGAGCTGCGGGCCCTCCAGCCACTGAGTATAGGCCTGCTGACCAATCAGCAAGTTGCCTACGGCATCCTGAGGTTCAGTGATGAGCACACTAAGCACATCATTTTCATTCCAGTCGCGTGGATCTGCACTCACTTGCAGACCCTTTTCCACCAACTGCTGGGCGAACTGACGCCCTAAGAAACCCTGTGGCCGCATATCGGAAAGCCACCACGGCAACGCATCATATTCACGCCACTCAATGTCATTGGCGCTACGGTGATACTCGACAACAAAGTGCTCTTGTGGATAAACAGGATAGATCACAGCAAATTGCGCACAATGACCCTCTCGCGTCACACGATAAATCGGAATTGCCGATTCATTTGCAACAGCGCGACGTGCGAAATAACGCCGAGATCTCCCTTTCCCTACAGGCAACACCTGGTCACCTAGCTTTTTCAAGTGCCGGCTTACCGTTGACCCATCCACTCGCAAGCGCGCCGCGATATCATTAGCTGAAGCGGCCTCACCTTTAAGTGTTAATAATATGTCATTTGATGTTATAGCCAACTTATTTTAAAACCTATAAAAAGGGCTTTATGTAATAAGTTTTGCATAGAAAAAATAAATAGCAACTATTATTATTTCTTATTGTTTTATATGGCTTTGTTAGAAATAAAACATGTTCAAAGAATTAATAATGCAACGAATAAGGTAAAGTGTTTAGTCGCTGGCAAAATAGTACACCCGCGCAATGCGGCCTTCAGCAAACTCATACACTGCTATGCTCGACTGCGCGCGCAGTTCGTCATCCACCTGCCACGAAGCCTGCTCAATTACCGACACCCGCGAGCCTAACACCTGCACCTCAAGTAACGTGCTGCGACAGGAAGCACATGATGCAAAATAGCTATCCATGGCGGCAACCAGAGCGTCACGTCCTGCGGTTTCTACGGCTACGGAATCGCCATTGACTGATAACCACTGCACGTCGTCCGTAACCAGGCGCGCCATCGCGGCTGAGTCCTGCGCGTTGAAGGCGGCAACGAAGTCCTCGACCAGCGCGGCGCGATCAACTTCAGCTGCTTGGGCCGCTACGAGCGAAGTAGAAAGCAGAAACGTCAGAGCCAGAAAATGTCGCATTACTCGTCCCTCAAATACTCAAACCGGGGCACTTCGTCGCTATCAACCACCACCGACTCAAAAAACATATCCAGCGGACGTACCCACAGCTTACGCTCACCGTACAGAGGGCGATAAAGCACTAGCAATTCTTCCGTTTCCGAATGCTGCACAGTGCCGATGACCTCGTACTCAGAGCCTTTATAGTGCCGATAGATTCCAGGTTTTACGTTGATCATTGAAGTCGTTCCATTGAAAGTATTTAGCTATTATAGTGAAAGCATTCTCGCACAACACACGGACTTAACGCATGACTAAATGGACCTTTGCCGCCCTCATCATTTTTACCACCTTGCTCGCTGGTTGCGCCAGTCAAACCACACCGCGCTCAGAGACCAATAGAAAATCCGATCAACAGACCGTCATTCAGGCCGCCGTTGCACAGGAGCCCGATCGATTTACCCAGGTCTATCAGTTTCAGCATGGTTTACTGCCCGAATGGGCCTTCAACTCTGATGGCAGATTCTTCGCCGACTTAATGCAAGGCGATGAGGCTTTTCTCCGCGAAACCGCGGCGGGTATGATTGACGAAGAGTACGCACAAGCCCTGCGCTTCACCCCGATGCCAGACCACAATGCCGTATTGATCGACTTTCCGCGACCTTTTGCCTCGCCGCTATGCTTTTATGCGCTCATCATTCAGGATGGCGATGGCTTCAGGTTCATCACCTACGAACGCACCCTCGAAATGGCAGGTGAAGCAGACTTTGTCGGCGTCGTCGGCTTTTGGCGCGCAGACGGCAGCCGCGGCAACGACGGTCCGCGCAGCTACTCGAGCGCAGACGATTTCGTTGACGATGTATTAGGCGAGCAATAAGTGGCTCCGGCTAGGGCTCTGGCTGGATGATGCTATCCTGCAAGAAAGTCACTATAGTGGGAACTACTCGCACAACAGAATAAGCCATCGCAAGATGAAAAAGAGTACAAAGTACTACAACCAGAACTCGGAAAGCCTGGTCGACCGTCTCGATTTCGAAGAGGCGCAGCGTGACTGGCTAACAGAGGTACCATCGGAAGGTATGGTGCTTGATCTCGGTGCGAGCTCAGGACGCGATGCCCGCTATCTGGCCAGCAAAGGTTTAAGCGTCATCGCTGTGGAATCTGACGCCGGCATTCGCGAGCAATCTCAACACTATGGGGCGGGACAACCAATCCATTGGATGGACGACAGCCTGCCCGAACTCACCCATGTCCACAAACTGCAAACCAAATTCGATCTGGTTTTGCTTGGCGCTGCATGGATGGACGTACCATCGTCCGCGCGGCAACGCAGTTTCCGTAAACTTAGCTCGCTACTCAAGCCCAACGGCAAAATGGTCGTCTCGCTGCCTGGTAGCGATAGTCCGGAGGAGCATGCAGATGAGCTCGCGCAATTCGCCCAGCAGCAGGGACTGACCTACAAACTGCTCGCCAACCGCGATGATGCCTCATCACGGCAAACCGTATTGCTCACCTTGCCAGATGACGGCACCGGCGCATTTCCGCTGATTCGTAATATCGTGATCAACGATAGTAAGGCATCAACCTACAAAGTTGCGTTGCTGCGTACCTTATTGCGCATCGCCGAAGGACACCCCGGTGCGGTACTGGAACAAACCGAGACTACTGTGGCCCTGCCTATGGGCCTGGTCGCGCTTTATTGGTTGAAACTTTATAAGCCGTTACTCGATCAATACGAAATACAACAAAGCAGCAGTAGCAAGGGTCTTGGTTTCGTTAAAGAAGATGGCTGGCAGACCTTAAAGTCTTTCACCGCTAACGATTTTTACATTGGCGCCTGTTATTTCGACCCTATCACCAGCAACAACGTCTACCGTACCCTGAAAGATATCGCCGCGACCATTAAGAACATGCCCGCCAAATACATCACCTTGCCGGGTACCAAAACCGAAGTCTTCCAGGTCGAATTGCGACGCACGCCCAAGCCCAGCGGGGCTCTCGTACTAGATTATGATTTCCTGAAGTCACTGGGTGCCTTCTACGTCCCGCGCAGTATCTGGGACGCGTTATCGCGTTTCAGCGTCTGGATTGAACCGGCTCTCGTTAATGAGTGGAGCCATCTGATGGCGAGCTACGCACTTAATCTGCAGCGCTCATTTTCGCAGGTCGACTACCTTAACGCGCTGAGATGGGAAAACCCCGAGCGCACCACCAACCGCGTACGCAAGCGTGTCGAAGCATTGCTGACCGAAGATCAGGTGCACTGTTGCTGGTCCGGCAGCGCGATCAGGCACCGAGCCTACGCCGTTGATCATGCTTTCCCGTTCGCCCGCTGGCCAAATAATGATTTGTGGAATTTGTTGCCGACGAAAACCGCCATCAACGCAGCAAAATCGGATAAACTACCGACCAATCACAAGCTACTGCAATCACGCGAATTTATTGTGCACTGGTGGCAACAAGGCTGGGAGGACTACAAAAATGAGTTCTTCACTCAGGCCAACTTCGCCTTACCTAATCTGTCGCCTCGCAATAAAAGTTACTCGGATGTGTTCGAAGCACTCGCCCTGCAACGCGATCGCATCAAACATTTGCAACAGCTGGAAGATTGGTAGCCTTTGAGCATTACCTTTATACACGCCATGGTAGACGATATAACAGACACAACACAGGAGAGGCATTCATGTATTAAGCGACAATTACGGTGGCCGGTCGCATTGACTCACTAAGAATCAAACCTAGCAAGCTCGGTTGCCTCATCTAAAATCAAACTCTACGGGAATGATATTAGGTGATTTATGACGACTACTATGAGTCTTGCCGCTCGCCGGGAAATGTTATTAAGTATCCGGCAGCGGTACTTATCAGCAAAACGCCCAGGAAAAACCAAGATCCTCGATGGTTTTGTGGCGGCAACCGGTTACGACAGAAAATATGCGCTCGTTCTGTTGTGCAAAAAGAGTTCACCAATCGACATCGTATCGCTAAAACCTAAATCCCGACCCGGGGCTCAGGTTTATGATGATCAGTTTCGCCACGTGCTCATTAAAGTCTGGAATGCCGCGAATCAAGTGTGCTCAAAGCGATTTGTTCCTTTTATACCTGATTTGGTTGCGGCCATGGAGCGACACGGTCACTTGCGAATATCAGAGGGTATACGAAAGAAGCTTATGACAGTGAGCGCTGCAACTGTTGACCGAATACTTCAACCTGAACGCTCTCGGCAAGTTCAGGGATTGAGCCAAACTAAGGCTGGTGCTCTTTTAAAAAGTAAAATTCAAGTGCGAACTTTCGCCGACTGGAATGACGTAGTTCCCGGGTTTTATGAAGTTGATTTAGTTGCTCACTGCGGAGATGATGCAAATGGCACATTTCTTAACTCACTAGTGATGGTGGACGTAAGCACCGGTTGGCTTGAATGCATGCCGTTGTTAAGAAAAAGTGCGGCGGATGTCATCAACGGCGTTAGCGTTGCTCGCTCTCTTATGCCGTTTCCGCTGTTGGGACTTGATACAGACGGCGGCTCAGAATTTATTAATTACGAAGTTTTGGATTACTGTGAGTCAAACAAAATCACATTTACTCGTTCACGGGCTTATAAAAAGAATGACCAGGCTTTTGTCGAAGAGAAAAACGGCTCAGTTGTTCGGCGCTTAGTCGGTTACGACCGCTTCGAGGGGCCTAAAGCGTGGGCAGCTCTCGCGAAGTTCTATAGTGTGTTACGGAAATACGTAAACTTCTTTCAGCCATCAGTAAAGCTACTTAAAAAAACACGTACCGGTGCCAAAGTGGCGAAACAATATGACAAAGCATTGACCCCTTACCAACGTATTTTAAATAGTCCGCACGTAAAGCAAGGCGTCAAAGATGATTTGACCGCAATGTACTTACAACTCGATCCGGTTGTAAGCATCCCTTAAAATAGGACCAGTGAATTTTTAGTGTGTCTGTGGATAATACTCTTAA
>NZ_JBOBQA010000004.1:0-200652 GCF_052541995.1 Pseudidiomarina xizangensis
GGGCAGCTGATACTGTTGCTCGCTTGTCTGGGGACGAGTTTGTAATTGTTGCAGAGCAACTTAAAGACGCTAAAGCGGATTGTAAAATTATTACCAACACTGTGCTGAAAGACATTACAGCTCCTCTTGCTATTGCCGATGGCTTAGTGCTAACAACCAGTATTGGTGTGGCGTTACATCGCGGGAACTGTAATGCCAACAAGCTGTTAAAGCTTGCTGATGCGGCGATGTATAAAGCTAAAAAGGATAGTGTCAGCAAAGTTTGTGTAGATGACTCTTGTCTATGATGCCAACTCCAGTCCCTGTTCAATAAATCCGGTATATATTTTACTCTCTTAGCTCTCAACTGCCTGAGTTACTTACCACCCTATCCACAATTCTATACTGTTGATCCCTTTGCAGGTTGTGGACTTATTCAGTCACTTTACCGCTGTTGGCGTGCTATTCAGTTTGCTGTTGTAAGATAGGTTGACTGTCGTCAGAAAAGGACGAAGCCGTGTGTTCTCTAACCCCTGACCTTTACCTCCAAAATAAACTATAATCACCACATAACATACCTAGATTAATGCTTCGCTTGATTCAACGCCTGAATCGCAAAACTGCCCAGCCAGTGTCCGCCCTCGTAGCTGTCACCCACCAAATTAGGGTAGGAATAGGCAATATGCTTATCCGCTATAGCTCGCAAGTGAGCATACTGCGGGTATTCATTCGTCAGCGCATAAAGATTCCACGCGCGGCTGAAATTCAAGCCATCCAGGTGAACTAGCTTACCGTCGCTACGATCGCTTACCCGCCCTACTTCTAGGCTGTAGTTTTTATCCGCCAGCTGCGGCATGAACTCCACTAACCACGGTAAAAACTCGTCTTTTGGCAGTACCCGTTGCATTAAACCGATTTCTTCCAGACATGGCGAAATAAAGTCGTAGCCACTCGGCTCCCAGCTTATCGGGCAGTTGGTATCGTCGAGGAAGTAATCTTTGGCGCGCTCAGTGATCAGTTGCTGTAGCTCGGGCCGCTGGTGGTTCACCGCATAGTCGTAGGCAAAACTTAAGCCAAAGGCGGTATTGGTGTGCTCGCCCACCCGCACTGGATAAAGTAATTGCGGAAGAAAGTTAACATAGCGCTCAATGATTAAATCGGCCAGCGGTTGCAAGTTCGTCGCCAGCTCCTGACCCAAAGGTTCTTGCCAGGCATGTAGCTCATCCGACAGTTTTAATAACCAGGCCCAACCGTAGGTGCGCTCGAACGACTTATTGATATCTTTACTGAAGAACTCTACTTCGCGCGCCACGTTTTCGGCAGTTAAGTTGCGCTGCAAAATTTCCCGGGCTTGGTCAGCGTGTTCCATCTCCGGAAACTGCTGCAGCAAGGTCACCAACGACCAGTAGCCGTGCACTGCACTATGCCAATCGAAACAGCCGTAAAACACCGGATGATGCTCCGACGGCTCTTTCAGATCCGCAGCACTACCGAGCACAATACCTGTTTTGTAGGGGTAGGGTGTTTCGACACAATGCAGTGGCAGCGCCACCAGTTTATCGGCTTCTTCCAGAGTTAAGCTGTGCGCTGTGTCGCTGGCTGCCTGTGCTTGGCTAAACAGCCCGAAAGATAGAAATACTACACTGCTGATAATGGCGCGTTTGTTCATAAGGTTGCCTTTGCTGCTGAGAGTTCATATGTACACAATGACTACAGCTTAAAACAATTCACACCCAAACGCCTACCCTTGTTGCGCCCTGCTACCAGGGCTGCGTCTCAAGTTTATCTGTCGTGTTATTCCCGATTCTGTTCAGTCTTGGTTTTCCATGGAGCAAATGCGATGAAGTACAATAAGACAATGTTGGCAATAGGTACCAAAATTAATAGTCCTAAAGGTCCTGCATAACCGATGCGCTGACATAGTCTCCAAGTTGGTGCCACCAAAATAATACCAATCACCAGCATCCAGACGAAACCCATACCCGTAAACATTTCGTGACCCATCATACTTTCTCCTTGTTTGACATCTACTTGATCAAAGTTAGACTCTAATTTAGCAACTTGCAAACAATCAAAAGCTGTCGGTGCGTATTCGCGTTCTGTTGTTAATCCTAATCATATTGGTGTCACTGCTCCATACTAGATACGCAACACATCTTTTCCGACCCCCAATAGCTGCCGCTTAACAACGAATTCACCTGAGCCGCGATCGCATGCCGCGGTTTCAATGGTTCAGTTGGTGCTTACCAGCAAGTATTTAGCCAGAAGCCGCAACTACAGTGAAATGAGGAGAGCAGTAATGAATACCAAGTTTAACCCGGGGCGGCGAAAATTCGTAAAATCAGCCCTTACCGTCGCGTCAGCTTTGGCTATAGCAAAAGTAGCTCCAACATGGGCAAGTCCTCAGGGCCGCACCTTCAAAGACCAACTATTAAGCAGTGATGAAATTGATCTGACGATAGCGCGATCGCCCTTGTTGATTGGCAAAAAACTGGGCAACCCCATTACCATAAACGGTCAAATGCCCGGTCCACTGATTCGCTTAAAAGAGGGCCAACGAGCAAAACTCAACGTTACCAACAAACTAGGTGAGGACACGTCAATCCATTGGCACGGCATCATTTTGCCGGAAAATATGGATGGCGTACCTGGCGTATCATTCGAAGGTATAAAGCCAGGTCGTACATTCAACTACCGTTATGATGTTGAGCAAAATGGTACCTACTGGTATCACAGCCACTCAGGACTGCAGGAACAGCTGGGCCATTTGGGGCCATTAGTCATTGATCCCAAAGATGGCGACATCGGTGCGGACCGCGAGCATACAATCATTCTAAGCGACTGGACGTTCGAAGATCCGGACGAGGTATTTCGTAATCTCAAGGTTGCAGAGGGTTACTATAACTATCAGAAACGAACGATATTTGAGACCTTTAAAGACATACGGCAGCAGGGACTCGAAAAAACCTGGAACGAGCGTAAAATGTGGGGGCAAATGCGCATGAGCCCTCGTGATATTGCAGATGTAACAGGAACCACTTATACCTATTTAATGAACGGTCGCGATTCAGCGATGAATTGGTCTGCGTTGTTTAAGCCAGGAGAAAAAGTGCGACTTCGCATCATTAATGGCTCTGCAATGACCTTTTTTGATGTGCGCATTCCGGGGCTGGAAATGACCGTCGTCGCTGCAGATGGTCAACCTGTCAAACCCGTACCTGTGGATGAGTTTCGAATTGGTGTGGCCGAAACTTATGATGTAGTTGTGCAACCCAAACACGACAAGGCTTACACCATATTTGCTGAAAGCTTCGACCGTAGCGGCTATGTCAGAGGAACACTCACTCCCGAAATAGGACGTCAAGCAGCGGTTCCCGAGCTACGACCTGCTTCGGAACGCGGTATGGCCGCCATGGGTATGGCAGGCATGGGCATGGAAGGCATGAGCATGATGGACATGAGCAGCAAAGATGGTCAAATGGATCACGCGATGGCTCATAAAACGAAATTGCCAGTTGATAATATTAAGATCCAGCACAACGAAGGTGGCCATGGAGCCGGCGCGGCGATGATCGCAACTAACCCGACGAGTCGTCTGGATGAGCCGGGCATTGGATTAGAAAATGTTGACCACAGAGTGCTTGTTTATGCCGACCTGGTTGGTGCAAAGGAATGGCCTGACAAGCGAGAACCAGAACGCCAGATTGAGCTGCACTTAACTGGTAATATGGAACGTTACATGTGGTCTTTCGACGGTGAAACATTTACCGAAGTGGATGGCCCAGTTCAGTTTCACCATGGCGAGCGCCTAAGACTCGTAATGGTCAACGATACCATGATGGACCACCCAATCCATTTGCATGGCATGTGGATGGAGCTGGAAAACGGCCAGTACCCTAGACCTCGCAAGCACACCATCAGCCTAAAACCGAGTGAGAAAGTTTCTCTACTCATCTCCGCTGATGCGCTTGGCAGCTGGGCATTTCATTGCCACCTTTTATACCACATGAAAGCGGGAATGTTCCGCGTGGTCAATGTAGCGTAAGGAGGCAAACTATGTACGGTAAATCATTGTTACTGAGTGTTGTGTTACTACCTGGAATCGCATTGGCGGGCCATGCTGAAGACGACTGGCCTGAACCCGTCAAAGAGTATTATACCGGACAAGTGCTGTTTGACCGCTTGGAATTAACCCGAACCAGCGATGAGGAAAACCTAGCCGTTTGGGATATGATGGCATGGTATGGCGGCAATTATCACCGAGTCGTGTTTAAAAGTGAGGGTCAAAATATTCAGGATGACGGAGCCCCTACGGATCTCGAAAGCGCTGAACTTTTATATAGCTATCTGGTTTCTCCATTCTGGTCCTTTCAGGCAGGTGTAGGAACCCGAGGCGAGCTATCCTCAGACAGTTCCATGGAAAATTATGCCGTAGTTAGCATGATGGGGTTAGCCCCCTATTGGTTCGAAATGGATAATTCGTTAATGATAAACGAGGAAGGTGATATCCAGTTTGTGAGTGAAACTGAGTACGAGTGGCAGTTGACTCAGACATCATATTTACAACCTAGAGTTGAATTAACTGCAAACCTTACTGACTCTGATGAATATCAGCGACAAAGTGGACTCAGTAATATTCGCGTCGGTTTGCGTTATCGCCACGAGATAAGTCGAGAATTTGCACCTTATGTCGGCGTCTATTGGAGTTCCGCGCTAGGCAATACAGCAGATCACATAAAAAGTATCGGCCAGGACACGACTGAAACAGGATTTGTTCTAGGTGCCAGGATTTGGTTTTAATTGTTGAGGATAATCCATGAAAAATGTATTCAAAGTACTCTTAGTAATTTCTTTTTTTTATAGTGCGTGCGTTCAGGCGCATGTCGATTTGGTCTCCAGTATTCCAATGGAAGGAAGTGCGTTAACGAAAGCTCCTTCCCAAATCACGCTGAACTTCTCAGGAGAAGTTCGTTTAGCAAAAGTCATGCTGCATATGGACAACGGTAAAATGATTTCACTGGATTTTGCTATGAGTATGAAACCTGATGACAACTATACAATTGCCATTAAAGATGAGTTAGGCGCGGGTGACTATACTGTCAACTGGGTGGCGATGGGAGGCGATTCCCATAAAATTTCGGGAGACTTCAGTTTTAAGGTGAAGCAATGACAGTTTGGACTGTAGCCAGTACTTTGGTGCTGGCTACCATTTTTTATCTAAATGCGTTAATCACGGCGACGCCTTATATTCAGTACTTATCTGGGGTAGAAAAACCAGCCATTCGCAAAACAGATACGATCACTGCACTGTTACTCCTTCTCGCTGCCATTGCATATTTTTGTTTGAGGGTCGGAAGCTTTGCCGGTGAGGGAATTTCCGGAATGGCCGATTTAGACTTCATGAAGTTTATCTGGGTTAGTCCTGCCGGTGAGTTCGTTAAGCTGCAAATCTTAGCTTCTGCTCTTTGGCTTGTTTACTCCATGTTTTCATCGCTACACATAAAGCGGATTATCTATGTGCTCGTCGTTGTGGCGATTAGCTGGAGCTTTTTAAGTATGGGCCATGGCAAAGACGCCGTTTGGTGGGGAAAGATCGCTCTTCTGACACATCTATTAGTGGCATGGGTGTGGTTTGGAAGTCTCAACTCGCTGCGTAAGCTTGCAACTTCTGTTCCTGTGACCAAAGCGCAAGCCATAATGATGCGTTTCGGTGTGCATATGTTGATGGCCGTACCACTGTTGCTTATTGCCGGGGGAATTATGTACCGAAGTGCTACCGGGCAGTGGATACCGAAGTCTCCTCTGACGACTTATGACTTTGTGTTATTTACAAAATTAGGCTTCGTAATACTTATTCTTTTTATGGCCGCTCTCCACAAATTTAAGTTTGTACCTAAGCTGAATAATAAAAATTCTGCTAAGCGACTTAAAAAGTCGATAGCGATAGAGATGATCTTGGCTATCGTTATTTTAGTTTTGGCACTAGCATTAAGTAGCTCGTTTTCTCCTAACTAACTTAAGGAGTAATAGTGAGATCATTTATCTGATTAATGAAATTGGTTGGGAGGCTGTTCAAATTCGCTGGTCGAATTAAAACATAAAAACTGGGAGCCGATAATGACCGGGCAAGCTGCTCGTCCCGTTTATGGAAATACTGGCTTATGGATTACCGTCGCCTTCGCTATTGTTGCTCCCGCCTCTGGTCTCATCGTATTGGCAGCTTTCCTGTGGATGAAGTGGAATAGTGACCCACTGGTTATTTGGGCCTCACTCATTGGCATAACATTTATTTCGATCGGAGACGTCGTGTTTTTGCGCCGGAAGCGCATGATGCACTAAGACTCTGCCTGCTGCCGCAAGTAGTCGTCATAGGTTCCCGAGAAGTCACGCATACCTTTATCGGTTAATTCGATAATGCGCGACGCCAGCGACGACACAAACTCGCGGTCATGACTAACAAACAACAAGGTACCGTCGTAGTGCTCAAGCGCCAGGTTTAAAGCTTCGATGGATTCCATATCCAAGTGGTTGGTTGGTTCATCCATGATCAATACGTTTGGTCGCTGCATAATCAATTTGCCAAAGATCATGCGGCCTTTTTCGCCACCTGACAGAATTGAGACCGGCTTTTTAATGTCATCCTGGGAGAACAGCATACGTCCGAGTACGCCACGGATGGCTTGTTCGTCGTGGTGCGGCTGTTTCCATTGACTCATCCAGTCAAACACATTTATTTTGCCTTTAAACCAATCGGCATGATCCTGCGCGTAATAACCAATCGAGACGTTTTCTGACCACTTGATCAGGCCGTCATCCAGGTTGTGCTCGCCGACTAAGGATTTCAATAACGTGGTTTTACCAATACCGTTAGCGCCCAGAATCGCTACTTTTTCACCGACTTCGATCATAGCGTTGAGGTCTTTTAACACCTTCACGTCGTCAAAAGATTTCGTGACACCCTGCATTTCTAACGCCAGCCGATACAGCTTTTTCTCTTGCTCAAAGCGAATAAAAGGGCTTACCCGACTTGAAGCTTTCACCTCGGACAATTGAATTTTTTCAATTTGACGAGCGCGTGAGGTAGCCTGTTTTGCTTTTGATGCATTGGCAGAAAAGCGGCTGACAAACTGCTGCAGTTCAGCAATCTTTTCTTTCTTCTTCGTGTTTTCGTTCAGCAACTGCTCACGCGCCTGAGTTGCCGCAAACATATAGTTATCGTAATTGCCCGGATACACCCGCAATTCGCCGTAATCAATATCAGCCATGTGAGTACAGACGCTATTCAAGAAGTGGCGATCGTGCGAAATAATAATCATCGTCGCCTGACGCTCGTTAAGTACCGTCTCTAACCAGCGAATGGTGTTGATATCAAGGTTGTTGGTCGGCTCATCTAACAACATGATGTCAGGCTCAGAAAACAGCGCCTGCGCCAACAGCACACGCAACTTTAAACCTGGTGCAATATCACTCATCAAACCGTAGTGATTCTCGAGCGGAATGCCTACGCCCTGTAGCAACTCACCGGCCCGTGATTCCGCGGTGTACCCATCAAGCTCCGCAAACTCCACTTCCAGGTCAGCAACCCGCATACCATCTTCTTCACTCATCTCGGCCATACTGTAAATACGATCACGCTCAGCTTTCACCTGCCACAGTTCTTCGTGGCCCATGATCACCGTATCAATCACGCTGTATTGCTCGTAGGCAAACTGATCCTGGCGTAGTTTACCCACACGCATATTAGGCTCAATCGAGACATTCCCAGCCGATGGCTCTAGCTCACCGCTCAGAATTCGCATGAAAGTGGATTTGCCGCAGCCATTGGCGCCAATCAAACCGTACCGATTGCCGTCGCCGAATTTAACAGAGATATTTTCAAAAAGAGGTTTTGCACCAAATTGCATGGTGATATTTGCAGCAGAAATCACGTTTGAACACCCGAACAAAAAATAGGCGCGTAATCTACGTGTTTTAGCGGCAAATTACAAAGGAAGTTTGCGCTAATATCGCAAGCTCGACCGCTATTCTAGTTTTTTGTCCGCCGTTGTGCTCGCTGCCCTGCAACTTTCGGCTTAGGTCGGCGGCTGCGATGCCCTTCCGGTGCGAGTCCACTTGAGCCCTCGATAGATTTCATCAATTCCGCCAGCTCGACCTCGGTCAAGTTGCGCCACTGCCCAACTTGTAATCTCCCTAAGCGGATATTCATAATGCGAGTACGCTCAAGCTTACGTACTTCATAGCCAAAATATTCACACATGCGGCGGATTTGGCGGTTCATACCTTCAATTAGGGTAATGCGGAAGACAAAATTCGACACCTGCACCACTTTGCACTTTTTCGTGCGGGTACCGAGAATTGGCACGCCACTCGCCATGCGGGCGATAAAATCCGCAGTAATCGGTTTTTGCACCGTCACCACATACTCTTTTTCGTGTTTGTTACCTGCTCGAAGAATTTTATTAACCAAATCGCCATTACTGGTCAGAAAAATAAGTCCTTGCGAGTCTTTATCGAGTCGCCCGATCGGAAAAATACGGCTCTTGTGACCGACAAAGTTGGTAATATTGTTGCGTTCCGCTGAATCGGTGGTAGACACCACTCCAACGGGCTTGTTAAGTGCAATAAATACAAAAGGTTGCTTATCTTCAGCACGAATTGGCCGACCATTAACCTGCACCTGATCACCGTCCGCCACTTTGTCACCGACCACTGCCTTACGGCCATTGAGCGTAACTTTGCCTTGCTCAATAAATTTGTCGGCCTCACGGCGTGAACAAATTCCGCTTTCACTAATAAACTTATTTAAACGGACGGTCTCACGTTCTTGCATAAAGCCTCTTTATCGATGGATAAGTTTTGGGATTAGTCTGTATCTGAACCGATTAGGTTAAGGGGTTTTACCATATTAAAATATAAAAATAACCCATAAAAAATGGCGCCCAAGACTTAAATTAGCGCCAGCGCCCCCATCGTGAACCCATTGGTTGACGCTCTTCAGGGCTCTTACCTGTATAAAAGCTGAGCCTTCTTCTATACTTAATGGTGAACACTCATCAACAAGCAGACAGGTATTTTGATGGCTATTGAAAAATGTCCAAAATGTGAAGACCAAGTGTTGGATAACAGCTACAGTTGCCCTGCCTGCGGCTACCTGAAGCGTGATGAACCGGAACAACAGCAGCCCCCAGAGGAAAGCAAAATTACCACCGAGAACACCTCAAAAAGCCTACAAATACAAGGCGTGGTGTCGCTGATTCTTTTTATCGTCGGCATACTTTGGTTTTTCCTTACCGCTGACGGAGACCAGCAGCGCAGCCAACTAAGCGTTATCCCACTGATAATGTTCATTATTGGCTTCATCTGGTACATAACGACGCGCTTTCGCATCTGGCGGGCACATCGCTCCCGTTAAAGCGACGATGCAGTCGTTATCGACTGCGTTAAAATCTGCCCGCCAAGAGTTCAAATAATCACTAGGTTCGGTGTGCATGACCGTACGCACTCGGGCTATTTTAAAAGCCTTAGAAACCGGCTGGATATGAGCCTCAGCCCTTTCGCTTACGCCGTTTCTGGGCAAACCGCGCTAAGGTTTCAGCATAAATATAGCGAACTTCCTTGGTAAAGTTCTCGACCGAATGTGACGCCGCACAATCAATCGCTTGCTCAGCCATTTGCTGGCGTTTTTCAGGGTTTTCCAATAGCAAGCTAACTTTCTCCAGCCACAATGACTGCTGCGCCGGTGTTTTAAAGCCATTCACGTTGTCCTGAACGACATCGTCAATGCCGCTCGCACGCACCGCCACCACAGGTAAACCCGCCGCCATCGCTTCTAAAATGACCATTCCCTGGGTTTCCGATTGTGACGCAAACAGGAATACATCGCCAAGCTGATACCAATTTGCCATTGCTTCTGGCGGTACCGAGCCTACCAAAGTAATCTCATAACTTAAGCCTAAGCTATTAATTTTGTCCTGCAAACGCTGCCGTTCTGGGCCATCGCCAATCATCAGGAAACGAAAAGGTTGAGCTGACTTTTGTTTGAGCTCTGCCAACGCATCAATAATAAAATCGATGTTCTTTTCGTTCGATAGCCGCGCGACACTCACGAACACGATCTCGTCGGTGATCTGCTGTTGTTCTTTTAAGCTCGCAACAGCCTGTTCATCGACAGTCTGAAACCGTTCAAACTCGATGCCAGTGGGCTGAACATAAATACTTCTGCGCACACCAATCATACGCAAATACTCTTCCGTCGAGTGGGTCGGTACGATTATGCTGTCGCATTTATTGGCAAACCGACGCACCAGCACATGCACAATGATATTGTTGAATAAGTTGCCCGGAATAATCACGTTGTGCGCGTAATGCTCAAGCCGTGTGTGGTAAGTATAGACCACCGGCACCTTTAACCGGCGCGCCAGATACACGCCTAAAGAACCAATCCAAAACGGATGATGCGAATGAATAATATCTGGCTTAAATTCTTTAACCTTCTTACGCACGTACCCGGAAAAAATATTAGCGAAGCGAAATTCACTTTTCGCGCCAAACGAAAATAATGACGGTGTGCGTACAATATTCTCTTCATGCTTAGCTTTTTTTCGATACCGCGGAGCGACGATTAATACGGTATTTTTAAGCCCAGTCAACCCGCGGCGCAGGCGCTCAATAGAAATGGGTACACCACCAATAAAGGGCAAATAATTATTGGTAAACATTGCAACTTTTAAAGGCTTCTCAAGCCATGGCGTGGCGTCGATATCATAGTTCGGATAATAGGATCTACCGACAAATACCGCATTGTATAGTTTAATACTTATCGCTAAGAACAAGCTAACTAACAAAATAAAGTTTATGTAGCCAACATAAAACAGTGAGTGAATGAAAAACCAAAAACTTTCCAACTGTTTCAAAATAGGATGCTGACCAACCGGCATTTCAACAACCCGATGTTCAACACCATTATCTGCACTTACCGTAACTTCCACGTAGTGATAAAAACTTTCATCCTGATTCAATACCAGTCCGCCTGCTCCTCCAGTTGTGATAAATGGAGTGCCAGCATGCTCCTGCTCAAAATACATGGCGACATTCGCAGAAAACACCCGGTCAACTGGATGCTGTTTGAAGGTTGAAAGCAACGCCTGGCGGAATGCTTCAGGCTGCAAATAATCTTCAGACTCTGCTAACAAGAATTCTTCTTTAGGTTGAAATAGCGGATGTCCAATAAAAACAAATCGGTAAGTGGACTGATCAGCCTGTAATAAATCATTTAGCCAACGTAGTTGCCAGCGCCAAGGTGTTTTCCCAGTACTATCGAGGAAAATAAAGCGGCTTTCACCAGCACTGAAGGTGAAGAAATGAGGCCCGTAATGGTCATAAAAACGGAAACTTCCAAACTCGTCGTATTCATTCGGCCCAAAGGTTAACAGGTAAGGTTTTTGCAAATGCGACAAGGTACCGTTAAGTGCCCGGTATTTATCTTCACCCCCGCTGCTGACCGCATTTCCTGCGGAAATAACAAAGTCGATGGTACTTGCGTTTAAGCGCGGAATAATACGTCGTTCAAATATGCCAACAGAATTGTTGATATTACCTACCACGGCAAAACTGTAGACCTGTTGCGACGCGACCTGTTTGCTGATTGATGTCAACTGCGCATTGTGAACCGCGAAAAACTCAGGTGTTACCAGGTTCAGATAAACTTTATACGACACCAATGCCGTGACGATAACCACGTTCAGATAGAACAGGATTTTTAACCAACGTTTTTTATTCACGAAGCAACCTTTTCTGTTCGTTGACTTCGCGCTATAAGGTAACGCTGTAATATTAAAAGCCCCAAAATCATACCGAGGTAAATGGTTAACAAGCGCCAGCTAAACGTCACCAGCAATAAATGTTTATGCGCCAATATATCGTTAAAAAAGCTACCAAACACACTTTCTGAGATTCCAGATGCCCCGGGCGTCGGTGAAAAATACATTATAAAGGTCGTAACGACCAATAAACCTAGTGAGGTTAAATAAGGTACATCATAGCCAAGCCCCCACATTAACAACGCCGGAAAGCTAAATAAGCTCAGTAAAAAAATCATGGTGAAAAAGACCGACAAGCCGATCGCCAGTTTCGGTCCCTGGAGATAAATTGAAAAGCTTCGTGAGAATCTCAGCATTTCTCGCATCACTTTAAAATACCAACGTTTGGCTTTTATCTCAGAGATTAAACCCCAGCGCTGAAGCCGCCTAATGACCAACGTGATTGGTGTTATTAACCAATGTGAGCGCAGCAAAACCACTGCAAAAAAAGCTAAATACAGCACCACGACCAGCACTAATGCAGCACCAATATCGCCACCCATCGATGAGTCTTTAAGAGCTGGTAAAGCGAGCAGCAACACCGGCGTTAACACGAAGATAAATAAAATCGCCAACATCGTGCGGATCATAGTTGCAGCGGTGGCTTTGCCTACGGAAATACCATGGTCATGCAAAAACCATACTTGGGCAAAGCCACCACCGGTGGCCATTGGCGTGATGTTGGAGAAGAAAATATTGATAAATACTAACTTCGACATTGCTTTAACCGACAAACGAGCACCCAGAGCAACTAAGGTGTAATAAAGCCGTAAGCCATCAGCGGCGAAATAAACCAGCAACAGCACCAAACTCGCCAAGATAACTTTCGGTTGCAACAACTTGGCGTCGAAACTAAAACTTCGCTCAGAAAACTGATCGAATACCGCATAAAAACCAGCAAAGGTAAACGCGGTAAAAAGCGCTGCAAAAATCGCAAGTCGCTGCCATGAGAACCTGGGTTTGTGGTGATCTTGTTGGTGCTGTTCTGGTTCGCGATCTTGTTTCATTAGTCCTCATAGCAGACTTTTATCACTGGCCGAACCTGAGATTATGTGGTGGCGGCGACTGGATGTCAAAAGCCGCCACCACTCTTAAATGCCTTACAGCTGCCCTGCCAAAAACGGTATGTAGATAATGACATTCAGCGGAAACGTCACACCCAATGATGACAGCATGGCTTTACTGATATTGGCATCGGGGATTGCCGCCCGAATAGCTGCAGGTGCCGCAATGTAAGATGCACTTGCGGTGAGCGCGCCTAAGATCAATACACTTCCCGCCTGTAACTCAAGGTAGTTGCCCAAGAGCAAACCCGGCCAAACCAAAATTAGTGGTGCTATTGCCGCGAACAACACAAGCCGCCAATGAGCCAGCGGTAGGGGTCGACAAATGCGCGCCGTGGTCAGGCCCATTTCAAGTAAGAACAAGGCCAACAGAACCTTAAATCCATCCACTACCAAGCCAGAAATTGAAGTCAGTCCCGCAGGCCCGTACAGCCAACCGATCGCGACGCCGCCCATTAGCAAAATAACGCCGCGACTGGTAAAAGCTTCATGCCAAATAGCGGCCATGTTCGTTTGCTCGCCCTTTTCCCCCAGTTTCCAGTGGTAAACCGCCAGCATGAGTATGATGGCGGGTAATTCCAAGATAACGAGATATAAGGTTGCGTCCGCGGAAATGGGTAAGTTGAAACTTTCGGCCAAGGCCCATGCAACAGCGAAGGTACCGGCACTTACCGAGCCGTAGTGCGCAGCGATACTAATGGCATCAGCAGGCGCTAACCGCACCCACTTTCTTAATACCGGCAACAGAACTATAGGAATCACTATGCCTAACATCATAATCGCGATTAAATGCGTCCACACCACAGCCTGATGATCGCTGTGTAACGCCAAACCACCCTTGATACCGATACTAAGCATCAGCAGTATCGAAAGAATCTCGTAGATCTGACCTGGCATTTTTAAGTCAGACTTCACCACTCCTGCGATAATTCCTAAGATAAAAAACGCAATCACTATATCTGGCATAACACTCCCTTTCGCTGTAATTTTCGCTGCAATTTTGCGCGCTAGTATGCGTAATTCTGTGCATTATTAAAAACAAATAACTACACTGTTACCTATAGGGAATTATCTATAGGACATCCCATGGACTTACGCCACATTAATTTTCGTTTACTTGAAGTGTTTAGTCAGGTGGTCGAGCAGCAAAGTATTTCTGCCGCCGCTCGGCAACTGTATCTAACCCAACCTACGGTATCGGCGCAAATTCGTCGACTAGAGGAAATTTTTGCCAGCAAGCTGTTACAACAACAGGGACGGCGAATGTTTCCCACCGTCGCCGGCGAACAGCTTTACAAAGCTGCCGGCGATGCCATTCGGCGAATGCAAGACTGTAAGGAGAAACTCTCTGCGATTAACGCTGGCATTGCTGGCGAGCTCAAAATTGCCTTGGTCAATACCGCACAGTATGTTCTGCCACAGTTAGTAGCACAGTTTAATCAACACTACCCAGATATTCAGATTGAGCTAAGTATCGGTAATCGAGAATCCACCCTGCAGCGCTACTTTCAAAATAAAGACGACATCTATTTATTCAGTCACCCTCCAACGGACCCAAATGCTGACGCGCAGGCCTTTATGAAAAACCAGCTTGTTCTTATCGCTCCACCTGACCATTGGGCGGTAGATGAGCAACATATCGACTTTCATAAACTCAAAAATGAACGTTTCTTGATCCGCGAAAACGGTTCAGCAACGCGTATGGTGTTTGATTCCTGGCTGGCAGGTCACGGGATTCAGCTGAGTCACCGCACGCAGATTGAGAGTAATGAAGCGATTCGTCTGAGCGTAGCCTCGGGTAGCGGCTTAGCGGTACTTTCTCAACATATTGTTGCGCATGGCAGCGACCCCGTCGCTACGCTTAATGTCACCGGGTTTCCACTGCCTGGACAATGGTACATTGTGAGTCGCCGCGACAGTATGCAGCAGCAAATTATCACTCGATTTCGGGATATCGCCCAAGTACGTCCTCTGCCAGCCATGTAAGCGAAAACGACGCCGACCTCAGTCAGCCTCTGTATCGGAAAAAGCTATTGCAGCAGTCGTTTTTATCAGCTTTCATTAGGCGGGGTTATACCTGTAGAGTTGAGCTATAATTCGATAGAAATAACTTGAAGGAGCTTTTAATGAGCAATAGCAAAGGTAAATGTCCAGTTCTACATGGTGGTCATACCGCCACGGGGAAATCGAATATGGACTGGTGGCCAAATGCATTGAACCTCGATATTTTGCATCAGCACGATACCAAAACCAATCCTCTTGATCCTGATTTTAACTATGCCGAGGCCTTAAAAGATCTCGACGTAGAAGCCTTAAAAAATGATGTCAAAGCGCTAATGACCGACAGTCAGGAATGGTGGCCTGCGGACTGGGGCCATTACGGTGGCTTAATGATTCGTATGGCTTGGCACGCAGCCGGCTCCTATCGTATTGCTGATGGTCGCGGTGGTGGCGGTACAGGTAATCAACGTTTCGCACCGTTAAATTCCTGGCCCGATAACGTCAACTTGGACAAAGCGCGCCGTTTATTATGGCCGATCAAGAAAAAATACGGCAGCAAGATCAGCTGGGCGGATTTAATTATCCTCGCCGGTACCATGGCTTATGAGTCGATGGGACTACCCGCTTATGGCTTCGCCTTTGGCCGTGAAGATATCTGGCACCCAGAGAAAGATATTTATTGGGGTGCAGAAACCGAATGGCTCGGCAAAAAACGCTACGACGGCGAAGGTAGCGACAAGCTTGAGAATCCGCTAGCGGCAGTACAAATGGGCCTGATTTACGTTAACCCAGAAGGCGTCGACGGCAATCCAGATCCACTGCGGACCGCGCAAGATGTGCGTGAAACCTTTGCCCGCATGGCAATGGACGATGAAGAAACTGCAGCACTAACTGCTGGCGGCCACACCGTGGGTAAATGTCATGGTAACGGTAAAGAAGCGAACTTAGGTCCAGAACCAGAAGCAGCTGACGTGCACGAACAGGGTACAGGCTGGAACAACACCACTTCACGCGGTATTGGCCGGGACACCATGAGCAGTGGTATTGAAGGTGCCTGGACCACGAATCCGACCCAGTGGGATAATGGCTACTTCTATTTGTTGTTCACTTACGAGTGGGAATCGAAAAAGAGCCCTGCTGGTGCCTGGCAATGGGAACCTATTGACATAAAAGAAGAAGATAAACCGGTTGATGTTGAAGACCCATCGATCCGCCGTAACCCCATCATGACCGATGCGGATATGGCGATGAAAATGGACCCCGAGTACCGCAAAATTTGCGAGCGTTTTTATAGTGACCCCGAGTACTTCTCAGAAGTGTTCGCCCGCGCCTGGTACAAATTGACGCACCGCGATATGGGTCCGATTCAACGCTATTTAGGTCCCGATGTACCGGACGAAGAGTTGATTTGGCAAGATCCGATTCCAGCAGGTAACCGCGATTATGATGCGACTGCCGTTAAAGCGAAAATCGCTACTGCAGATTTATCTATTGCTGAGTTAGCTGCGACAGCCTGGGACAGTGCCCGAACCTTCCGCGGTTCAGATTTACGTGGCGGTGCCAACGGTGCGCGAATTCGCTTAGCGCCCCAAAAAGATTGGCAAGGTAACGAGCCGGAACGCCTGGCAAAAGTACTTGCGGCATTAGAGCCAATTGCTCAGGAAACCGGTGCGAGTCTTGCTGATGTAATCGTACTGGGCGGTAATTATGCCGTTGAACAAGCAGCAAAGAATGCCGGCGTTAACGTCGAGGTTCCGTTCACCCCAGGTCGTGGCGATGCCACCGAAGAGCAAACCGATGTGGAAGCTTTTGAACCGCTTGAGCCGATTCACGATGGTTTTCGCAACTGGTTGAAGAAAGACTATAACGTTGCCGCCGAAGAGCTGTTGCTCGACCGCGCACAGTTGTTAGGCTTAACCGCTCCGCAAATGACCGTTCTTATTGGCGGTATGCGGGTCTTAGGCACGAACTACGGTGACAGCAAACATGGCGTGTTTACCGACCATGTGGGCAGCTTGACCAACGACTTCTTTGTCACCTTGACCGACATGAAGTACAGCTGGAAGCCCACCGACGGTAACTCGTATGCAATTGTTGACCGCAACACTGGCGAAGCTAAATATACCGCATCGCGGGTAGACTTAGTGTTCGGCTCAAATTCGATACTGCGCTCCTATGCCGAGCTTTATGCCCAGGACGACTCACAAGAGAAGTTTGTGAACGATTTCGTCAAAGCATGGAGCAAGGTAATGAACGCTGATCGTTTCGATAAAGCGAGTTAACTAAACAACAGCAGTGTAAGACAGCGCCCACTCGTTATGAGTGCGGCGCTTTTTTTTATGCCCGGCGCGAGCAGTTATCTAAGCAAGTCCGCAAGTGCTCCAGCCAAAACTCCACGGAGTGTTCCATGGTGCTGCGGCCCACGCTGATTTCGCAGATACTCTTTCCGTGCTCGTCAATAGCACGTGGTTTTGACAATACCACGACCTCATGCTGCTCAGCATAAGCATCAATGGTCTCATTTAAGGCTTGTCTCTCAGCGTCAATGTGCAAGTGAAACAGCGCCGCCTGAGGCGTGGCAGGATTCACTGTAACCCCCGGAATACTGGCCAACAACGGACCGAGCTTTTGTGCATAAGTGACGGCCTCGGTAATGCTCTCCAGGTTGTCTTCTAGGCCTTGTTCTGCGGCCAGAATATAGGGATAAAATGAAATCAGATTGCCGCCAGCGCGACGACTCCAGATCTTTGCCTCAGCAATAAAATCTGCTTCGCCCGCCAACACTGCTCCGGCAATGCCGCCAATATCTTTGTACAAACTGACATAAACCGAATCGGCTAGCGCGCTTATCTCAGCCAGACTGCGCTGATAATAAGCCGGACAATGCCAAAGTCGCGCACCATCAATGTGCACAGCTATAGTGTGCTGCCGCGCCCAGTTTACTTGTGCCTCTAGGTCATCCCACGCCGGTAGTTGGCCGCCGATTTCACGCATGGGTAACTCCAGCACCAACGCCGCCAGATGGTCAGGATCCTGAACTTTAAGATCAGCGAAACTTAATACCTTTTGAGTATCGCCGAGTAACCGCGTGTTCAAGCCCCACAGTTTTTGGTAACCGCCCTGCTCATGCAGCACCAGATGCGAGGTCGGATGCAGACCAATGCTAGTGCGATTACGCTGATCGCAATGAATCTTCAGTGCTAGCGGCTGCGCCAAGGTGCCACTGGGTAAAAACAGTGCCGCTGGTTTACCCGCAACATGAAAAACCAGCTACACTGGTCATAACTTTAACCAATACAGAGGCTTCTGCTATGAAGAAATTGCTCTTCGGCCTTTTTGTCGTCATGGCTTTTTTCAGTATGCTCCCGCCAACGAGCGCCGCTCAAGAAACAGAAGTTGCCGAGTCTGCAATTAAGGTCGTTAATGCGCCACAGGATGAAGCAATTAAGACCCGCCTGAGCGAAATAATGCAGGCCATAGGTGGCCTTGAGGCGGTCACTATTACCGTCAATTCAGGCGTTGTGTCATTCAGTGGTGAGGTCGAAAGCACTACTGCAGCACGCTCGCTGGTTGCTATTGCCGAACGTACCGAAGGCGTGGTGTACGTTGAGAGTCAGCTGATGGAAAGTGTGCAAGTGAGTGCCCGTCTGCAACCTCTGGTCATGAAATTGGAAGAGCTGGGTACTACCACGTTACAGCTACTGCCAATACTCCTCATCTCCTTAGTGGTCGTGGTGTTGTTTTGGTTCATTGGCGGCTGGGTGAGTCATCGCAGTAACTGGTTAAAACGAGTAGGTATGTCAGAGCTGGGCGCGTTACTTGGTAAACGCGTGATTCGTCTGGTGATCACCGTTATCGGCTTAATCATTGCTTTGGAAATCCTCAACGCCACCGCCTTATTTAGCGCTGTTTTAGGAATTGCAGGGGTATTTGGTATCGCGGTCGGCTTTGCCTTTCGCAACATCGTCGAAAATTATCTGGCCGGTATTTTGCTCAGCGCCCGTAATCCGTTTCGTATTGGTGATCTTATTCAAATCAACGAATTCACTGGCAATGTCATGCGCCTTACCTCACGTGATACCGTACTAATGACCCTTGATGGCAATCATTTGCGAATTCCCAATAGCGTAATCATTACCTCGTCAATGACTAACTTTTCGCTGAATCCATTACGGCGTTTCGAATTTAACGTCGATGTTACTCCGAATGCAGAGTTGGCCGAGGTGCGTAAACTGGCCGTCACTATTTTGCAGCAGATGAAGGGAATTCTCGGCGAACCAGCGCCGCAATGCATTATTCATGAACTTGGAGCAAGCACCGTTATTTTACGGATTTTAGCTTGGGTCGACCAACGCGAAACCGACGTGTTAAAGGTGCGTAGTGAAGCGATAAGATTCGTGAAACAAGGTTTTGACGATGGCGCTATTGAAATGCCAGAACCTACGTATCGTTTGCGATTCGAATCCGACTTACCCGATTCAACACAAATTGCCGACTCGACGTCTACTCCGGCAGCGCAGCAACAAAAGCCTTCCCATCAACTAGCAGATCTTAACCAAATTGATGTTAGCGCCGACCACACCATAGATAAGCAAGTCAACGACGAGCTCCGCAATTCCGATGAGCAAAACTTGTTGAAAAACTAGTTAGTCGGTCTCCGCCAGAGCGTGACCATCCGTCGGAATGGCGAGTCATTTTTCGCTCGGGTCCGTCGCCGGGCCTTCGCTCTTTTTGCCTTGATAACGCGGTGCCATTTGCAGCGATTGGCTATGCCCAGTACACTCTGTTTCTCGTTAATTGAACTTAGACAACTTGGAAACCACCATGGCAGCTTTCGGTACTCTTTTTATGCCTGAAATGGCACTCAGCACCTTCGACGGGGAACGTTGGAGCGCGCCCAAGCAGGTCGCAGCGGACAAAATCAGCCTGCATCCCGGTGCCCACGTTCTGCATTACGCCAGTACCTGCTTCGAAGGGTTAAAAGCTTTCCGACATGAAGACGGTTCGGTGAACATTTTTCGGATGGATGCCAACATTACCCGACTCGTGCAAAGTAGTCGCTTGCTTTCCCTGCCTGAAGTAAACCCTCAGCAGCTAGAAAACATGATCATCAATAGTATCGAAAAATACCATGCTGACGTGCCAGAGCCGCCTGGTTCAATGTACATTCGCCCGACTCACATAGGCACCGAACCAAGTATCGGTAAGGCCGCGTCCCCAAGCCTCACCTCGATGTTGTACGTACTACTGTCGCCGGTTGGTGATTACTTCAGTGGCGGCATTCGACCGTTACGTTTGCTGCTCGAGGAAGAAGGCATGCGTTGCGCAGCCCACATGGGCATGGTGAAAAGTGGCGGTAACTATGCCAGCGCCCTGCAACCGATTATGCGAGCGCGTGAAACTGTGAATGCCGATCAAGTGCTATTTTGTCCGGGCGGGGACGTGCAGGAAACAGGTGCTGCTAACTTCTTGCTCATCGACGGCGACGAAATCATCACGAAAGCACTGGATACTTCGTTTCTCCACGGAATTACCCGCGATTCACTGTTAACCCTCGCCCGTGAGATGGGCATGAAAGTGAGCGAACGCGAGTTGAGCGTTGAAGAATTGCTCGAACGCGCAGCCAAACCAGACACCGAAGCGGCTTTGTCAGGAACCGCCGCCGTGCTCACGCCGGTCGGCACCCTGATCCACGAAGGCAAAGACTACCCAGTTGGCAACGGTGTCCAGGGTCCCACCACAGAGAAATTACGTACAGCGCTCAATGCTGTGCAATGGGGTAAAGCTCCTGATAAGCATGGCTGGTTAACCAAGGTCTAATTCTAAATCGATCGCCTGTTAAAGCTTGTATTGCAGCATGACCCATATTTTGGTGGTATCAACCGCATGCTGCTCGCCCTCGTAGCGAGCGGCTTTAATTAACCCTTTGATGCTTGAAGTTACTGTGTAAGTTCCTGCAATATTCCATTCATGACCGTAATCTATAGCACCTGCGTCGGACTTGAAGTCATGCCAGGTCACAGCCCATTTCCCACCAAGGACAGCCGTCGAAGCGCCAACCCAATGATCACGAAGACCGTGATTCGGCGTCGTCAAGAAAACGTCAGCAAAACCAGAAAAGGCATGAAGCGTAGCCAACGGAGTTTGAAATGCACTTACACCATCCCCAGCTAAACGTTCTTGCCCTGCGGTGAAAGTCACCATGCTTGGCGCCCAAGTCAACGCGAGGCGATGATAGTGATGGGTTTCAGTTGTCGGTGCATCATGGGCTCCGGTTTGGGTCGCAAATGCTGCATGCCAGCGCAAATTAGCTTGCTTTGCGAGCACCCCTTGGTAATCGATACCAAAGGTTTGGCTATTACGCAGTCGCCAATCGTCAAACTCGAAGTCATAGCCGAACAACCCGATCTGATGGTCAGGCTGAATTTGCCACGCCACCAACGCCGTCATAAAGCTACCTTTTTGATCGGCTGCGCTGCCAGCCGGTCCAAAAATTCGATTAACATTGTGGTAGTAACCCACGTCAAGAGAAACCGCTTTAGTCCCCTGATATTGAAGGCGATAGCCATCAAATGTTTGCTCATTTTGGCGCCAACCCACACCGCCAACAAAACGCTGATTAAGCTGGTTGACTCGCTGCCGACCAGCGGTAATTTGTGTTCCCGCTGAATTGCTGTAGCGAACCCATGCCTGATTCACATCCGTACCTGTGGGATCGGCCACCGTACTGTAATTTTCATGCCCATTTGTGGTGCTGTTGTAGGTTTGTCCTCCTAAGGCACTGACGTCATCGACTTCAACCAACGCAGTCCAACCTTGCAACGGCTTCGCCGTAATAGTGATTCGACTTCGTAGCGTCGATGCTAATCCATCCTTAAGCGCATTCTCTTGCGACACCGACTCAAGGCGATACCTTAGGTCGATGCTCGCATCAATTTCGTTAGCAGACGCAATAGCAACAGTAGTTAAATTCAAAACAGCAAGTGACATTAACGATACAAGATAACTTAGACGCGTAACCATGGCCGGCTCCAGTGTACGAAAGGACCCCGCTAGTTTACCCTCTAACACCCCAAAACATCATTACAACAGAGGGTTACCTAATAAGGGGCAGCCCTTACATTGTAAGGGCTGCCCCTTTTGGTTTAGAAGATGAGGGGGAAGGTGATGGCGACCACGATTGCCCAACCGACGTAAACGGGGATGTAGTTGGTCTGCCACCATTCGAGATTGGTGAACCCGGTAGTGCCGCTGGCAAAACGCCAGTAGTGCCAGGCATAGCCGCTCAGGCTGACCAGTAAAATAAGGTTTTCGCCGAGGGCGGCTACGCGGTTGGCGGTGAAGCCCATTTCGAAAATGCGACCCGCAATGGCAATAAGCGCCAAGACATCGACCAATAACGCAGCAACCACAAGTAATAGCTGCAGTTTATCGAACAACGAAACCGGCTTATTGGGATCGCGTGATGAGACGGCATAGAGCACCAGTCCAAGCACCACCACCAGCATTAAATCGAGGCCGATCAAGACTTCACGTTGCATATCAAACCCGCGCCCCGTCGCCAGCATGGTCACTAGAAACACACTCAGCATTAATGTGAACAAAGGGGTGAACACACGTGCCAGCACCGGTGCCATATTTTCAATAGCTCCTTGTTTGGCTTCAACCAGCCAGCCAGCAACCACCACAGCGCCCATCGCGCCGCAAGGGATGATCCAACTTTGTACGGCCCACTCAATATCAATGCCAATAAAGTTGAACATGCCTAGGGTGAAAACCGTAAGCACCCCGCCACCAATCGCCATCAGCACGTAATAGATAAGAAACTCACCAGAAAATCGAATAAAATCCATTCTTTTCGCGTGCGATCGCCACCAATCGCCGCTGTACGCGACACCGACCATGAACCATATCGCGATGGGTAAATGCATCATCGCTAACGTCATGGTGGTATCTGAGGCAAAGTTGGCGTAGCCATTGATAAACGCCGCAGCGACTGCGGTGGTGATACTAACAAACAGCAGACCGCTGGTTCCCAACTGCCGTTGCAAAACGAAATACAAAGCTAAAAATGGCAAACAGAATAACGTAATGTTCCGCGCGTAAAACCAATCGACACCTTCGGCATCGAAATGTAGACCAAACAGTGCCGGTAGTTTGATCGCTATGCCCGCACCAACCGCCAGCAACAATACGGTCACCAGATCACCACCGAAAAAATTCCCCGGAGCATTGCTAAGCACAAGGTTCTGCCACAAACGCCCAGAATGAACTTCAGCGTATTCCCGTGTTACATCATCGAGGTCACCCACCCGTTTTGCTGCGATGAGAAAAGCTTCGTCATCTTTTAGCCCTTGTTCCTGCAGAGCATCCATTTCATCACGCAGGTGCGATTCAAGTTCATCAATATCGTATTCATTCAATGCCGCATGACGGACTAAGTACGTGCGCCATTCGGCAACCTTCAGTTCAACATCAAATTCCTGTGAATTAAGCGGGTTGGCAACCATTAGTGTCACTCCGTTGTGGATTTAGCGTCATTTCATGCCAAATTCGGTTCAGGGCGTCGTTGATCACCTGCCATTGCTGCTGTTGTTCCAGTAACGTCTTCCGCCCAAGCTCAGTAATGCCGTAATATTTGCGCTTGCGCCCAGTATCGCTCGCCACCCGCCAGCGTGATTCCAATAGCCCTTGCTGCTCGAGCCGATGTAGCAATGGATAAAGCATACCGTCAGTCCAGTTCAATGCTCCTGCTGACAATTGCTCTACGCGCTTTACAATTTCATAGCCGTACGTGTCGCCCTCGGCAATGATACCCAACACCAAGGGCGTGGATGATGCCGCCATCAAGTCTTTTGAAAGGTTCATGTTACGTCTCACTCTCGGCATGTGATTTAATACCTAGAACTTCTAGGCATTAAATTTATACCTAGAACGACAATGTATGCAAGCATTTTTATCTGATCAGTGAATTGCAGCAATCTCCGACAAAGAATATAGTTAACTAGACAGTTAAATTTAACAGGACTCACGCTATGCGCGTCATAATCATCTATGCCGTGCTCGGTACGCTACTACTTTGGCCACACTCAGCAACGCCCAATGAACCTCAGGCATGGCGCAGTTACCAGAGCGCTCCCGAAACTATCCAGGTCGACTATCGCTATTTACCCGAAGGGCATATTCAAATTCGCGCGCAACGTGAAGTCGACACCGGATTAGGTGCCTTTCTTTATCTACTCGAAGATGTCGATCGTATCGGCGAATGGGTTGCTCGCGCGGAACGGGCAACGATTCTCGCCCAACCCGCCGCAAACTCTTATATTGTTCACACTAAATTTGCCGGCTCTTGGCCCATCGCTGATCGGTATATGGTGACGCGCAGTTACTGGCTGCAAGGCCCTGAGTCTCTGACACTAATACTAGATGTACAAGATGCCAGTGCCGACTATCACGTGCCTGTGGAGGGCGTTCGTATGACCAATATTCATGCTCAATGGACGCTGCAACCCATCGCTAACTGTAAGGTTGCTATAACGTACATCGGCGCGGCTCATCCGGGAGGCTATTTACCCCTATTTCTTGCTCGCACTACCACCCTTAGTTCAATCCTCGATACCTTCGCTCAGCTACCTGCTATGCTTAAAGACTACCAACGTAATTACAGCGGTGTGAAAGAGCCCTGTTAAAGCATGTGGTAGCTTGTTATATTTTTGAAAAGAAAGGATTGTTTGTGTATTATTCCGCTTCTTTTCGTGACTCTTTATTTTCGTCGACGTCGAAGCACACATCATGACCAGTTATGTTACCGCGAGCGCCCTACATCTGAGTGACTCAACGTCAGCTCCGAGCCCCGCTTTACAGTCCATTCCGGCGTCCACCAGACGGCGTTTGAGTAGCTATGCCAAACTGCTATTGAGTGCCATTTTTGAAGTTATTCAGCAGTGTCCGGAAGCGGCTCAAGTACCTGTTGTGCTGGCCAGTCGCCACGGCGACCTACAGCGCACGATTCACTTGCTCAACGAGCTGGTTGCCGGCGAACTGTTATCACCCACGCAATTTTGTCTTTCCGTGAACAATGCAGTGCTTGGACAATTCAGTCTGCTGGTCAATAACCAGCACGGAATGACCACGATCGGGGCTGGCCCAGATACCCTGCCTAGCGGTTGGCTTGAGGCGTCGTTGCAATTACAGGATCATCCTCAGGTGCTGATGGTCTATGCTGATGAGCCGCCGCCAGACCCTTACTACCAACAATGTGCAAGCCCAGCGCAAGGTATTGCGTTGGCGGTCTTACTTGGTCGGACTGCGCCTGAAACCGCAAGCAAAGTGCAATTTTCCCGCAAGTTACAGGCCCATGACAGCGAGGACGATGTTATAACGGTTGCCACACAGCTGCATCACGCGATTCAGAACCGCGGACCCAATGCTCAGCTGCGCACCAAGACTCTCCTCTGGGAGTGGTGTTTTGAATAACATTCTGCAATTCCTCAACCATACCTGGCGACGCTTAGCGACGGGTATTTGCTTCGCTATTTTTGGCTTAGGCGGTATTTTTATTTCACTCATCGTTTTGCCGCTTTCGCGGCTAACGGCGAAAGGTGACGTTGAACTTACCCAACGGAAAGCTCGCAAAGTCGTGCAACAAGCCTTTCAATTTTTTATTGGTCTTATGCGCTTTCTGGGAGTGTTCAATTTTGACTTCCCAGCAGTTGAGCAAGCGCGGAATATGCGTGGTAAAATTATCATTGCGAACCACCCCTGTTTGATCGATGTGGTCGCCCTGATGTCGTTCATACCTAATGGTGATTGTGTCGTGAAAGCTCACCTTTGGAAAAATCCATTCATGCGCGGTGTGATAAAATCGTCAGGTTATATTAGTAACGGCGACCCCGAAGAACTGATCGCCGATTGTAAGGCCTCGCTTGAACGTGGTAATAATCTTATTATCTTTCCGGAAGGAACCCGAACAACACCTGGACAGCAGCTTAGTTTCCAGCGCGGAGCAGCCAATCTGGCATTGCGTACACACACAACAATGTCCGCATTTAAGGTCACGTGCGAGCCGCCAACCCTGCTGAAAAATAAGCCTTGGTATGCTGCACCTACGCAGAAACCAACACTAAGCATCTGGTATTTAAGCGATTTTGAGATGCGCCCCTATTTGCAGTCGCAACAAAAAATTAGTATCGCAGCACGCCAGTTAACACGTGATCTGCAGAGATTTTACAACAAGGTAGTAGAGAGTCATGGAAAACCTGAAACAGGACATTAAGCAACTCATCATCGAGTCACTCGATTTGGAAGATGTCAGCCCTGCTGACATTCAAGCGGACGCACCGTTGTTCAGTGATGAAGACAACGGACTGGGTCTTGATTCCATCGATGCCTTGGAACTCGGTTTGGCTATCAAGAAGAAGTTTGATGTCAAACTTGATGCTAACTCAGCCGAAACCAAGGCTCATTTTTACAGCGTGAATAGTTTAGCTGAGTTCATTGTAAACCAACGTGGATAGGTAATTAGCGCAATGCAAACGAAAGAAGAAATTTACGCCCAGCTTGAAGAAATCCTGCAGGAGGATTTTGAAGTCGATGCTGGAGACATCAATTTAGACGCAAATCTTTATCAAGATCTTGATCTCGATAGCATCGATGCTGTTGATCTGGTTGTGAAACTTCGCGAAATCACTGGCAAAAAAATCAGTCCAGATGCCTTCAGAGCGGTACGCACCGTCAGCGATGTGGTCGACGAAGTTTATAAACTCATTCACGACTAATCTATGCCAACCTTGCTGCGTTATTCCACCACGATTTTACTTATAGGCTATCCATTTCTGGTGTGGTGGCTGGCACAGCAAGGCTACATGCGTGAGCTATTTGTTGCCTTAGCGGTCATTTTGCTGCTTCAGGCCATCAGTTTAGGTTTTAACAACCCCCGTAGTTACCTAGCGTTAGTCGCCTTAGCTATGGTATTGCTGGTTGCCTGGTTCACTGATCCCCTTACAGGCGTGCTGTATTATCCGGTATGGATGAATGCCTGCTTACTGGTGTTGTTCTGCTTCTCGCTGTTGCGCCCACCGGCCGTGATTACCCGCCTGGCAACGCTGATGGAAGGTTCATTGTCACCTGCTGCTGTACGTTATACCGAGCGTGTAACCCTGGTCTGGGCAATCTTTTTTGCGCTCAACGGCAGTATCGCCTGGTGGACCGTCTACCTTGGCGATATGCAGCTGTGGGCACTATATAATGGCCTGATCGCCTATCTGTTGATGGGTCTCTTGATGGCGGTTGAATGGAGTATTCGACGTGTGGTTAAAAAGCGACACTAAGCATTGGCAGCTTGAACTTGACGCCGCGCTTGCGCGGCGTGTCGCTGCTGCGCGGGCGATAATTGAACAGCAGTCCCAGCAGACCTGGTTATTGCATCACCACAACCGCAGCAGCTTTGTGATTTGGCTGCTGGCACTCATTACCGAAAATCGGACACCGCTGCTGCCCGGCAATGGACAACCGGAAACCTTACGCCTGGCTGGCGACGTTGCTGACACCGAATTAGTCGATACGCCAGTTCCCGATACTCCCTCATCCCAATCCAGCGGGGCCGCAAAGCACATCACCGGCAGTCTCGATGCCGAACTTGTGCTCTTTACTTCGGGGTCCAGCGGCACGCCAAAAGCCGTACACAAATCGTTACGGCAACTTTTTACCGAAGTAACCACGCTGGAAGCAACGTTCGGCGCTCAGCTCGGTGACTGCCTATTCGTTTCGGCGATTACTCATCAACATATTTATGGTTTGCTCTTTACCGTACTTTGGCCCTTGTGTACCGGTCGTACCGTTGTCGAGCAACGTATCGAATACCCTGAGCAATGGCTTGCCTTTCATCAGCAGTTGCAACAGCCTTATGTCTTGGTCAGCAGCCCAGCGCAATTAGAACGTTTCACCCAAGATCTCGATCTACGCCTATTCAGCAACAATCTTCGCGCGTTATTTTCTTCGGGTGGACCACTGCATGACGAGGTTCCCGCACGTTGCATTACTGCGCATATTGCCATTCCAATCGAAGTCTACGGTAGCACCGAAACCGGTGGTATCGCTTGGCGTCAGCGCCAGCAAGCCACTCAGCCCTTTCAACTGTTTGCCGGTATCGATGCACAAACTGACGCGCGAGGACGACTGCAACTACGTTCCCCATACATCAGTGCTACCGATGTCGACGCGAGCGGCTGGTATACGGCGGCCGATCTCGTGCACTTTACTGCGAGCGATGCCTTCACCGTCGTCGGCCGTGCCGACCGCATCATAAAACTCGCAGAAAAACGTATATCGCTAACCGAGGTTGAGCAATTCGCTAGTGAGCTTGATTGGCTGCAGCAGGCGCATTGCTGCCTGATGGATGGTGACAAACGGGTCGTTCTAGGTTTAGTTGTACTCCTTAACGACGCGGGACAACGACACCTTGCTGAGATCGGAAAATTTGGCTTACGGCAACTTCTGCGGCAACATTTAAGTCAACGATTCGAGAGCGTCGTTCTACCGCGTAAATTTCGCTACGTGACACGATTGCCGTACAATGAAGCAGGTAAACTTACGCAGACAGCACTGGTGCAACTGTTTCACTCCGACGCAACGACGGTAAGCAACTCATGAACGCTAACTTCCCAGAATTTTCCAAGCACGAATCCGCTGTCACGGCTGAGGGTCACGCCTTGCTAAAGGTCGAATTTGAACTGTCGCCTGACTGCATCTACTTGCAGGGCCATTTCCCTGAGGCACCAATTCTTCCCGGCGTTACTCAGCTTGATTGGGCCATTCAGGTGGCCGCCAAGCAGTGGGGAACCGCGCCCAGTGTGCGACAAATTGAAGTGCTCAAGTTCAACGACATGATTCTACCCAATGCTAAAGTAACCTTAACGTTGGAACGCAAACGCCAAGACTGCGTGCTGTTCCGATACAGTGCCGGCCACCGTGCTTTCTCGTCTGGCCGTTTAATTTACCCTGAAACTACGACCAAGGAAGGTATGTCATGCTGAACTGTTGTTTTTTAATCCCCATTTACAATCATCACGAAACTATTCGAGCAACCGTCGAACAACTATTGCCGTTTAATTTGCCAATTCTGATTGTTGACGATGGCTCTGATCAGGCCACCAAACAAGAACTTCGGCGCATGCTAGAACCCGATTATCTCGATCAGGTGTTAGTTGCGACACTAGTAGAAAACTGCGGCAAAGGCGCAGCAGTCATGCATGGTTTCCAGCTGGCTGCCGATGCTGGCTTGACCCATGCATTGCAAATCGATGCGGACGGTCAACACGACCCTAACGACATTCCGAAATTTCTCGCTGCAGCCAAAGCTCATCCCCAAGCACTCATCAGTGGGCTGCCTCAGTACGATGAATCGATACCGCTTTCACGTAAAATTGGGCGTCAAATCACGCATTTTTGGGTCCGCATTGAGACCTTGTCGCTGGAGGTTAAAGACACCATGTGCGGCTTCCGGGTGTACCCACTGGCGTCAACCTTAGCGACGATGAAAACTAAGCCGATTGGCGAGCGAATGGACTTCGACATAGAAATTATGGTGCGCATGTACTGGTTGGGTGTACCGGTACAGTTTATCAAAACTCCAGTAATTTACCCTGAAGGCGGGCAATCACATTTTCGTGGCTTCGCCGACAATTGGTGCATCACTAAAATGCACACCCGGCTGTTCTTCGGTATGTTGTGGCGGGCTCCTTTGCTGATCGTCCGCAAGTTTAAACGGAGGCAGTAATGCAGCACTGGGCGAAGACCGAAGAGCGCGGTAGTTACTGGGGTATTCTTTTCGTACTGCGGGCATACAAGTACGGCGGCCACGTGATCATGCGCGTGGTGCTAGCACCTGTTATTGTTTATTTTTTTATTACTGGCACCAAAGCACGTCGTGCGTCTCTGGGCTTCCTGCGTCAATTACACCGGTACGCCGGTAGCACATCGCCATTCCAGCACCAACCTAACTGGCGCCATAGTTTGCGACATTTTTGGCAGTTCGGGCTGGCGTCGTTGGCAAAAACCGATGCCTGGATTGGTAAAGTCACCAAGCGCCAGGTTAAAAATTGCGGTAATACCCACTTTCACGATCTTGAAGATCGCCCCCAAGGTGGCATTCTGATTGGTAGCCATTTAGGCAACCTCGAAGTCGCTCGTGCCGTGGCCAGTGCAACCTACAAGAAACGCATGAATGTGTTGGTGTTTACCGAACACGCGCAATCTTTTAATCGCGCACTGCGTGAACTCAATGCCAACGTTAGCGTCGACCTGATCCAAGTCACCGAAATCGACATGGCACTGGCAATAAAATTGAGCGAACGCGTCGATAACGGCGAGTTTGTAGTGATTGTCGGTGACCGTGTTTCGGTGACCCAACCCGACCATTGCGTAATGCACGATTTCCTGGGTAAACCAGCAGCGTTCGCGATCGGCCCCTGGATACTTGCCAGTATTTTGGAATGCCCGGTTTATTTTCTGTTTTGCTTGCGTAACCCTAAACAACCGAATTACCACTTGTACCTTGATTTAGTTGCGGAGCAATTAGTGTTGCCGCGCCGACAACGCCAGCAAGCGCTGCAAACAATACTTGGACAGTACGTCGCACATTTAGAAACCTTGTGCTTACGCTATCCTTACCAGTGGTTTAACTTTTTTGATTTTTGGCAACAGCACGAGGACAGCTAGTCGATGCCTACTTCTCCGATTCAATTTGGTGGCAAACCCATTGTCATCGAAGACATCATCGCTCTTACTCGCAAGGATGCCGGCAATAACGTCCGTGCCGAGTTGAGCAATGACCCCGCGCTGCGCACGAGAATCGACGCCGGTACCCGCTTTTTGGATACGCTCCTTAAAGAAGATGGGGTGATTTATGGGGTTACGACAGGTTACGGTGATAGCTGTACCGTCACGGTACCCGCCAACCTCGTGCATGAGCTCCCCATTCATCTCACCCGGTTTCACGGTTGTGGCTTAGGTGCTTATTTTGATGCTCCCGCCGCGCGGGCGATTTTAGCAACTCGCCTGTGTTCGTTAGCGCAAGGCTATTCTGGTGTGAGTTGGGAATTACTCGAACGGCTGGCGGTGATGCTTAATGAAGACCTGCTACCGATCATTCCAGAGGAAGGTAGCGTCGGTGCCAGTGGCGACTTAACACCGTTATCTTATGTGGCCGGCGCCATCATCGGCGAGCGCGATGTTTGGTTCAGGGGCGAGCAAATGAACAGTGCCGAAGCCTTTCAACAACTCGGCCTGCAACCGTTAAAACTGCGGCCCAAAGAAGGGCTTGCCATCATGAATGGGACTGCTGTCATGACCGCGCTCGCCTGTCAGGCATGGCAACGGGCGGAGTACTTAACGCGACTCTCGGCGCGGGTAACAGCCCTTGCCAGTATAGCCCTTGACGGCAACAGCAACCATTTCGACGAACTGCTGTTTGCAGTAAAACCCCACCAGGGGCAGCAGCAAATTGCCCGTTGGATCCAGCATGATATTAACCATGTTGAACATCCACGAAATTCCGATCGGCTGCAGGATCGCTACTCAATTCGTTGCGCGCCACACATCATCGGAGTGCTTCGTGACGCCCTGCCCTGGTTCCGCGAAACCATCGAAAATGAACTCAATAGCGCCAATGACAATCCAATCATTGATGGCATTGGTGAACATGTGCTGCATGGCGGTCATTTTTATGGTGGTCACATTGCCATGGTGATGGATTCGATGAAGACCGCGGTGGCCAATTTGGCCGATTTACATGACCGCCAGATGGCATTATTGATGGATACCAAGATGAATAATGGCTTGCCGGCCAACCTGTCTGCCGCATCCGCCGAACGCCGCTCAATTAACCATGGCTTTAAAGCGGTGCAGATTGGCTGTTCCGCCTGGACCGCAGAGGCACTGAAGCTCACCATGCCCGCCAGCGTGTTTTCCCGCTCGACCGAGTGTCACAATCAAGACAAGGTCAGCATGGGCACCATCGCCGCACGCGATTGTTTACGGGTACTGGAGTTGACTGAGCAAGTAGTGGTAGCAACCCTGCTCGCGACCTATCAGGGAGTGCAATTGCGGCGCCAGCAAAATCAACAACTACGGAAGCCGGCGGCGGCGTTGGAACAAATGCTAAGCGAGATCGCCGAAGAGTTCGAATTATTGATTGAAGATCGCCCGCTGGAGCATGAATTGCGCCATTGGCTTAAAAAAATCCGGCAGCAACCTTGGCCGTTGTACGAGGACTAGTATGCACCAAGCCAAACTGATGATTAATGTGCCCTTTTTTGACGTCGACGCCATGCATGTGGTGTGGCACGGGCACTATGTAAAGTACCTGGAAATGGCCCGTAGTGAACTGCTGCGCCAGTTTGATTATGACTACCCGGCCATGCAGGCCAACGGGCACATTTGGCCGATCGTTGACTTGCGGCTGAAATACGTCGCTTCAGCTCGTTATGGGCAGGATATTGAAGTCATCGCTAAGTTAGTTGAATGGGAGCATCGGCTACGCATTGACTATGTCATCCGCTGCTGCAATACCGCACAGGTACTCACTAAAGCCACCAGCATTCAGGTTGCGGTAGATACGGCGACACAAGAGATGTTGTTCGAGTCGCCCGGTATAATCTTCAAAAAACTCGGTCTGGAGCGCAGCGAATGAAGCAATGGTTAATGACAGGCGTCGTGCTGCCGGCATTACTGGCAAGTGGTTGCCTGAACGCCAAAGAAACTAAGTTGGAAGCCTTTATTACCGCACAAAAGCTCGAGCTTCCAGCACAATTCACCTTCGTTCAGGAACGTACACTGCGCGGCTTACCGCAACCATTGATCAGTTCCGGTCGGATTGAGATTTTTGCCGATCAGGTCATTTGGCACACCGAACGCCCTTTCGAGCAAAGCTTGATTATTAGTCAAGACGGTATCGTTGAACAGCTAGGCGCGACCCCATTGCGCGGTAGCGAAATGATGGCTCAGCTGCTATTGGCAGTGCTACAGGGCGATATCGAGGTTATTCGCGAGAACTTTCTTGACGCTCCGGCCGAAGCTAACTGCATCACCCTGGTACCACGCAACACCAACATCCGTGAGTTTGTCGACAGTATTGCCAGTTGTGGTTTACCAAAACTTGAGCGCATTGAACTGCAGGAAAACGCCGATAATAGCAGCATTATCCGCTTATCACCGATGACTGCAAACACAGGTCACAACTAAGATGTGGCGGCACTGGCTCACATACATGGTGATTGGCCTGGCTGCATTGCTCGGTTTATTCGCTTACCAAGTACAAACCAGTAGTTGGCAAAGCAGCTTGCTCGATACCTTGCCGGAAAGTGCCAATCCCTATCACCGTGCTTACCAAGCCAGTCAGCAGCCCAACGAACAGCAAATTTTAGTGTGGCTGCAAGTACCCGCGCATGACGCCGTGGCATTACGTAAAGCGGTCAAGTCAGGCTTACTGGAACTGGCTACTGGTCAGCCAGAAGTTACCACCAACTCGCAATTGGCGCTGGCTCCTATGCTCGATTTTTATCGTGCGCATTCAGGTAGCTTAGCCACCGCAACAGACAGGGAAAAGCTCGACGACCATCCGCAACAATTGATTACAGGCGCGCAGCTCCGGCTACAACAGCCGGCTCCTATTTTAGTCGATTTAACCACCGACCCTTTGTTGCTGACCCAGCGCTATGTTGAGCAATTACCCGATTTAATGCCAGGTTTTCGCTTTGACGAGCCATTTTACGTGCGTGAAAGCGAACACTATGAATTACTTGTGGCGTTGACCAGTGGTGCCGATGCCTTAAGTCAGAGCGAGTCACAGCAGGTAGTGCAAAAGATTGAGCAATTTACCAGTCAGCTACAACACTCCTTCGGCGCGCTTGAGCTGGCCCGCAGTGGTTTAGTTTTCCACGCCAGCGCCGCGGCCAATCAGGCTAAAGCAGAAATGACCTGGTTTGGCGGCTTGTCCTTGGTGATGGTGGTGCTGTTATTTATCTTGGTTTTCCGTTCACTGCGGCATTTGCTGTTTACCGTACTGGTTATATCGGTAGCGGGAGTGGTCGGGTTTACTGCGGTCATGCTGCTATTTGCCGAACCGCATGTGTTGATGTTGGTGTTCGCCACCACCCTCATCGGGCTTTGTATTGATTACGTTTTTCACGCCACTATTGCCGCCAGTCATGATGCCAGGAGTTGGCACGCGGTGGTACCAGCCCTATGGTTGGGTGGCCTGACGACGATCGTTGGTTACGCCTTGCTGGTCATTTTGCCGTTGCCGCTGTTACAGCAGCTTGGGGTCTTTATGGCGACCGCATTATTGTGCGTGTTAGTGATGGTTATTTATCTGACCCCGCGCTGGCGCGCCTGGAAAGCGCCAGTACCCGGCTGGCAACGCCTGCACCAGCGTACCGCACGGCTCTATAACTTCAATCAATTACCCGCTGTGCCCTGGCTGCTGGTGGTGTTCGCGGCGGTGCTGGCCAGTAGCGTGCTGTACCAGCAGCAAAGCAACGACTCAGTAAGACAACTTGCCAGCTCACCGGCAACGCTACTGGATCAGGAGCAACTGTTGCGGGAAAAGACCCAGGCGTATTTCGATGCGGATGTGCTTTTAATCAAAGCTGATAACGAAGCTGAGCTCATTGCCGCCTATGCTGAGGTGGCTGAACGCTTACCGCAATGGCAGCGGGACGGTCTGATTGGCCGCTGGCAAAGCCTGTTTGATTACGTTCTTGCACCATCCCAACAACGCGCTCTTATCACTGCTCAGCAGGCCCTTTGGCAACGTCCCGAGGGTACCGCTTATCTACAATGGTTAGGCCTCGATGCGCCAACGCCCGCCACTGCCAATTCGGCTGCACATCCACTCTACTCGCTATTTGTTTACCCCATGGCGAAACCGCAAACCGCTGCTAGCCCCGCAAGTGGTTATCTGGGTGTCGTCCGGCTGGCGGGCATCACCGACCGTGCCGCCCTAGCCAATGAATTACGCAACTATCCTGCGGTGGAACTTTATAATCCATTACTGCAAGCATCATCGGCGCTCGGCGATCACCGGCACCAGTTGCAGCTCTGGTTAATCGGTCTACTGGTGCTTGCAACCGCCCTGTTGAGCTGGCGTTTACGCCGCCGCCAACCGTGGCCGCAGCAAGTTTTCGTCAGCCTGCAGGTGATCGCTGTCATCACTATTGCGCTCAGTGCCGCCTTGTTGGTGGCCATGTTAAGTCAGGCGTTGAATGTCTTTCACTGGGTCGGCGCGATACTGGTGCTGGTGCTCGGTCTCGATTATGGTATTTTTTGTGCGAGTGACGTGCGCCGCGAACATGCGCTACAGGCAATCAGTTTATCAGCCCTGACCACTGCTATTGCGTTTGGGGCGCTAAGTTTTAGTGCAACGCCAGCGATTGCAGCCTTTGGTGGTGTGGTGCTGGTCGGCGTGCTGGTCAGCGCTTTGTTCGCACCCTGTATCAAGCAATTTCAACCACCGCCGAGCTAGGAATCTAACATGCCGTTTCAGCACGACGCTTACGACGTGATCATTATTGGCGCCGGCCCTGCTGGTGCCACCGCGGCCGCTATGCTTGCGCAAGCGGGCAAGTCTGTAGTGGTCATCGAACGTAGCTTCTTCCCGCGTTTTTCCATCGGCGAAAGCCTCTTACCACAGTGCATGACGTACCTCGCCGAAGCCGGATTACTTGATGCCGTTACAGCTCATGCGGATAAGCTGGGGTTTCAATTTAAAGATGGTGCGGCCTTTTATCGAAACGGCGAACATACCTTGTTCGACTTTCAGAACAAATCATCGGCAGGTCCTGGTACCACCTATCAGGTCAAACGCGAGCATTTCGATCAGTTGTTAGCCGAGCGCGCTGCCGCTTATGGTGCTGAAGTGCATTATGGTTATACGGTTACAGCGGTCGACTTTAATGCCGCGGAATACGTTCAGGTCACCATCGATAAAGCAGATGAACACCAGACGATAAAAGGTCGTTTTTTACTCGACGCGAGCGGTTTTGGCCGTGTTTTACCGCGGTTACTGGAACTTGAATACCCCTCTGACTTCCCCGTCCGTCAAGCGGCTTTTTGTCACCTTAAAACGACGCTTAGCGGCGGTCAGTTCGACCGTAATAAGATCCTTATCACGGTGCATCCTACCGCGCCCGAGCTATGGTTTTGGTTAATACCTTTTGCCGATGGCACCGCCAGTCTTGGTGTCGTTGGCGGCACCGAATACTTTGCCGATGTCGACACGCCGGAACAAGCATTATGGCAACGGGTGCATGAAGAGCCCTACCTGCTGGAAGTTTTGGGCGATTATCAGGTGATTCGCCCAGCCCAATTGATTACCGGCTATTCCGCCAACGTCAGCACGCTTTATGGTGACCGCTTCGCGCTGTTGGGTAATGCAGGTGAGTTTCTCGATCCGGTATTTTCCTCGGGCGTTACCATAGCATTGAAGTCCTCGTCACTGGCTGTACCCTTGGTTCTGCAACAACTTAATGGCGCTAAAGTGGACTGGGAACAGGATTACACTCTACCCTTGCGCAAAGGCATCAGTACCTTTCGAAGTTTTGTTAAAGGCTGGTACGATACGCGTTTTCAAGATGTCATTTTTTATCAACAGCAGCAGCCCGAGGTGAAAACCATGATTTGTTCCATTCTCGCTGGTTATGCGTGGGACACTGACAATCCTTATGTTCGCGAAAGTGAACGGCGCTTGCGCGTGTTGGTCGAATTATGCCAAGAGTCTTAAGCCTTATCGTCGGCGTGCTGCTACTCAGCGCATGTCAGCTACTGCCAACGGCAACTCAACAGCAGGTACAACTCGGTGCAAACGCGCGACTTTCGCTGCAGACGTCATGGCGCGGTGCCGCCACGCAAACACTACAACAGGTGATCTGGTCGCACCCGGAACATGAGCCACAGACTTTCCTGGTATCCAGTTGGCTGAGCGCCGAGCAGATCGTCATGGTGGGTTTGTCACCACTCGGTCAGGAACTATGGCGGGTTGAGCTTGGCCACCAGCAACCGTTAACCGTGACTGGCATAGCGCCCTTTGATCAACCGCAGTTGGCCCAAGCTATCGTCGCCGATATGCAACTCCAGCGCTGGCCTGTTGCCGAGCTGCAAACGCACTTGCAAGGCGCAACCCTAGAGCAAACCCCTGATGGTCGGCACGTGGTCAGCGACGCCGGCCAAGTTATTTGGTCTTCTAGCACGGCAAAGGGTACAACAACCCTACGTCACCATGTTGCAGGTTATTCATTGCAACTACGTACCCTTGACGAAACTGGAGTTCCCCCTGATGCAGCTAATTAATTTAGGTATCGTTTGCGCGCTGGGAGCCCATGCCGAGCAAGTTTGGGAGAATGCCGTGCGTGGTTCGCAAACGGGCATGCAGCCCTGTCCACTGGCGATCAATCAGGGTGAATCGCAAATCGCCGGACAGGTCCACGACGCTGACTTACCGCCGTTGAGTGATTTAGCACCAACCATGGCCACCCGTAACAATCAATTAGCGGCGGCTGCCTACGCACAAATCGCCGCTACCATCACTGAACTCAAACAGCATCATGGTGCCGAGCGAATTGCAGTTATTATCGGCTCCAGTACGTCAGGAATTCGCGAAGGTGAAGTCGCACTTACGCATTATCAAACCCACCACCAACTGCCCCAGGGGTTTATCTACGGCATGCAGGAAATGTATTCACCAGCGCAGTTTATCGCTGATTTAGCTGGCGTCTCAGGTCCGAGTTACAGCATTTCTACGGCCTGCTCGTCGAGCGCGCGGGCACTGATGAGTGCGCGTGCCCTACTCCGCGCTGACTTGGCCGACGTCGTCATCGTTGGCGGCGTGGACTCCTTGTGTCGGCTTACCCTAAATGGTTTTCGTGCGTTGGAATCCACCTCTTCAAGCTATTGCCAGCCATTTAGCCGCAATCGCGACGGCATTACTATCGGTGAAGGTGCGGCATTGTTTGTCGCAACGAAAGATTCCGCGTCAGCAACAGCTTTTAACATTGAGCTTGCCGGTGCCGGCCATAGTTCCGACGCCTACCACATGACCGCACCTGAGCCCCATGGTCGGGGCGCAATTGCCGCCATCACCGCAGCGCTAGAAGATGCCAACATCAGTGCGGCACAGCTTGGCTATATCAACTTGCACGGTACCGGCACGCGATTAAACGACGCCATGGAAAGCAATGCCATTACAACCGTCGGTGCTGCTCACGTGCCCGCTAGCTCGACCAAAGCGATGACCGGCCATACTCTGGGGGCCGCCGGTGCTATCGAAGCAGCGTTGTGTTGGCTTACATTACGTCATGACCAAGGGCAACGACCATTGCACGTTTGGGATGGCCAGGTTGACCCTGAATTAGCACCCATTTCACTGTATCATAGGCAAAATATGGCACCGACTAGCGACATTCAACATTGCTTGAGCAATTCGTTTGCCTTTGGCGGGAATAATGTTGCACTGGTGTTTAGTAAGATTCAAAACGGAGAGTAAGACGGCATGGTAGCGCTTGACGAGCTCATAAAACACCGCGCACCGATGCGCTTAATCGATACTGTTGTCACTGCCGACGACATAAGTGCCCACTGCCAGACTACCCTAAGCAAAGCTAATTTGTTTTTTCGCGAGCAGTTGAATGGCATTCCAGCACATGCGGGCATTGAATTGATGGCACAAACCGTTGCAGCTGTCGCAGGGAGTCGTCATCGGCAAGCAAACGAAGCTATCAAAATTGGTTTTTTGCTAGGTTCACGCAAGTACCACTGCCAACGGGATGCATTTCTTTGCGATGTTTGTTATGACATCTATGCGGAAGAAATTCACGCCGAATCGTCCGGCCTTAGTGTGTTTAATTGCCGTATTGAAGACCAGGGTGAAGTTATTGCTGAAGCCCGGTTAAACGTCTATCAGCCGCCCGACGAAGCAACTTTTATTAAGGAAAATTATGAGTAAGCGCGTTCTAGTTACTGGCTCTGGCAAGGGCATTGGCCGTGCTATCGCATTGACACTGGCTGCTGATGGCTTTGATATTGCCGTGCATTGCCGCAGTGATAAAGCTTCTGCCGCTACGGTGGTCGCCGAAATCGAGGCGCTTGGCCGCAACGCAAGCTTGCTCTGTTTTGATGTTAGTGACCGCGCCGCCGCAGCCACCGTCATCGAAGCCGATATCGCAGCCCATGGCCCGTATTATGGTGCGGTGTGTAATGCGGGCGTGACCCGCGACGGGGCTTTCCCTGCGCTCACAGGGGAAGACTGGGACAGTGTGATTCATACCAACCTCGATGGTTTCTACAATGTTCTGCATCCACTTATTATGCCGATGGTTCGTACCCGCAAAGGTGGTCGTATTGTCACTATTGCTTCGGTGTCTGGCATCGCTGGAAATCGCGGGCAGGTCAACTATAGTGCCTCTAAAGCCGGGGTTATTGGTGCCACCAAAGCCTTAGCGTTGGAATTAGCAAAACGTAGAATTACCGTGAACTGCGTCGCTCCTGGGTTAATTGAAACGGATATGAGCAACCAGCTTGAACACCAAGAGCATATTTTGTCGATGATCCCGATGCAGCGCGCAGGTAAACCTGAAGAAGTCGCCGGACTGGTCGGTTATTTATTCCAGGAGTCTGCGGCTTACATCACCCGACAAGTCTTTTCAGTAAACGGTGGGTTAGTGTAATGAAACGAGTTGTGGTAACCGGGGTTGGCTGTTTAACCGCATTCGGAACCCATTGGGACGAATTTAAAAAGCGCCTGGCGGCTGGGGAGAATGCTGTCACCACGATGCCTGAATGGGATCGTTTTGATGGTTTGAATACCCGTTTGGCTGCTCCTATCCTGCCCCCTTTTCAACGCCCGCAACACTATTCGCGTAAAGATGTTCGCTCGATGAGTAACGTGAGTATTATGTCAACACGCGCGACTGAGCTGGCGCTGGAACATGCGGGCTTACTGGATGACTCCAGCATTCGGGATGGTCGCTGCGGGGTGGCTTACGGATCCTCAACCGGCAGCACTGATGAAATGATAGTGTTCGGTAACATGCTTGCCAATGGCGACATGTCTGGGGTTAATGCCACCACCTACATAAAAAGCATGGGCCATACCACCGCCGTTAACGTCGGGGTGTTTTTCGGTCTTAAAGGTCGAATGCACACCACCAGCTCGGCCTGTACCTCGTCTTCGCAAGCGCTTGGTTATGCTTTTGAAGCCATAAAATACGGCAAGCAAAAAGTCATGGTCGCCGGTGGCGCCGAAGCCTTGTGCCCCTCAGAAGCCGTGGTTTTTGACACCTTGTATGCCACCAGTACGCGCAATGACAGTCCGGAAGCCACGCCACGACCCTTTGATCGCGACCGCGACGGACTGGTGATTGGCGAAGGTGCTGGTACGTTCATTTTGGAAGAACTGGAGCATGCGCAGGAGCGCGGCGCTACTATTTTGGCTGAATTGGTTGGTTTTGGTACCAATACCGACGGTGCTCACGTGACCCAGCCCACCGCGGCAACAATGGAAATAGCCATGCGGTTGGCATTAGAAGATGCGGAGCTTATTCCGGCTGACATTGGTTACGTCAACGCCCACGGTACGGCCACCGATCGCGGTGATATTGCCGAGAGTCAGGCCACCGCGGCAGTGTTTGGTCCACGTATGCCGATTAGCTCCATAAAAAGCTATTTAGGCCACACTCTCGGCGCTTGTGGTGCCATCGAAGCCTGGGTCAGCATCAACATGATGAACGATAACTGGTTTGCGCCGACAGTGAATCTGGAAAACATCGATCCTGAATGTGGGGTTCTCGATTACATTCAGGGTCAACCCAGAGAATTTGCAACTGATTATGTGATGTCTAATAATTTTGCTTTTGGTGGTATCAACACGTCGCTTATCTTTAAGCGCTGGAATGAACAACAATAAGGGAATTTATATGAACAACAAACTCTTGATTGCTACCTTGTTAGTATTGGTGTCCGCATTTACACCGGCACAGGCGCGAGAAGATATACTCACTTTGCCACTGAACGTTGTGCTGACATCAGCTGATGCTGAGGCCGAGCTGCTTGATGTACCCTATTATTTTGCCGGGCAGGATCATCCAGCGGTAGCGTCAAGCAGAGAAGTCACCACCAGCCGCAAAACCAACGCCTTTAATAAATCCGATGAGGAAGCTTGTCGCTGGGTCTTTTTATCGGCTTTGAAAGCATTGCAGGATGCCGCGCAAAAAGGCGGGTACGATGCTGTGGTTAATATAAAATCGAACTACGATCACAACGAATTCGCTAGTAGTGAAGAGTATCAATGCGGCGCTGGAACTTTCATTGCTGGAGTCGCATTTAAAGCTGATTTAATCCGTTTTGACGACTAACTCTGCCCCCGTAAGCAGTAACTGATGAATGTTGCTACGCGCATCTGGCGTGTAGCAACACAGCATATAATCGGCCGTTTGCCGGAAACACGCGTGCGCTTCATACGCGCACGGACTCCGCTTGAGTACGTCCAGTAGTAAGCCTTGCTCAGCTTTGGTCACCGCTTCGGCAAGCGTCCAACGCTGGTAGAACTGAACCAATTCTGCAGTTTCCACACCTGCCATAAAGCCGCTCTGTAGCAATCGCGCCAATTGCTTGCGCGGTTTTACACGCTCCACGTCAACACCAACCATCTGATCAGGGCTTAATGCCACCATCACGATGTCGTGACTGTGACTAATCGAACAGCACCATGGTTCACCGTTGACCTGCAGTTGGGGCGCTCCGTTTGGCTGGCGTTTGATTACGCTAGCAGCTGCTGGATAGTTCCAACAACTTTGCAAAAGCCAGCGCACCACACCGCGGGCCGCGAGAAATTGCAGCTGCCGGAGGGGTCGACGATACTGTTCAGCTTGTCGCTGTTCATCGTCACTAAGCCAGGGTGACAGATGTGAAACCAGCGCCGCAAGATCAGTTGCGAAAACGCTCACGGGTGTTTCCAGGGTTTTCATTTAGCTTCCGCGGTTAGGCCTTCGGCGTAGGTCGAGCTGTCACCACCGGCCAAATTAGCCAAGCGCGTGGTGCGTTCTTGTAAACTTGCCACATGCGCAATAAAATTTGCCAACGACTCACCCTGAAGGCGTTCACTTGAGAGTTTCTTTAAATTCAGCGGGTTCACGGTTCGCCCGTGTCGGTAAACTTCGTAATGCAGATGTCGTGCTTGCGACAACCCGGTGTTGCCCAAGTAGCCGATGACTTCGCCTTGCTTAACTTTACCACCCTTAGCTAGGGTCTCGGCGAAACCATTTAGATGCGCATACAGCGTCTCGTAGCCATCGGCATGCTCGATGATGACCGCGTTCCCGTAAGATCCATACCAGTCGGCACGTTTAATAGTACCGCGGCCGGCTGCCATAATCGGCGTACCCTCTGGGGCACCAAAGTCGATACCTTTATGCATGCGAGTGTAGCCAAGCACGGGATGTTTACGTTGGCCGTAATGAGACGATAGCCGCGCACCGTTCAAAGGTGTTTTGAGCAGGAAACTTTCGGCTAAGCGACCATCTTCAAGGTAAAACGACTCGTCGTAGCGGTACAAACGCAAATCGTCTTCTTCATTTTTAAAACGCAGGTAGGTCGGTTGCAAGGGGGTTTGTTGATGCGCAAACAGTTCTTCATCTTGGGTCACTAGCGTGCGCTCAAACACAACTTCAAAGCGATTGCCCTGATAAACCTGACGCTGGAAGTCAATAAAGTGCGAGAGAGCCAATAAAGCCGCGTTGATCACATCGCCCGGCACATCCGCCTCAGCGGCGTTGCCATATAAACTATGGTTGATCTGAACCGCGTGCTCGGAAACTTCAATACGCGTCGGAACACGATTCTTACTCACCTGCCAGACGCCATTTTCATAAAATGCATCGATACGTTCGGCATACTCTCCTGCCAGACTTATTTGTGCTGACCGGGGCTGTTTGTTCACCGCGATAGCCGCACCCGCTTGCAGTTTGTCTAAATTAATAAAGCCATCCAACGCTTCCGCTAACAGGTAAACTTCACGCGCTTTAAAACCAAATTTATTGAGCAGGCCAGTGACTGTTTGTCCGCGCTTTAGCACCACGTACTTAACGTCCGACAACGGCGACGCAAAGTCAGAATTGGTTAACTCCACCGGGCTACGCTTCAGTGGTTTTACAGCATCTGCCAGCGCAACAGAAACCGCCTTTTTACCACTTTCAAGATAAAGGGGTTGCAACTGGAGCGGTTGCGCAGGTATCTGTTCAGTAACTTGTTTTTGTTCCGTCTCTGAGCAGGCAGCAAGCAATGCAGTTAACGCTAACGCGTTGATTTTTAGAACTATCAATTTCACTAATGCACGTTCCTAACTTTGTGGTTCAAGGCCATTCTACCGCAATATCTTACGCAAACTAGCGGTTTTACCTAAAACTAGCCCACAGTCAAGGTGCGTATAGACCTAATGGCGTCGTTGCGTCGGCCTTAAAAGCATGCACTTCACCGTTTTTTATCACTCAGCTGTGCTTCTCAAGACCTACTTTCGCTGCTGTCTGCCCCCACAACTCAGCGGCATGAGCTGAAGGGTGGTAACCATCGGCGGCGATGAACTTACTTTCATAGGGTACCTCAAAAGCAAGGTAATAGGTGTTGCGCTGCTGCCGACAATGCAATTTAAGTAAAGTATTGAGTTGTTCCGCTTGCGCTCCAACCATCCAGCGCAAGGGCTGAGGTAGTACCGGAAACTTGTGCATTGGCGGAAGTGCAGTATACAAAATTCGTTTGGCGTGGAGCTGACGCGTTAAATAATCGGTCATTTCCGCCAGGTCAGCTTGCCATTTCTTGGCCGCAGTGCGCCGGGTTACGTCGTTAACCCCCACTGATACCAACACCAGATCAAATTCAGTTGTGATAAGATCGCTATCCCGCAATAAAGCCAACACCTGAGCACAAGTAAGACTGGACTTTGCAACCAACTGCCACTCAACCCGCGCGTACTCGCTCAAAGCCGCTACCCATTGCCCCATGACCGCCTGTTGCTGGGTAGTACAGCCAACTCCAGCCGCCGCCGAATCGCCCAGTACCAGCACCCGTAACAGGGGCAGCCCCTGTTTCTCAGGAGGGGCTGCCCCTGCTGTCGAGCCTGACCGTGCACCCTCAGCCTCAGGCAGGCGTGGGGTGCGCGCCCTGACGCGCTTGCTCTGAAGCAGCAACAGCGGCGCGAGAATTGCGAACAAAAGTTTATGCAATGTGACTATGCTCCTGTAAGACCCGTGTTAAGCTTACCACTGCTTAGTTGAACTAATGAATGTAACAGAAAATAGACACTACCCATGAAAATCTATGTCGATGCAGACGCTTGTCCTGCTGTAATAAAAGATATTCTGTTTCGCGCCGCCGAGCGTAAACAGCTGCAGCTGATTCTGATTGCTAATCAGCCACTGCGTGTACCTGCATCACGCTTTATTTCTGCACGCACTGTCGCAAGTGGCTTCGATGTCGCAGACGATGAAATTGTGCGGCTTTGCGAGTCTGGCGATTTGGTCATCACTGCTGACATCCCACTTGCCGCCGAGATCATCGAAAAAGGTGGCCAGGTGTTAAGCCCGCGGGGCGAACTTTTTACCCAGGAAAATATTCGCAGTCGGTTAAATATTCGCGATTTCATGGACACCATGCGCGCCAGCGGCGTACAAAGTGGTGGTCCACCGCCATTGAATCAACGCGACCGCATGGCATTTGCCAATCACCTGGATCGAATTCTCGCTCGCGCTTAACCGCCATAACTCTTATCCAGTGGCTCGGAGGTTTCATGATCAAACGTTTTATCAACAAGCAGTGCGCAGTAGCACTCGGCGTCATCGCCAGTGCCACAGTTTCGTCAACGCTTTTTGCTCAGGAGCTCAATTTCACTCCCGTCACCATTGTTGACTGGCCAGTACGTGAATTTGAACACCCCTCCAACTATCAACTACAGGATGGCGTGCTTAACGCTACCTGTACCGCGGGCCAAGCCTCAGCGTTGTACTTAGAACAAGAAGTAGCATTGTCGCAGCAGCCTTATTTGAATTGGCGCTGGCGCGTCATACGCTCACCCCTGGCGTTAACTAATGAACGTGTCAAAGGCGGTGATGATTTCTCTGCCCGCATTTATGCGGTAGCTGAACGCGGATTATTCGGCCTGACCTCAAAAGCCGTGAATTTTGTTTGGACCCACGACCAACCCGTTGGTGCGAGTTGGCCAAATCCCTTCACTGAGCAAGCGATGATGGTGGCCATGCGCAACCAATCAAGTCCAACCCATGAATGGGTGACCGAGAGAGTTCATTTGCCTAAGCAGTTTCAACGTCACTTCGGCCTGCAACTCGACGCCATTGATGCCCTCGCCCTGATGGTCGATTGCGATAATGCCGGTGGCAAACGCCATTTCCAGCTCGAGCGTATTTGGTTTAGCAATTAACTGCCAAAAAAAGCCCGCGTTACGCGGGCTCCCCTCATTTACCTAGTCCTGATCCTTCAGGTAAACATCTAGCCAACGAGTTTGTTCCCAAAGCATGTGTAATACCGATTCCCGGGCGCGGTAGCCATGGGATTCGTGTGGCAACATGACCAATCGCGCAGTACCACCGAGACCTTTAATTGCCTGATAAAGGCGTTCAGACTGCATCGGGAAGGTTCCTGAATTGTTGTCATTAGCGCCATGAATCATTAGCAACGGTTCGTTGATTTTATCGGCATGGAAAAACGGTGACATACCGATGTACAGATCGGTATCATCCCAAACCGTGCGCTCTTCCCGCTGAAAGCCAAATGGCGTCAAGCTGCGGTTATAGGCACCACTGCGGGCAATCCCCGTCTTGAACAAATCACTATGCGCCAGCATATTGGCGGTCATAAATGCACCGTACGAGTGGCCACCCAGTGCCACCCGCTCTGGATCCGTCACACCCAGATCAGTGCCGGCTTTAATTGCCGCTTTGCCATTCATCACCAACTGTTCAATAAACGAATCGTTAGGTCGGGCATCGCCTTCACCAACAATCGGCATGGTTGCGCTGTCGAGTACCGCATAACCTTGTGTGGCTAGGTACTGCGGAGCCCAATAACTGATCCGCACAAACTCATAGGGAGAACCTGAAATTTGTGCTGCCGCAGCAGAGCTCTTGTACTCGCGTGGATAAGCCCAAACAATAGTCGGTAACGGACCATCTATTGCTTTATCATACCCCGCTGGCAAATAGAGTTCGGCTGACATAGCTAAGCCATCTTCACGCGTGTAGGTAATGAGTTCACGACTAATTCCCACAGTGTGAGGCATTGGGTGTGGCGTTTCGGTCAACGCAGTAAGCTCGTTATCGTCAAGGTCGCGGACAAAGAAATCCGCCGGATCGCTCACCCCTTCACGTTGGGTCAGGAAGGTAAGTTCGGTGGCATCAATTAGACCTCGCGGACGCTCAAAATACGGCGCTTCGCTGCGCCACAGGCGCTCACTCTCTTTACTACTGAGGTCAAAACGGTCAATAAAAGGCCGGTCGCCTTCAGCTGAAGCGCCAGTACCTGTCAGTAAGATCTTGCCATCGTTTAGATATAACAGATCACGGCCATTTTTCTTTACCGTGAAAGGCTGGCCTGGGTCATTGTAGCGGTCTTCCCACGAACGTTCCCACACCAACTCAGGCTCGCGCTCGCCCGTGGCATCCACCAACCAAAGTTTCTCGTCACGATCAGCCCACCAACGCTCCCAAATCAAAACATGCTGAGCATCAGCTGCTAACACACGACCAAAGCGCTTGCTTAAATCGACCAACTTTTGTGGTGCATCTTTAAACGGCGCAGCTTGCTGAAACACCTGATCGCGAACTATTGCATCGACCGCCGGATCGCCCTGATCCGTTGCGGCAGCCCAAACCAAGGTCGCATCAGCGTCGTTGCGCCAGCTAATTGACCGCCGTCCTTGCACCACCGCATCAAAAGCAATCGGCAAGTTATCCGCCAGAGGTTGCTCAACTACCGTATAAACATTTTCACCCGCGGTGTTCCACACCCTGGTGGTTTCCGGGAAACGGTAATACGGCACTGCGTACGAATAGGGCCGTTGAATTTCGCTCACCAGCAGGTAGCTGTCATCAGGTGACGTAGTTAAGCCGCTATAAATTGCCTGAGGCCCAAGCTCTTGCTCACCACCATCAACGCCAAAAAAAGTAATTTGGCTAGTAAAGTAATAATCAAACAAGGCTTCGTCTTGTTTGTTCTGCAATAAGTCCTGATAGGTACGCCCCGGAGCTGTACGCCCCGCACTTTCAGTTATAACCGGGCCGGTTGGCACAGTGTGCAAAGCAGGCTTAATTAGACCCTCGGCAACCGTATAGGAGTACAAGCCACTACTGTCATGACGCCATTCTAAACGTGGTCCCCACACAGCATTCAAGGGCATACTCGACCAGACTTTTGCTTCGGCTTTAGCGATATCAACCAACCATAATTGCACTTCCGTTGGCGTTTGCTGCGCCAGCGCTATGTAGTCGCCGTTGGGTGCCCAGCTGGCGCCCAAGGCTTTTAGGTCGCTCGGTAACCCTTCTATCTTCAGTTTTTCGCCAGTGGTGACATCAACCAGCTCAATAGCACTGATGTAGCGGGCTTGGCTAACCGTATAATTTGCTGGGTTGATGCGCCGTCCTGCTAGCTTCAACTGCTCGGCAGAAACATCAGTAATGTCCGGCAGCGCCGGATAATTGGTGATTAGCAACACGTCACCATCCGGACTTAAACTGCCACCTGGCGACGAGGCAGCATCGACGATATCGATAATCTCTTGCGCCGGCTGTTGATAATTGACTTTCACCGGATTGGCCTGAACTGCGATGCCACTTGTTAATGCCGCACTCGCGGTGAGCGCCAACGCAACCGTACTGAGCTTTAAACTCTTAATCATGGTTGTTTACCTTTATTGTTTCGAGTAATTTGCTACTTTAATGCTAAGTTAAACGAGTTCTAAACTAACACAGATGGGCGCAAAATCAGTTAATTGTTAACCGGTGTAGGTCGCATCAGTGTGGGGATTCAACGCAAGCTGTCTAACTTTTCTGCGGATCATTTGGAAACAAAAATGAAGTATTTACCGGCGACGGAAATTGCGCGGCAAATTAACTCTGGTCAGCTTAGCTCAGCTGTCATAACTGAGCATTACCTGAGCCGGATTGAGCAGTACAACCCACAACTCAATGCCTTTGTTGACGTTTACGCCGACACCGCCCGAGCAGCAGCAACGCAGCGCGACCAGCAACCACGAGACCAGTTTGGCCCGCTGCACGGGGTGCCAATCTCCGTCAAAGAGTGTTACCAAGTGAAGGACACCCGAACGACGCTCAATTACCCGCCGCTGCGCAATTTTGTTGCCGACTCAACCTCGTTTCTGGTGCAACGCCTGGTTGATGCCGGGGCTATTTTGCTGGGCAAAACCAATGTACCAACGTTACTTGCGGATGCGCAAACCTTTGGCCCATTGTATCCGACCTGCAATAATCCCCACGACCTCAACCGCACACCAGGGGGCAGCACAGGTGGTGGAGCAGCCGCATTAGCAGCTGATATGTGCGCTCTTGAGTTAGGCAGCGATATCGGTGGGTCAATTCGTAACCCCTCGCATTTCTGTGGCTTGTACGGACTCAAACCCACTGAAAACGGACATCCGAACGATGGCCACACACCTCCATTTCCGAGCCAACAGCTGGGTTTTTCGATCATGAATTCTACGGGCCCGTTGGCGCGTTCAGCAGCAGATCTGAAACTTGCTTATGACGTGCTCTATGCCCCCGACTGGCAACAACGCCTCTATTTACCACTCGAGGGTACGCAAGCTATCAAATCCAATCTTGCGGAATACCGCTTTGGCTATCTCAATAACCTTATGGGACTGCAAGGGGGACAAGCCGTATCAAAGGCCATGCAAGCAACCAAAAACAAGCTCGAATTGGCTGGGGCTGAGGTTCGCGCGGTGGCCATCGACCACAAACTGGCCCGCGAACTACTCACCTTGTGGGTAGAGCTATTTGGCTTTTCTGTGGGTCAAACTCTCAGCTGGCCCATTCGGAAACTGTTTTATTGGCAATTCCGAGGCTTGTTAAAAAACTCAAGCTTACCTGCTACTACAGCATTGAAAACCGGTCTTAGCCTAGACTTCAAAGCTTACAGTCGAGCCCTGAAACGGCGCCAGGAACTCGTCACCGAAGTACAACGCTGTTATTCAGGCGTCGATGTCGTCATAAGCCCCACTTGTTTAGGCCCAGCGTTTCCGCATAACCCAAAACATAAGGCCATAGCATTAGACGGCGACCAGATACCCTATGTCGATTATTGCTTCCCTTATGTCGCACTCAACAATTTGACCGGTCAACCCGTGTTAACAGTGCCGACAGGTGCTGGCACGCAAGATCTGCCGATTGGATTATCGTTTGCTGCGGCACACCATCAGGATCAAACCTTACTGCATCTGGCAAAACTTCTCGAACATCACGGTTTTGTTTTTCATGCACCTAACTTTGGAAATGACTAATGTATCGGTATATTCTTTTTCTCCTGCTCAGCCTAAGTTTCTCTAGCATCAATGCCGCTGAAAACTCTGACTCCTTTTTTGGCGGTCTGTCACTCTCAGATGCGCAATTAGAACAACAACAACAGCTGGCAGCACAGCAGAACAAGCTTTTCATGCTCGTATTAGGGGCCGATTGGTGCCACGACAGTCGCGCCCTCGCCAAACAATTCCAACAACCAGAGTTTGGCCAAAAATTAGCGCAGCGCTTTGTCGTAAGTTATGTCGATGTTGGCTACCTGCAGCACGGCTTCAGCGTTACCAATTATTACGGTGAACCGACCTATTACGGCACCCCCACAGTAATGATCATTGAGCCTTCTAGTGGTCGGGTTTTAAACAAATCTGACTGGCAACACTGGACCAACGCAGCCTCGTACAACGAACAAGCTTTTCGCAGTTACTTTCTTGAAAAAGAATTTCAGCCGCTGGCGTTTTCGGCCGCAAATAGAGCCTTTGAGGACTATTATGCCGAACGCGTTCGCGTTGGTTTTGCGGTCGCTGGTGCATTACTTGAGGCGTATATGGAATCAAGTGCTAAGCAACCATCCGCTGAGTTTTCTGAGCTCTGGGCTGAGCTAGGGCGCTTCCGTAATCAGGTATTCAATGATGTGATAGACTATCACGACAGACGCGATGAATTCCCTAACTACCCACTGCAATCGTGGGAACAGGAGTAAAACATGGCAAAAGTTCTATTGATTACAGGCGCCTCCAGCGGCATTGGTAAAACGACTGCGCTAACTGCCGCGAAAGCTGGTTACAAGGTTATTTTAACCGCTCGACGCCAACAATTGCTCGATGAATTAGTTACCGAAATCGGCAACACGCAAGCCATTGGTGTTGCCGCTGATGCGAGTGATTATGACGCTTTGCAAGAAGTGGTTGAGAAAGGTGTTGAGAAGTTCGGACAGTTAGATGCGGTATTTGCTAACGCAGGTACCGGTGTCAGCACTGCCGGCACTGAAACTGGCGATCCGCAAGAGTGGAAGACAATGATAGATGTCAACATCAATGCGCTGCTCTACACGGCAAAATTGACGCTTCCCCATCTACACAAAAGTACAGGTCACTTCCTGATGACCGGTTCAGCTGCTGGGCGAAATACCATCAAAGGTTCCGTTTACGGTGCAACCAAGTGGTTTGTGCACGGCTTCGCCCAAAACTTAGCTGAAGAGATGAAAGAGTGGAATGGCCGCTGTACCACCATCGCCCCAGGTATTGTGAATACGCCGTTTTTTGATGAGCCCAAACCCGACAAGCTTGATCCGCAAGATGTTGCCGACGCGGTACTCTTCGCTATTGAAGCACACCCGCGCAACTGTGTCCGGGAAATTTATCTCATGCCTGGTTATAAAAACCTGGCTTAGGCTACTTGCTTGTCGTAATGGTCGAGCAGTAACGTTTGCGCTTGTAGCAGCGGTTGCTCGGCCGTAATAATGCTCTGTTGATGCTCTCCGAGTAAACGCATCATGACTTCGTTGTCCTCTTCACCGTTCCACATTTTGATATAGGTGCCTTGCTTGTAGCCACGTTGCTGGCGTAAGTTATTAAGTGCATTTTTACCGATATAAGTTAAATACACCGTATCGGCATCACCATAAGCCTCTACTAGCATAGTCAATAGTTTATCAAAAAATTGTTCACCGCAAACCAGCGGGCAATCTTTTGACCCGTCTGCGGCGAGCGCTGCGACAAGCTCTTTACCATCTTGCACACCGGCATTATTGGCGAAGCTCTTAAGCATTAACTGCGCCACATACTCTAACGCTGCCTCAGTAGTTTTACCCTTACGACAAGCATGTTCTACCGCATCAGAAATGGCAAAATGCAAAATGTCGATAAGCTCCATGTTTGCCTGGGCCCAGTCAGCGCTTTGCTTCTTCCACCACTTGTAGGCAGTATGCTCAAAGTACTCACCGAGCTCGACCAGAATGGCTTTTACATCATCGCGCTTAACCTTTGGAGCTTCTGGATAGTCAGCATCGATCACTTGATTGAAAGCAATTTGCATGGCCACCAATTGGCGGGCTTGAGCTGGCGTCATCTTGGATCCTTACTAAGGTTTGTGGTTGTTCACTAGTGTACTTGAACTGATAACGGCAAACTACCACAACTAGACGGGATTCAGCACCGGTAGATGTCCAGTTTTCACGTAAATAATAGTTTCTTGTTCGACGTAGGGACTATGTTTGCTGGCATGAGGGCTGCGCAACCAGGTTCCGGTAGGGTAGCGACCATATTCATCAATAAACTCACCGCTAAGTACCAGAATTTCTTCCCCAGCATAGTGTTTGTGCGGCTTAAAAACTTCACCTGCAGGCCATTTGACCAGTGCAGTATGTTCAGTCTCAAAACTATGGAGGGGCATCACTTGCAAGCCGCCCTGCCCCTGCAGCCACCGTGTGGTGGTTGTATCTAGTCGTACAACCTCTTGATCGGCTGGGGAAAATTGATGTAACTTGACGAACAAAGTGCAACCTTGCTTGCTAAACGGTGCATGGTTCGAACCGGGAGGATTACGCAAGTACGTTCCTGCCGGGTAATCCCCCGACTCATCAGAAAACACCCCATCGAGAACGACTATTTCTTCGCCTAACGGGTGTTGATGAGTAGCAAACTCCGAATTCGGCGCATAGCGCACAATACTAGTTGCGCGACCGCGTTCGGCCTCTTCCCGCTCCAGCAGCTTACGTTCTATACCTGCTGCTGGGCTGGGTTGCCAAGTTTCTTGAGCGGTGTGAACCACCGCTCGCTGCGAAAAATCCATATTTAACATGGAACAACTTTCTCCTTAATTAACTTAACTTGATGATTTCTGAATTTGAAGAGCACCTTAGCTATTGCCACCGCACCCAAAATCCATCACTAATTTTCAGCAATGGTTATCCCTGCAATTAGTATGAACTTTCAGCCATATTAAGCTTCAGTAGATGATCCAGCAGCGCAAAATAACGCTTCGACTCGCCCGGTGAGTGCGGTGCTGGTGCAGTCACTACGTATTTGCCGTTAACCACCAACGTCGGCACACTTGAGATATCAGCTTCCATCATATCTTGCAGTACGACGCGCAGCTTGTCCGTGATGCCACTGTCATCATAGGCTTGCTGGAAAGCCGCTAAGTCGACAGCATGCTCGGTTAAAAAGGCATTAATGTCTTCTTGTGTCGGCAAGCGATTGTGGTTTTCCCGTACCGTTTCATAGTAGCCAATAAGTTCATCATCGAGACGATGACCCATACCACGTAACGCATAAAATACACGCGCATCAAGTGCCCAACGCTCATTCGCCGGCGCAGCACGCTTGATTACTGTTACCGCTGAGTTTTCGAGTTCATAAGCAACAATCGTTGGGTTGAAGTGTTGGCAGTGCGGGCACCCCGGCCATAGAAATTCGATAATGAATCCGCCTACCGCCGGTACGGGTTCAAACGCCGCAACTTCAATTGCCTGGTCCAGCACACGGTAGTCTTTGCCTTCCACAAAAGTCGTTGGCGTATCTTGAGTTGGCGTGTTGCCGGCAAGTTCTGCCGCAACATCATTGCTTGCTTCAGTTGGCTGTGGCTCTTCGCTTGCCGGTTGGCAACCAACAATGAGCAACAACAGAAAAGTTAGAGCTAAATGGCGCATGAGGATTCCTTGTGATTGATCAGTCTGATTATTGTTAACTGAGTCCATTTCACCGCAGAATTAGACAAAAGTCACGCGACGCTGTAAATGCGATTCTAAACAAGCAATAATGGCGAACATTAACGAGCAAGGAGACCGGCATGTTTGCTTTATTTCTGCGCCGTGCGTTACTGCCCGGTTTCACCATCATCCTGCTCGCGGCCTGCGCGCCGCAAGAGCCAACCGAGACAACTGGACAAACGACACTGTATAACTGCGGGGCACTGCGTGTGACCACCGTACTTGATAGTAACACGCTCCAACTCAGCTTTGGCGACCAGAGTTTTAAACTAGAACCCATCAATAGTGCCTCTGGTGCGCGTTATGTAAGTGCTGACCATGGCGCAGAATTCTGGAGCAAAGGCAACGAAGCACAATTTTCTACAGATAAGCTGGCCTTGCCATTGTGCGTGCAGCAAGGCACCTTACCGCAACAATTTAGTGCGCGCGGTAACGAGCCTTTTTGGCTGCTTAACATTGACCCACAAACGGCTCGCTTACGAACTCCAGGTGACCAGAAACGTTTTACCAATGTAAGTCGTGCGACATTAAATGACGCACCACCCTACAGGTTTAAGCTCACGCTCGGCGCGGCACGTCACTTGCGCCTTGATGAAGACGTTTGCTATGACACCATGAGCGGGCAGAGCTTCCCTTATCAAGCTACCTTCTCTCAGCAAGAAGAAATATGGTCTGGCTGTGCTGGCGACCCGCAACGTTTGCTTACCGGAGTAAGCTGGAAAGATAGCCGTGCGACGGATTATGTCGCAACCCTGACGTTTTCACCAGATTCCAGAGTCAGTGGCTACGCCGGCTGTAACTTTTTCACCGGTAGTTATACCATCACCGGAGAAGGTATTAAATTCTCGCCGTTGGCCGTAACCAAGCGCATGTGCCAAGCGGACGCTATGGTCTACCAGAAACAATTGTTGCAACGCTTGACGCAAGTTTCTAACTTTAGAGTATTTGCCGATGGCACCTTGCACTTACAGTTGACCCATGGTGACTACTTACAGTTTTCAAACTATCCATTAGATTTACCAGCTAATTGAGGTTACCGAATGAAACTTTATGAAACTAAGACAGCGCCCAATCCACGTCGCGTACGCATGTTTCTCGCCGAGAAAGACCTGCTTGATCAGGTTGAGTACGTGGAGATTGACCTGCAGAAGGGCGAAAACCTAACCCCTGAATTCACAGCCAAGAATCCGATGAAAAAAGTGCCTGTGTTAGAGCTTGATGACGGCACCTGCATTGCCGAAACCATGGCGATTTGTCGCTATTTCGAACTTGCCCATCCAGATTCAGCGAAGTTGCTAGGTGATTCTCCATTAGAACAGGCTGAAATTGAACAATGGCTGCGCTGGCTCGATTACTACTTTTTCATTCCCTGTGGAATGGGCTTTCAACATACTAGTGGCTACTTCAAAGACCGTATGACGCCGGTTCCAGAATGGGGTGAACTCTGCATAACAGACGTGAAAAAATTTATGGCATTCCTAAATGACCATTTAGTGGGTAAAAGCTATATCTGCTGCGACCGGTTTACCGCAGCAGATATCACCGCTTTTGCCGTAGCTGCCTTCGCTCGGGTGGTAAAAATTCGCGTCGACGAAAGCTTGCCCCATTTATTCTCCTGGTATCAGCGCATTAGTGAACGGCCCTCAGCGGCAGTTTAATCGCTGCGGGTTGGCGCAGCATTAATATCCGTCAGGTACAGCAATCCGGCAGTTTCCGGAAGGTAGCGCAACGAAAATAAGATCCTTTGATGACAGGCTGGCTGGCGTGCAGCAACACGCGCCAGCTCGTCAGCACGGGCCGAGCGGGCGGCAAAGGGTTGTTTCGATGTCTGCACGAAAACTTCATTAATCAACACTACTTGGCAATTAATTCGCGCAAAGTAGGTCTCGCGTTGCTTATCGCTCAAAGCTTGTGTGCCCACACCATCTTGCAACCAGACCTGATAACCTAGCTGTTGCAGTTCGTTCAGCCAGACACCAAATTCATCGGCTGGCATGGTCGCGCTCATGAAAACACTAATCGCTAACGGCGTGCTACCCAGGCGCTGTTTCAGTTGGTGCAAGAACTCATGCAACTGTTGTCGTTCACTTGCTGCAGTAAAATAAGCATCACTTAACTCTAATGGCACATACCAGCCAAGGAAATTGTTCTGGTGCTGCGTGATCCAAGTCTGCCAAGGTGCTACGGCGCCATTGAGGGTGCGTAAGTAGGCGTCAAAGAATTGTTGCTGCGCCGCTTCGCCCGCCGCCATAGCGTTAAAGTAGTCCGGTTCAGTATGCAGGCCCAGCCATAACGGCATGTGCCGCTGCCAAATGGTGAGCGTCTCCGACAGCCAGGGGGTAGGTTGATTAAAGCGTTCATTGCCGTATTGCAGCCATTGCACCACACCAAACTCGATGTCGGTACGAGTAAGTTGCTGAAATAGATAGTTCCAGCCATAACCGCCTAGCTCAGCATCACGATTAAGTGGCTGATACATAACGCCGAGCGCAGGAGCGTTTTTATTTTCCTGCGCTTGCACGGTCATAAAACATGCGGTTAAGCATGCACCTAGAAGTAAAGTTCGAAGCGAACCAGTAGCGCGTTGTCGCCATCCTCGGCGTAATCGCTGGATACGACATGTTGCCATTCAACTCCAAGCTCCATTCGTAGATTGTAACTGTTGTAATCTGAACTCAGCCATTCCGACATCCACCCGACACCTAAACCCGCTCGGGAATCATCAGCATCGCCAAACGCCGCAAGGTCATGAGAAGTATCACCTTGTAAAAAGCCATACACCCGCATCGTTTGCAAGTGAGACTGGGTCAAAGCGAATACCGGTCCTGATTCAATTCTGCTGAAAAATGCCGATTGATCATCTTCTGGGAAATAAATGCCATCAACAAAAAAGGTACTGTACCAAACGCGTTCCAGCTGTGGCTCCCACCACTTACCTTCGCTCCAGGGACTAAGTAAATCAACGGAGCCGCGCAGGTAAGGTTTAATTTCATCATCACCGTCAAACTGTGCACGTAGTCCTACACCAAGCACGGCATTCAATTTTTTGGTCGGCTTCCAAGTTAGTCCAACATCAAGCTCTTGGGTCTCAAAAAAGTCACTCTCCCCACCCTGTAGTAAGCTGACTTGTGCACCCAGCCCCCCCATCGAAGCTTGCGCGTCGGAAAATTCATAGGCAGCCTGCAACTGCATGAAGTAATCTGCCTGCGCATCAACACTTTGCCCCGCACTCGCACGACTACTATCGCCAGCCCAACCCGCAATAGTGAATGCCCACTGACTGTCCACTTCACGGTGTAACCGCTGTGCCTTTAGCAACTGCAGCTCGTCAACCTCTGGATCTTCGAGCATTTTATCAATCGCAGCTTTCGCATAATGCGCGGTTTTCTCGTTGTTGCCGGCAAAGTTAAAGGCAAACGCGGCTTGATGCAGATGTTTAACCTGCGAGTTTTCTTCGTTGCCTTGCAATGCAATGTCAAAGTAACTTGCTGACTCTACGGGATCACGCTCATAGATAGTAAAAGCTAATTCAGCCTGAAAATGTCGGTTATCTGGATAGGAAGCGACGGCATCACGATAAAGTGCTTCCAGCGCTGCCAGATCATCTCGCTTACGATAAATGTGTGCCCGTTCCTCAACCAGTAATGGCGAATCAAACCGCTCATCAGCTCGCTCTAGCAGCAACAACGTCTTATCATCGTTTTCTTGTGCTTGCGCTATATCAACACCCAACAGCCACCAATCAAGCTCCTGCTCTTGTCTCGCTGCTTGCCAGGCAGTTTCCGCACCTTGAATATCTCCATCAGCAAAGGTTAAACGGGCGATCGCCAGTTCATCGGAAGAGACACGTTGAGCGGGCGGGATACGTTGTAAGTAAATCACTGCCGATTGATGATCTCCAACCCGCTGCGCCAGTGCCGCCAGAGAGCGCAAATCGCCCGCCGACGGCGCTTCACCAATCGCCATTTGCAAGGCTTGGTATGCCGCTTCTGGATCGCGATCAATGAGACATTCCGCACGCGTCCGAATACCTCGCTCTTGTTTAATCTCAGCCAAGGTTGCCAACGCCGCGTCGCAGTTGCCCTGTAAACGCCACAGTTCGGCAACATCAACGGGATCCGCATTGTTCTCAGCCAGCAGGCGAATGCGGTCAGCATCTATTTGGTCGGGCTTGCCATATAAAATATTAATGTAACGTGATAATAAAACTTTACCCGGCGCACTACCTAAATTGATTTGTTTAAATCCGTCTTGCAACAACGCTAAGGTCGCGTCGGTTTCACCACGTTCCCACATTAAGTAGGTAGCTTTTTCCAGCGCAGCGGGATCGCGATAATTGTCCCAAACACGTCGCCAAGTAGCTTCAGCATTTGTGACATCACCAAGATTTTCGTAAGCCATCGCCAGGTAAGTCAATGCGGCTTCATCTTGTGCTGTGGTCGCCAGCAGCTGAACTTGTTGCTGCCATGCTTGTTCCACATGGTAATAGTTCATTAGTAATCGTTGCCGTTGCCGCTGCAATCCGCTGTTGGCAAACTGCGCACGCTGCACTGCCTGATACTGACCTAAACGTTCGGCCAAGGTCAGCCAAACCACTGGATTCTCATTTACCGAACAGTTAACAAACAGTTGCTGTGCAGCGGCAGATTTGTCCATTTTAATCAGTAACTCAACCTGCTCCAAACAGCTGGTCTGGGCTGCATCAGCAAGTGCCATTGCGGCTTCCAACTGGCCGTCATTCTGTAGCAAAAAGTAGTATTGCTTTGCGTCGGCGCTTGAGAGTGCGTCTCGCGCCTGCAACCAAGCGAAATACTTCATCGCACTGGTCGCATCGTCACGCCCGAGTGCTTGATACGCTAATTCTCGAATCACACCGCCAGCAGCTTTTGGATAACGCTGTGCCAGCGCAAACGCGCCAGCTTCATCATTTGCCTCGACCAACACGTAACCAAATTCCGCTATTTCCCCAGGTGCGAGTTCAACCCGTTTACCATACTGTGCGAAATGATGCGCAGCGGCACTGAATTGGCCAACATCAGCGGCTGTGCGGGCGGCTATCAAGTGCAGTTGTTCGGTCCACAATGAGCTTGGCAAGGCATTGAGCCACGCCCAGGCGCTTGCTTTCGAGTCCCTCTGTTGTAACTGATACAGCCCCTGCTGAATCAACTCCAGCTGTTGTTCTGGGGTTAATCCTGTGAGGAATGTTTCCATATCTCCTGCGTTTGGCACGGCCGCTGCCATTTGTGTGCGTAATAAACGTTGATTCAGTGCAATCCGCCGCTCCATAGGAACTTCAGCAAGATAGACTTGCGCACGTACAATGTCATTGCTCAACATCGCCAACTCGAAAGCATATTCGTAGAAGGCTGTATGCTCCGGAGCAATTGCAATGGCACGGTCCAGTTCAGCAAGTGCCGCTTGGTAGTTTTCATCTTGTTGCAGTCGATACGCTTTATCAACGTAAGGATAGGTCCGAAACTCCTGATAATCAGACAAGCCAACAAAGATCGAGTCGCCTAACGCTTGCGGCGCCAATGCCGATAAAGCTGCCAGTAAGCCTAAAACACGCATGTGATTCCCGGTTGACCAGCAACCGCCTCAGCTAGTAGTTCTTTCATTTCGATTTGATGACGTTGTTGATACGCCAAAGCATCATCACGTTGATGTTCCGAGATAATTCCCTCTTGCACAAGGTAGTCCCCAAGTCGTATGTCACGTTGCCGTGCGTAGGCCATCATGACCTGTGTCATGACCGCGGAATCAATCGCTCGTGACTGCACCAGGGCACTGCCAAAGGGTAGCTGTCGGATAAAATAGGCGTCGCGTAATAAGCGGATATCTTTTGCAGACAAGGTACCTTTTGCTGTGGCTTGGTTTAAAAACTCCCGCGGGTCAGCTTCCTTATCGTTCATATACCAGTACCGTAGGCCCAGGGTGACTGCCCCCTGAGTCGTAACACAGCCACGTATGGGGCGTTTCAACTTACGACTGATTGCGGCTTCGGCGACAGGACTCAAGCCATACTCACGGCCGACAATTAGCGTTTTGCCTTCTTCCGCTAGCGGAATGATAGAATATCGAAAAGCAATTTCAGCGGGAAGCTGGTCGATCAATTGCTGCTCCAGTTCGAATGGGTCAGACGCCTGAAAAGCGCTATATTCCTGTGTTGCTATGGCCTCACTAAGGTCATCGAGACCGACAAAGCCGGCGGTAACAAGATAGACCCCAAGACGAATACCAGCAGGGCGCTCAAGTAACGCCCGCTCGAGTTCAGCTTCAGACAGTTTACCGTTACCAATAAGAATCGACCCAAGTGGTTGCTTGCGGGGCGGCGCAACCACAGGAAATACATGCGAGGTTTTATCCCACGCGACTTTGCGTGGGTCACCATGTTGCACAACTTGCTTGATAGCTCGCAAACTTGCAGTAAAGTTTATCAGCGTGCCCCAGAAGATTCGTGCAATAGACATGAAACCCTGGAACCATCCGTAATACTGCTTGGCAAAATAAAAACGCTGGAACAAGCGATTTATCAGGAAAAACAGGTTTGCATAAAGCAGAAAGATAATTGTTGGATGGTCTTCGAACAGTGATAACACCCGGTAGGTGCTGGGAACATATTGTTCGATCACCCAAATAATCAATAACTGAATAAACAGTGCCATTGCTAAGAAACTAACAATATTGGCTAAGGCACCGCGACGATCGCGCCATAAAAAATAATTAATACGCCAATTTTTTGTCCACTTCAGCTTTCGTGAGCCTTGGAAAATAATGCCAATGATCCAACGCGTTTTTTGCCGCACTGAGGTCCTGAACGTGGTTGGAAAATACTCCCTCACACAGACCACATTACCGTGTCGTTCACTTACGCCGGCTTGCTTCTCGCGCAGTTGCGCCTGTTCAAGCTTCACTGGATAACGTACAAAAATTTCTTCCATACCCCAGCTTTTCAGGCGAAACCCAATATCATAATCTTCAGTTAAGGACCGCACATCAAAGGGTAATCCGTCGCCCTCTTTCAATAACTGCAAGATAGCCCTGCGACTGAAACAAGTGCCCACTCCAGCGCTCGGGACTTGCCCAGCGAGCGACTCGCGCACTACAATATCTTTACCGTGTAGTTCAGCGAATTCATCTAAATAATGAGCCGCAGTAAAGTCATGCCATTTTTGCGGGAACGGATAGACCGGCAACTGAATCATGTCTTTCCGCGCGATCAGGTAATTGAATAAGCGTAACTCCATACTTGAAATCACATCTTCTGCGTCATGCAGGATATAGCCCGAAAATTCAATTTTGGTCTTTTTCTCAAATTCAATAATTGACGCAATAATGTTGTTCAAACAGTCGGCTTTGCTGGTGGGCCCAGGCTCTGCACAGATAACTTTGTGCACATTGGGATAGTGCTCAACTACATGATCGACTTCAGCTTGAGTTTCCGGATCATTGGGATAGGTACCAATGAAGATTTGGTAGTTCTCATAATCCAGTGATGCCGCGGCATTGGCAGCCATCTTATCCACCACACCGACCTCGTGCCAGGCGGGTACCATGATGGCAAGGGGTTTCTCCGGCTCGGCGAGTAGCTTGTCTGGATCGGAATAGTCATACTTACGATAAACAGTCAGTTTACGATAAAGGTTACGTATCCAATAATAGAAATCGATGAATAAGTCGTCTAAACCAAAGACGAACAAAATCACCATCACTGCTATAGCTAACCATTTGAGCCCATAGAGGTAAAACACAAAGATATCGAACCAAGACATAAGCAGTGCTCCCGAACACGACGGCAAAGGTCGTCACGAATCATGACAACAAATTCCAGCCTCACATTCGCCTTCAGAATTAACGATGTAAAGTTTTTGCAACCTAACTGTTCAACTAGTTGATTGTTCGAAATCTGTCAAATCGTCTGATTTATGGCTTGATTTTAGACCATAGTAAAAATTAAGCTATCTGCCAATTGAAATAGCCAACAGATAGCTCTATAACATTTCTATTATTTAGCGGTTTTTTTGAATAAGGTCGTTAACAAGCGTCGTCACTACCGTTGAATACAGTTGAGAGAACTAGAAGTTTACTTGAGGAAGTCTTTCAAAACCTGGTCTTGCGAAATAATAGCCCTGCATAAAGCGCACTCCTAGCTTAGCTAAAGTATCCAATTCCGCTTTCGTTTCAATTCCTTCGGCCAAAACCCGAGTGCCTTGCAGCTCACACTGTTCAATAACTTTTTTGATTTCTTGTTGCATTTGCGGCGACTGATCCACATCAGTGATCATACTACGATCAAGTTTAAGAATATGGGGGCGCAGCTCAACGAGCCAACTATGGCTTGCATAGCCAGCACCATAATCATCAATCGCGGTCTGAAAACCACGGGCGGCGTAACTGCTAAAAATTCGTTGTAAATGCGATTTACTAACGATTTCCTCACCTTCCGTCACCTCAAAAACCAGCTTGGTGAGATCAAAGCCATACATGTCAGCAGCCTCTATGGTCGCCTTTATACATGTTTCCGGGCTATAGACCGCATTGGGTAGGAAATTAATGTGCAACAAGGTGTCACAACCCAAGCGAGCTGCGGTTTCAATAGCTTTTACGCGACAGGCTTGGTCAAAATAATAGCGATTTTCATGGTTTATACGCTCAAAAACCCATCCCGCACCTTGATCTTCAGTACCTCGGACAAGGGCCTCGTAACCACATATTTGTTTTTTCTTCCAGTCGATAATCGGCTGAAAAGCCATCGTTATTTCAAAACCTAAATCTTTCCCTGAAAGGCAATCTTGACACGTTTGTTGACGTATGGATGCTGGTATTGTCATAAATCTCGCTTATTTTTTTAAAAATCGATCAGCAGCCAACCGAGACTTCCAACGGCTATTGTTAACCAAAGAATAATGGCTAACAGCAATGGCTTAAACCCCGCTGCTCGAATTCGCTTTAAGGTTAAGCTTAGCCCAATTAGGAACAAACAAAAAACTAAAATTTGCTTTCCGATCGCAAAGGCTACGGTAAATACCTCGTTCCCACTGGGGAGATAACTGGCTATCGCAGCGGTGGCAACAAAGCCTCCTATGAACCAAGGCAACGCCAATTTGGTGTGCCCTTGCTGTCGTTGGGAACGGGCGTACACCCAGGCCGAGAGCAGTGCGACCGGGATGATCCACAACGCACGGGCCAACTTTGCTGTCGTAGCGACAACTAAAGCTTCGTCGCCATAAGCTTCCGCGGCGCCCACCACGGATGAGGTGTCATGAATCGCAACGGCAGACCAGAGACCAAAAGTGACTTGATCAAGTTCTAACACGCGTCCAATCACTGGGAACAAAATTAAAGCTATAGAATTGAGAATAAACACCACCGCCAAGGCGAGTGCCATTTGATCGCTACGAGCTCGAATAGCTGGCCCCACGGCAGCTATCGCGCTGCCCCCGCAAATAGCGGTACCAGAGCCAATCAAGTGTGCTGTGGTGGTTTCAACTCCTAACCATTTACCCAGCAAGAGCCCCAGCCCCAGCGTTACTACTATGGATACGAAGATAAGCCCTATGGCATCGCCGGTAATCGCTAGTGCGGTTTCGAGCTGCACGCCAAAGCCTAATAACACAATGGCAACTGCCAGCAAACGCTTCGCCAGCTGGGCAGGGTTAACGTGCTGTGGCACTAAACCAAATCCAGCTAACACAAAGCCAAGAACCAGGGCTAACGGTGACGAAATAAATCCCGTTAAGGCTAAACCACCGACCACCGCAAAAGCTAAATAGGCAAGCATAATTAAAACTAAAGTTGGTTAATCGGCAACTTCAGATACACCTTACCCTGCTCGTCCGCCGGCGGCATTTCACCAGCACGGATATTCACTTGAATCGACGGCAGGATCAGGCGCGGCATTTCCAGCGTCGCATCACGCTCTTCACGCAGTTTTACAAACTCAGCTTCACTGACATCGTCATGTACATGTTTACTGCGCTTACGCTGGTCCGCCACAGTTGTGCGGCATTCATGTGAGCGCCCCTGAGGTGGGTAATCATGACAAATATAGATCTCGGTCGCATCAGGTAACGCTAATAGTTTTTTGATAGAGCGATAGAGAGTGCCGGCACTCCCGCCGGGGAAATCACAACGCGCAGTTCCCACGTCTGGCATAAATAAGGTATCGCCAACAAAAGCCATTTCTTCATTAATTATGTAAGCAATGTCGGCCGGCGTGTGTCCCGGCGTGTGCAGCACTCGAAATTGCATACTGCCAACAGTAAACGTTTCATTATCGGTAAATAACTTGTCGAACTGCGTACCGTTCGGTAAAAATTCTTTCTCTAAGTCAAAGACGTCCTTAAAAATCTTTTGTACGTCACGAATATGCTCGCCAATCGCAATTTTTCCGCCCACTGAATTTTTAATAAAAGGCGCTGCCGAAAGATGATCCGCATGAGCGTGAGTCTCTAAAATCCACTCGAGTTGCAGATCGTTAGCGCGCACATAGTCCACCAGGCGCTGTGCGCCTTTGGTGTGAGTTCGTCCAGATTTGTAATCAAAGTCGAGTACCGGGTCGATAATCACGGCTTTGTTACTGTCCGGGTCGCGAACCACGTAGCTATAGGTTTCACTATCATTATCTAAAAAGGCTTCAACATGCGGGCTCGGTGCTTGACTCATTACGACTTACTCCTTCTTGCATTAGCTCTAGCTAAAGTACTTCATTATGGCAAAGGTTTAAACTGGATTACCTGCCAAAGTGCGTATAATATTGCGCCTTTCGAACAAAAACTATTGAGAGTCTACTATGGGTCGCGCCTTTCAAAACCGCAAGGAGTCGATCGCGAAAACAGCGGCGGCTAAAAGTAAAGTTTACAGTAAGTACGGACGAGAAATTTACGTCGTTGCCAAGCAAGGTGGGGTTGAGCCTGACGCTAACCTGCAATTACGTGGTCTGATTGATCGGGCAAAAAAAGACCAAGTGCCGGCACACGTTATTGAGAAAGCCATTGAAAAAGCCAAAGGTGGCGCCGGTGAAGATTATGCACCCGCCGTTTACGAGGGCTTTGGCCCCGGCAACTGCATGATCATGGTAGAATGTTTAACCGATAACCCCGCCCGTACTTTCGGTGAAGTTCGCAACTGCTTTACCAAAACCAAATCCAAAATCGGTGCCCCAGGCAGTGTCTCGCATATGTTTGACCACTGCATGATTCTCGCGTTTACAGGCACCGACGAAGATGCCGTATTAGAAGCATTAATGATGGCCGACGTAGATGTAACGGATATCGAAGCAGAACACGGCAAGATCACGGTTTTTGCACCTCACACTGAATGGCACAAGGCGAAAGCCGCGCTCCAGCAAAGCTTCCCCGAAATTGAGTTCGATGTCGATGAAGTTCAATACCTTCCGCAAGTGATGACCTCCATCGATGGCGACGACGTCGCCATGATGGAGAAATTTCTAGAAATGCTCGACGATTGCGACGATGTTCAAAACGTTTATCATAACTGTAGCCCGTAATTCTACTACGGGTTAAACCAGTCAATTGTCGCCCAAGAGATTTAGAATAAACGCATATTCTTCGGCGGTTTCTTTAAGGCGTGCAAAACGCCCTGAAGCGCCGCCATGCCCAGCTTCCATATTGGTTTTAAACATCAGCGGATTATCATCGAGTTTAAGATATCGCAATTTAGCGACCCATTTCGCCGGTTCAAAATACTGTACTTGTGAATCATGCAGCCCAGTCGTTACCAACATCGCTGGGTAGGCTTGTTTCGTCACCTGATCGTAAGGTGAATACGAAAGCATATAGTCGTAGTACCGTTCCTCTTGCGGATTACCCCACTCGTCAAACTCGTTGGTGGTGAGTGGAATCGTCTCATCCAGCATAGTGGTCACCACATCAACGAACGGCACATGAGCAACCAGTCCGCGATACTTCGCTGGTGCCAAATTGGCAACGACGCCCATCAGCAAGCCACCAGCACTACCACCCATACCGAAAACTTTACCCGGATGCGCATACTCAGCCGCAACTAAATATTCGGTTACGTCGATGTAGTCAGTGAAGGTGTTTTTTTTGTTTTCGAGCTTACCGTCCTCGTACCATTCCCGCCCCATTTCCTGGCCTCCTCGAATGTGCGCGATGGCATATACAAAACCGCGGTCAAGCAACGAAAATACCGCTTGTCGGAACCATGGCTCAGATGTTGAGCCGTAAGAGCCATAAGCATACTGATAGAGTGGTGCACTACCGTCTTGCTTAAAATCTTTGGCGTAAACCAATGACACCGGGATTTTAGTACCGTCATCAGCAGTTGCCCAAGTGCGTTCAGTGGCATACTTTGAACCATCATAGTTGGGCACTTCTGTGGCCTTGAGAACCTCGCGTTCACGCGTTTCCATGTTGTAAGCGTAAGTTACTGTTGGCGTCACTAGCGAGGTGTAGTTATACCGCACAATAGCGGTATCTTGCTCGACATTAGTTTCAAAGGTCATCACATAAGTCGGTTCGTCGGCACCAATCACATGACTCTCGCTGGGCTCATTCCATGGCACGATACGAACCTGACGCAAACCATTGTGGCGCTCGTTCAAGGCCAGATGATCAGTGAAGACACTCATGCCATGAATGAATACCTGCTCGTCATGTGCAACCAGTGGCTGCCAGTTGGCCTTATCACCCAATCTCTCAGTCGATACCTGCATCACCTGGAAGTTCGGTGCGTTGTAGTCGGTGAGAATGATCCAACGCCCATTAATGTGGTCAGCCGAGTACTGCAAATGCCGTTCACGCGGCGCTATGACCTGAAATTCGCCATTAGGAGTTTCTGCGTCGAGTACATGAACTTCGTTAGCAACTGTCGACCGCAGACTGATAACTACATACTCGTTGTCTTTGCTGTTCTCGACCCACATGTAAAAACTTTTGTCTTGTTCTTCATAGACAACTTGCGCGGTTGCCGCCGGCTCACTCAAGCGGTATTTCAATACCCGCTTCGACAGTAGTGTTTGCGGATCATTTTCAACCAGGAACAGCGTTTCATTGTCTTGCGCCCATGCAATTGCTGACGATATGCCCTTCAGCCCAGTAGCCTTTGCCGTGCCCGTGGTAAGATCTTTGATGTACAACTCATATTGCCGACGACCCTTGTCATCCACAACGTAAGCTAATTTAGTTTGATCGGGACTAATTTGCAGATTAGAAACCTGCATGAAAGGTTTACCTTCAGCCAGTACGTTGACGTCTAACAGTACCTGTTCTTGCTCGCTGTCGACGTGCCTCCGGGTGTAGATGGGATATTCTTTACCTGCTTCATATTCAGTTTGGTACAGGTAATCTCCGCGTTGGTAGGGCACACTTTCATCATCTTGTTTCACACGAGCCAAAATCTCAGCTTCAAGCTCGTCAGTAAGTTGTTGATAATCATCGCGGTAGCGATCGTAGTAGGTGTTTTCTGCGTTTAAATACGCTATAACTTCAGTGTCCTTGCGTTCGTCATCACGTAACCAGTAGTAGTAATCGACGCGCTCACCGTGAGGCGAAACCACAGTGTAAGGTTCTCGCTTGGCAGCTGGAGCTTGGCGTTCTTTGGTTTCCGATGGTGTCGACTGCGGCTGACACGCCGTCAGCATAAACAAAGCGGCTACGGAGAGGACGCTTTTGAAGTGTAAGCGATTTATTAACATGAGCTATCCTTTTATAAGTAGGTTAATACGACTTTTAGGCATTTTTACTACCCAGTCAAGCGTATACAGATTGAATTAACAATTTAGTAACCTACAGACTAGTCAACTTATATGGCTGCATTTCGTCGCTTATTATTTGCCCTCATCTGACCAGCGGGATAAATTAAGCGCCTATTTTATCACCACTAGGAGGTCTCGTGCAGACGAGTCAAGCCAGTACAACACGATTTCAGCGACTGTTATACGCTTTTATCGCGTGTTTCTTTATGTTGACTGTTGTCGCTGCACAAGCCCAGTCCAGTGATGGGCAGCCCCCTATGGATGCTGCTATTGAACAACAGCTTGATACGATGCTCAATAGCAATCTAAGTGAAGCGGAAATGGGTGCGCGATTGCTTGGCATTATGGCTGAGATGCCTGCTGACACGCCGGTGATGACGCAGATCCGGGTGCAGTCCTATTTAGCGACGTCTTATGCCTATGAAGGCGATATCGAACAAGCTTATCGCTTATTAAAAGAGATAGAAGCACAAGCACAGAACAGCGGGTATGCCGACGCCCTGACCGAAGTTGCCGCAACCCGAATCTTAATCAAAATCATTGAGGGTAAGCTCACTGAAGCCTACACCTTAATAAATTCAGCGGTTGTGCCCGCCGCCAACGCGACTCTACCGCGTGTGCGCTACTTCGTGCACAACCTGATTGCCAGCGTCTACACGCAAAAGAGTCAAACTGAGCGCGCGTTAGAGCACCTTATCAAAGCATCTGATGCGGTCAATGAGACAGACTCAGCGCGCACGCCCGTGCGCCGCATCTATCTAAAGCTGCGTATTGCCGAAATCTATACCCAACAAACCCAGTATGAGCAAGCCCTGCAACAGCTCGATGAAACTGAAGAAATCATGATCGCAGAAGATCTTGAAGCAAGCTACGCCCCCGAAATTCAGTTCCAACGTGCCTACATTGCGACCGAGCAAGGAAATTTTGATCAGGCTTTTGATCTCTACCAAGAGTTAGAGTCGTTAATTAAAGATGATCCAATCCGGACAGCCATGCAGTCAACGGTACTGAACAACCTTGGCGATCTAGCCATACGCACCAGACGTTTTGAGTCCGGCATTGCCACCCTGGAGCAAGCACTTGCCATTGCGGAACAGCAGAAAGACGTGATTACTGAACAAACTGTTCGGTTCAACTTGGGTTTTATCCAAGTTCATTTGGGGAATTATGATGTCGGTCTTGAAGCGATGCAGAACGTCGTCGAACAGGCTCGTGGCGATTGGGTTAATCGTGAAGTTGAGGCGCTTTTAGGTGAATATGCTGAAGCGCTTACCATGGCCGGTCGCTATCAAGCTGCCAATGATGCATTGCTCGAACAACGTGAGTTACGGGAAACGGTATTTAATACCGAAATGCAAAAGAACGTCACCGAACTTCAGAACCTTTATGAATCAAAAGACAAAGCGCAACAAATTAAGCTTCTCGAACAGCAGAATGATTTAAATACACAAATGCTGCAGAATGAGCGCCAGCATCAACTCATTTTAGTCCTCGGAATTATTGTCGCCTTATTGTTCTCGATCTTGGCGTTTTATTTATACCGTGCCGCACGACGCTCAAACCTGGCACTTAAAGATGCTAACCGACGGCTGGCTGATCAATCGGTGCGTGACCCACTAACCGGATTATTAAACCGTCGGGCAATGCAGCAGGAACTGCAGCGCCAAGAAAAAGAAGGTGCCGCACATTCCGATGCGATGGTTCTTATTGATATTGACCACTTCAAGCGCATCAATGATAAGTTTGGCCATGCCGCCGGTGATGATGTCATCGTTGAAGTCGCCAGACGTTTGCAAGCAATATGCCGTGACAACGATAAAGTCATACGCTGGGGTGGTGAAGAGTTTCTTATTTACCTCACCAATGCTGACCACCAGGCACTACCACGCTTCGTCACGCGGCTACTCAATACTATTGGCGAAGAAGCGATCAGCACTAAAAACGCCGGTGACATTTCCATTACTGCGACGGCGGGTTTCATTAGTTACCCCTTTGCCAATTTAAGCGAAAAAGAAATGGACTGGGAAGCGACGCTCATGCTTGTCGATAAAGCACTTTATGCAGGCAAGGTTCATGGCCGCAATCAGGCTTGGGGCATCATGCAATTGAACGCCTCGAACCAACAAGCGCAAGCCATACTCGATAACGATCTTGCTGAAGCGATCGCGCAGAACATCGTCACCACTGTTACCCTGCATGGACCCAACATGAAACCTTGAGCATAAAAAACGCCGAGAAACATGTGTTTCTCGGCGCCTTAGTTTTATGCTCAATCTCAATAAGTAGAACTGCTACTGGATATCACTTAGCTGCTTAATGCCCATATTGTACAGCGTGAAGCCATAAATATCGGAATACTGCTCAATCGTCTTAGAGACTGGCGTTCCTGCACCGTGACCGGCATTGGTTTCGATGCGAATCAGCTGTGGATTCGGTCCAGTGTTCTTCGCTTGCAGCTCCGCAGCAAACTTAAACGAATGGGCCGGAACCACTCGGTCATCATGATCGCCGGTTGTAATTAGGGTCGCCGGATAACTTTCGCCCTGCTTCACGTTGTGCACCGGAGAATAACCATACAGGTACTCGAACATCGCTTTGCTATCTTCCGCGGTACCGTAGTCGTAAGCCCAGCCAGCACCGGCGGTGAAAGTATGATAACGCAACATATCGAGGACACCTACTGCCGGCAGCGCCACCTGCATTAGATCGGGCCGTTGGGTCATGACTGCACCCACCAACAAGCCACCGTTTGAACCACCCCGGAGCGCCAGGCGCTCACTTGAGGTATAGCCTTGATCGATTAAGTACTCGCCTGCGGCAATGAAGTCATCAAACACATTTTGCTTGTTCATTTGCGTGCCCGCATCGTGCCATTCTTTACCGTATTCACCGCCGCCACGTATGTTAGGAACCGCATAAACACCACCCAACTCGAGCCATAATGCATTGGTGATACTAAACGACGGCGTCCGACTAACGTTAAAACCACCGTAACCATAAAGCATGGTCGGATTGTTGCCATCCAGTTCCATACCCTTCTTGTAGGTAATGATCATCGGTACTTTGGTGCCATCTTTCGAGGTGTAAAATACCTGCTTGGACTCGTAGTTATCGCTATTAAAGTCGGCTTTCGACTTTTCATAGACTGTTGACTCACCGCTTTGCGGATCATAAGCGTAGATCGTACCTGGGGTGTAGTAATTGGTGAAGGTGTAATAAAGTGTCTCGGCATCATCTTTACCGTCGAACCCACTAACACTGCCAACACCCGGCAGGGCTACATCACGAACTTTGTTGCCGTCGTAATCGTATTGCTCGACTTTAGCAATGGCATCCACCATATATTCGGCAAGAATTGCGCCAGCACCGGTGCCAACACTCAACACATGCTCGGTTTCAGCAATAAAGTTCTGCCAGTTTTCTGTTTGCGGGGCTGACGCATCAACTGTTACTACACGCTTGTTTGGCGCACCAAGATCGGTAACCAAATAAAGCTTCGAACCCTTGTTATCTAATACCGAGGTATCAGCATCTGTATTGCCCTGAACCGTAACCAGCTGGCTGTTCGGGTCACTCAAATCCTTCAAAAACAACTTATTACCTGAGGTTGAGACCGCAGCGCTGATAAACAGGTAATTATCATCTTCAGTTACTTGCCCGCCTACGTATCGATGTTTCTGCTCTTCGGTGCCGCCAAATATCACTTGGTCATCCGTTTGGGCTGTACCCAACTCATGATAATAGAGTTTATGTTGGTCAGTTTTCGCTGATAACTCGCTACCGTCGGGCTTGTCATAGCTGGAATAGTAGAAACCTTCGTTGCCGTACCAAGAAATACCACTGAATTTGACGTCTACCAATTCGGGTTCGAGCTGCTCTTTGGTTTCGGCATCAATGACCACGATTTTGCGCCAGTCACTGCCTCCTTCGGAAATCGCATAGGCAGCAATTGAACCATCTTTGGAAAAGCTCAAGCTTGCAAGTGACGTGGTGCCGTCTTCGCTAAAGGTATTTGGATCAAGAAATACCTCGGTATTGCCTTGCGCATCGGTGCGGTAAACCACGTATTGATTCTGTAAGCCATCATTTTTGTAGAAGTAGGTGTAATCTCCCTCTTTGAACGGTGCGCTCACTTTTTCGTAGTTCCACATGGTACTTAAACGATCTTCAATTTTTTCGCGATATGGGATCTGTTCCAAGTAGTCAAAAGTAACTTCGTTTTGTCTTTTCACCCAAGCTTCAGTATCTTCACTGCGGTCATCTTCCAGCCAACGATACGGATCAGCGACCACAGTACCGAAATACTCCTCAGTAACATTGCCGCGAAAGGTCAATGGATAGGTAATTTGGGTGTTAACGGTTGTTGTTTTTTCTGCCACTTCGTTAGTGCTCGACTTTTGTTGCGGTGAGCAGGCAGCTAACACTGCCACGCTCAACAAAGTAATCCACTGCTTCATAAAATTGCTCCGTAAGGCTGATCGTTAACTCAAAGCTGGATGGGTATTGGCGAACCAGGCCTGCTGATTCATTGTAGTTAAGAAGCTTTGTAACTCGGGCCACTGATGAATATCGAGACGTTCGCGAAATTGTGCCCAACTTAGAAAACATGCTAATCGCAGGTGTGCATCATTGGTCGCATCGCCCACAGGCCAGTCGCGTTGATTTAACTCATCAAGAATACTGGTCACGCGCGACTGCTGGCGTTGTAGATACGACACCTGATCAACGGTTATACCGTCGCGCTCTAATAAAAATAAATTCACCGTGGTATCTAATGCGGTATTCACTAAACAATACAAGTCAAATTGCTCAGGATCTTGGCAAAATGGTTGTTCCGCTAAACTGCGAAGATAGCGTAAAATAGACGAGGAATCGTGCAGTTGTAGGCCATTATGACTAAAAAAAGGTACCCGCTGAGCCGGAGAGTGCTGCGCACTTTGGGCGTAATCGGTGGGTACAAATTCGAATTGCTGTTGATGTTGCGCCAGCACAATACGGCAATGACGTACAAAGGGTGAGGTATAGCTGCCAAATAGTTTCATCTTGGTTCCTGAAAAAAGCTAAGCTAGGACAAACTCACAAGAGAGTAGCATAATGAAAAACGCCATACAGTATTTACTTAAAGGTCTGGCAATCTTGTTGCCGATCATTGTTACCATTGCACTCGTCCGCTGGTTACTGGTTACCATTGAAACCTGGCTAAGTCCCATTTGGCTTGCGGTTTTGGGCGAGACCTATTATTTCCCTGGCCTGGCATTTATGAGCTTTTTGGGTATCGCTGCCCTCGTTGGTTTCAGCTCGCGCTGGCGATTCGTTAATAGACTCTGGCTATTGCCCGGCGATCTGATGAACAAAATGCCACTGCTCAATAGCTTGTACGGCACCATCAACGATGTTTTCGATATGATGTCAGGCAAAAACTTTGCCCAAGAGTCGGTGGTGATGGTAACAATGCCTGGCGGGGATTTAAAACTTATCGGCATCATCACCAAAAAGAGTGGTGAAAAAGGTGACCGTCTGTCGGAATGTCTGGATGAGGACCAGGTCGCAGTGTTTTTGCCGATGAGTTACAATGTCGGCGGCTATATGGTGATGGTGCCGCGTAGCTGTATTGAACACCTCGACATGAGCCCGGCTGACGCCTTGCAATTGACAATAAGCGGCGGGCTGGGAAAGAAAAGTTCTAACGCCAAGGAAGAATAAATGGCCTACCTACCCTGTGTTGAAATCGAACCTGATCAAACAGCTAATCGCAGTGTCATCTGGTTGCATGGCCTTGGTGCCGATGGTAATGATTTCACGCCTATTGTGCCTCTTCTAAAAGCACCAGCAGGCGCGCATGTGCGCTTTGTCTTTCCGCATGCGCCGCAACTACCCGTAACCATCAATGGCGGCATGCGTATGCCAGCCTGGTACGATATTTTATCGATGTCTATTGAACGGCAAGTGGATAGCGAGCAACTGCGCGCGTCTGCTCGCGCGGTCGGCGATTTGATTCGGCGTGAGATTGAGCGCGGCGTGAAGGAGGAACACATTATCGTTGCCGGCTTTTCTCAGGGCGGCGCGGTAGCTTATGAAGCCGCACTCTCCCACCCACAACGGTTGGCGGGGCTACTCGCGCTGTCTACCTATCTCGCAACACATGACAGTATTCAGTTGAGCACCGCAAACCGTCAGCTACCGATATTGATTCAACACGGTAGCCAGGATCCAGTAGTGCCTGAAGCTTTAGGCCAACTTGCTTACAATTGGTTATCCGATGCAGGGTACCAAGCTGAGTATCAGAGCTTTCCGATGCAGCACCAAGTATGCCAGGAACAACTCGTAGCCATTAATAAGTGGTTACAAGAAGTCTTGGCATAGTCGCTAGTCTAACAGCTGAAGCTTATCGGCCCACTGCTTAACCCAAGTCAAAGCCGTGCTGCTATTCGCTGTGCGAATGTTCACATGGCCAACTTTGCGCCCCGGCCGCGGCTCTTTATTGTACCAGTGGCATTGTGCGTCTTGATGATGCCAGAGCCCCGCCGGGATCTGTTTCGCGCCGATAACATTGAGCATCAGCGTAGGTTCAATGCGTAACTCTGGAAATGGCATGCCAGTAAGCGCGCGCAGGTGCAGATCGAATTGACTGCAATTAGCGCCACTCATGGTCCAATGGCCAGAATTGTGAACCCGTGGCGCAACTTCATTGATCAGCAATTGAGTATGCTCACCTTCGCCAACCACAAAAAACTCAATCGCAAACACACCAACATAAGAAAGTGCATCGGTTAGCCGGTGGAAGGCATCCTCAGCTTGTTTCTGTAACGCTTCTGGCACCTGCTCAATACCACCAAGACTGTAACTTAATATGCCTTGTGTATGCACATTGGTGATCAACGGATAACAACGAACACTACCGTCTTTACCTCGTGCTCCTACCAATGAAACTTCTTTTCCGAACGGGATCAAATGCTCTGCGATTCCGGGTTCGTTGCCGGCCTCTGCGACACAATTCGCAATGTCATCTCCTGGACGGAAACGCCACTGCCCTTTACCGTCGTAGCCACCACGCGCAGCTTTAAGCACTAAGGGTTGTTTCGCCTGGCGCAACAGTTTCTCAAGTTCAGTTGCCGTACCGTAACTTTGCCAAGGTGACGTCGCAACACGGCAATCATCAAAAAGCTTCTTTTCGGCTCTGCGATCGGTAAGGCTTTTGATTCGTGACGGGTCCATCAGGAACTTATCATGGGCAGCGGCGATGACGTCCGCTGGAATAGCTTCATGTTCCCAGCTCACTACATCTGCCCAGGCAATTGCCTCGCTTAAAGACCATGGTAAACTGACGTGCGCCGATAACGGCTTCACGTCATGGCTACGAGTGCTGTAAAGCAAACATTCGTGGCCGTAACCAATACCACTAGCACCAAGCATTTGCCCTAACTGGCCATCACCGACAAACAACACCTTCATGCGTCTGGTAGCTCCAATTTTGGACCATTCATCACTTTATTGCGTTGTGCGGTACGGAACGCATTCACGCTTTCACGTACCTCGGCATTTGTGGTACCGACGATTTGCGCCGCTAACAATCCAGCATTTGCGGCGCCAGCCTGACCTATCGCCAAAGTACCAACGGCGACGCCTTTGGGCATTTGCACAATCGATAACAAGCTATCAAGGCCTTTAAGTTGTTTACTTGGGACCGGTACGCCAAGCACTGGAATAGCGGTATAAGCAGCTAACATCCCTGGTAAATGCGCAGCGCCACCGGCGCCAGCAATAACCACAGGAACACCATCTTGCTCGGCTTGTTCCATGGATGATTTAAGAAGATCAGGGGTGCGATGGGCTGACACAACCTCGGCGCGCCACTCGACACCAAGATCTTTTAACATCTTCGCGGCGTGTTGCATGACGGGCCAGTCTGATTGCGAGCCCATTAGAATGAGTACGGGTGCCATGAGCTGCTCCTTTTTGAAAGGAGCGAATTGTAGCTAGCTGAATCGCTAGGTGCAAATTTATTGTGCGACTTTTAGCCGGTTACGCCCTTGGCTTTTCGCCTGATAGATTGCCGAATCTGCGGCACCGAGCCACTCTCCCCACTGTTGACCGGCTTTGAACTCAGCTAAGCCACCGCTTGCAGTGACCGTCACAGTAAGAGATTTCACGGCAAACGGGTCGTGACGAATTCGGTCCAGCATGTCGGTAGCGAGACCAGCCGCTTCCTTACGCCCAGTGTTCGGAAAGATAACCACAAACTCAGCGCCATTAGAACGAATAACAGTATCGCTCGCACGCGCGACACTGCGAATGCGCAACGCAGCTTCCTCTAATACTTTATCGCCAAATAGATAACCATAGCGATCATTAACAGTTTGAAATGAGTCCATGTCAATCTGCACCAGCGAAACTGGTTGTTTTGCGCGTTCCGCTTTATTAATTGCCTGCTGTACCATTTCACTTAAATACTCACGCTTGATACAACCGGTAAGTGAGTCCGTTGCAGCCGCTGAAAAGAGCTTACGCTGCATGCTCGTCATCATAATAAGGAATGCAGCACCTACACCGATCAGGACCAGCATAGAAACAGCCACGCGCCACGCATAATCAAACGGCAACACTTGGTAAATAACCGCCGCAAATAATGCGTAAATCAACATGATTACTAGTACAAAAATGGTCTTATCGAACATAAAGAAGACCATTGCCAAAATTGGATACATCCAATACACGCCAAGTATTCCGGCCGATTTCATGGAAACACTAACAAGCGTACCTAGACAACAAATCACTAAAAAATTAATCCATTGAGGTGCTAACTCATTGCGATATAAATAGCCAATTAAAACGAAGCCCATCGCCACACAGAAGAGTGCTGCGCCGGCCGCCCAGTTGGATTGCAACGCCGAATAAACCGCGGTACCAGCTATCACTATTCCGGAGCCGAAATAAATAGCGCGCATGGCTAATAATCGAAAGTGCTGCCACAAATCGAAGGTGCCTGAAGTCTGTGTCGCTGATAATTGATTCATAGTCGTACCTAATTAAGCTGTTAGTGCCACTTTACTCTTATCTGTTCTGAGTGACTAGTCATGTTGTTGCAGAGTCGGCTATGTCTGGGATGACTGCAACCCGAGCCTGATCACGACCCTTGCGTTTTGCCTCTAGTAAAGCTGAGTCAGCGGTATTTAGCCACTCTACCCAAGTTTGGCTTGCGTGTAACTCCGCCACACCTAATGACAGAGTGACATCAGCACTGGCGTTTTTACCGTTGAAACCGTGTTCAGCAACTAATGTTCGGATTTTTTCCGCAACCATTTGCGCTTCCTCTACTTTGGTTTCTGGCAAAACGATAAGAAACTCCTCTCCACCGACGCGAAAAATTTGATCGTTTTGTCGCAGAACGCTCTGTAAGCGTTCTGCAACTTGCTTCAAAACCTGATCACCAAATAGATGACCATGCTGGTCGTTGAGCTTTTTAAAATGATCGAGGTCGGCCATAATCAAGGTTGCCGGCCGCCCATAACGACGAAAACGATAGATAGCATCTTCCAATATCCCGGTTACCAAATGGCGATTTTGTAACCCGGTAAGCGTATCTGTGATAACCAGATTCCGGAGCAGTTTTTGCAGTTCACCTAGTAACACAACAAATACGGAACCCAACACGCAAATGATGACTAAGGTGGCAGCAATACGCCAACCATCGTCGCTCGGCATCACGTACATTGAAGTGGCACCAAAAATAATGGTCAGTGTCAGGGCAGCAATTATCCCCATAACACCGCTGAATAAGAAAAAGCAGGAAACCAGTAACGGATAGGTCCAATAAACGCCAATAGTACCGTTTTGGTAAATCGATATAACGGTAATTACCGTCAACAACCCAATAAAGATGATGCGCACTAGAATAGGAATGCGGTGCCCTTGGTAATACCAAGCCATGGCGGTAAAGAACACACCAGCAACCAAAATAATGAAAGCTTGCCCGATGTTACCCAGCAGAAACTGGGCAACAGATAAGCATAGCTCGGTAAGCCCGCCTGCCCACATAATATTGCCGGTGACTTTTATTTTAAAGGCTCGCAATAACTCATCGGCCGAACCACTTGTAATTATTTTTTGCGTCTGCGGCATGCTCAAAAATCCAAGTCCTTTGCAAGCAAAGCTATAGACAAGCTATAGGAATAGCAAGTGCTTTACGGCACAATAATATCCTCAACACTGTTAAAAATGTTTTGAGGATCCCCTATGCTGCTAAATGCTGCCGAATCTGTTGCTATTATAGTTGACGTGCAAGAAAAACTTGCGCCTGTTGTTCACCAACGCGACCAACTTATCGCACGCATGCGCTGGCTAGGCGAAATCGCCAACGAGTTGAACGTATCCATTGTTGTAACTGAACAATACCCCAAAGGCTTGGGTATAAGTGTAGACGATTTATCCGCAGTCATCGAAAATGCTCACGTTATTGAGAAAACGCACTTCAGTGCCTGGCAAGAACCCAATTTTATCGAGGTCATTAAACAACAGGAAAAGCGCCAGGTCGTGCTTATGGGGATGGAAGCTCATGTCTGTATATTGCAGACGGCGGTTGACCTGAAGCAAGCTGGCTACGAGGTTTTTGTAGTGGCAGATGCGGTTGGTTCGCGCCGCGATTCAGATAAGCAAACCGCATTGGAGCGACTACGCCAACTTGATATACAGATCGTTACCAGCGAAATGGTGGCTTATGAATGGATGCATCGTAGTGGCACAGATACATTTCGTCACATCACCAAAAACTGGATCCGCGGCTAAGTTTCAGTGATTACTGGGAAAGTTAATTTGACATGGCTTTAAATAAGCGTATACTCAACGCCGCTAGAAAAATTCGGCTGTCTAATTGTGGCCTGTTACGAAGTCTATTGTTGTACCTCGTTTTGTAAGTCCCAAGTATTACACGTATTTTTATTAGCAAGACCCTAGAATTCACATGCACTACGAGGAATATCAGCATGTCAACAGTAACTGGTAAAGTAAAATTCTTTAACGAAGCTAAAGGCTTCGGTTTCATTGAGCAAGAACAAGGCGCAGACGTATTCGTACATTTCAGCGCAATCCAATCAGACGGTTTCAAAACCTTAGCTGAAGGACAAACTGTTCAGTTCACTATCGCTCAAGGTCCTAAAGGCCCACAAGCTGAAAACGTTGTTCCTATGTAATTAGTTGCTCAGGCAACGTTTACTAGCAAAACAAATTTTAAAAAGCCGCACCTAGTGCGGCTTTTTTTGTCTCTGCATACTTTCAAAACTGTGCGGATTCAAAACTGTACCGTCGTGCGCAGCCTGGGCCTGTGACGCGGCCACACCGCCGCTAAGTAGCAAAGGCTACGACAACAGAACTTAACTTCTGCACGAACATAAACTGTTATCTCTACGTCACTCCGTAGAATTCGTTTTATCTTTTGCTGTTGCCTCCTGCTGACGTCGCTCAACCGCATCCTGTTCTGCGCTAAGGAAATCCATATCATCGAGTTCAACTTCCGGTAGTTCTTCACACACGTTACCGCCAAGCTGATTTACCGCGCAACACAGATCACTTACCTTTTTATCCAGAATGTGGACATGATCGAGCATACGACCAATAGCTGTTGCAACGGGATCTGGATTATCCGCCGAAATTGCATAGGCATCAAAACCATACTGTTTCGCCATGGCCTCACGGCGTTTGCTCTCTTCGGCGTTTTCCGGCGAACGTGCGACGCGGGCTGGAATACCGACCACCGTCGCTTCTGTGGGAACATCTCTGACTACAACAGCGTTTGAACCGATTCGAGCACTCTTACCAACATCAACAGGTCCAAGAACTTTGGCCCCGGCACCTATAACCACACCGTCGCGCAAGGTTGGGTGTCGTTTCCCTTGACTCCAACTAGTACCACCTAAGGTTACCCCATGATAGATGGTGACATCGTCGCCAATTTCGGCTGTTTCACCAATCACCACACCCATCCCGTGATCAATGAAAAAGCGGCGACCAATTTTCGCGCCTGGATGAATCTCTATCCCAGTAAACCACCGCGCTAAGGTCGACAAAAATCGTGCTAGCCAATAGCACCGCCACGTCCACAGTCGGTGGTTCAACCGATGCCACCATATCGCATGGAGACCCGGATACGTGGTCAGTACTTCAAACCAGTTACGTGCCGCTGGGTCGCGGGCATAGACGCTATTAATGTCTTCGCGAAGGCGTTTAAACATGAATCTGCAATCCAAATTGATGGGTGTCTCTTGGCTAGTATATCAATTTCCAGCCACTTGCGTTAATCGTGCTGGTTTCTGCGGTGCCTGCGCAAGCCCTAGCTTGATTTAGCAGCAAGGCAAGGCGTAAGGTGGAGGACTACGCAGACAACCAAGCAGAGGATCTTATGGCTCGAATTAAAAAACCGATGACATTGGCGGCATTAAGCACCAGTGTTTTACTTGCAATGGGTGTAGCACAGGCTGAAACCTTGATTTACGCTGGTCAACTGATTGACGGTACCGGTGCTGATGCACAACCCAATAAAACGGTGATTATCGATAACGGCCGCATTACTGGTATTGTCGACGGCTTTCAAAAAGCCGACGCTGACGATACGGTAATTGATCGCCGCAAGGGAACCGTAATGCCCGGCTTTATCGACATGCATACCCACTTGACCTCGCAGCTCGCGCAAGGCAGTTACATGCACAAATTCACTAAAAGTGGACCCGATGTGACACTTGATGCGGTTAATTACGCACACAAAACTTTAATGGCTGGTTTTACCACAGTCCGCGATCTTGGTGATTCGTACAACGCAAGTATCGCCTTGCGCGATGCCATTGCCGCCGGAAAAGTTGCCGGCCCCCGTATATTTACTTCGGGCAAGTCGATTGCAACAACGGGCGGACATGCCGACCCAACTAATGGCGCTAAAGAAGATCTTTATCCAAGCCCGACACCGGCGGACGGCGTTATTAACGGACCTTACGAAGCTCGTAAAGCGGTCCGCGCACGCTATCAGGATGGTTCCGACCTCATTAAGTTAACCGTGACCGGCGGCGTTCTAAGTGTTGCGAAAAGTGGTCAAAATCCCCAATTCATGATGGATGAAATTGAAGGCATCGTAAAAACCGCACGCGATTATGAAATGAAGGTTGCCGTCCATGCGCACGGTAAAGAAGGCATGTTGCGCGCCATCGCAGCGGGCGTCGACTCAATCGAGCATGGCACCTACATGGATCAGGAAGTCATGGACGCGATGAAAGCCAAAGGCGTTTACTATGTGCCGACCATCACCGCCGGTAAATCCGTTGCTGAACGCGCTGATATACCAGGCTTCTTCCCTGCAATCGTGCAACCGAAAGCGAAAGCAATTGGGCCGAAAATTCAAAGCACATTTGCCAAAGCATACAAGCAAGGCGTGAAAATAGCGTTTGGTACTGATGCAGGTGTATTCGATCACGGCGAAAATTATCGTGAGTTCGGTTACATGGTTGAGGCCGGTATGCCACCGCTAGAAGCCATTAAAGCTGCTACGCACGAAGCCGCCACGTTACTTGGCGTAATTGATGATTTTGGCACGATCACCGTAGGCAAACGTGCTGATATCGTTGCCGTCGCGGCCGACCCCCTGAAGAACATCGATGCTCTCGCTGACATCAACCTCGTCATCAAAGATGGGGAAGTAGTGAAGAACAGCGCTAACTAAAGTCCTTCAATAACTGGCGGACGTCGGCCAAAATGACGTCTGCCAGCTCTTTTTCATGACCTTCGCGCTCGTCATCATATTTCCGAATTTCGGCCTTAGGATACTGTTTACGCGCCTCGTGGGTCGGCATATGCTTTATGCGTTCGTACATGGTATGAAGCCCTGTGTAGCGCTGTGCATATTGAGGCTTACCTGGCTCAACTCTTAGGTCAAGTAACACCACCAAGCGCAACGCGCCTTCTGACAATGGACATTGCCCCTGGTCCATAGACTTCGCAATAGTGACAATACTCTCGTGCAGGCGCTCATTACGTTTTTCGATAGCTTTATCGCGGCGCTCATTCTGGGCGCGCAATTTGCTCAGCAAACGGCCGGCGATAAACGCCAACACTGCAACAATGATGACGGCACCAGCAAACACCAGCCACGCCCACCAAGGTAGATCACTCATCGTCGTCCTCCCAGTCATCATCTTCGTCGTCGACAGCAATGCCGAGCTGCTCCGCTAGCTGCTCAAAGCGTTCTGTACGCTCATCGACATAAGCCTCTTCGGCAGCGGTCAAGCTCTCCCCCGTTTCCATACGCTCTAGTAAAGCTTGCAGCTTCGTATCATTTTCCAAGGCCTGCAGTTCAGCTTGCGCTGCTGCGTGATTAAAGCTTGATGTTGTAGTTACGGCTTGGTCAGCATTCGGGTTCACCAGTTGCACTGGCTTTTTACTACCAAAACGAGGATCGTTTTGCTCAATCTGAGCTGAGCCCGTTTTATTCTTCACTGTCGTAACATTAAAGCGCGACCCTGGCTTCTGGCCTTTACCTTTGTGCTTGCTTGGTTCTGCAGCATTACGTTTAAGGTCAGCCTTTGGCCTGTTCGATAATGCCAGCGGCCCAGTTTTACGAGTCTTTTTTTTACGCGTCATAAATGAGGTCAGTTTCCAATAAGAAAGATAACGCGTAGTTTACCTGAGTATGGCGGGAAATAAAAAGGCGATGCCGAAGCATCGCCTAGTGTATTCTCTCATTGTCACACAGCGCACGTGCGATTTACGAGAACGGTTGTCAATTCATCCATGTTATCAATTATAACGTCCGTGACTATTTTTATTATTATTGTTATTTTTTCGCGCTTTAACCGAGCATTGCTTTTGCTTTTATCGCTTGGTTAAAAAGGCCTCCTGGCCTGTTCTTATTCCCTGGATTAAATCTGTAAGTTGACGAATCAACCGTCGGAATCGCTTTCGCAGCGGGTTCCGTTAATCTCGAATGGCATTCAGACTACTGAATCGAGATTTTTTATCAATGATTTTTATGATCTAAGGAAACCGTTTTTTATTACTTATAGGTTTATAGCTTGCTTTCTAAAGGCTTTCTTTGAGTTCTATATAACATAAAAATCGAAAAAGCAGCGTCAACCGCTGCTTTTTTAGCCTTTAACCCATTCTTCTTTTAATACAAACCTGACATGTACTGCGACAAAAGTTCAATATCTTTGTCGGTCAATTTCGCCGCTACATCGCGCATCATGCCATTCATATCATTCGCACGTTCACCGCTACGAAACTTTTCAAGTTGGGTTTTCAGATAGGCTGGGTATTGTCCGGAAATATCTGGGAACACTGCCAATGCCATACCATCGCCGCGAGGCCCATGACAAGCAACACACGCTGTTATACCACGCTCTGTATCACCACCCAGGTAAAACTTTTGTCCGGCAGCAACCACATCTTCTGGCGCTGTACCTTGCATCGGATCCTGACTGGCAAAGTACGCCGCCAAATCCGCGATATCCTGGTCGCTTAATGAAGCGACTTGGCCTTGCATAATGGCGTTTGCGCGTCCTTCTTTACCACCCGTTTCGGCAGCAAGTTTATAGTCGTGCAATTGCTTAGTTAGATAAGAAGCATGCTGACCGTTGATTTTCGGGTACATATCAGATGGCGAGCTACCAGTTGGACCGTGGCACGCGGCACAGACTTGCGATTTTTCTTTACCAGCTACGGCATCGCCGCTAGCTGCGAAGGTTGCGCCAGTTAAACCAAGGTACAGCCCAACGAACAATACGAGTTTTTTCATGGTCGATTTCTCTACTCTGGATGTAGTAACAGACGCTATTTTACACAAAACTACTAAGGATTAAACGCCTAATCGTGATAGCATACGCTTTCCTTCGAAGCATCAAAGACATCATGGAATCTACAACGCTTAACTTTCAGCCGACGGTGTTCATCACCAGTGCCGCAGATATTCGCCAACTTCCCGACGATACAGGTGCTGAAATCGCCTTCGCTGGGCGCTCAAATGCAGGTAAATCCAGCGCGTTAAACACTTTAACGCGGCAGCGTAACCTTGCCCGCACCAGTAAGACACCTGGCCGAACTCAGCTGATAAACGTCTTCGAGGTCTTGCCTGGTAAGCGGCTGATTGATTTACCCGGATACGGTTATGCCAAAGTACCCTTGCCGGTGAAAGAAAAATGGCAACTGGCCTTGAGTGAATACCTGCAGCAACGCGAATCACTGCGCGGATTGGTGTTATTAATGGATATCCGTCACCCTTACCGTGAAGTCGACCAAGACTTGTTGCATTGGGCAACTGACTGTGAGATTCCAGTATTGGTACTGCTGACCAAAGCCGATAAACTAAAACCTGGTCCGCGCAAGTCGACACTACTTAAAGCCCGTGAGGCTGCGCTAGTGTTCGGCGGTGATATCACCGTCGAAATGTTTTCCTCGCTGACGAAGCTTGGTCTGCGAGAAGCTGAAAATAAATTGTCGGAGTGGTTAACGCACGATGCAGACTGAAGTTCCCCCGCTTAAAGCTTGGCTTTTGTTAGGTTTACTAGCACTCATTTGGGGGAGCTCGTTTTTATTGATTAAAAAAGGCTTGCTGGGTTTTAGCCCTGACCAACTTGCCGCGATCCGCATCGCCGCAGCAGGTTTTTTCCTCTTACCCTTTATTCTGCATCGTTTTAAAACCGTACGTCCGCATCATTGGCTGAAACTCATTTGCGTCGGTTTAGTCGGTAGTTTTATACCCGCATTTTTATTTGCTTTCGCACAAACTGAATTACCTTCGGGCGTAACGGGAGTACTGAATACTTTTACCCCTCTTGCGACCCTAATCATCGGTGTGCTCTTATTCCGTCAACCATCGCGTTTGCAACAGTGGATAGGTGTTTTTATCGGTCTGGTTGGTACTATTTTGCTAGTGACCGCCACTGCCTCCGGCAACTTTGAACTGAACCGCTATGGCTTACTGATTATCGCCGCAACCATTTGCTACGGCTTAAATCTCAACCTTATTAAACATCATATTCCGGATCTTGGCGCTTTAACCATTACTGGCGTTTCATTATTTCTGGTCGCGCCACCAGCACTAGCTTACTTGCTGTTAGCCACTCCCTTTACCAGTCAGGTAAGCCAACCACAACTGTGGTTTCCACTATCAGCGATACTGATTTTAGGTGTTGTTGGTACCGCAATGGCATTAATCATTTTCAATACCGTGGTAAAACTCACAGATACCACCTTTACTAGCTCGGTCACGTATCTCATTCCGATCGTGGCATTGATTCTTGGAATCATTGATGGAGAGGCCTTCTTTATTCAACAAGGTATAGGTCTCGCAGCGATTCTAGCTGGTGTATGGATCGCCAACCGCCGCAAGCGCCAGCCTGTCAATATACAACGCTAGTTATAAAAACAAGCTTTTAGAAAAGAAAAAGCCCGGCAACTAGGCCGGGCAAAAAACTTACAATCCAGGGAGAGAACATCTCTGAAAGGACTTCGCAAACGGAGCCATAATCTCTCGTATAATGCGCCTTTCAATAAATCAGACTTAGCCTTTTTCAAATAGTTCAAAAATTTTTTAATTGTTTGAATTATTTTTTAATGAGCTTCATCCCAGTTATCACCAACCCCCGCCTCTGCGATTAATGGCACGTCAAGTTTAACCGCATTCTCCATGATTCTGACTAACTCTTTTTGCCAACGTTCCACGTGATCTTTATGCACCTCAAAAACCAGTTCATCGTGCACCTGCATGATCATCCAGGCTTGCTCCTGCGGAACTTCTCGCTGCATAAAGTCGGCCACTTTAATCATTGCATACTTAATGATATCTGCTGCAGAGCCCTGCATGGGCGCGTTGATCGCCGCACGCTCGGCGCCTTTGCGGCGAGCGCCGTTCTGCGCACGGATTTCCGGCAGGTGCAGACGTCGACCAAACAACGTCTCGACGTAGCCGTCACGCTTGGCCTGCTCTCGGGTTGCTTCCATATAACGCAGTACCCCTGGAAAGCGCTCAAAGTACTTATCCATATAGTCTTGTGCTTCATGACGTGGAATATCCAATTGGCGGGCTAAGCCAAACGCCGACATGCCATAAATAAGACCGAAGTTAACCGCTTTCGCGCGGCGACGTTGTTCATTAGTGACATCTTCTAGTGCGACAGAAAATACCTCTGACGCCGTCGCCTTATGGATATCTCGACCTTTGGAAAACGCTTCAAGAAGATTTTTGTCCTGCGACAGGTGCGCCATAATACGCAGTTCAATTTGACTGTAGTCGATGGCCATAATGCGATAACTTTCCGGCGCCGTAAAAGCCTTGCGTACGCGCCGACCAGCCTCAGTACGGATTGGAATATTCTGTAAGTTTGGATCGCTTGACGACAATCGCCCAGTCGCCGTCACCGCTTGGTGATAAGAGGTATGAATGCGCTGGGTGCGAGGGTTCACCATCTTCGGCAGTTTGTCAGTATAGGTTGACTTCAATTTGCTTAGTCCACGATGGCGCATAATGACATCGGGCAATGGGTAATCCAGTGCGAGCTCCTGCAACACCTCTTCAGCAGTCGATGGCGCCCCTTTTGGGGTCTTCTTGCGGATCGGCAGCTGTAACTTTTCAAACAAAATTGTTTGCAGTTGCTTAGGTGAACCTAAATTAAATTCTTCGCCGGCGATGATGTACGCCTGCTCCTCAAGTTTCGCCAGTTCGAGAGCTATTTCGTTACTCTGTTTTGCTAATAGCTGCGCATCGATTTGTACCCCGCGCTGTTCCATATCAACCAAGATCGGCACCAGCGGCAACTCAATATCCTGTAGCACCTGCATTAGTGACGGCACGTTATTAACAGCAGCCCAAAGTTTTTCGTGCAACCGCAAAGTAACGTCCGCATCTTCAGCGGCGTAAGGTGCTGCTTGCTCCAATCCAATCTGATTAAAGGTTAACTGCTTTGCGCCCTTGCCGGCGACATCCTGGAACGCTATCGGCCGATGCCCAAGATATTGTAGACTCAAACTGTCCATGTCATGCCGTGAGGCAACGCTGTTAAATACGTAAGAAGCCAGCATGGTATCGTTTTTAATACCCGCAAGGCGGATGCCATAACGGCGTAGAATATGGCTATCGTATTTAAGGTTTTGCCCTATCTTTCCGATTTTCTCATTTTCTAACACTGGTTTGAGCAAATCCAGCACCTGCTTACGATCAAGTTGGTCGGGCGCACCTGGATAGTCGTGCGCCACCGGAATATAGGCAGCTTCGCCCGCTTTTAAAGCAACAGAAACGCCGACCAACTCAGCTTCCATGTAATTGAGGCTGGTGGTTTCGGTATCAAACGCAAAAGCATCGGCTTGTTCTAGTCGCGTTATCCATTTCTGCAACTCACCGTCTGTAGTTATGACCTGATAATCATCGTGAGAAATAGCTGTCGGCTCGGATTCAGCGGTTGGGGCTTTACCCGTCGTTTGTTCAGTAACTGCACCTTCGCGTAATACCTCATCGAGCCAGCGACGGAATTCGCACTCTTTATAAAGACGAATCAGTTCGTCACGGTCCACGTCGGTAATTCGTAAGCCCTCTGGTTTTACCCCATCTAACTCAACATCAAGCTTGATGGTCGCTAATTCGCGCGACAGCATCAGGATAGCTTCGTGCTCACGAAGCTTGTCTGGCATCGACTTAGCGCCACGGAACTCGAGTTTTGCTAGCGCATTGGGATCTTTGTACATTGCATCGATCGAACCCATTTCCTGCAGCATAGCCAACGCGGTTTTTTCACCGACCTTGGGTAACCCGGGAATGTTGTCTGAGCTATCGCCCATCAAAGCAAGGTAATCGATAATCTGTTGCGGCTGTACACCGTACTTATTCACCACACCCTGTTCGTTAAGCAGAGAATCGGTCATGGTATTGATTAGCATCACATGCTCATTGACCAGTTGCGCCATATCTTTGTCGCCCGTGCTAATCAGCGTGAAGCGACCCTGATCGCCAGCCTGTCGAGCCAAGGTACCAATTACATCATCTGCTTCGACGTTATCAATACAAAGCAGCGGCAGCCCCAACGCCTTTACGATGGCATGCAACGGGGCAATTTGTGAGCGCAAATCGTCAGGCATTGGTGGGCGATTTGCCTTGTATGCTTCATACATATCATTACGAAAGGTTTTCCCCTTCGCGTCAAACACAACAGCCATATGCGACGGCTGATATTTCTTAATTAAACTACGCAGCATATTGACTACGCCATAGATGGCACCGGTCGGCTCACCCGCTGAATTTGTCAGGTGTGGAGGAGCATAAAATGCTCTAAATAGATAGGATGAACCATCAACTAAAATGAACGGATTCTCGGGCACTTGCGGTGTGTTATTTGTAGCCATACTAAGGGTCACGCCGTCGTTCTGAATGATGCCGCTAAGCATGCCACAGGCGGCCGTTTCAAGCTAGCATTCAAGGATAGAGGTATTGTGCGTATGCTGTGGATAAGTCTGTTGACAGAAATCATCCTACCACGGAAAGATCAGCTGACCTTGTAGTAAGATTTAATTTAACTATTTGAATAACTAGGAACTTTACTGCTTTATAGTCCCTGACAGCTTTATTTTTTTATTTTGTGTCAGTTGTGGAAACTGATCTGCGTCTCTGATCTAAAATAGCGGGAACACTGTAGATAATTTCCGCACTACCCCAATCGACCAAGACTGGATTCGGTTCAAAAAACAACCGAGAAATAAGACTACCACAACGTGGGTGGAATACCAGCTCGCCGGTAAGATTTTTTAGAATGTTTTTCGCATATGCCCGAACTTCATTAGATGAAATAGTAATCAAAAATAGTTGTTGAATTTTTCTATAATGATCGTCATATTAGCTTTTGCATAATCGATGAAATATACAAACCAATTGGAAATTTAGTCGTTATGGAAACACCAACAATGAGTCCTTCAGACATCAGTACTAGCAAGGTACCAAAGCATGAGCGTCGGCGCGGCAAATTTGGGTCTGCTCAGTGGTGGGAATGCTTATCTATGGATCAGAAGTTTGGTGTTTACCAACTTAGTAAGTTCGGTTTTGAGCTAGCCTTCATTCGCAATTTACCCGACGCTGGGCCTCTCGCGGTCGTGCGACGAGACCGCGATTACGCAACAGTAAACCAATCTGGCGAAGTCAATCTTACCCCTGAGCTCATCATTCGCGACTAGTTTGCCCACTAGCTTTGGCTGCTAGTTCGTAACGCTTCAAGAACTGTAGCCGTGTTGGGCAGCAAGCCTTCATGCCATAATGCAAACGACAACGCGGCTTGCTCCACTAACATTCCCAAACCATCGGCAGTCATCCTTGCACCACCCCGTTTAGCCTGAGCTAAAAATGTTTGGGCATGTGCGCCATACATCATGTCATACACCAATTCAGCCCCAGCAAACCATTCTGAGTGAATTTCAAGTTCGGCCCCTTGCAGCGATGCTGAAGTAGCGTTGATCAGAATAAAGCCCGCGCTGTCGCGAATGGCTTGCGGCGGCAACGCCAGTTGCGTCAGATCCATCACCTGCAGGCCCGCGAATAGGTCGCGTAGCGGCTCGACGCGAGCTCGAGTGCGATTGACGATAACCACCTCACTACCCACTGCTTGCAATGGCTCGATGATACTGCGTGCGGCACCGCCACCGCCAATCACAATCACCGTTGGTGCCGGAAGCTGCTCGCCAGTTAACCGTTGTAAGTCGCGACATAGTCCGAAGCCATCGGTAGTATCACCGGCAAGCTGGCCCAACCCCAACGGGATCAATGTATTCACCGCGCCCGCCCGCTTCGCGCGCGGCGTTAGATGGGTCACTAACGAGGCAGCATGTTCCTTAAAAGGTACAGTGACATTTGCGCCAGCACCGCCATCACGGAAAAATTTTGCCACCTGCCCCGAAAAGTTGGCGACCGATGATAGACTGCGCGAATAACTTAGCTGCAGGCCAAATTGCTCAGCGAAAAGCTGATGAATTTTTGGCGACACACTGTGTGCTATCGGATTTCCAAATACCGTAAATTGAGTCATCTTGTCTTTTCTTAAATCTAAACAAACCAGAGAATCGCCGCGCTCGCTGTATCAACAGTTCGGCGGAGAAGCTGCCATTCGCGCCTTGGCTCACCACATGACCAGTATGACTAGAGTTCAGTTAGCCAATCGCGGGGGCGCAAGTAGTCCGTGTACAATCGGGCTTCCGGTGAGCCGGGCTCGGGTTGATAGCCATATTCCCAGCGCACCAAGGGCGGCATCGACATTAGAATAGACTCTGTGCGACCACCAGTTTGCAGGCCAAATAATGTGCCCCGATCCCACACCAGATTGAACTCCACGTACCGGCCGCGACGGTACAACTGAAATTCACGCTCACGCTCGCCAAAGGGCATCGCTTTGCGCCGCTCGACGATCGGCAGGTAGGCGTGAAGATACGCATCGCCTACGGCTCGCATAATCGCAAAGCTCTCATCAAAGCCACGCTCGTTAAGATCATCAAAGAATAGCCCACCCACACCACGCGTTTCATCACGGTGCTTCAGCCAAAAGTAATCATCACACCAAGCTTTAAACTTTGGATACAACTCCGCACCAAAAGGATCCAACGCAGCTTTTGCTACTTGATGCCAGTGCTTAATATCTTCGTCAAGGGGATAAAATGGCGTAAGGTCAAATCCACCACCAAACCACCACACCGGCTCGCTACCTTCTTTTTCTGCAATAAAAAATCGCACATTGGCATGACTGGTAGGCACATAGGGATTCTTCGGGTGCATCACTAACGATACCCCGCAAGCATTAAAGTTACGTCCCGCCAATTCCGCTCGATGAGCGGTTGCGGAAGCCGGCATTTGCGCACCAAACACATGTGAAAAGCCTACTCCGCCCTGCTCCAGCACCTGACCATTACGCAATACCCGCGAGCGTCCACCACCACCGCCCTTACGTTGCCATTGCTCTTCGGCGAAGCTGGCACCGCCGTCTGCTACTTCCAACGCCTGACAAATGCGATCTTGCAGCTGCTGAAGGTAATCGATTACTTGATCTAGTGCTTGTTGACTCATTTTAAGCTCGTACCACTTCCTGAGTGAATGGATCAATAATTTTTGACGGGCTACTTGCGCCGCCAACTTCGGCGTCCATGATCCAGCCAAGCTGGTCCGCAAAAGCATTGCGGACCTCGGTCGCAGTGGTTAGTGATGGCTCACCAGAAAGATTTGCACTGGTCGACACAATTGCGCTACCTAAAGCTTTACAAAGTTGACGCGTAGGTTCATGGGCGGTCACGCGCACCGCTATCTGGCGCCGCCCTCCGGTCAACCAATCCGGCGTATCCGCTGCGGCGGGTAGCAGCAATGTAATTGCACCCGGCCAATGGGAGAACACGCTAAAGCGTTTGTCCTGAGGGATTTCCAAGTCAGCAACGAATCGCACCAGCTGGCTGTAATCAGCTGCCACAAGAATTAAGCCTTTCTCTACTGGCCGTTGCTTCAAGGTAAGTAATTTCATCACAGCGGCTTCGTTGCGCGGATCACAACCAAGGCCAAAAACCGCTTCGGTCGGGTACGCCAATAACTCACCGTTGGTGAATGCTGCTTTTGCAGGCTGCCAATTCATGCCGGAATCCTCTGTTCACTACCGAATTTTAGACTTATAGTCACAATCAGTATTGCCACATACAAGACGCTCTCCCGCTGTCGTCTTTTTCCGCAGCAACAGCGGATAAGAACATGTCGGGCATGATTCTGCCACAGGCGGCAACGGAACGGAAAACTTACACTCAGGATAATGATCACAAGCGTAGAAGGAATGCCCGAAACGACTGGTTTTTTGCACAAGTTTGCCAACATTACAGTCTGGGCAACTGACATCAGTACCCGGATCGAAGTCAGCTGCAGTCATGTAGTCGCAATCAGGGTAGCCGCTACAACCAACAAAGAGTCCGAACCGCCCTTTTTTCAATTGCAGATCTTTCTCACACCGGGGGCAAGGCACACCCAGCGACTGAGGTTCTAGAAAGTTGTCGGTCATTTAATGCAAGAGACCTTCTGCTTCCTCGAACAACAAGCCTTCCATCTGATTATAGGCATCTTCGCACCCTGGTACGTTAAAGAGCACCATGAGGACCACCCATTTCAGATCATCCAGCGTCACTTCTGCCATGTCGAGTTCCATCACGCGGTCCATTACCATTTCGCGGGTTGCGAAATCGAGCACGCCAAGATTCTCGAGATAGATCAGGAAGCCACGACTCGCGCAATCTAAGCGCGCCGTTTCTTCCGCGGTGAACACTCGTGTTGTACTGCCTTGAGAGCGGTTTAGGTAAGGTTTAACTTGGTTGTCCTGGAGTTCAGCCAAGCGTTCCAACCACGCTAGCGCTTTATGAATTTCTTGCTGGCGGAAACCCGCCCGCGTGAGTTCATCAGTGAGCTCATCATGGTTAACCACCACCTCAACATCCGAGTGGATGAAGTTCTCGAACAGATACATGAGGATATCAAACATCTTTAGCGCCTCCCCACTTTTATATAACCACCGGCGACTGAAGCCACTCGCCCCTCTAATTCTAATAACACCAACTGCTCGGACACCACAGCGACCGGTAGTCCGCTGCGCGCTACGATAGTGTCTATCGATGTAGCCTCATTGCCCACATTAGCCAACAATCTGGGGTTTGCCAAGCTCCGCTCTGATTTATTTTCACACTCATTTCTAACGACTGGGGTTTGTCGTTTAAAATTCAACTCGTTACAGACGTCTTCAACATTGGTAACAAGCGCAGCTCCTTGCTGCAGCAGCTTTAAATTGCCGGTCATGCCGTTGTCCCAGATGGACCCTGGAATCGCCATCAGCGACCGGTTTTGCTCAAGCGCCAGACGCGCTGTCGATAGGCTTCCACTTTTCAGTTGCGCTTCGACCACAAGCACACCCAAAGCCAGAGCACTTAGGATACGATTGCGTCTGGGAAAATGATCACGCCGCGCTAATGTTCCCGGCATAAATTCTGACACCAGCACCCCTCCTTGCTCGATGCGTTGTTGAAGCTGTCGATGGTGTTTGGGAAAGAACTGGTCCGGACCGGTGCCAAGTACCGCTAACGTGGCTCCAGCGCTAAGCGCGGCTTCATGTGCAGCGCGATCCACGCCCTGCGCTAAACCACTACTGACGAGTAGCCCTGCACGGGTTAAATGTTCGGCAAAAAAGCGAGCGGTGTTTTGCGCTGGAGGACTGGCTTTGCGACTTCCGACGATGGCAACCTGAGGTGCATGTAGTAGCGCACTGTTACCCGCTACGAAAAGGATCAGTGGAGGTTGCGAAATGGTTCGTAGCGCTTCTGGATAGTCTGCTTCAAACCAATGAATAATACGGCGTTGGCCACGACTTAGCCACAGCTCGGTTAGTTTTAGATCGCGAGCCGCTACCGCATCTTCAGGCTTAGTTAAAACCGCTTGGGCTGCAGCGAAACTGCTAAGTTTGCGAATTTTACGTCGGTCTTGCGCTGTCAGCCGTGTCAGCGCCAAAACATCTAAAAGTGAGGGTTTCATCGCACATCCTTGTGCAGCTAAAAGTGTTAAATGTTAAATGTTAATCGGAGGCTAATTGCTTAGGAATATAATAAGCCCCAACTTCAAACCAATCATGAGCACTTACTACTATTGCCATGCTTATTTCAGGATAAGTTTTTATAACCAATAGTTCCGACGTCGCGCGTGGCGGCAACCTAAGAGTATCTCTCCACTTGCGCGAAATGTCGTCGTATGGCTTGTACAGATTTGCTGCTGCTGGCGGTTCCTCGTCGACAAATACATCAATGCCGGGCCGTAACGCCTGAAACATTTGACCAACTTCTACGCCGTGCATACTGCCTTTATCCAGCACTACGACATCGTATTTACCATGTTTATCTGCGTCGTTTAGAGTGCCCACGACGTAACCGTCAACAGGCGCGCCCGTGGTCGCTTTGATAATTTCCGGTAGCACCGTTTGCTGGCGCGGAAGAATTACGTCGCCACGCCGAATTTCACGCTGCGGTTTGATTAATTCGCCTTCGGTCGTTTGCGCATGCTGATAGGTGATACGCACTCCGGAAACATCGCGTAACAGGGTAAAATTGCCGATGTTTTGCACATCGGTAAATACCCGATATTTTTCATCCAACTCAACCGCACCATCAATGTATACCGGTGCCATGCCATTGATCCTCGGTGCGCCGCGATTATCGCCAAGAATGCGCGGCATACTGGCAAACTCAGCAGCACTGACGATGTGATGGTCATCAATAAACGGCGCTAAGGCCGCTCGATCGAACGTCGGTATTGGATTACCTTTGCGCTCAAGCACGCCCTCTGGCGTCATAGCGCGGAATTCCTTGCGACTAAGTTGCGGCCGCCCATTTACCCAAGATAAATAAAGCCGATCGCCGGGATAAATTAAATGCGGGTTCGCGATATCATCATTCAGTCGCCAAAGTTCTGGCCAGTGCCATGGATCATTTAAGTACAGTTCTGAAATATCCCACAGCGTATCACCTTTTTTGACCACATATTCTCGCGGTGCATCTTCGCGTAAACGAACCACATCACCGCTGGTCGTTGAAGCCGCAGAGGTCTCATTTTGTTGGGTCGCGAACGCCGTCGCTGAAGGTATTAGCAATAAACCGATGACCGCAATCGCTTGGAATCGCCAGGTAGCCATATTGAGCTCCATTGTAAACTCGTGTTTTCATCCCCAAATTACGTTAAAATTGGCAAAGATGAAACTAACGAAAGACGAGTTATGACTAATTTAATTATTTTAAAGTATCCAGACGAGCGTTTACGCACCGTCGCAGAACCCATTACTAGTGTAGATGATAGTTTGCGTGAAACCATCGACGCAATGTTTGAAACTATGTACGACTCTAATGGTGTAGGCCTTGCAGCAACACAAGTCAATGTACATAAACGACTTTTCATCGCTGATTGTAGCGAAGATCAGAACCAGCCGTTAGTTTTTATCAATCCAGAGATTACAGAAAAAGACGGTTTGTTCGCAAATGAAGAAGGTTGTCTGTCGTTTCCTGGGGTGTACGCCAAGGTGGAGCGCGCCGAAAAAATTACTGTTTCAGCACTTGATCGCCATGGCGAAACTTTTTCTATGAATGCTGAAGGTTTACTTGCAGTTTGCATTCAACACGAGATTGATCACCTGAACGGTAAGCTTTTCGTTGATTACTTATCACCATTAAAGCGCAATCGGATTCGTAAAAAACTAGAGAAAGAAGCTCGTTTGGATGCGGTTTAGACCATGCGAATTGTTTTTGCAGGCACCCCCGATTTTGCAGCTGGCCATTTAGCTGCACTTCTTGCGAGCAAAGCGCACCAGATCGTTGCGGTTTACACGCAACCCGATCGTCCCGCAGGTCGCGGCAAGAAGCTTCAGGCGAGTGCTGTCAAACAGCTCGCTCTCAAACACGATTTACCGGTAGAACAACCAGCGTCACTTAAAGACCCCGACACCCAGGCGCAGCTCGCTACTTACCATGCCGATGTTATGGTGGTGGTCGCCTACGGTTTACTTTTACCTAGCGCAATATTAGCCCTGCCACAGCTTGGCTGTATCAACGTACACGGCTCATTACTCCCGCGCTGGCGGGGCGCAGCGCCAATCCAGCGCGCGATTTGGGCAGGTGATAGCCACTCCGGCGTTACCATTATGCAAATGGAAGCAGGCTTAGATACGGGTCCGGTATTGTTAAGCAAAGAGGTTCCCATTGCTGCTGCTGAAACTTCATCGTCACTTTATGGCAAGCTCGCTGAGCTTGGTCCTGAGGCGTTACTGGAGACTCTGCAAGATCTACCTAATTATCTTAAGCACGCACAAACGCAAGACGAAACGCTGGTGTCGTACGCACAAAAATTGGCCAAAGAAGAGGCCGAGCTGGAGTGGCAGCAACCTGCTGCCGTCTTGGAGCGCTGGATACGCGCATTTAATCCGTGGCCGGTGGCGTGGCTGGAAAGTCTTGGTGGTACGGTAAAAGTTTGGCACGCGAAAGTTGTTGAAGGTGATTCGGGCAGCGCCCCAGGCACCGTCTTAGCTGCTACCAAACATGGCATTGTTGTGCAAACAACCGAACTAGCACTATGTATTACCGAATTACAGCCCCCGGGTAAGAAAGTAATGCCTGTTAGTGACTTTTTGAACGGACGCGCAGACTGGTTTACGGTTGGTAGCCAATTGCAAGGAACGTCTCATGAGTAAAGGTGCTGATTCCAGAGCCGCTGCTGCACAAGCGCTCGCTCAGGTGCTTGAGCACGGCCGTTCGCTGTCGCAAGCGCTACCCGATTACACCTCGAAACTCGAGTCCCGCGATCGTGCAATGGTGCAGTCATTATGTTTCGGTGTCTTGCGCAACTTACCCTTACTGAATGCCTCTCTTGCTAAGTTTCTTGACAAGCCCCTCAAAAAAGATCTGGTAATACTGCATTATTTGTTGCTAGTGGGCGCTTACCAACTGATGTTTATGGGAACCTCCGATCATGCGGCAGTTTCGGCCACAGTAGAGGCAACAGAATTGCTCAAAAAGCGCCGGCAAAAAGGCTTAATCAACGCCGTGTTACGCAACTTGCAGCGGCAACGCCAAGCGGTTCTAGCAGAGTTGGCTAGCAACTCCGAATTGCAGTACGGTCACCCGCGCTGGCTTGCTGACGCGATCAAACACGCTTACCCGCACCAAGCTGATGCTATTTTCGAAGCTAATAATCTACAGGCACCGATGTGGCTGCGCGTCAACACGCAACAGATCACTGTGGCGGACTATCGCCAAGCACTGAACACCTATGATGGGGAACTGTTGCTAGCTGACAGTATTACTGCACTGCCGACCGCACTGAAACTACAAAAAGCCGTTGATGTGCGGCAGCTGCCCGGCTTCGCGGAAGGCTGGTTTTCAGTGCAAGATTGCTCCGCCCAGTACGCCGCGACTTTGTTGCAAACACAAACTGAACAACGCGTACTTGATTGTTGTGCGGCACCAGGTGGTAAAACCGCGCATATTCTTGAACAAACCCCGACCGCCCATGTGCATGCGCTTGATGTTGACGCACGACGATTGGAGCGTGTCGAAGAAAATCTGACACGCCTGCAACTTGATGCCAATGTTCTCTGTGGTGACGCATCGCAACCCGAACAATGGTGGGACGGCTTACCTTACGATCGTATTTTGCTGGATGCACCCTGCTCCGCCACTGGTGTTATCCGCCGCCATCCAGATATTAAGTGGTTGCGCCGCGCGAGTGACATTGGTGCACTGGTAAAAATCCAAGCGACACTGCTTGATGCCCTCTGGCCATTACTAAGTGCTGGTGGTAGGTTAGTTTATGCAACTTGCTCACTACTTCCAGACGAAAATCAGCAGCAAATAGCGGCATTTTGTCAGCGTCATCCAGATGCTCGGCCCATGCCCACAGCACCCGATGGTGCAAGCTGCTGGCAACGACTTCCCGGTGAGCAAGACGGTGATGGCTTCTTTTACGCAATTGTGGAAAAGCAACAATGAAAATAGTGATTCTTGGCGGTGGACAGGTCGGTGGCACGCTAGCCGAAAACTTAGTCGGCGAAGATAATGATATTACTGTTGTCGATATCGATCCGGGACGTTTAGGCGAGCTTTCCGATCGGCACGACATTCGCACTGTGCAAGGACACGGCTCACATCCTCGAGTTTTACGTAATGCCGGCTGCGAAGACGCCGACATGCTTATCGCTGTTACACCAAGCGATGAAACCAACATGATGGCGTGCCAAATTGCTTACACCCTATTCCGCACACCTAAGCGGATTGCCCGAGTGCGCTCACAAGAATACATCGACTTTAAAGACCAGTTGTTCCATAAGGACGATGTTCCGGTGGATCACACCATTTCGCCAGAACAACAAGTCACGCACTACATTAAGCGGCTCGTCGATTACCCCGGCGCTTTGCAGGTGATGGAATTTGCTGGCGGTCGCGCCAGTCTGGTCGCGGTGCGAGCTTATTATGGCGGCAAGTTAGTCGGTCATGCCATCTCATCACTCAAAGAGCACATGCCTAATGTCGAAACACGGGTTGCCGCAGTTTTCCGTCAAGGCCGGGCAATTCGCCCGATGGGCACTACCATCATCGAAGCCGGAGACGAAGTGTTTTTCATTACCGATACGCGCTATGTCCGTATGGTAATGGAAGAAATGCAAAAGCTCGAGCACCAATACCGGCGCATAATGATTGCGGGTGGTGGCAACATCGGCGCAGGCCTGGCTGCCTTACTGGAAGAGAATCACCACGTTAAACTCATTGAACGTAATGTCGCCCGTGGCGAAGAACTTAATGAAAAGTTGCGTCATACCACCATCCTGGAAGGTGATGCCTCAGAAAGTCGCTTGCTGAGTGACGAGCACATTGAAGACGTCGATGTATTTATTGCGGTCACCAACGACGATGAAGCCAACATCATGTCCGCCATGCTGGCAAAGAAAATGGGCGCTAAGAAAACCATGGTGCTCATTCAACGCCAGGCCTACGTTGATTTAGTGCAAGATAACGTGATTGATATTGCCATTTCTCCACAGCGCGCCACTGTGTCTGCACTGTTATCATTGATCCGTAAGGGTGACATCGTTAATGCCTACTCCTTGCGTAAAGGCGCTGCCGAGGCCATCGAAGCTATCGCCCACGGCGATGAAAAAACATCGAAAGTAGTCGGCAAATCAATCAGTGAAATTAAGTTGCCACCCGGCACCACCATTGGTGCAATTGTTCGAGGTCACGAGGTTATGATTGCGCACGACGATACGGTGCTGCATGCGGATGATCACGTTATCTTGTTCTTGGTCGATAAGAAATATGTACGGGAAGTTGAGCGCCTGTTCCAGCCAAGCGCTCTATTCTTTTAAGAGCGCCAGAATGTTGGCGTTAACAAGACCAAAATAGTAAAGACCTCAAGCCGGCCGAATAGCATGGCGACGACTAGCAGCCATTTTGCGGCATCAGGGATGGTCGCGTAATTAGCCGCGACGTCGCCAAGACCAGGGCCTAGATTGTTTAAACAAGCAGCCGTAGCCGAGAAGGCCGTAATATCGTCAAGCCCGGTAGCAAGCAAGCCCAACATTACCACCACAAACACTAACGCATAAGCTGCAAAGAAGCCCCAAACCGCCTCAACCACGCGTTGCGGCAAGATCCGATTGCCTAATTTCACCGTGTAAACTCCTGCCGGATGAACCAACCGGTTAAGTTCACGCACGCCTTGGCGAAATAACAGCACCACGCGCACGACTTTTAGGCCACCCGCGGTCGAGCTGGCACAGCCGCCGATGAAACTGGCAAAAATGAGTAATATTGGCAAAAACAGTGGCCATGAGGCAAAATCCGTAGTCGCGAAGCCCGCTGTGGTGCTAATTGAAACAGCCTGGAACATGGCCTGGTTAAAAGCTGTCCCCGTATCCACAAACTGGTCGTGAACGAGTACCGCAGCAAACACAATGAAAACCAACGTTGCCTGAATCCCCAGGAAGGCCCTAACCTCCGGATCACGGAAGTAGCTCATCAGCGTACGCCCTGTTATGGCCGTGTAGTGAATTGCGAAATTGATGGCTGAGAGCAACAAAAACACCACGCAAATGGTGTTAATAGCGCTACTGTTAAAGTGCCCCATGCTGGCGTCGTAAGTACTGAATCCACCGACCGCGATGGTCGAGAAGGAGTGACTGATGGCATCGAACCAGCCCATACCAGCCAGGCGATAAGCCACCGCGCAAGCTGCTGTGAGCGCGACATAGATATACCAGAGGTGTTTGGCTGTATCCGCAATTCGCGGTGTCATTTTGGTATCTTTTTGCGGACCAGGAATCTCGGTGCGGTACAGCTGCATGCCGCCGATGCCAAGCATAGGTAGTATCGCCACCGCCAACACGATAATACCCATACCGCCCAACCACTGCAGTTGCTGCCGATAAAACAAGATACTATGCGGTAGTGTTTCAATACCTTGAATCACCGTTGCCCCGGTCGTGGTTAAGCCCGAAAACGACTCAAACACTGCATCGGTGAAAGACAAAGGCAGTTCTTCGGCGAACCACAAAGGCATAACACCGACCATTCCCAATACGGTCCAGAACAGCACGGTCAGCAAAAATCCATCGCGGATTTTCAGCTCGGTACTCTGCTTCCGGTTGGGGTACCAAACAAAAAAACCAATAATCAAACTGATAGCAAAGGCTAACGTGAAAGCAGTACCGCCGCCATCACCATAAATTAAGGCAACGGCCCCAGGTGGCAGCAGCGTAACGCTGAATAAGCATATCAACAGCCCTAATATGCGAAGAATACTTCTTAGGCGCACGGATTATCCCCAGTTTGACGTTTCAATGTGACACGCCCTTGTGTCGCGTTTTGTAATGCCGGCGGCAAGTTCTTGTTGTTCTGCATGGCATCGTACTGTGCCAAACAATGCGTGACAACTTTTTGATTGGCATAATCGTAGTGTAACTAGGCAGATTCGCGAACTACCACCACAGATACCTCGTCAACACGCGGCGCTGCTGGCGTCTAATACTGTGTCATAGCCTTTAAAGTCCCAGCGACGATTTACTTATTGTCATTTCCGTCAATTCGGTAAAACGGTTTATCGGCTGTTCCGGTTTTTCTAACATCAAATAAATCTGTTGATAAGCCAATACATTTTTCACGTAATCCCGAGTCTCACGATAAGGAATGGTCTCGATCCAGCGATCAATCGCCATAGGCTGTTGCGGAATCCAGTCAATAACACGATAAATACCGCCATTGTACGCTGCTGTAGCTACTACCCAGTTATCGCCCAGACGACGCTTTAAATCCGCCAAATAACGGGTGCCCAGCCGAATGTTGACACCGACGTTTTGCAGATCATGTCGGGCATAATCACGTCGACCTATATAGCGTGCGGTGCTCGGTAACAGTTGCATCAACCCATGTGCGCCGGCATGAGAGTATGCATCAAAACGAAATGCACTTTCCCGACGCGAAATCGCAAATACCCAATCCGACGTGATTCCCGCAGTCTCTGCATGAGCCCGATGCTCGTCGGCATAAGCAAACGGAAAACGCTGTTCGATAGCACCAAACTCGCCTAACTGCCCCAGGGTGTAAATCGCTTGATCATGCCAGCCCCACTGCGATGCCAGTACCGCCAGCAATTCCTGCTGCCGCGGCTCGGCACCTTGTAGCAACTGATACCATTCCCGCCGCGCTTCGATATAGCGTTCCAGCTGTAAAAACTCGTAGGCGCGTTGCACAGCACCAAGCGAGCGAATAGTGGTGAGTTCATCTGCGCTGTACTTAATACTTTCTCGTGCCAACTGCAAGGGTAGCTGCAATTTGCTTGCCGCGAGGAAGCCATAGTAGCTACGTTGCCCCGCGATATGTCGAAAATCACTGTCAGCTTGTGCCGATTGCCCTAATTCTTCGTAGGCCCGCCCCCGCCAATAGAACCATTGATCTTGCTCGTTCTTAATGCCGATGGCCGCCGCCGGATGGCTTACCAAAGCTTGCCAGTCTCCCTCGCGCACCCAGTCGGCCAGCTGCCATTGCAACGTCGCTGCAGTGTGTTCATCAGCTTGCAATAGAGCAAGCCACTCGTGCGCCGCAGGGTGATCTTTTGCGCTTAAGGCCACCGCAAATTTTTGTTCTAACTCAGTACGTTGGTTCTCAGAAAGAGGTATCTCACCGGGCAGTTCTGCCAAGGTTCGGACCGCCAGATCCGGATCGCGCCAAATCAACCGCCCTAAACCGTAGGTCACGATGCTTGCCGCTCGCTGCGCTGCTTTGCCGCTATGCTGTGCTAAGGCATCAAGCTCACGCACTAAGTTAGCCGGATTACGGCGAACGCGATGATAACTATCAATTAGATCGGTGGTAGGTGCTTCCAGCAAGCTTGCCAGATAAGGTAGTAAGGTATGTTTACCATCTTCCGCTGCCAGTTTTGCCCGCTGCCAGACCATATCTTCCGTGCGATGACCGGCTTTTGTCCACGTTGCGAGCAAAGGATCACAAGCTTTCGGCAACGACTCTCCCGTCAGCCATAACTGGTCTACCGCGCGCATCACCGCCGCCTCAGGTTGAGTTTTTTGCTGCAAACTAAAACGCCAGAAATAACAACGGTGTTCTAACCGTCCAGGGTAAATAAAATCGCGTAAAAAGCGTTTTTGCTCGTTCTTTCGCGCCAGATAGTCAAGCCATGGATAGCGAAGTTGCCAATCAAGAGGGGTATTCCCCAGCACTTCAAAAAATTCCAGTACCCGATCTTCGTTGGCGACGTATCCCACTTGCAGCAGCCGCTCGAGTTCCAGGTAAGGCAGCAATGGATAGCCACGAAGCTCTTCCAACAGCTGGTTGTACTCGTTTAGCCGACCACGCTTTGCTGCGTATTCGGCTTTCACAAACAACTGACGTTGCAATTCACGCTGATCGCCCCCATTTAATAGGGGATCATGGATTTTGGACTCAGCTAGAGTGTCGGTTGGAATTACCGCTGTAAAGAGAACCGATGTAAACAGAAGCGCACATGCTGTAGTTCGATTTAACCACATATTTTCAAACGCTCGTTTAAAAAATCATTGAAAAATTGGCCTAATCGGGCCAAACTCTTGTCACTACTTGTATCACGACAAAGTGTGATTACGAATCATACGCTAACCGAACGCAATCTGAAAATCAGGAGACCATATATGATTTATCAGGGTGATAGCATTCGGGTCGAGTTTGTTTCTGACGGTATTGCCGAACTGCAATTTGCAGCCGCCGGCTCAGTCAACAAATTCGACCAGAAAACCTTGGAAGAATTCAGTCAGGCTTTAGCGCAACTTGCCGAAACCAAAGACCTGCGTGGCGTTATCGTCACCAGCAGCAAACCTACTTTCATTGTAGGCGCAGACATCACTGAATTCCAAACTCTCTTTGCTGACGTGGAGCACACCAAAAAGTGGGTGCATAAAGCCTCCCGCGTTTTTGATCAGCTGGAAGACCTGCCAGTTCCAACTGTCGCGGCCGTAGCCGGTTTCGCCCTTGGTGGTGGTTGTGAAGCAACACTTGCTTGTGACTACCGTGTCGCCGATACCACCGCAACCATTGGCCTACCAGAAGTTAAATTGGGGCTTATCCCAGGCTTTGGTGGCACCATGCGGCTGCCGCGCATTATCGGCCCAGACAATGCCTTAGAGTGGATTACCACAGGTAAAAACAACTCTGCGGCGGATGCCCAGAAGATCGGTCTGGTCGATGCTGTGGTAGCACCAGAGAAGCTGCGTGACGCTGCATTATCTATGGTTAAGCAAGCCATCGATGGTGATCTCGATTGGCAAGCAAAACGTCAACCGAAGTTGGATCCGCTGCAAGCCAATGATACTGAATTAACCATGACCTTCGTTACTGCCAAAGGCATGGTCGCCGCTAAAGCAGGCAAACACTATCCTGCACCTCATGCTGCCATCAAAGCAATTGAAGACGGCGCGCGCGCGCACCGTGAAGAAGCTTTGAACGCCGAAAACGAAGCTTTCGTGGGCCTTACCCAAACCGATGCTTGTCATGCACAGGTTGGCATTTTCATGGCTGATCAGTTAGTTAAAAGCAAAGCTAAGAAAGCTGGCAAGCAAGCGACTAAAGAGATCAAAACAGCCGCCGTATTGGGCGCTGGTATCATGGGCGGTGGTATTGCTTACCAATCTGCCTATAAAGGTGTACCTGTCGTCATGAAGGACATCCGTCAGGAAGCTCTCGATCAAGGCATGGATGAAGCCAGCAAGATCCTTAGTAAACAACTCGAGCGCGGCAAACTCGACCATAAGAAAATGGCTAAAGTATTGTCGTCCATTACGCCAACTTTACTCGACGAGGCAGTAAAAGGTGTCGATATTGTCGTTGAAGCTGTTGTTGAAAATCCCGACGTAAAAGGCAAAGTTCTTGCGCAAATGGAAGATGTGGTTGCTGACGATGCGATTATCGTCTCGAACACCTCAACTATTTCTATTGACCGTCTGGCGAAGAACCTCAAAGATCCGTCACGCTTCTGCGGCATGCATTTCTTTAATCCAGTGCATAAAATGCCCTTGGTTGAAGTTATTCGCGGCAAGAAAACCTCTGATGAAACCGTTGCCGCCGTGGTCGCTTATGCGTCACGTATGGGCAAAACCGCGATTGTCGTCAACGATTGCCCAGGCTTCTTAGTGAATCGCGTGTTATTCCCTTACCTTGCAGGCTTTGCCGGCATGGTCGATGAAGGCGCCGATTTCGCCGCTATCGACAAAGTCATGGAGCGTCAGTTTGGCTGGCCGATGGGCCCAGCCTACTTGTCTGATGTGGTGGGTATCGATACCGCCGACCATTGCACCGAGGTTATGGCGGACGGCTTCCCGTCGCGCATGCCGCGTGACACCGACAGCGCTATCGCCAAGCTTGCTGCCGCCGAACGCTATGGCCAGAAGAACGGCAAAGGCTTCTACAACTATGGTGTCGACAAGAAAGGCCGGCCCAGCAAAGAAAAAGCCCCTGAGGTTTATGACATGCTTGGCATCGAAAAAGATGGTGGCAAAGAGTTCAGCGCCGATGAAATCATCGCGCGCACCATGGTGCCAATGGTCAACGAATGCGTTCGCTGCCTTGAAGAAGGCATCGTTAACTCAGCCGCAGAATGCGACATCGCATTCCTCTATGGCTTAGGTTTCCCACCCTTCCGTGGTGGACCATTCCGTTACTTAGAAACCGTGGGCTTAGCTAAGTTCGTCGAACTTGCTGACAAATACGCGCATCTGGGTGAAATGTATCAAGTCACCGATGGCCTGCGCGAAATGGCAAAAGCCAATAAATCGTACTTTGCAGGCTAACGGAGGAAATTATGAAAGACGTAGTTATAGTCGACTGTATTCGCACCCCTATGGGGCGCTCAAAAAACGGTGTATTCCGCAACGTTCGTGCTGAAGACCTCTCGGCACACCTGATGAAAGGTCTGCTGGAACGCAACCCACAGGTTGACGTGAACGAACTGGAAGACATCTATTGGGGCTGTGTTCAGCAAACCCTTGAACAAGGCTTCAACATCGCACGCAACTCCGCGCTTATCGCGGGTATTCCGCATCACGTTGCCGGCGTAACCGTGAATCGCCTGTGTGGCTCGTCCATGCAAGCCATTCACGACGCCACCCGGGCCATCATGGCCGGCGATGGCGAAATCTTTATTGCCGGAGGTGTTGAGCACATGGGTCACGTACCTATGACCCACGGTATTGATTTTCATCCGGGCATGAACAAATCCGTAGCACGGGCATCAGGCTCAATGGGCATGACCGCTGAGCTGCTGGCGCGCAAATTCGAAATCGACCGCGCCGCTCAGGATGCGTTTGGTGCACGCTCGCACCAACGCGCGCACGCAGCCACCGTTGAAGGCCGCTTTGCAAAAGAAATCTTACCGATCCAGGGTCACGATGCGGACGGTGTGTTACGTCTTATCCGCGAAGACGAAACCATTCGCCCGGAAACCACGGTAGAAGGTTTGCAGCAATTACGCCCAGTATTCGACCCAGCCAATGGTACGGTCACAGCCGGCACCTCCTCTGCATTATCAGATGGCGCTGCCGCTACCTTAATCATGTCCGCCGAAAAAGCCAAAGCACTTGGCCTGACCCCACGCGTAAAAATTCGTGCCATGGCCGTAGCCGGTTGTGATCCGTCGATTATGGGTTTCGGACCAGTACCAGCAACCAAGAAAGCACTGCAACGTGCAGGTTTGAGCATCGACGACATCGATCTGTTCGAATTGAACGAAGCCTTCGCAGCTCAGTCACTTCCAGTACTGAAAAGCCTCGGTCTGCTCGATAAAATGGACCAGAAAGTTAACCTTAACGGCGGCGCAATCGCCCTTGGACACCCGCTAGGCTGTTCAGGTGCGCGCATCTCCACCACCTTGATCAACCTCATGGAAGAAAAAGATGCCACATTCGGCGTCGCCACCATGTGTATCGGTCTTGGCCAAGGAATTGCTACCGTCTACGAGCGCATGAGTTAACCTAAGCTTTTGCCTCACACGGTTTTACCGTAAAATAACAAGCCGTAGCAACTTGGTGCTACGGCTTTTTTAATTCATAACCACTGGCTTGGTAAAAAGGAACGCGTGTGTCAGAAGCGATAACAGAATCTCTTGATACCCTTGGGCTACGCTGCCCCGAGCCCGTGATGCTGATCCGCGCCACCATCCGCAAGCTGGAAAATGGCGACTTGCTCGAGGTCATCGCCGACGACCCCGCCACCACCCGTGACATCCCAAGCTTTTGCCGCTTTATGGATCATCAGCTGGTAGTTGCTGAAACCGCTTCAGCACCTTATCGGTATGTGATTCGCAAAGGGATCTAAAGGCAAAAGCGTTGTTCGTTATTCGTTAAAACACAAAAACAAAGGGTGTCGGCCGCATGGATGCGGCCGCCAAGCCCCCAAGGGAAGGGTTCACGGCGTCCCTTGGAAATAGCCTGTCACCCTTGCATTGAAGGCCGAAGCCGAGCTAAATGTACTTCTGCCAGAATTCGGCTTTGCCGGTGGCTTCGTCGAGTTGGTAAGGTTTGAAACCGAATTTGTCATACGCCAGCTTGGCCGGCTCGTTGCCCTCCAGGACCTCGAGCGTTAGCTTCACGCAGCCACGGAATTGTGCCAAGGTTTCCACCTCTTGCAGCAAGCGCTTGGCAATACCCTGCCCACGGAACACTTTAATCACCGCGATATCGTGAATATTCATCACCGGTTTCGCCGCGAAAGTCGAGAATCCCTCAACACAGTTGGCTAAACCCACCGGTTCATCATCGACAAACGCCAGCAACGAGAATACATGCTCGCGCTTTGCCATTTCCTCCACCAGATTTTCTTTAGTTTCACTCGGCAAGGGCTCACCACCGCCCATCGGATCACGCGCATAATCGTCCAGCATAGCTACAACCGCTTGACGGTGCTTAGGATTTTGATAATCGGCTAAAGTTATCTCGACCATGTTTATCTCATGTTGTTAAGGAAAAACGACGCATTTCGTCACAAACCTCATTATAGCAATGACACTGCACCACATGATCATTCACCATACCTACCGCTTGCATAAACGCGTAACAAATCGTCGTGCCTACAAAGCTAAAGCCAGCTTTTTTCAAGGCTTTCGCCATAGTATCAGAAACTTCATCAGAGGTGGGCACGTCACCACCCTGTCGAGCGAAGATCCGCGGCTTTCCATCGCTAAATTGCCACAAGAACTGTTCAAATGACTGCCCTTGGTCGCGAATTTCCAGATACGCACGGGCATTTTTAAATACCGATTCAATTTTAAGACGGTTGCGAACGATGCCTGTGTTTTGCATTAGCTCAGCTTTATAACTTTCAGGCAGAGCGACAATTTTTTCCGGGTCGAAGTTACAGAAGGCTGCTTCGTAATTTTGCTGCTTGCGCAGAATAGTAAGCCAACTTAAACCGGCTTGCTGCCCGTCCAGACACAGCTTCGCAAATAGCTCCTGGCCATCCGCCACAGGGCGGCCCCATACCCTGTCATGGTAACGCACGTAGTCTGGATCCGTGCCGCACCAACTGCATCTTGCAACAGATGTCTGCATTTTTAACTCCGCTCCTGTAACCCTAGGCCAACAAAGGGTATAATTTACGCCACTTTTGATCAAAAATCAGCACGAGTACAACGCATGGCTAGCTATGATGTAAAAACCTTTCAAGGTCTCATCCTCGCGCTCCAAGATTACTGGGCGCAACAGGGGTGTGCCATAGTGCAGCCCCTCGATATGGAAGTGGGCGCCGGTACCTTTCATCCAATGACGTTTTTACGCGCCGTTGGACCTGAACCTGCGAACTTCGCTTATGTGCAACCTTGCCGTCGGCCAACCGACGGCCGGTACGGTGAAAACCCAAACCGCCTGCAACATTATTATCAATTTCAGGTCATTTTGAAGCCTTCACCGAAAAACATCCAACAACTCTATCTTGGTTCCTTAGAACTTTTAGGGTTTGACCCTCTGGTGCACGATATTCGCTTTGTCGAAGACAACTGGGAGTCGCCAACACTCGGCGCCTGGGGGCTTGGTTGGGAAGTTTGGCTAAACGGTATGGAAGTCACCCAGTTTACCTACTTCCAACAAGTTGGCGGACTTGAGTGTCGTCCTGTAGCGGGCGAAATTACCTACGGTCTCGAGCGGCTTGCCATGTATATTCAAGGCGTCGACAGCATTTATGACCTGGTCTGGACCGACGGTCCGCGTGGGAAGATTCGCTACCGCGATGTGTTTCATCAAAACGAAGTTGAGCAATCGACTTACAACTTTGAGCACGCCGCCGTCGATGTGTTATTCGATAGGTTTGACGCGTGTGAGCGCGAGTGTGAGCACTTACTTGAGCATAATTTACCGTTGCCAGCTTATGAGCAGGTTATGCGCGCTTCTCACGCGTTTAACCTGCTCGATGCACGCCACGCTATTTCCGTTACTGAACGTCAACGCTATATTTTGCGGGTTCGTACCATGGCAAAAGGTTGTGCTGCAGCCTACTACGCAGCGCGCGAGGCGCTTGGTTTCCCATTGGCAGAGCAAGGAGCTTAAGTCGTGCAACAAGCTACCCTTTTAGTAGAGATTGGTACTGAAGAGTTACCTCCTAAAACACTTAAGAGCCTGAGCGAAGCCTTTGCGCAAAACCTTGCTCAACAGCTCGACGAACACAACCTAGAGCATGCTGAGGTGCGCTGTTTTGCGACCCCTCGTCGGCTCGCTGTGCAAATGACCGGGGTTGCAAGTCAACAAGCCGATCAAGTGGTCGAAAAACGTGGCCCTTCTGTAGACGTCGCATTCGACGCCGAAGGCGCGCCGACCAAGGCTGCTGAAGGCTGGGCACGTTCAAACGGCATCACCGTTGCACAAGCCGAGCGTCTAAAAACGGATAAGGGCGAATGGTTACTTTACCAAGCAGAGGTTAAAGGGCAGCCCCTTTCAGACCTGTTACCCGCATTTGTACAGCGCGCCCTTGAGCAGCTACCGATTGCTAAACCTATGCGCTGGGGTAACGGTACGGTCCATTTTATTCGGCCAGTACACACCGTAACCCTGATGCATGGCGATCAGCTGATTCCTGGCGAAGTTCTTGGCATCGCTTCAAACAACCACTTGCTTGGACACCGGTTCCATTGTCCTCAAGGCGCGCAATTAAAGCATGCTAACGACTATGAGCAGGAGCTCGAGAAGGCATGGGTGGTCGCTGACTTTGCTAAACGTCGAGCACGAATCGAAGCGGGCATTATTGAACAGGCGAAACAATCCGGTGGCAAGGTTCGTAAAGATAACGAGTTACTCGACGAAGTCACAGCTTTGGTCGAATGGCCCGTTGTTCTGACTGCAAGCTTTGATAAATCATTTCTGGATGTGCCAAAAGAGCCGCTTATTGTCACCATGAAAGATGACCAGCGCTATTTTCCACTTGAGAATGATAAAGGCCAATTAATCCCTCATTTTGTCTTCGTTACCAACATCGAAAGCAAAGATGCGTCACAAATTGTTTTAGGTAACGAACGCGTAGTTCGTCCACGACTTGCCGACGCGCAGTTTTTCTATGAGTCAGACCAGAAAACGCCTTTAGCTGACCGCGTTGCAGCGCTAGATAACGTCCTGTTCCAGAAGAAACTTGGCAGTATTAAAGATAAGTCTGATCGCATTGCACAAGTTGCCGCAGGCATCGCTAAGATGCTTGGTAGCGATCAGGACACCGCGCAGCGCGCGGGTTATCTATGCAAAGCTGACTTGGTGTCACAGATGGTACAGGAATTCCCTGAAACTCAGGGAGTCATGGGTATGCATTACGCTCGCAATGATAACGAGCCTAAGGGCGTTCCAGAGGCGATTTACGAGCATTACTTGCCTCGTTTTAGCGGTGATGCGCTGCCGCAATCGATTCCCGGTTGTGCAGTGGCACTAGCAGATAAGCTTGATTCTTTAGTAGGTATTTTCGGCATTGGCCAGGTACCAAAAGGTGATCGTGACCCATTCGCACTACGCCGTGCCGCTATCGGCCTGCTGCGTATTATCGTAGAAAAAGACTTACCTTTGGACCTGCCTGACTTGGTTAAGCTTTCCCGGGAAAGCTTTGGCGACCAGCTCTCCAGTGCAAGTGTTAGTGATGACGTGGTCGAATTCCTCCTGGGTCGCTTCCGGCCCTGGTATCAAGAACAAGGCGTGAGTGTTGATGTGATTCAAGCCGTCTTAGCGCGCCGACCAACAGCGCCCGTTGATTTCGATAAACGGATTCATGCCGTTGCGAGTTTCCGTCAGTTACCTGAAGCACAAGCTTTAGCTGCAGCCAACAAACGCGTAGCCAACATTCTCGCCAAACTGGACGCTCCGGTTACGGCGAAGATCGATAGTGGTTTGCTATCTGCCAACGAGGAAATCACCCTCGTTAAAGCGCTAGAAGAGGCGGAGTTGCGTGCAGACGAGGCATTGAAGGCAAGCAACTACACTGGTGCTTTAAAGGCGCTAGCAGCGTTACAGAAGCCTGTTGATAGCTTTTTTGACAACGTTATGGTGAATGCTGAGGATGCCGCAGTAAGAACCAATCGTCAGGCTATTTTACAGCGCCTACGTAACTTGTTCCTACAAATCGCTGATATATCAGTTCTTAATTAGCTAGATAACACATTGATCTTAAAGTAAAAAAAGGAGCCGAATGGCTCCTTTTTTGTGTCTTCCAACGAAACTTTCATCGGGGTAGCCGACTAAACATCAAGGTTCGCTACTTTCAGCGCGTTGGTTTCAATAAAGTCACGACGAGGCTCAACATCATCACCCATAAGCGTGGTAAAGAGCTGATCCGCAGCAATCGCGTCTTCAATGGTCACGCGTAGCATCCGTCGCGTATCTGGGTCCATAGTTGTTTCCCATAATTGGTCAGGATTCATCTCACCAAGACCTTTGTAACGCTGAACGTAGATGCCACGTTTAGATTCACTAATCAACCACTCCACCGCTTCTACGAAGTCGTCCACTGGTTTCTCTTTATCACCACGACGGACGTAACCACCAGGCTCGACAATTCCGTTAATCTTCTCGCCGATACTTACCAATTGGTCGTAATCGCGTGACATCAGAAATTCGAAATTAAGCGGGTAGTTGGTGTCGATGCCGTGACGACGGACCGTAATCACCGGTAGATAAAGCTTACGTTCTTCATCAAACTGAATCGACATAGTGTAAGTTGCTGAATTGGTCTCACGGGTCGTCAAATCGTTTTGCAATGTCTCAACCCAATTTTGCATCGCAGCTTCGTCTTTTAACAGTACCTCGTTCAAACGAGGTGCATAAAGTAAGCGTTGTAAAAACGCTTCCGGCATACGGCGCGATAAGCGGACCTTAATGGCGTTTTGAGCAAGTTGGTAGTCATTCACCAAAGTTTCCAGATGCGTACCGGAAATACCAGGCGCTTCCGCATTAACGTGTAGAGAAGCATTTTCTAACGCCAAACTCGTCAAGTACGCAATCAGACCTGGTTCGTCTTTGATGTAGGTCTCCTGCTTACCTTTTTTAACTTTGTAAAGCGGTGGTTGGGCAATATACATATAACCACGTTCGATCAGCTCTGGCATTTGGCGATAGAAAAAGGTCAACAGCAAGGTTCGAATATGCGAGCCGTCGACGTCAGCATCCGTCATGATAATAATGCGGTGATACCGCGTTTTATCGGGATTGTACTCATCACGACCGATGCCGCAACCAAGCGCAGTAATAAGAGTGGCGACTTCTTGCGAAGCCAGCATTTTGTCAAAACGAGCCTTCTCGACGTTTAAGATTTTACCTTTTAACGGCAGAATGGCTTGGAACTTACGGTTGCGCCCCTGCTTCGCAGAACCACCTGCAGAGTCACCCTCCACTATGTACAGTTCTGAAAGTGCAGGATCTTTTTCCTGACAGTCGGCAAGCTTACCTGGCAAACCAGCTAAATCGAGTGCCCCCTTACGACGCGTCATATCACGCGCTTTGCGCGCAGCTTCACGTGCGCGGGCCGCATCAATAATTTTTCCAACGATGATTTTTGCATCGTTAGGTTGCTCAAGTAGGAAATCGCCAAATTTCTCGTTCATTGCCTGTTCGACTGCAGTTTTAACTTCAGAGGAAACAAGTTTTTCTTTTGTCTGTGATGAGAATTTCGGATCCGGAACTTTTACCGAGACAACAGCCGTCAAACCTTCGCGGGCATCATCACCCGTTGCGCTGGTTTTGAATTTCTTATTAAGCCCCTCTTTATCCATGTAAGAGTTCAGCGTGCGGGTCAGTGCAGCACGAAATCCTGCTAAGTGTGTGCCGCCATCGCGTTGTGGAATGTTATTGGTATAACAATAAATATTCTCTTGGAACGAATCGTTCCACTGCATCGAAACCTCAACGGTAGTTCCATCCTCACGCGGCAATATAAAATGGAAAACAGTTTGATGAATGGGTGTCTTCTTATCATTCAGATACCTAACAAAGGCCGATATACCACCTTCATATTTGAAATGGTCATGGCGATCACTGCGCTCATCACGCAAAATGATGGATACACCTGAGTTCAAAAACGATAGTTCACGCAAACGTTTGGCAAGGATGTCATAATGGAACTCAACATCCGCAAACACCTTGGAGCTTGGCCAGAAACGTAATTCAGTACCCGTTTTTTCCGTATCGCCAATCTGCTTGAGCGGCTCAACAGGATCACCCATTTTATAAAATTGCTCGTATACATGGCCTGAGCGACGAATCGTCAGCTGCAAAGTGTCTGACAATGCGTTGACCACGGAGATACCTACACCGTGCAAACCGCCAGAGACCTTATATGAGTTATCGTCAAATTTACCGCCAGCATGTAATACGGTCATGATGACCTGTGCAGCTGATACGCCCTCCTCTTCGTGCATATCTACCGGAATACCACGGCCATCATCTTTAACCGAGACAGAGCCGTCGGAGTGAATCGTGACGACAATATCCTTACAATGTCCCGCGAGAGCTTCGTCAATCGAGTTATCGACGACTTCAAACACCATGTGGTGCAAACCCGTACCGTCATCGGTGTCACCGATGTACATTCCGGGGCGTTTACGAACGGCATCCAATCCTTTGAGGACTTTAATACTGGTCGAATCGTAATTGTTTTCTGCCATAACGAGTTTCTCTATAGTTCCTTGACGGTTCCATGTTCCACGTGGAACATTTTGGTATCAGCGCTTGTAATTATATCAGGCAACTCGCCCTTATTGATCGCTGAAACGAATAACTGTGCTTTAGTGGCAATGAGCGCCTCACAGAACTTTTGCTGACTATCAGCATCGAGCTCTGCGGTAATATCGTCCACCAGATAAATACATTGTACTCCTGTTTGCGCAAAGAGGTACTCGCCTTGCACTACTTTTATTGCCGCAACAAAGAGTTTTAATTGGCCCCTGGACAGAATTGTCTTCACATCCTCCCCGTTTGCTGTCATTTTCAATTCAGCTTTATGAGGCCCTACAATAGCATGCCCGTAACGCTCTTCGGCGGATTTGTTTCTCGCCATTGCTTCACGAAGACTCAGCTCAGCATCCCAGCCTTGTTTTAATTGAATCTTAAACTGGTACTGAGGCAGAAAGTGCTTGAGTCGTTCCTGTAAGACAGGCTCAAAACCCTCCCAGTAGGTTTTCCTCTCCTTCGTAACCTGTTCACCGAGTTCCGCAAATTTAGCTTCCCAGTACGTGCTCTCGGAACTCTTTACGCGCTGCTTTAGTAAACTATTACGTTGCTTAAGGACATGGTTGAATCCTGTAATCGCATCGATATAGCGATGTTCCACGTGGAACACTCCCCAATCGAGAAACTGCCGCCGTAGCTTTGGACCACCTAAAACTAGCTCTACTGTCTCAGGTGTCATTAATTGCACCGGAACTAATTTTGCCATTTGCCCGAATCGGCGGACAAGATCGCCGTCTACTCGTATCTTTACCAAACCCTCGCGATCGCGTTGAAAACCCAATGTATGTTTATCGCCACGCTCACCAGCACCACGGGCAAATATTGTAAAGCTAGAAGTTTCGTGACGGATAATTTGCTTATGGGTCCCTGGTCGAAATGAACGACCAGAGCCCAAACAGTAGATTGATTCCAACAGGCTTGTTTTACCACTACCATTGTCGCCGATAATCAGATTGATTTGACGCTCCGGCGACAGCTTTGCTTCTTTGAAATTACGAAAATCCGTTAACGTTAGCGCGTCAATATGCATAACTAGCTACAGCGCACACCAACTAAAGCCGCATTGGCATAACAACATACAACGACGAGTCATCTTCGTTATCTTCGATGAGACCGCTAGCATCGGGACCGGATAAGGTCATCTTTATCTTATCGCCATCAATGGTATTGAGAACGTCAATTAAGTAGCTGACATTAAATCCAATCTCTAAGCTATCACCTTGATAATCGACCTCTATAACCTCTTCTGCGGTTTCTTGCTCCGGGTTGTTCGCCGTCAAGCACATTTCGCCATTGCTTAGCGTAACGCGGACGCCACGATATTTTTCATTCGATAGGATTGCTGCACGAGAACATGCCTGCTTCAACACATCACGCTCTGCTATTACAAATTTGTCACCGCCTTGTGGAAGTACCCGGCGGTAGTCTGGGAAGCGGCCATCCACTAATTTACTGGTAAACGACATGCCGTTAGTTTCGACGCGAATGTGGTTCGCGCCAATGGCAACCTTTACTTCATTGTCAGCGTCATCAAGCAACCGCATTAATTCAGTAATACCTTTGCGCGGCACAATAACTTGGCGACCGGCTAAATTCGGCTGCGGAATCTCTACCGAGCTCATCGCCAGCCGGTGACCGTCGGTCGCTACCGTACGCAAAGTATTGGTATCGGTTTCAAACAACATGCCGTTGAGATAATAGCGAACATCTTGGTTCGCCATTGAGAAATGAGTGCGCTCCATCAGCTCGCGCAATACACCTTGGGAGGTAACCAACTGAATATCACTGTCCCAGTCGTCAATATTTGGGAAGTCTTCAGCTGGCAGTGTTGCCAGGGTAAACTTACTCCGGCCCGAACGAATCGTGGCTTTTTCACCACTGGCACTAACTTCGACCTGCGCGCCATCGGGCAGACTACGCACGATATCGACCAGTTTCTTAGCCGGTACTGTAAGCTCACCTTCCTCGCCGCCCTCTATAGTGCAAAGGGATACCAGCTCAACTTCCAGGTCGGTACCGGTAAGACGAACATGATCCGGCGCGACCTGAATTAAGACATTAGATAAAATTGGAATCGTGTGACGGCGCTCAACAGCACCACTGACCACTTGAAGCGGCTTTAAAAACGCATCGCGATTGATGGTAAATTTCATCCCGTTGTTCCCCTGTATTCGAGTCCTTGCAGCACCGGCCTTAACTACCACCTATGTTCTTAGGCTGATAACGTGCGGATTAAGTTTCTATAGTCTTCTTTTATATCATGCTGTGCGTCTTTTAATTCTTTAATTTTACGACACGCATGTAAAACCGTAGTGTGGTCACGCCCGCCGAAGGCATCACCAATTTCAGGAAGGCTATGGTTAGTCAGCTCTTTTGCCAACGCCATCGCCAATTGCCGTGGCCGTGCAACAGAACGGCTGCGACGTTTTGATAACAAATCGGCCACCTTAATGTTGTAATATTCGGCGACAGTTTTCTGAATGTTTTCTATTGTCACCAATTTTTCTTGGGCAGCAATTAGATCACGCAATGCTTCACGCACAAAATCGATCGTAATTTGTCGACCAGTGAGATTAACGTTGGCCGCCAAGCGATTAAGCGCTCCTTCAAGTTCGCGTACGTTTGAGCGCAAACGTTTGGCAATAAAGAAAGCCACTTCGTGCGGTAATGTAATTCTGCGTTCTTGTGCCTTGCGAATCAAAATCGCAACCCGGGTCTCAAGTTCCGGCGGCTCGATGGCTATGGTTAATCCCCAACCAAAGCGTGATCGCAAGCGATCCTCGACCCCTTCGATCTCTTTCGGATACAAGTCACTAGTCATTATAATCTGTTGATTACCTTCAAGTAAGGCATTGAAGGTATGAAAGAACTCTTCTTGCGAGCCTTTTTTGTCCGCAAAGAAATGAATGTCGTCAATAAGCAAGGCATCAACCGAGCGATAGTAACGCTTAAATTCGTTAATTGAGTTATTTCTCAATGCGTTAACCATGTCCTGAACGAAACGCTCAGCGCGCATGTAGAAAACCTTCGCACCTTTCTTATTCGCCATGATTGCATTGCCTACAGCGTGTAACAAGTGGGTTTTACCCAAACCTGTACCACCATAAACGAATAGTGGGTTATAAACTCCACCAGGATTTTCAGCTACCTGTGCTGCAGCAGCACGAGCTAATTGGTTCGACTTGCCCTCGACAAAGTTATCAAAGGTGTATTCTGGGTGAATGTTGCATTCAAACGCCGGTGCGGGGCCATCGTCATCCCAAGGATTCTGCCGCCGGGTTGGACGCTCCGCCGCTCGCCGGGGCTCGGCACGCTGGGTTGGGCGCGCATTATCTTTTGGCTTACCCTCGATACCGCCTACAGCAAAAGATACGCTTGGCATCTCGCTACCCTTTTCTTTCGCCGCTTCACCTAAGTAATCGTTAATCAGGTTCAAGTACTTGTCTTTCACCCAATCGACCACATACATATTCGGCGCGTACAACGTCAGCGTTTGATCCGCTTGATCAGCTTGAAGAGGACGAATCCACGTATTGAAATGTTGCGTCGACAGCTCGCTTTGTAGGCGTTCGGTACATTGATCCCACAGCGATTTATTCACACTCGACTCCCTGCATTTTTTATAGCAACGACGATCCTCGCTGATGCCCACTCTTACACCACTTTGTCACCAAAGACGCGAAAATCGACCGTGAAATATTGTATAATTAGAATCCTTCGATTGTACTGAAGTCGCTCTAGAATCGCTAGCCTGAAAGGTAAATAATGCGACCAACAGCATGACGGTTATCCACAATAAGAATCATTCTTTTTCTCAGTTTGTGGATAGCTTTTAACGTTGACTTTGATCCTTTTTCTCGTTAGAATTCGCGCTCTAAATTTTTGGTCACTCGATTACGGAAGTAACGTCATGAAAAGAACATTTCAACCAAGCGTATTAAAGCGCAAACGTAGTCACGGTTTCCGTGCTCGTATGGCAACTAAAAACGGCCGCCAGGTTCTGGCTCGTCGTCGTGCCAAGGGCCGCAAAGTCCTGTCTGCGTAATTGAAGCAGTATTCCTATGGCCGGGAGTTACGTCTGTTAACTCCCGCTCAATTTCAGCAAGTCTTTAATGCCCCCCCGGTGAAGGCCGTTACGGCTGAGCTCACCATGCTCGCAACACCCAATCAGCTTGATCATCCACGCATAGGCGTCACTATTTCGAAAAAACGTGCGAAACGCGCTGTTGATCGAAATCGAATAAAACGCAAGATTCGCGAGAATTTTAGGCTAAAACAGCATAAAATACCGGCATTCGACATTATCGTCATAGCGAAAAGCGGTATCGTCGATCTTGAAACTGATGCTTTGCAACAACGGCTCGATTATTTATGGCGAACATTAAGCAAGCGGTGCGTGCAATACCTATCGGCTGCATCCGACTCTACCAGTGGTTCATAAGCCCACTCATCGGTCCGCGCTGTAGGTTCCAACCTACTTGCTCGCAATACGCCATCGAAGCGATACAAAAGCATGGTATGATGCGGGGCTTCTGGCTTGCCAGTAAACGCATTAGTAAATGTCATCCCGGTCATCCGGGCGGCTTCGACCCGGTGCCAGACGCAAAAGCATCGGAATTAACGAACGAAAGTACAAAAGAGACGAAGGACTTATGAATTCGCCACGTTCCATATTGTTTATTGCTTTTTTGGTAGTGAGCTTTTTTCTCTATCAGAACTGGCTCGTTGATACAGCGCCAGGGACCCAGAAAGCAGCGCAGGCACCAACACCAACCACGCAGACTTCGAGCGACAGCGGTGTTCCCGCTGCCAACCCGGAATTGCGTGCCGACGGCAGTGTGCCAGCTACGGCGGCACCCGGCGAGACACCGAGCCCAGCTATGGCAGCTCAAGGTGCCCGCGTCAGCGTCACAACAGACGTTTTGGACGTTAAAATTGCGCTTCGCGGCGGTGATGTCGTCAATGCCCAATTACGAGAATTTGCTCGCACCCAAGATTCTGAAGCCCGTTTCGAGCTTCTCCATTCCGATCCTACTCAGCTTTATATCGCGCAATCAGGTTTAGTAGGCAGAAATGGCACTGATTCAGCCGCAGGTCGTCCGGTGTTCTACGTGGAACGTGACAGTTACACCATGTCTGGCGACTCCCTACGCGTACCTTTGACCTATACCCTGGATGACGGTTCGAAAATCACTAAAACCTTTGTCTTCACCAAAGGTTCGTACGCAATTGATGTTCTTTACACCATCGAGAACGCCGGCAGCCAACATAAAGAAGTTCAATTTTACGCGCAGCTAAAACAGCTCATTACTGACGCTGGCGGTAGCATGATGATGCCTACCTATAAGGGTGGCGCTTACTCATGGGATGAAGACCGTTACGAGAAATACTCGTTCGACGATATGCGCGACAAACCCTTGAGCATTGCCACTGAAGACGGTTGGGTTGGCATGTTAGAGCACTATTTTGTTAGTGCCTGGATTCCACGCAGCGAAGGCACAAAACAACTTTCTTCAAGTGTGTTGAGCGGCAATCAAGCACTGATGCGGGTGATTTATCCGACCGCCACCATCGCTCCTAATAGCCAAGCTGAAATTCGTGCGACTCTGTTTGTCGGCCCGAAAGACCAGGATGCCATGGCTGCCGTTGCCGAGAACCTCGACCTGACCGTTGATTATGGTTTCTTGTGGTGGCTGGCACAGCCGATCTTTAAGTTATTGCAATTCTTACAAAGCTTCCTGATTAACTGGGGCTTATCGATCATTGCCGTTACCGTAATCATTAAAGCACTGCTCTACCCGCTCACCAAAGCACAATATGTGTCGATGGCAAAAATGCGGATGATCCAGCCGAAAATGAAAGCGTTGCGTGAGCGTCATGGCGATGACCGTCAGAAAATGTCGCAAGCAATGATGAAGCTCTACAAAGAAGAAAAAGTTAATCCGCTTGGTGGCTGTCTACCAATGCTGCTGCAACTTCCAATCTTCCTATCCTTATACTGGGTACTGTTGGAAAGTGTAGAACTGCGTCACGCGCCACTATTCCTGTGGATTGAAGATTTATCGGCGAAAGACCCCTATTACATTCTGCCATTACTAATGGGTGCATCCATGTGGTACATGCAGCGTCTGCAACCTACGCCAGGCACTGACCCGATGCAACAGAAACTAATGCAGTACATGCCGGTTATCTTTACCGTGTTCTTCCTGTGGTTCCCATCAGGCCTGGTGTTGTACTGGTTGAGTAACAACTTGATCACTGTCGCGCAGATGCAGTGGATTTACCGCGGGCTGGAAAAGAAAGGTATGATGGAGCGGCGTAAGAAAAAATGAGCTTCGAGCTAAGTAACGATACCATCGTCGCTCAGGCTACCCCGCCCGGCAGTGGTGGGGTTGGTATCGTTCGTGTCAGTGGTCCGGCAACCAAAGCTATTGCTGAGGCAATGCTTGGCCACTGTCCTCCCCCTCGTAAAGCTGAATACCTACCCTTTAAAGATACCCAAGGCCATCTTCTCGATGAGGGGATTGCCTTGTTTTTCGCAGGCCCCAACTCGTTCACCGGTGAAGACGTCCTCGAACTGCAAGGCCACGGTGGCCCTGTTCTTATCGACATGATCGTTAAAGCGGTTCTCGATTTGCCTGGTGTGCGCCCAGCACGGCCCGGTGAATTCAGCGAACGCGCTTTTCTTAACGATAAGCTTGATTTAACCCAGGCAGAAGCCATCGCCGACCTAATCGACACCACCTCAGAGCAAGCTGCCAAAGCCGCCTTACAGAGCTTGCAGGGTGGCTTCTCGCATGAGATTGATCAGCTGGTCGATGCAGTTATTCAGTTACGCATGTATGTCGAAGCCGCTATCGACTTCCCGGAAGAGGAAATCGACTTTCTGAGCGACGGCAAAGTCACGGCCGACCTTGAGGCGATTCTTGATCACATGCAGCAGGTCATGGTGCAAGCCAAGCAAGGCTCATTGCTTCGTGAAGGGATGAAGGTGGTTATTGCTGGGCGCCCGAATGCGGGTAAATCCAGTTTGCTTAACGCTTTAGCCGGCCGTGAGTCCGCTATCGTCACCGCTATCGCTGGCACCACCCGCGACGTCTTACGTGAACACATTCAGATTGACGGTATGCCGTTGCACATCATCGACACGGCAGGGTTACGTGAAAGCCCTGACGAAGTCGAGAAAATTGGTATTCAACGCGCCTGGGATGAAATCCGCGGTGCCGACCGTGTCCTTTTCATGGTCGACGCCACTGAAACCAACGCTGTGCATCCCGCCGATATCTGGCCGGAGTTCTTCGAGCAGTTGCCTGCCGAATTGCCCTACACGGTGATACGCAACAAAGTTGATTTAAATGCCGAGCCGGTAGAATTGGAAGATATTAGTGGCGTTCCTGTGCTACACCTGTCAGCGAAAACAGGCCACGGCGTGGAGCTGCTACGCGAACATCTGAAACACTGCGTTGGCTACCAGGCCACCAGTGAAGGCAGCTTCATGGCACGACGCCGTCACCTCGATGCGCTGACCAAAGCACGTGAGCACTTACTTACCGGTCAAGACGCGCTAGAACAACATATCGCTGGCGAAATTCTCGCCGAAGAGCTGCGGTTAGCACAGCAACATCTGAATGAAATCACCGGTGAATTCACCTCCGATGATCTGCTTGGCAAAATTTTTAGTTCGTTTTGTATCGGCAAGTAATTCGCAGCGATAGACCTGTAGTTTAAGGTTGCCCTTCACAGACATCCCAATGCACCACTGTCGACACGATGCATTGAACGCTTCCGTTCTCCAGCGTTGAGCTCGTCTCAGTTCGAGCCCTGGTGCGCGGTCACGTCTCCTATATAATTTACCCGAAAGGCCAATCTGTCTTGTGATGGATCACCGTTAAATGTGCCCATGTGATGGAGGTTGTTCTAATTGTGCTGAAAGCTGATTGAGATATTTTCCAATCCCACAGAGAAACCAGTCAAATCTGTACCTCTCGTGAGAAATTGGAAAGATTGAGACCCTGCAGCGTTCGCAAGAACGTCAGCCATCATATCTTCCAGCTCTGCTCGATAACTTGCACTGGTAAAATAACGTACCGGGCTTACACTACAGTCCTCTCCGCCACTGTTCGGGTCTGAACTTGATTTTTGTTCGTCAGCACTTAACCCCACGGAAATGTCATTGTTAGTAATATCCGTTACTGCTGGTGCCGCGCGCATCATCTCCCTGGTCGGTCTGATAAAACAGTTGAAGATCCGCGAGCTCGTGGTGGTTTATCGTCAATGCAGTGATAACTGGCGTAGAACGGTTGCAGAACGAGCCGCTACACGGATAGTTCACGCGATACTTGAACGCTTCTTCGGAGATGGGATTCGCGATGATAAAGGTGCTGAACACTGGGTCACAAACAACGTCATCTGGTGTCGGTGCTGAAGTACCAGTATTAGTAAAGTAACAATTCGGCGCTGTGATGTCAGCGGTGGGTCTGTTAGGCTCAATGCTGGGCTTTGGTGAGACAGCGGTCGCTTTGATGATCGCGCTGTATAGTGCGCAAGATAGTTTTGGCACCGCATGTAATGTTACAGGAGACGGCGCAGTCGCGTTATTGGTGGATGACCGCAACAACAACTAAGTTCGCGCAGTTTGGTTTTGATTACACACGTTTCCGGTTCGGCATTCGAACCGGCAGCGCTGCCTGTCTCGCTCTCTTTCTTGCTTGGGCCATAGGTCTAGAACATCCGCAATGGGCCGCCATGACCGTTTGGTCGGTATCCCAACCTACCCGCGGCTTGCTCCTCGAAAAAGCCGGTTTTCGCGCGCTGGGTACCATCATCGGTACCAGCGTCGGCATTCTTATCGTCATCCTGACCCAGGATGTCACCATGCTTGCGGGGTTAATGCTGACGGTATGGGTGGTCGCCTGCGTTTATGCCTCAACCCTGCTGCATGGCCTGTTATCCTACGGTGCGGTGTTAGCAGGCTACTCAGCGTCAATGGTGGTACTGTTAACGCGCTCCTCAGATGCCTTATTACATATCGGCGTCGACCGGTTTATTACGGTGATGCTGGGCATTCTCACAGCACTGGTCATTGGCTGGTTGTTTACTTATAAACGAGCAGAGCAAACCTTAGTTAATAAAGTGCGCAGACAAACGTCTGCTAACTTGCAGTTGCTGGCGAAGGCTTTCGATCAAGGTAGTATCGAGAAATTGCCGGTTCATGATCACATCACCCAGCTCGCTCATTTAGAAACCCAGCTTATTGAGCACGGCACAGGTTCTCCTTCTGCGCACCTGTCAGCAAAACTGCTCCGCCGGCTGCTCAATGCACAACTGGGAGTTTTTGCGCAGCTTGAAACGCTGCATTTCAATGGTGTTAAGTTAGCGCCCCATCCGGAATTAAGTGAGGCCTTGCAGACCTGTGCCCAGGCGATTATCGATAACGATCCTAAACGGATGCGGGCGACGGTGATTGCATTACACCCGCTCGTCGCCAAAACGCCTATCGCAGAAGCCTTTTTTGAATTTGAACACGCTGCCACCGAGCGCCTCGCCTTTCGTGGCAGTGGCGCCGCCGCACAATCGGTCCGTACACCGTCGGTGTTACTTCACCGCGACTGGCGCGGTGCCAAAGAGTCCGCTTTGCGGACCTTCGCCGTGATGGCTTTAATCAGCATTCTCTGGGGCGTTACAGGATGGGCACCATTAGCCTTTCTGTTACTCGGTGCGTCAGTGATGTTAACCCTATTCTCCACCGCCGAAAATCCAGCTAAAACCATGTATTTCGTGTTTATTGGCCAAGCCGCGGGTGCCATGCTCGCGCTCTTGATACAAGCCTTTTTATGGCCGCATACCGACAGTATTCTTACTATGCTTTTGTGCTTAGTACCGATTGTGTTACTGGCAGGTATCCCGATGGCGCACAATCGCACCTCGCCGGGCTCGATGGACTTTATCTTAGTCTTTTTACTGTTGATGCAACCCAACCTGCACTATCACTTTGACGCGGTGCAATCGATTAGCATAGCGCTGGCAGTGACGGCTGCGCCTCTGCTAGCTATGGCAAGCTACAAACTGGTATTTCCCACCAATCTCCGCAGTCGACAACGGCATTTGTTGCAGGCTCTGGAACGTGAATTACAGGATATTGAACAACGAAGTCTTACTAAACAGCAGTTGGAACGCTACCGCGCGCGCTTTTATCATCGGCTATTCAAGCTCTATAAACTGGCCGACAAGCTTGATTTTAATGCGAAATTGACCGCCGCGCGCTGGCTCTTGCGGGTGCAACAAGAACTAAATAAACAGCAATCGACGCCGCCTGTATAAAAAAACGAGCCGCAGCTCGCTTTTGAAGTTCTCCAATTCGCCTGCTGGTTGTTATTGCTCGCGGTTAGGAACAATACGCAGTTCAACCCGTCGGTTTAACTGACGACCACTTTGGGTTTCATTCGTTGCTACCGGCTGCGCTTCGCCGAATCCAATCGTTGTAATACGACGCCCATCTACACCATTACGGTTTAAGTGCTTGTGGATGGCCAAGGCACGGTTCTCCGATAAGCGTTGATTGTATTCAGCTGAACCCGTGCTGTCGGTATGCCCTTCAACCACCATGGTGGTTTTTTCGTACTTTTGCAAAACCCGCGCGACATCATTCAACACTGGATCAAAATTACTTGCGATCGCGGTACTATCGGTACCAAAAGTAATATTACTCGGCAGCTGCAAACGAATGGTGTCGCCGTCACGAATAACTTCTACGCCGCTTCCCGAGAGCTCTTCACGAAATTCCCGTTCTTGCTTGTCCATGTATGCGCCTATAGCACCACCTGCGAGCGCGCCAACTGCGGCACCCCAAACATAACGGCTCTTATCATGATCGCCGGTTCCTTTACCTATGACGGCACCAGCAACAGCGCCAATCGCCGCCCCTTTTTGGGTGTTTGACATAGGCGTCTGACAACCTGCCAGCACAACTGCTGTGGCAGCAACTAATGGGATCCATTTATTCATGATGTAACCTCGATAACTGAGATGAACGCTGTTGCGTTCTAGGTCTTTAAAAATAGCACAGCGCCGGTAAAGTGCGAGGTTGTTTTACATAAATTTTAGCATTACCTAAGCGCATCCCGAACTTTCTCAGCCATTTCACGAATTCGATAAGGCTTACTCAGCAAGTGCACACCGTCATCCAAACGTCCATGATGAACAATCGCGTTTTCGGTGTATCCGGAAGTAAATAAAACTTTCAACTTCGAATCAATTTGCTGCGCACGTTTCGCCAGCTCTGGGCCATTCATGCCACCAGGCATGATCACATCGGTAAACAAAAGATCGAACTTGTCGCCTTGAGTAAACCATTTAAGAGCCGAGCTGCCGTCCGTAGCTTGACACACTTGATAGCCCAAACTCTCAAGTTGCCGAACTAAATTTTCCCGAACCAGATCATCATCTTCGACCACCAATATACGTTCTGTTCCAGAACTACTGGCTACCTCTATTGGCTCGGCCTTATCTAAAACTTCAGAACTCTCTGCACTTGTTGGGAAATAAAGTTTAACTGAAGTGCCTTCACCTCGCTCGGAATAAATCTTCGCATGACCGCCAGATTGCTTAACGAACCCATAAATCATACTCAAGCCCAAACCGCTACCCTCTCCCATTTCTTTTGTGGTGAAAAATGGTTCGAAAGCGCGTGAAATCACCTCATCATCCATTCCAAATCCCGTGTCCGAAACAGAAACCATAATGTAATTGCCTGGTTTGACATCTTCATTCTCAGAGCTGTATTTGTCATCAAGGCACACATTCTTTGTCTCTATAACAATACTGCCCCCATTCGGCATCGCATCACGGGCATTTATACATAGGTTTAATAAAGATGCTTCCAGCTGATTAGGATCGACCTCGCAAAAAGCTAAATCTGGTGCATGTACCACCTGTAAATCTACTGACTCAATCAAGGTACGGCGCAATAAGTCCTCTATTTCATTCAACAAGGTCGTGACTAATAAGGGCTTGGGTTCGAGAGGTTGGCGGCGAGCAAACGCTAATAACCTATTAGTAAGCTCAGCGCCACGTTCTGCTGCTGATACGGTCATTGCCGCGAGCTTGCATAATTCAGTATTGTCGGCTAACCGCAATTCGAGCAGTTCGGCATTACCGAGAATGACTGTAAGCAAATTATTAAAATCATGTGCAACTCCACCAGTGAGTTGACCAACGGATTCAAGTTTTTGGGACTGCCGTAATCGCTCTTCAAGTTGTTTTCGCTCGGTCAGATTCATCATACTTCCCACCATGCGAGTCGCCTTTCCGTGCGTATCACGCGCAATAAACCCGCGATCCATTACCTGTAGGGGTTTGCCTTTGGCGTGCATAAACCGATATTCCATTTGCCAGCGCGACGCATCACCTTCAATCGCTTTATGAATACTGTCAAGAACAGACTCTAAGTCATCTGGATGGATACGGTTTGACCACGATTCCGGACCAGGTTCCAGGTTATTACGGTCATAACCAAACATTTCCTCAAAACTCTCATTCCAAAACACACGACCACTTCCAAAGTCCCAGTCCCAGATCGCATCATTAGTGGCTTTCGACATTAAATCGAAACGCTCTAAAGCAACCCGGACTTCCTTTTTGACATCCTTTAGGTGGTTGATATCAATTGATGACCCAATCCAACGAGTAATGTTGCCCTTAGCGTCTCGCTCAGGTACTGCTTCCGTTAGGTGCCAAATAAATGTTCCATCCTGTCGTCGTAAGCGGAATTCAACTTCATACTTGTTGCTCGAAGTAATGGCCTCAGTCCATATCGCGACCGTGTGCTCTCGATCATCAGGGTGTAAAATTGCTAACCAATCCACGAGAATTTCTGATTTTTTCTTGCCGGTAAACTCAGCAAGTTTATCTCCTACATAATTCACTTCGCCGGCGGGCGTTGCGGTCCAAATTTGTATCGGCAAACTCTCGCTCATAGATGCGAAATCGCGGCTTTTTTTCAATTTCGTATTGAAATAACCATAAATTGCATACAACAATGCAATCGCGACCACAGCGCCAACACGATTGGCGATAACAAACCACGCACCAAACCCCTCTGGCGCAGGGGGGGAAACAAAATATCCTGCGACAACAAACAAACAAGTTAATAAAGTCGTGATTTTCGCAAAGCTCTTATTCCCACTGACAAGCGCTAACATTACCAATGGCAAATACAAAAATCCGTGCGCAAAGCCCAGCTGAGTGAAAGCATCAAGGACGAACAACCCCACACAAACTAAATACACCGCGCCTTGAAAAACTCGACTCATGACTCAGACTCTCCCCGAAAGAAATTAGGTATGGAATTTCCACTGGCAGTTAAACGCAATAATTCACCCTGCGGATCATCTGTCAGAAAATAAATAGCTCCGTCGCTCGCAACGGTCACTGCGCGCAGACGCTGTTGTTCGGCCAAGATTACTTCGTGCTTCACTTGCCACCCATTTTCACTGGGCATTAGCACCTGCATACGTTTGCCAGCAAGGTGCGTGACTAACAGCGCTCCTTGCCACTCAGGAAATTCTCTACCCTGATAAAGGGCCATATCTGCCGGCGCCAACGACGGTGTCCATTGGTACTCTGGCATAGTGACACCAGGTAGCTCTCGATAAGGCGTCACCATAGCGCCTGTGTAATCAATGCCATAACTGGTTATTGGCCAGCCGTAATTTTTCCCGGCATGTATGCGATTTAGCTCGTCGCCACCACGTGGGCCGTGCTCATGTTGCCAGAGGGTTTCAGTATCGGCATCGTACACTAAGCCCTGACTATTACGATGACCATAGCTATAAATATAACCGTCAGCTTTGTCCGGAAAGGGGTTATCTGCAGCGGCTTCACCGTCGCGCGTCATGCGTACGATTTTGCCGAAGTGATTATCGAGGTTTTGCGCTTGCTCGCGGTAGTCGAAACCGTCACCTAAGGTAAGCAACAAGGTACCATCGGCTAACCAAGCCATGCGCCCGCCGTAATGTGCAGCGCCCTCGCGTAATGACTGAGCAACAAAAATTTGAGTAACTCCGCTAATTTCTAATGGCCTACTCTGACTCAACTGCCCGCGAGCGACACAGGTTGTATTAGCGCTTGCAACGCCGCATGCATAACTAAAAAACAGCTCCCGTGAGGTGGTGAAGTCAGGCGCCAGACTTACCGCAAACAAGCCACTTTGCCCAGAAACGAACAACCCCGGTAACTCGAGCGGAATCTCATCGATAAAGCCCAGCTTGGAAATTAACTTAAATCCACCGCTACGCTCTGTTACTAAAAAACTAAGCGGCTGTTCTGGCAGCTCGACCAAAGACCACGGATGATTCAGATCTCTTGCTATCACCATGATTTCGAGATCATCCCTGCTCTGCGCATTCGCCGTCGACGCAACGACAGCCGCGCAGGCAGCGATACAAGTAAGCAGCACCGTCATTAGGTTAATCATAAAACCGGCTCCGCAAGCTCTTGTGGCGTTGGTCGCCACAATCGGTCAAACAACCAGCCAGCAAAAGCGCCTGTCAGCGCCATGCTCAGTAAACCAGGCCAGGTACGTGTAGCCGCTATTAAGGTCGGCATCGGCGCGAGATTATTTACTACCCAAAAACCAACTAATAAGCCGATAAAACCGCCAAAGGTAAACCACCAGCGCTCAGCATGCTGTTGCCACCGCGCAAGGGCATAAGCAATCGGCAAGGCAAGCACCATCACCGCAGCGATAACTACAGCGAACATCGGCGAAAATCTGATAATATCGTGAATTATCGTAGAAATTCTTGTATCAGAGGAAACTGGAACCGAAAGCTCTGCCAAGGCGGCTAGATTAAATTGCGTCTGAATAATACTGCCCACTATGGCTGCAGCAATCATTGCGATTACAAAAGCAAAAATAATTCTAAGCATAACGCCTCCAGCGGCAACATCAGTCGAACTGAACGGTTAGTCCGTCGTCGTTTGCATTAAATTGTAGACTTGTAATTTCGCCTTTGCCTTCGATATTAACTAGATTTTGTTGCTCTGACCACACTTCTTGCAGAGCACCCTGACGTACTTCTAAACCGTCGATTTTTGCTGGAATGGCTGTTTCTTGATAGACCCAAAAATCCCGACCATCAACTTGATAACCTACACTGGTTAACGGTAGAGCTTCGCCAGTGCTAGTGTTGAGTGAAAACCGTTCCAACACATACACTGCGAATAGCGCTCGAGTTGCTTCATCGGTATGAATATCCGCCTGGTCTTTATTAAATAACTCGCCAACCGCATGTTCTGCATCATGCAAATTAAAGCGATGCATAACTTCAATATTGCCGGTTCGCTCATTAAACAGAATAGTTGTCACTGCAGATTTAAGTTGGTGAGCAGCTAAGCTACCCACCACTAAACAAGCCAACAAACCAACGACTAAGGTTTTAATTTTCATCATCGTTGTTTTCGTCGCTCTCGTCTTTAAGCTTAGTTTTCGCTTCTTGCATCAGATCGCGACTGATGTGGTCCTTATCACGCTTTGACTTATAGGCTTCAATGCGCGATTGAATAATCTGACGTGGATAGTAATTGTTAGCGATATCAACATCTGCAGTTTCCCAGTTTGGATCCACTGCAAAACTCGCCACCTCTTTATCAGTAACAATCAGTTTACTGACATTTTTCGCGTCACGCCGCCAAACCTCGGCAGGAATACGATAATCCTCGGTCGAACCGTCAGCATAGGTCATTTGCAACAAGATCGGCATCACCAAACCACCAACATTAGAGAAGTCGAGAACATAATAGTTCTGATCTTCCGCAATCGCGCGGTCAAACACCCGGCGTTCCCACGGCTCTAGCTTGTCGAGGAATTTCTGGTACGCATTACGTTGCTTGTTAGTGACCGTGAAACGATCGTTTTGGTCGTAAAAATCGGTAACGTCGGAATTTAGCTCGACCCAGGTTTTGCTGCCCGCAGCTTCGTTACGTTGGACAAAGAATGACACCGGCTTGTCCGCTTGTTCCTGACGACGACGCTGCCAATCAATATCAGGATCCTGCGTATCTAGTTGCAACTTAAATACACGATCGATGCTGATGTCGACATGATCGGTGCTGTAAAACCAACCACGCCAGAACCAGTCAAGATCCACGCCTGAAGCTTCTTCCATGGTCCGGAAGAAATCTGCTGGCGTAGGACGCTTAAACATCCAGCGCTGCGCGTATTCACGAAAGGCAAAATCAAACAAATCGCGGCCGAGAATGACTTCACGCAAAATATTCAATGCCGCAGCAGGCTTGGTATAAGCATTCGGACCTAAACGTAAAACGCTATCTGACTGCGTCATGATCGGTACTTGCACCGAAGATTTCATGTAATCCACGATGCTGCGCGGCTCTACACCCCAAGGAACCGATGGATCCCATTCACGCCCGGCAACGCCATCGAGGAAACTGTTCAAACCTTCATCCATCCATGTCCATTGGCGTTCGTCAGAATTCACAATCATAGGGAAATAGATATGGCCAACTTCGTGAATAACTACACCAATCAAAAAGCGTTTTTCGGCAAGCGAATACGTACGCGTACCATCGTCTTGCAATTCAGTGCGTGGTCCGTTGAACGTAATCATCGGATATTCCATACCGCCAACTGGGCCATTTACTGATTGCGCGGTTGGATACGGATAATCAAACGAGAAGCGACTATAAATGTCCATGGTATGAATCACGGCTTCAGTGGAATACTTTTTCCACAGGTCACCACCTTCTTTCGGGAAGAACGACATGGCCATTACTAGCGGTTGCACGTCGCCGCCTTGTTGGTAACCTTTGGCGTCCCACATAAACTTACGTGACGATGCCCAGGCGAAGTCGCGCACGTTCTCCGCAGCGAAACGCCAGACCTTGCGTTCGTCAGTGCCAGCTTCCTCATTTTCAAGAGCCTCTTCTGCAGTCACCACAAAGACTGGACGTTCGGCAGTTTCGGCTTCTTTCAAGCGGCGCTGCTGTTTATCCGTAAGCACTTCCTCAGGATTTTGCAAAACCCCCGTAGCGGAGACGATGTGATCCGCAGGCGCGTCAATGCTGACCTCAAAATCACCGAATTCTTGGGTAAATTCACCACGGCCTAAAAACTCTTTGTTGGTCCAGGCCTCATAATCTGTGAAAGCCGCTACCCGTGGATACCATTGTGCGATAAGGAAGATATCATTGCCGCCTTCACGCGCATCATCAGCGAAATGCTCGTAACCAGAACGCGCGCCAACCGCGTCCTCTTCGACGATATTAAAACCAAAATCGATCGCCAAGGTCGTTTGCGCACCTGGCGCTAGAGGCTCTGGTAAATCAACCCGCATGTTGGTACCGACCACAGTAAAACTCAGCGCTTCGCCGTCGCCATTACCAACCTTATCAATTGCAAAGCCTAATTCGTTGTCCGCCATAAACTGCTGACGACGCAGTTCACCTAAAGAAACTCGAGCAGGCTTATCGATACCGGCTAAATCAGTTTCAGGATGACTACCAAAGGTTGCGCTGCGTTCTGCACGCGAATCGTTGCGGAAAATATTCTGATCCAACTGAATCCAAATATACTTCAAGGTATACGGCGAGTTGTTGTGGTAGGTAATTTCTTCTGATGCATCAAGACGACGTAGTTCTTCATTTAAGCGCACATCGATTTCATAATCAGCACGTTGTTGCCAATACTTTTCACCGGGCTCGCCCGCGGCACTACGATAGACATTTGCTGTCGGAAGCACTTCGTCTAACTGCCGAAACTTATCTTCAAATTCGCCTTTCGTTTGCTTAATGGCGGAAGCGGATACGCTCTGATTCGCGCCAAAACTAACCGCAGCAATGGCTGCGCAAGCAAGCCAAAAACTTGTACGTTGCATAGATTTACTCATTGTTTCAGATGGGATGCGCGGACAGTATCAAACTAGCCATATTTTAACCATTTCATTGGTCGTAAAAAATTTCCATTTATCGCATTCTTTGCTTTACAGTATGCTTAGCGTCAAAAAAGGGAAACAGCTGGTGAGCTCGCTTAACATCGGAAACTTGTCGTTATCATCGTTTCGCTATTTAGCCTTCATCAGTCTGTGGTTACTGGTATGGTGGGCGGCCATGTTGATGGAGTATCAACCCTACATTAGCCTTTGGTACCCACCGGCAGGCTTATCTTTAGCCGCTTTTATTCTCATGGGCCGCCGCGCATTTTTGCCAGTTTTAGCCGCTACCTTAGTCGCCGCATTTTGGATGTACTTAGAACTTAACTCGCCACTACCGTTACTAAAACAAGCGCAAAATGGCTTGCTTTTGGGTGCTGCTCACGCGATTTCTTACGGACTTGGTGGTTTTTATTTTCGTCGCTTAGTGGGTAACTGGCATATTCAGCTTATTCCCCAACGAATCCTATTTTTTCTCGTCGTCATTCTGCTCACCACATTGCTCAGCGCCTGGCTAGGCTTAGTGGCTTTTTTTCTAATCGGCACTATGACTCTTACCGATGTAATGAATAGTTGGCTATCTTGGTGGATCGGCGACCTTGCCGGCGCTCTGGTTTTAACACCCTTTTTCATGTTGCTGCTGAGTCGCCTGTGGCAACTCGACAGCAGCTGGCTAAAACCGCTGAATGTTAAACTTTCAAGCAGACCATTGAGGCAGCAATTGTGGAGCAACAAACTTGCCTTGATGATCGTGCTGGTTGCAGTAGTTTTAATCGCCGATTATGCTTATGGTCATCCAGAAATTCCTTACTTCATCTTCTTTTTGTGTGTGCCACAGCTATGGATGGTCTACACCGAAGCATTGGAACGCGCGATTCTTAGTCTAGCTTTGATCAGCGGGCTGATTGCCGCATGGTTCGGCGCCTTTGGCGTCGACAATCACGCGCTTACCTATCAATTTGCACTCTGTGTGATCGCCGCGAATACTTATTTTGGTCTGGCAGTACCTTCGTTACTTCAACAAAACAAACAACTTGATGAGCAAACCAAAACCGATAATCTGACCCAAGTCTCCACCCGAACTTATTTCCTGGAACGAGCGGAACGACAACTTTTGGGTCGACGCAGCAGCGACTTTCCCATTGCTCTTATGGTGTTTGATTTAGATGAATTTAAGAAAATAAATGACAACTACGGACACTTGGTAGGCGACCAGGCTCTAATTATGGCTGCTCAAAGTATCCGGGCACACATTCGCCAATGTGATTTTATTGGCCGCTTTGGCGGTGATGAATTTTTACTTTTACTGCCCGATCAAAACCTCAAAGAGGCTACTGCTACAGCAGAGCGATTGCGCCAACATCTGCCAGCAATTCCATGCAAAAACAACATGATACAAATCAACGCCAGCTTCGGCATTGTTGAGATACGGCCCGACGAATCACTCAACAGCGCACTACAACGTGCTGACAATGCACTACTCAAAGCGAAGCGCAACGGCCGCAATCAAGTGGTATCATCAGCCTAAGTATTCGTTCATTTTTCGATAGCGGTAGCTAAACCTATGCAAACCACATTACCAACCATTGATATTCTCGTTGCCACCACCTCAGGCAATACCGAATACCTCGCTGATCAACTTAGTGACCAGTTGCAACAACAGGGCTTTACCACCAGATTACACTACGAACCGATCTACGCAGATTTAGTTGAAGCCATTGACGAACAAAGCTACTGGCTTGCCTGTATCGCCAGCCATGGCGCAGGTGAGTACGCCGATAGCATGCTTGATTTTGCCACTGATCTGCATGCCAAAAACCCGCCTCTAGATCCTCTGCGTTATGCCGTAATTGCGGTAGGTGATAGTTGTTATGATACCTATTGCTCTGCCGGCCGGGATTTTGATCATAAATTGACAAAACTCGGTGCGAAACGTCTGATTGAACGTCTTGAAATTGACATGTCTGTGGACGATCCGGAGAAAAAAGCATCTACATGGCTAACTATTTTTACCCGACAGCTGTGAATAATCATTGTATAAGATCCCCTAAAATCTGTAGATATTCACTGTACAAGTCTGTGTATAACTCACCCTGTGCATAAGTGTCTTAGTTATCCACCGGTTGATCAGAACAAGGGTCATGCTCTGAACACATCTTTACAGATCGTTGTGATCCTTTGTCCTGTTGCTCTACAAACGCTTATCCACAGATTTTCTCGCCCTAGTAGTAATAGTAATAAGAAGATCAAAAGAAAAGATCTTTAACTACTATTAAGATCTTTAAACCCTACTCGCACAAAATTTAACCGTTTAGATCCAAGCAAAAAACGGTTAAACTGTTGGGCTACATTTTTCTAGGACTACGTTTATGTCAGACACCTCAAACTACCATCAGCACTATGACGTTATCGTCATTGGTGGTGGGCATGCTGGTACCGAAGCAGCCCTTGCTGCAGCGCGTATAGGCTGTCAAACCCTCCTGTTGACGCATAACATCGAAACACTAGGACAAATGTCATGTAATCCCGCTATTGGCGGCATTGGTAAAGGTCATTTAGTCAAAGAAATTGATGCTCTTGGCGGTGCTATGGCACATGCAGCAGATCGATCAGGTATCCAATTTCGCACGCTAAATTCATCCAAGGGTCCTGCAGTCCGAGCCACCCGTGCACAAGCTGATCGTGAGCTTTACAAAGCTGCCATTCGCAGCACTTTGGAAAATCAGAAAAATCTGAGTTTATTTCAACAAGCATGTGACGATCTGATCGTTGAAAATGATCGCGTTGTTGGTGTTGTGACCCAGATGGGATTGAAGTTTTCAGCTAAGACCGTAGTTCTAACCGTAGGAACATTTCTTGGTGGTCAGATCCATATCGGCTTAGAGAACTATCAAGGTGGACGTGCAGGCGATCCACCAGCTAACGCATTAGCCAAACGCTTACGTGAACTGCCATTACGCGTAGACCGACTTAAAACTGGCACACCGCCGCGCATTGATGCAAAAACCATCGATTTTTCAGTCATGCAAGAACAACCTGGCGATAACCCAACACCGTTATTTTCGTTCATGGGTAAAGCGGAAGATCATCCGCAACAAATCAGTTGTTACATCACCCATACCAATGATCAGACCCATGATGTCATCCGTGGCGGGTTGGATCGTTCACCCATGTATTCCGGTGTTATCGAAGGCGTTGGCCCCCGCTATTGCCCATCGATCGAAGACAAAGTTATGCGTTTCGCCGACAAAAACTCACATCAAATTTTTGTTGAGCCTGAAGGTTTAAATACCCATGAGGTGTACCCAAACGGCATTTCTACCAGTTTACCTTTTGATGTTCAGGTGCAATTAGTGCGTTCCATCAAAGGCTTTGAAAACGCGCATATTACTCGCCCTGGCTATGCCATAGAATATGACTATTTCGATCCGCGCGATTTGCAACAAACGCTGGAAACCAAATACATTCACGGGTTGTTCTTTGCTGGTCAAATTAACGGCACCACCGGTTATGAAGAAGCCGGCGCCCAAGGGCTGGTTGCCGGTTTAAATGCAGCGTTACAAGCACAAGGTAAAGATGGTTGGGCACCACGTCGCGACAACTCCTACATGGGGGTGTTGATTGATGATCTATCAACCTTGGGTACCAAAGAACCCTATCGCATGTTTACCTCACGCGCTGAATATCGTTTGTTGTTGCGCGAAGACAATGCCGATATGAGGCTCACCGAAAAAGGTCGTGAACTTGGTTTAGTTGACGATGCACGCTGGGCCCGTTTTAACGAAAAAATGGAAGCTATAGCCCAAGAGCAGCAACGTTTACGAAGTACTTGGATCCACAAAGATCATCCAGCTGTGGATGCGGTGAACAAATTAGTGAAAACACCGATCACTAAAGAAGTTAGTGGTGAGGATTTATTACGCCGTCCAGAAATTACTTACAACGCTATGATGGCGATCCCTGAGTTAGGACCTGCTCTGTCCGACAGCCAAGCCGCAGAACAAGTTGAAATTCAGACCAAATATGCCGGCTATATTGAGCGGCAAAAAGATGAAATAGCCAAGCAGTTAAGACACGAGAACACCCGTCTGCCGCTTGGTTTTGACTATGCCGGGATTAAGGGCTTATCCAACGAAGTGATTGCCAAATTAAACGAACATCAACCTGAAACCGTCGGTAAAGCAGCACGTATTTCTGGTGTGACACCGGCGGCAATATCGATGCTACTAGTGCATTTGAAAAAACAAGGATTGCTGCGCAAAAGCGCTTGATCATCATGCGAACGAAACTTAATGGATTTTTAACGGCAGCAGGGCTCGACATTCCCACTGCGCAACAACAACAACTGCTGCGCTTGGTTGAATTGCTGAATAAATGGAATAAAGCCTACAATTTGACATCAGTGCGTGATCCAGAGCAAATGCTCAGTCGCCATATTGTCGATAGTTTGGTAGTGTTACCGTTCCTCTCAGGTCATCGCTTTATTGACGTGGGTACCGGTCCTGGCTTGCCAGGCCTACCGTTAGCCATTGTGCAGCCTGATAAAGAGTTTGTATTGCTTGATAGCCTGGGCAAGCGGATACGCTTTATCCGCCAGGTGTGCCATGAACTTGGCATCAACAATGTAAATGCTGTGCAAAGTCGAGTGGAAGACTATAAACCAGAAACTAAATTTGATGGTGTCATCAGTAGAGCCTTTGCCTCGCTTAGTGATATGCTCACTTGGTGTCAGCACTTGCCGCGCCCCGATGGACGCTTTTATGCGTTGAAGGGGGTTTATCCGCAGGCCGAAATAGACAGTTTACCGCCGGCGTATCAGGTCGATGAAGTGACTGAACTAAAGGTTCCTGGCGTTGATGCAGAACGGCATTTGGTTATCATCTCAACAAGAGGTTAGCTTCACGTGGGTAGAATAATTGCCATTGCAAATCAAAAAGGTGGGGTCGGTAAAACCACGACCGCAGTGAATTTGGCTGCGTCAATGGCCGCAACTCGGCGTAAAGTTTTGCTTGTCGACCTGGATCCGCAAGGTAATGCGACCATGGGTAGTGGTATCGATAAATACGATGTTGAAAATACTGCCTACGAATTATTAGTGGATCAAAAACCAGCGCAAGAAGTGATAGTCACTGAAACCAATGGCAAGTATCACTTGGTTGCCGCGAATGGCGATGTTACCGCCGCAGATATCAAATTAATGGAAGCCTTCGCGCGTGAGCAACGCTTAGCGAATGCTTTACAACCGGTGCGTGATAATTACGACTATATTTTCATCGATTGCCCGCCGTCGCTGAGCATGTTGACGGTGAATGCTATGGCTGCGGCTGATTCAGTATTAGTGCCAATGCAGTGTGAGTATTACGCGCTAGAAGGCTTAACAGCGCTAATGGATACCATTGAGCGCCTGGCAGAAGCGGTGAACCCTAAATTAGCGATTGAAGGGATTCTACGCACCATGTACGACCCGCGTAATCGCCTTGCTAACGATGTATCCGAGCAACTGAAAGCGCATTTTGGTAGTAAAGTTTATCGAACCGTGATTCCCCGCAATGTGCGATTAGCGGAAGCACCAAGTTTTGGCGCACCTGCCATGTACTACGACAAGTCATCTACAGGTGCCAAAGCTTATCTGTCTCTAGCTGGCGAGCTGATTCGTCGTGCAGAACAACAAAAAAAAGCCGAAACAGCGGCTGAAGCCTGAGGAACCTACGCTTTATGTCTGTCAAGAAACGAGGACTAGGACGCGGTTTAGATGCGTTACTGACAACCAGTAAAAATGCCCGTGATCATGAGCAGCCGGAGACTGAACCGGCGCCAGATTTAACCAAAGGTGAATTACAAAAATTACCGATTGAATTTTTGCAGCCGGGTAAATATCAGCCACGTAAAGACATGTCTCCAGAAGCTCTCGAAGATCTTGCCGCGTCAGTTAAAGCACAAGGTATTATTCAGCCGATTGTGGTGCGCCAGGTCGATACCGATAGGTTCGAAATTATTGCCGGTGAACGGCGTTGGCGCGCCGCACAGATGGCACGCCTTAGTGAAGTTCCCTGTTTGATTAAACAGGTTCCCGATGAAGCAGCCGTTGCCATAGCGTTGATCGAAAACATCCAACGCGAAGATTTAAATTCAATGGAAGAAGCCACTGCGTTACAACGCTTGTTGGATGAATTTCAATTGACCCACCAGGAAGTGGCTGACGCCGTAGGTAAATCACGCGCCACTGTCACTAACTTACTACGGCTTAATAATCTTGAGTTCGAGTCAAAGACATTATTAGAACGCGGCGATATAGAGCTTGGTCACGCTAAATTATTATTAGCCTTACAAGGTGAACAGCAAAGCGAAATAGCCCGCACCATAGCTGCGAAAGCCATGACGGTCCGTGAAGCTGAAAAATTAGTACGCAACGCTTTAGAGCCAAAAAAAGCGGCTGCGCCAAAAGAGCCGGATGCTGATATTCAACGTCTTGAGCAACGTCTCAGTGAACGTTTAGGCGCTGCTGTAGCTATTAATCATGGCCGCAAAGGTAAAGGAAAAGTGGTGATTAATTACAGCAGCTTAGATGAGCTTGATGGAATTCTCACCCATTTCCAGCTCAGCGATGAGGCGTAAACAGCTTGTGATTAGTTGCAATTTGTTTGCAATTAGGACTCAAATCTTTATACTATCGCGGGCTTTTTACCGAGGTGTTTAGCCTGTGAGTGATACGTTAACGCAAACCGGAAAACAACTTGCAGTCAGGTTACTGCGAGCTCAGGCAGGAGCTCTATTTTTATTAGCCTGCACGTTTTCATTGGCGACATCGTATGAATATTTTTGGGGTGTTGTTGGCGGCGGAGTCGTCGTAATAATTCCAACAGCACTTTTCGCTTGGCGCGCTTTTGCCGAAGGTGGCGCGCGCTCGGCACAACAGATCGTCAGTAATTTTTTTGCCGGTGAGGCGTTGAAGATTGGCCTCACCGTGGTCCTGCTAGTGGCATTATTGATGTTGACTTCGCTCCCGCTTGTTGCGGTTTGTAGCGGCTACATCACAGTGTTACTGGTGCAGTGGCTGGCACCGATTTTGTTTTTAAAATCAACTTAAAATTGTGGGAATTAAGATGGCTGCAGAAGAGTTAACGCTCCAAAGTCACATTCAGCACCACTTAACTAACGCCAAGATGTGTAATACCGAAAATGGTATTGCCTTCAATAAAGCGTGTAGTGAAGCAGGGTTCTGGACGTGGCATATTGACACACTCGCCTGGTCGATCGGATTAGGCATCCTGTTCTTAATTATTTTCCGTAGCGCAGCGAAAAAAGCACATACCGGCGTGCCTGGTAAGTTTCAGTGCTTTATCGAAATGATCGTTGAATTCGTTTCTGATAACGTGCGCGACACTTTCCATGGTAAGAGCAAGCTCATTGCCCCACTGGCGTTGACGATCTTCGTCTGGGTGTTCCTGATGAACGTGATGGACCTTGTGCCAGTTGACTTTTTGCCGGCGTTGGCAGGCTGGACGGGTGAAACCGTTTTCGGCGTCCCCTCACAGGATGTTTACATGAAAGTGGTGCCAACTACTGATATCAACATGACGGCAGCATTGGCAATCGGCGTATTCCTACTAATGATTGGCTACGGCATCCGGATGAAAGGCATGCTTGGCTTTATTAAAGAGCTGACGCTGCATCCATTTAATTCAAGCAACATTTGGGTACAGATTATTCTGATTCCATTTAACCTGTTGCTCGAGACGATTGCGCTGGTCGCGAAGCCGTTTTCACTGGCGTTACGTTTGTTCGGTAACCTTTATGCCGGTGAGTTGATCTTCATCCTGATTGGTGCGATTGGCTTAATGCAGCTGCCGTTACACTTTGTGTGGGCGGTGTTCCACATATTGGTTATCGTGCTGCAAGCGTTCGTGTTCATGATGCTGACCATTGTTTACTTGAGTATGGCCAGCTCTGAGAGTCACTAGTTTAGTACTAACTTTTTAATTTAACTTTAACTTCAACCTTTGAAATATCGGAGAAAACAATGGAACTAATGTTAGGTCTTAAGTATATCGCTGTAGCACTATTGATCGGTTTCGGTGCCATCGGTACTGCAATAGGTTTCGGTAACATGGGTGGTAAATTCCTGGAAGCGTGTGCACGTCAGCCAGAATTAGCGCCTTCGCTGCAAGTTAAAATGTTCATCTTGGCGGGTCTGATCGATGCGGTAGCAATGATCGGTGTTGGTATCGCCATGGTTCTGTTGTTCGTTCTGTAAGACTCGATTAACTTTCTCGAACAACTGAACGAATAGGAGGGTGGGTCTATGAGTTTAAACATGACCCTGATTGGTGAATTAATCGCGTTTATTGTCTTCGTGCTGTTTTGCATGAAGTTTGTTTGGCCGCCGCTGAACAATGCGATTGAAGCTCGTCAGAGAAAAATTGCCGATGGCCTCGCAGCCGGTGAAAAAGCTGAGAAAAGTCTTGAAGAAGCGCAAGCGAAAGTTGCTGACGAACTGAAAGACGCGAAAGCGCAAGCTGCAGAGATTATCGCCCAAGCGAAAAAACGTGCGGACGAAACCATCGACGACGGCAAACAGCGTGGTGAGCAAGAGCGGGAAAAAATCGTTGCTGCTGGCCATTCTGAAGTCGAAGCAGAGCGCAACCGCTTACGCGAAGAATTGCGCAAGCAAGTGGCTGTATTGGCTGTTGCTGGTGCAAGTAAAATCATCGAGCGTGAAATTGATAAAGACGCTCACAGTGACATCGTTGAAAAACTTGTCGCTGAACTCTAACCAAAGGGGTTTGTGCAAATGTCAGAATTGACTACGGTTGCTCGCCCCTATGCAAAAGCAGCTTTTGATTTTGCACTAGAGAAGAGCGCTATTGAAAAATGGCACGACATGATCGCTTTCGCAGCAGCTGTTGCGAACGACGACCAAATGGCCACGTTTTTGGGTAGCGCTGAAACGCTAGAGAAGAAAGTAGACGTTTTCATTAACGTATGCGGCGAACAACTGGACGAAAGTGGCCAGAACTTCGTACGCCTTATGGCCGAAAATGGCCGCTTGAAAGCACTTTCTGCTGTAGAAAAACACTACAGTGACCTCCGTTCAGAACATGAGCAGGAAGTTACGGTCGATGTGACCTCAGCGGTCAAATTGACGAAGAAGCAGCAGGACAATCTAGCGCAAGCGTTGGAGAAACGTTTTTCACGCAAAGTTAAGCTGAATTGCAGTGTCGATACAGCGATTGTTAGCGGCTTATACATTAAAGCTGGTGACACCGTGATTGACGGTACTGTGCGAGGTAAGCTGGAACGGCTTGCCCATGCACTGCAATCCTAATTGGGGACTTGAGCATGCAACTGAATTCAAATGAAATCGCAGAACTGATCAAAAAACGAATTGAACAGTTCGAAGTGGTCAGTGAAGCTCGTAACGAAGGTACTATCGTTTCGGTAAAAGACGGTATTATCCGCGTTCATGGCCTTGCAGACTGTATGCAAGGTGAGATGATTGAGCTTCCTGGCAATCGTTATGCAATCGCGTTGAACCTGGAACGTGATTCTGTCGGCGCCGTTGTTATGGGTCCGTACGCGGATCTGCAAGAAGGCGTTAAAGTAAAATCAACCGGCCGTATTTTGGAAGTTCCAGTAGGTCGCAACCTATTGGGCCGCGTAGTGAACACTTTGGGTGCTCCTATCGACGGTAAAGGTCCAATTGAAGCTGACGGTTATGAACCTGTTGAAAAAATCGCACCTGGTGTAATCGAACGCCAATCGGTTGATCAGCCAGTGCAAACTGGTTACAAATCTATCGATGCGATGATTCCAATCGGTCGTGGCCAGCGCGAGTTGGTGATCGGTGACCGTCAAACAGGTAAAACTGCATTGGCTGTGGATGCCATCATCAACCAGAAAAACTCTGGTATTAAGTGTGTGTACGTAGCTATCGGTCAGAAAGCATCGACCATCGCTTCAGTAGTACGCAAACTTGAAGAGCATGGCGCATTAGAGAACACCATTATTGTTGCAGCATCTGCGTCTGAATCAGCAGCGTTGCAATACTTGGCAGCCTACTCCGGTTGTACCATGGGTGAATACTTCCGTGACCGCGGTGAAGACGCGTTGATCGTATACGATGATTTGTCGAAGCAAGCAGTTGCTTACCGTCAAATTTCATTGTTGCTACGTCGTCCGCCAGGTCGTGAAGCTTACCCAGGTGACGTGTTTTACTTGCACTCACGCTTACTTGAGCGTGCAGCGCGAGTTAATGCTGACTACGTTGAAAAATTCACCAACGGTGAAGTGAAAGGCAAAACCGGTTCATTGACCGCGTTGCCAATCATCGAAACCCAAGCCGGTGACGTTTCTGCCTTTGTACCTACCAACGTGATTTCAATCACCGACGGTCAGATCTTCTTAGAAACTGACTTGTTCAACGCTGGTATCCGCCCTGCTGTTAACGCTGGTATCTCGGTATCACGTGTAGGTGGTGCGGCACAGACCAAGATCATTAAGAAACTTGGTGGTGGTATTCGTTTGGCATTGGCGCAGTATCGTGAACTTGCCGCGTTCGCGCAGTTTGCTTCGGATCTTGATGAAGCAACGCGTTCGCAGTTGGAGCACGGTCAGCGTGTTACCGAATTAATGAAACAGAACCAATATGAGCCAATGAGCGTTGCAGATATGGCAGTGTCCATATTCTCGGCTGAAAAAGGCTACCTCAAAGATGTGGCGCAGGACAAAATCCTCGACTTTGAAAGTGCGTTAATTTCGTACATGAAGAGCGAGTACGCCGATCTGATGGCTGATATTGATAAAACTGGCAACTATAACGACGACATCGAAGCTAAGCTGCACGAAGGCCTGAAAACCTTCAAGAAGACGCAGTCTTGGTAAGCAACGGGGCCACTTCACAATAGTGGCCACACGTCGTTGAGTTAACAGGAGATTATCATGGCCAGCGGTAAAGAGATAAAAACCAAGATCGGGAGTATTAACAATACTCAGAAGATCACCAGCGCGATGGAGATGGTTGCTGCGTCCAAAATGAAAAAGGCGCAGGAACGCATGGCTTCAAGCCGTCCTTATGCGGACAGCATTCGCAAGGTGATCGGCCATGTTGCCCATGCCAACCTCGAGTACAAGCATCCGTTCTTAGAAGAACGTGAAGCGAAGCGAGTTGGCTATATCGTCATTTCAACCGACCGTGGTTTGTGTGGCGGCTTGAACACCAATGAATTTAAAGCGGTGGTTAAACACGCACAAGCACTACAAGAAAGCGGTGTTGAGGTTGATTTTGCGGCGATAGGCAGCAAGGCAACGAGTTTCTTTAAACGCTTTGGAGGCCGTTTACTGGCGCAAACATCAGGTCTTGGTGATAAGCCAAGCGTGAAAGATGTGCTCGGAACCGTGCAAGTGATGCTCGATGCTTTCGATGAAGGCAAAATCGATCGCTTGTTCCTGGTGTACAACAAATTTGTTAACACCATGACGCAAGAGCCAACGATAGCGCAAATGCTGCCGTTGCCGAAAGCGGACGACGACGAGCGTGATCGCGTGCAATCAGGTAGCTGGGACTACTTGTATGAACCTGAGCCACAATCCATTCTCGATATGCTGATTCGTCGTTTCGTCGAATCAACGGTTTACCAGGGTGTGGTTGATAATATCGCGAGTGAACAGGCTGCGCGGATGGTGGCAATGAAAGCCGCTACCGACAACGCCGAAGACCTCATCGATCAGTTGCAGTTGGTGTACAACAAAGCACGCCAGGCAGCGATTACGCAGGAAATTTCGGAAATTGTATCGGGCGCCGAAGCTGTTTAAGGCGAAGCTTGCAAGAATTTTAGAGTTAGAGGAAATGTCATGAGTCAAGGTAAGGTCGTGCAAATAATTGGCGCCGTTGTGGATATCGAATTTCCACAATCAAGCGTGCCAAAGGTCTACGACGCGCTGAAGCTAACCGACGGTGGCCTCAAAGGGTTAACCCTCGAAGTGCAGCAGCAGCTTGGTGGTGGTATTGTGCGTACAATCGCAATGGGTACTACCGACGGCTTGCGTCGTGGAATTACAGTAGAAAATACAGGCGAACCAATCATGGTACCAGTGGGTAAAAAGACCCTCGGCCGTATCATGAACGTATTGGGTGAGCCAATTGATGAAGCCGGTGACGTTGGCGCAGAAGAGCGTATGTCAATTCACCGTGCCGCACCCACCTACGAAGAACAGTCAAACGCGACTGAGCTTTTAGAAACAGGTATCAAAGTTATCGACTTGATTTGCCCGTTTGCTAAAGGTGGTAAAGTCGGTCTGTTCGGTGGTGCTGGTGTTGGTAAAACCGTAAACATGATGGAGCTTATCCGTAACATCGCAATCGAGCACAGCGGCTACTCAGTCTTTGCTGGTGTTGGTGAGCGGACGCGTGAGGGTAATGACTTCTATCACGAGATGAAAGATTCAAACGTACTCGACAAAGTAGCACTGGTTTATGGCCAGATGAACGAGCCTCCGGGTAACCGTTTGCGTGTTGCTTTGACCGGTTTGACCATGGCGGAAAAATTCCGTGATGAAGGTCGTGACGTATTGTTCTTCGTCGATAACATCTATCGTTACACCCTGGCCGGTACCGAAGTATCAGCATTGTTGGGTCGTATGCCGTCAGCGGTAGGTTATCAGCCTACACTTGCTGAAGAGATGGGTGTATTGCAAGAACGTATTACCTCAACTAAGACCGGTTCAATCACGTCAATCCAGGCCGTTTACGTTCCTGCGGATGACTTGACTGACCCATCACCAGCAACAACCTTCGCCCACTTGGATGCGACTGTTGTATTGTCACGTGATATCGCGTCTTTGGGTATCTACCCAGCGGTTGATCCGTTGGATTCAACCTCGCGTCAGCTTGACCCGCAAGTTATCGGTAAAGAGCATTATGACGTGGCACGTGGTGTGCAGTCAGTCTTGCAGCGCTACAAAGAACTGAAAGACATCATCGCAATCTTGGGTATGGACGAACTGTCAGAAGAAGACAAACTGTCAGTATCGCGTGCTCGTAAGATTCAGCGCTTCTTGTCACAGCCGTTCTTCGTAGCAGAAATATTTACCGGCGCGCCTGGTAAATACGTTGCATTGAAAGACACCATTGCTGGCTTTAAAGGCATCTTAAACGGTGATTACGACGACCTTCCAGAACAAGCGTTTTACATGGTTGGCAGCATCGAAGAAGCGGCCGAAAAAGCCAAGAAAATGTAAGAACCGGGAGGTTTAAATGGCAGCAAAAACTGTACACCTTGACGTGGTCAGCGCCGAAGAAAGCTTATATAGCGGCGCAGTTGAGACCGTGCAAGTGACCGGTAGCGAAGGTGAACTGGGTATCTACCCAGGTCACGCGCCACTTATCACGAAAATCAAACCAGGTATGGTTCGCGTCGTGAAAGAAGGCGGTGAAGAAGAAATCATCTACGTCGCCGGTGGTGTGCTGGAAGTGCAGCCTCACAACGTCACGGTTCTGTCTGATACAGCCGTTCGCGGTGAAGAGCTTGATGAACAACAAGCTCTTGATGCGAAAAAACGTGCTGAAGAAGCAATCGCAGATTCCAGTTCTGACCTCAGCTATGCAGAAGCTGCAGCAGAACTGTCGCGGGCGTTGGCACAATTGCAGATTATTCGCAAAATTCGCAAATAATTTGCTCCAGCCCACAGAAGCAATAAACGTAAAACCCAGCCTTCGTGCTGGGTTTTTTTGTGCAAATATTCTGCAAAGTCTGTAAGCCTGAGTCTTACAACGCAATTTTCCTCCTGTTAATTTCCTGTAATCTAGCTAGAATAGGGCCTTCAGATTCACCAACCGAAAAAATGGAAGGATTCATGGCATTGAGTGTAGTGGTTCTTGCCGCTGGTAAGGGCACCCGCATGCGTTCGGCGTTGCCAAAAGTGCTGCATCCGGTTGCCCATAAACCTATGGTGCAACATGTGATCGACAGCGCACGGCAACTGGATACGAGCGCCATTCATGTGATTTACGGCCACGGTGCTGAGGCGTTACTTGAGCGTCTTAGTGGGCAGCAGTTGAGTTTTGTTGAACAAGCACAGCAGCTTGGTACCGGGCATGCGGTGCAGCAAATTGTGCCGCACGTGAACGACGACGAGCATGTGCTTATTTTATACGGCGATGTGCCTTTGACTCGCGTGGAAACCCTGCGGGATTTAATTAACGCCGGCACGGGAACCGACCTTGCGCTATTGACCGTAACCCTCCCCGATCCGACCGGTTACGGCCGTATTTTGCGCGATGGTGATGGCAAAATTACCGGTATTGTTGAACAAAAAGATGCCACCCCAGAGCAGCTCCAGGTTACTGAAGCGAACACCGGCATGATGCTGGTTCAGGGCAAAGCGCTGAAACGTTGGTTAGGCCAGCTTTCCAACGACAACGCACAAGGTGAGTACTACCTGACGGATATCGTTGCCATGGCGGCACAAGAAGGTGTCGCTATCGCCTCGACCCAACCTCGCGACATTCACGAAGTTGAAGGTGCGAATAACCGTGTGCAACTCGCGGCATTAGAGCGTGCGTATCAGCAGCGTCAGGCGGAACAACTGATGATGGACGGCGCCACCCTGCTTGATCCGGTACGCATCGATGTGCGCGGTACGGTGAGCATCGCCAACGATGTAATCGTCGATGTAAACGTGATTTTTGAAGGCCATGTCGAGCTGGGCGAAGGCGTGGTTATCGAGAGCAACTGCATTTTGCGGAACTGCAGCATTGCCGCCGGCAGCCGGATCAAATCACATAGCATTGTCGAAGAAGCACAAGTTGCGGAGCATTGCGAAGTGGGCCCCTACGCCCGTTTACGACCGGGCTCAGTACTTGAGCAAGGCGCCAAAGTCGGCAATTTCGTCGAAATGAAAAAGACCCGTCTCGGCAAAGGCTCTAAAGCCAATCATCTGACCTATTTGGGTGATGCCATTATCGGTGAAGGCGTGAATATTGGTGCAGGCACCATCACCTGTAATTATGATGGCGTGAACAAATTTACCACTGAGATCGACGATGGCGCCTTCATTGGCTCCAACAGTTCCTTGGTGGCGCCGGTTCGTATCGGCAAGCAGGCGACGGTAGGCGCAGGTTCGACCATCAGCAAAACCGTCGACGACCACGAGCTTGGGATAGCACGTGGTAAGCAACGCAATATTACTGGCTGGGAACGGCCACAGAAAAAGGGATAAGCAGTATGTGCGGAATTGTAGGCGCCACTTCAGAGCGGCGCATTAGCGAGATCTTATTGGAAGGCCTGAAACGTCTTGAGTACCGTGGTTACGATTCAGCGGGGCTGGCGGTATTAACTGATAATGGCATCATCCAAAGCTTACGCCGTACAGGCAAAGTGCAAGAGCTTAAAGACGCAGTGGGTGAGCATCCGCTTAGCGGTACCACAGGCATTGCACATACCCGCTGGGCAACACATGGTGGTGTGACCGAAGCCAATGCGCACCCGCACATTTCGAACAATAGCATTGCAGTGGTGCATAACGGCATCATTGAAAACCATGACAAACTACGCGAAAAACTGCGCGGGTTAGGGTATGAATTCCGCTCTGATACCGACACCGAAGTCATTTGCCATTTGGTGCATCACGAAAAGCAATCCCACGCGGATTTATTCGACGCGGTACAAGCTGCGGTAAAACAACTCGATGGCGCCTATGGCACCGTAGTAATAGATTGTCAGGACCCCGGGCGCCTCGTGGTTGCACGTTCAGGCAGCCCATTAGTGATAGGTCTGGGTATCGGCGAGAACTTTATTGCTTCTGATCAACTGGCGTTATTACCAGTGACGCACAAATTCATATACCTTGAAGAAGGTGACATGGCGGATATCACCCGCACCGACGTCAAGATCTATGATAAAACTGGCCAGCGGGCCAAACGCGCGATTCATGAGTCTGACGGTCAGTACGACGCGGGTGGCAAAGGAAACTATCGCCACTTCATGCTGAAAGAGATCCACGAGCAGCCCAGCGCCGTGCGTAACGCACTCGAAGGTCGTTTGGTAGAGGGAAAAGTTGCCGACAATGCTTTTGGTGAAGGTTCGATGAACTTGCTAAAAGATATTGAGCACGTGCAAATTGTCGCCTGTGGTACCTCGTATCATGCAGGTATGGTTGCACGCTACTGGTTGGAAGCGCTGGCAGGCGTTTCGTGTAACGTCGAAATCGCGTCCGAGTTCCGGTATCGGCAGTCGCATGTCCATCCGAATAGTTTGCTGGTAACCATTTCTCAGTCGGGTGAGACCGCAGACACCCTCGCCGCTTTACGCTTGTCGAAAGAGCTCGGCTACAAGGGGTCGTTAACCGTCTGTAACGTGGCGACCTCGTCAATGGTGCGCGAATCGGACCTAGCCTACATGACCCGTGCGGGCACTGAAATCGGTGTAGCGTCGACCAAAGCCTTTACTACGCAACTGGTGGGCCTGATGATGCTGGTGCTGGCTCTGGGTCAGTCACGCGGCTTATCGGGCGACAAACAACAACATATCGTCTCCGCTTTGAAAGCCCTGCCTTCAAAACTTGAAGAAGCATTGCTGCTTAGCGATGAAATTGAAGCGCTGGCACCAGAGTTTGCCGACAAGTTCCACAGCCTGTTCCTCGGCCGCGGCTCGCAATACCCGATTGCTATGGAAGGTGCGCTGAAGCTGAAAGAAATTTCCTACATTCACGCAGAAGCCTACGCCGCCGGTGAGCTTAAACATGGCCCGCTAGCGCTGATTGATGCGGAAATGCCGGTTATCGTGGTCGCGCCGAATGATGAATTGCTCGAGAAGCTGAAGTCGAATGTTGAAGAAGTCCGCGCCCGTGGCGGCATCATGTACGTGTTTGCCGACAAAGATGCTCACTTCAAAAGCGATGACAGCATGCGCGTGATCAACGTTAGCCATTGTGACGAACTCATCGCACCTATCGTCTACACCATACCGCTACAGCTGCTGTCGTACTTTGTTGCCATCATCAAAGGCACCGACGTGGATCAGCCGCGTAACCTGGCGAAATCGGTGACCGTGGAGTAACGGGGTGGTTATGGTGAAATCTCATTCTCTGAAAAAAATACGCCTAATCATTTGGTTAAAAATTGACCATTGATTTTCGGGAAATATATACCAGTCTTACTAGAGAGTAATTCTGCTCGAAAAAATAGTGGTGACTATTATGGGTACTAATCAGTGGGTTGTTTTAACAGATGACGGATGGGGAGTGAGGGGCGAAGGAAATGAGCGCCTGACAAGTCGACACGACACCCAACAGGAAGCGATTGACGCCGCCCGAGAAACTGCGAAAAGGCAGAAAAGTGAGCTGATTATCACCGATCGGGATGGCAAAATACGTGACAGAAACTCTTTTGCAGAATAATTTTGCCAAGAGTTTCATAAATTTTGGTAAGCGTTTAGCCGCTGGCGGGTCTGAGAATAACTCCCGGCGGCTAATAATCATCTCTCCGGCGATCCTGAATATCCCATCTCCAACTCAAACACAATTAAAATTACGCTAAAAGGCTATAAATGACCTATCAGGCAATAAACTTTAACAACAAGTTCGGGCTCTTTGACGAGCAGTGGTCACCAAAAGTGATCGCTGAGATGAATGACTACCAGTTTAAGGTGGTGAAGTTGGAGGGCGAGTTTGTCTGGCATGAGCACAAAGATACCGACGAAACCTTTATCGTCCTGGAAGGTAACCTCAGAATCGACTTCCGCGATGGGCATGTGGATTTGGCTGCAGGGGAAATGTACGTGGTCCCTAAAGGCGTAGAGCACAAGCCCTACGCGGCGGCCGAGGCTAAGGTTTTGCTGATCGAGCCGCGCGGTGTGGTGAATACCGGCGAAGCAGGAAGTAGCAAAACCGCTCAAAACGATGTGTGGATCTAATGATCGGATTATCCAGCATACTGCACCAATCAAGCGCCCTGACCTTTGACTCGCCGCAAAATTAACCCTTTTCAGAAATCTGACCTATTCTACTATTTATCCGAACGCAACCGAATAGTAACCCACGTAAGGAGATATCCCGTGGATCAAGCAAACAAGCTCAAATTTCTAAAGTTAGCTCTTATGGTTATTGGCGTTATTTTTATCCTTGGCATACCGGCGATGATGATGTGGATTTGGCCATCTGGTTGGAGCTGGTTGCCGCGGCAGCCTGAATACGAACAAATGATGATGGGTTTATACATTACTTTAGGCGTATTTCTTATTCGCGCGGCAAAAGATCCGCTCGCAAATCTAAGTCTTATCTGGTTTACCATCTGGTCAAGTATCGTACACGGCGGGATCATGCTCATTCAGGCTCTCGTTGACGACGCTGAACGCGCCAATCTGTTGGGCGATGTGCCCGCATTATTTTTGGTCGCACTAGTGTTGTGGTATCTGGTGCCGAAGAAACACCAAAACTAGTAGCGGTGTTCAGAGCTCTTCGGGACAGTCGCAAGTCAGCTGTAGAATCTCTCACCCGCTGGTAACTTCGTTTATCTTTGCTATGTTTAAGAGGTAGTTATTTCACTATGTGTCTTAAACAAAAAAGGAAAATCCAATGAGCTTTTTATGGTTTCTATTGGTAGGTCTTGTCGCTGGTTGGCTAGCAGGAACATTGGTCAAAGGTGGCGGCTTCGGAATTCTTGGTAATATAGTCATTGGCATTATTGGTGCGTTGCTGGGTGGTTTTTTGTTCAATTTATTGGGGCTATCTAGTAACGGTGGCTTAATCGGCAGTATAGTCGTAGCAACCATCGGAGCTATCGTGTTACTTGTTATTGTGCGGGCACTCAAAAAAGCCTGACCCTCTTTAAGTCTCTAATCAATATTGCATTTGCCATGCCAGTCAGTAACATGACCCGGCATGGCTAAACCTCGCAAGAAACAACCTCATCGAACCGTGCAAATCAGCTGCAGCAAATGCCGCGCGCCACTTTATAAGTATCGTAAGGGCGGCAAAGGCGCGCTGGTAAAGTGTTTCGTCGAGCGTATCGTTGAAAATCACACCACTGAAGTCGGCATTTGCCCTGGCTGTGGTCAGGAATTCGCCCGCGAAACCATGATCCGTGGTGCCCCCGCCTATAAGATCGTTGGCGGTAAGGTCATGGTAAAGTAGTTTCGATTAACTGCAGCAATCCTCAATTTTATCAGCTTCACCGCGGCGCACTTGCAGCGCATTACGGACGATGCCAAGAGCTGAAAAAATGATTATGGCAGCAATGATGAGGGCAACCAGTAGATCTGGCCATGCTGCGTTCTGAGAACTTACCAGTAACGCCGAGAAAATAACGCCAGCGTTCATCAGCATGTCGTTGCGTGAGCAGATCCAGCTGGCACGAATATTGAGGTCGCCGTTGCGGAAGCGGTACAGGAGTGCAAAGCAAATGACGTTCACAACCAATGCAAGTAAAGCTACGGAAAGCATCATGTCAGCATTGGGCGCACTGCCAAAGATAACGCGTTTGACAACATCAAGGATAACAAGGCTGGCTAAGACGAGCTGCAAGGTACCATTTAACAGCGCTGCATTTGCTTTGTGCTTCAAGGTCTTGCCAACGGCGTACAGGCTAGCAGAGTAAACCAGTGCATCGGCTAGCATGTCTAACGAGTCAGCAATGAGGCCACTTGACTGGGCGATCCAGCCAGCAATAAACTCAACGAAAAACATCACCGCATTAAGAACTAAAACTGTCCACAGCAGTTTACGTTGTGCATTATTAATCTGTGCCTGGGTGTCGGTGCCACAGCAACTACTCATTAAACTCTCCTGATTAACAACGCGCGCATTTTATCACAGCTAACGGTTGAGTAGTAAGTGCACCCGGCGCTGCAGTTCGGGTGCCACCTCAGCTTCAAACCAGGGGTTACGTTTAAGCCAGATGTTGTTGCGGGGGCTTGGGTGCGGCATGGGCAATACGTGTGGCCAGAATTCACGCCAGCGTGACACAGTCTGGGTCAGGTTATCGCGTCTGGAACCCAGCCCCTGGTCATGCAAATGCCAGCGTATAGCATACTGACCGATGGCCAGCACCAGCTCGAGTTTGGGCAGCTCAGCGAGTAGCCGGCCACGCCAAAGCGGCGCGCATTCAGGTCGTGGCGGTAAATCGCCGGATTTGCCGGTACCGGGATAACAGAATCCCATGGGTAAGATGGCGAACTTCTGAGGATCATAAAAGGCATCACGATCGACGCCTAACCAGCTGCGTAGTCGATCGTCGCTAGCATCGTCGAAAGGCAATCCGGAGGCATGCACGCATCGCAGAATCGCTAGATACGGATGTTTATTTTGCTGATCCGTATGCTTCGTATCAGCGCGGCGCAAACGAAAATGCGAATGGGTTATTGCGTCAATACGTGCCAAAAGGTACTGACTTACGCACTGTAACCAACGAACTGATAGCTGTTTATCAGCAGCGCTTGAATTTAAGACCTCGGAAAACTCTGGGGTTTATTCAGCCAGATATAATTTTTAAAGAGCAATTGCAACAAGCTATGAGCGAGTGTTGCTTTTATTAGTTGAATCTAGGAATGATTAGTTTAACCTTATAGGTCGGCGTAATGAAATATTAAAAAGGCATTACGGATGGCGGAAGAAAGAGGAGTTCAATTTTTGAGCTTTACACGAGCGTTAGTGAAAAGTTATGGAATATTTATTCTTCTACTGCTCGGTTTCGCGCCAGCGTTTGTAATAGCTTATCTTTATTTTTTTCATGGAAATGATTATTACTTCGAGCACCACCTCGTTCATGAGATAGCGATTAGTTTCTCGATATTGCAAAGCGCTTTTATAGCGTACGTGACTTATCTATGTTTTCGTAAGACCCAAGAGTTGTTTTTGTTATTCCTAACGTTAGCCTTTCTCGGATTTACAATAGTTTATGCAATGCACGGAGTGTTCACTCGCCTTTCCCAAGAGCACTTGATGGTGTTTATTTTGTATGGCCCAGGCTCACGATTTGTTATGGCCTGCTTCTTGTTGGCTGGATTGATTTATTATGGACGAACAAGCACTCCATTAAGTATGGTAAAACGTCCGTTTTATTGGTTCGTTTGGGCTGTCATTTTTGTAATTCTTAATCTTTCGCTTTACCAATTAGCTGTATCGGAATGGGCAAGTCTCTCGCGTTGGGTCATGGAAGTTTCGGCGCTAGTCATTATGCTGATTTGCGCGGGGATGATCGTAATACGTCGCTTGAACTCCTCTTTAATGATTATCTATGCATTGTCTTTGCTGTTTTTTGCTCAATCCTCTGTTGCTTTTCTATTGGCGTCTGCTTGGGACCATCTATGGTGGTTTGCTCACCTGTGCTTCAGTGCTGGTTTCATGATGCTAAGTTTCGGTGTTATTCAAGCGTTTCTTACTACCGGGTCTTTTCATGAAGTTTATAGCCAAGCAGAACTGATGGAAAAACTACAAAAAGAGAAGCTACGTGCAGAAAGCACTTTGGTTGAACTAGAGCGAGCATATGAAGCTTTAGCAATTTCAGCATCAAAAGACTCCTTGACCGGATGCGCGAATCGACGTGAATTTGAAAATCAAGGAAAGCTGGAAATTGAGCGAGCGAAACGCAGTCGATTCCCCCTCTCATTTCTCGTTCTAGACTTAGACAACTTTAAACAAATCAATGATCAATATGGTCACTCGATTGGCGATGAAGTCATTAAAACATTCGCCGAATTGGTTGAGAAAGTTCTGCGGCCGAGTGATGTGTTTGGTCGAGTTGGTGGTGAAGAATTCGCATTAGTCTTGCCTGGTACCACTAGTGAAAGCGCTGTTGTTGTTGCCGAGCGGATCCGAGCCAATAGTGAAGTAAAAGTTGTAAAAACCGCAGAAGGAATAATTAGCTTTACCGTCAGTATTGGTGTGGCTTCATTTGGTGTAGATGGAGATAACTATAAATCTTTAATGATCACTGCCGATGACCGTATGTATTCAGCAAAGCGCGAAGGGCGAAATCGCGTCATCTCAACATCAGGTAGCAGAAAGATATAAAAAGCTCTAATCAATTTCTTAGAGCTTCCTCTATTCAATAATCAAAAAACCTTTAGTTGCGGCGCCAGCTGTGGAATTTCTGCACCCAGTTCAAAAGTTTCTCCGGTGCATTCGCGCGCTTCCAATTACCGGCCACAGATTTATTCGCTTCGGCCATGGTTGGATAGCTATGGATGGTGCCTAAAATTTTATTCAGGCCGATACCATGTTTCATCGCTAGCACATATTCAGCTAACAGTTCACCAGCTTGAGCACCGACAATGTTAACGCCCAAAACCTTATCTTTGCCTGGGACTGTGAGTACCTTAATGCGGCCATAGGCTTGTTGATCGGCGATAGCGCGGTCTAAATCGCTGATATCGTACTCGGTGACGTCGTAATCCACCCCTTGCTCGTCGGCGACCTGCTCGGTTAGACCGACATTAGCCACCTCTGGTGTGGTGTACGTCACCCATGGAATAACCGAATAGTCGACCCGGAACGTCTTGAATGGGTCAAATAGCGCATTCACCGCCGCATACCAAGCTTGATGCGAAGCAACATGGGTGAACTGGTAAGGTCCAGCGACATCGCCGCAGCCATAAATATTAGGGAAATTGGTTTGCAGCAACTCGTTAACTTTAAGAGTTTTACCTGTTTCAACGCCCAACTCTTCAAGACCAAAACCTTCGAGGTTAGCCTGTCGGCCAAGGGCAATCAGTACGCGATCAAACGGCAACGCCACGTTTTCATTTTCGTGTTCAGCGATCAGCACGCATTCGCCATCTCGCTCAGTAAACTCCACAGCTTTGTGATTTAACCGTAAATCGAGGCCATCATCGCGTAATTGTTTTTGTACCAGGGCTGAGGCATCAGTGTCTTCATTAGCAAGCAGGCGTGAAGCCATTTCCACCACAGTAACCTGACTACCAAGTAGCTGAAAGGCTTGTGCCAGTTCACAACCGATGGGGCCGCCGCCGAGAACCAACAATTGCTTCGGCAGTTCGCGCAGGTGCCATAAGTTTTCAGAAGTCAGGTAATCAACCTGGTCCAACCCCGGGAAGTTAGGCACGAGCGGACGAGCGCCAGTGGCGATGATGATGCTGCGGGTACTGATAAGTTTCGAGCCTGCAGGGCTTTCCACCTTGACCTGCCAGGGCGAGACGATGGTCGCCTCGCCCTGTTCGACGTCAACGCCAAGTTTGGTATAGCGCTCGACTGAATCATGTGGCGCAATACGTGCGATGACCTGTTGTACGTTATCCATCACCTTGGCGAAGTCAATTGCTTCAATGCGGCTGGTTACCCCAAGCTGTTCGGCGTCACGGGTTTGGCGAATGCTCTTGGCGACATGCAATAACGCTTTAGATGGCACACAACCGGTATTCAAACAGTCGCCACCCATTGCATGCTTTTCGATCAAGGTCACTTTGGCCTTGACTGCTGCGGCTATGTAAGCACTCACTAACCCAGCTGAGCCAGCGCCAATGACAACAAGGTTGGTATCAAACGATTTAGGCTTGGTAAAACCGCCATAAGCGCGGCGACGTTTTAAGAAACTAAGAATGAACTTGGCCAGTATTGGGACTAAGCCGAGTAACACTAAAGCGCCGAGCAAGTCGACCGAGAGCACATCACCTAAGCTGGAAATTTCTGCCAGTTGGGTACCGGCGTTAACGTAGACTGCAGTTGCTAACAACATACCTACTTGGCTGATCCAATAGTAAGTCCAGGTCTTAATTTTGGTAAGACCCATGACCAGATTGATGACAAAAAACGGGAACAAAGGCACCAGCCGTAAACTCAAGAGGTAAAACGCACCGTCACGTTCAATACCTTCGTTGATCGCGCGCAACCGTTGGCCAAACTTTTTCTGTACCCAATCATGAAACAACCAGCGTGCGCTAAGAAAAGCCAATAAAGCACCGACGGAGCTTGCAAAAGATGCCAGCAACAAGCCCCAGCCCAGCCCGAAAATAGCGCCAGACCCTAAAGTCAGAACTGTAGCCCCCGGAATGGAGAGTGCGGTGCAGACCACATAAATGGCAAAGTACAGACCAAATAAAAATAGCGGCCGCTCGGTGAACAGCTGATTTAGCGCTTGTTGCTGTTGTTTAAGCTGGTCCAGGGTTAAATACTGGGTCAGGTCAAATACAAAAACACTGCCTACCAGCGCAATGATAATGGCTATAAACAGTAGTTTTTTATACGACATGAGAGCTCCGGTTAGATTAGAAGTTGTAGCTAAAGCTCAACTGAGCATGGCGAGGAAGCGACGGAAACGCAAGGGTCGCACCAAAATAGCCACCTTCAAATACCGGTGCCCAGTTCTGCTGATCGGTCACGTTAATGATGTCGAGGCGCGCGTGGAAACGCTCGCTGAAGCGATACTCGGTCGACAAATTTAGCTGGTGCTGATCGCGAATAAATACCGTCTGCAAGTAGTCCAATGGATATGACTTGGTATAGCTCAAATCGCCACCGACGGTCCACTGCTCGTTCACGCGCCAGCCCATCACTGCCGAAGCCTGCACTTCCGGTACGCCCTGTAGTTGTTGATAGGACGCTGGGAACGCAGCAAAGTTCGGTGCACCAACGCCGGTACCATCGATAATGTCGGGCCGCGAGTCATCAAAAGCGTCAGCGACTTGGCGGGTTCCCTGAAAAGCGGCTGAGTTATCAAAATAAGCATCGATATAACTGGCTGCGACCGTTGCCCAAAAGCCATTGCCATGGTCGTAGTGCCATTGCGCTTCAATACCCTCTGAACGAATACCGCTGTTGGAACCATCGCGGTTACGCAAGCTACGGCGTTGATCGAAGAGCACTGCATCGGCATACCAACGGGCTCCCGTTGGCGCATATTTTACGCCGACCTCGTAAAGACGGTTTTCGGTCGCAAAATTTTGCGGGTCGATTTGTTGGTTGGCATTAAGCACTGTACCGCCAGCCATTGAATTCGACGTCGAATCACTGTCGTAAGCAGTGGCATAGAGCATGAGTTCGTTATTGATGTCGTACTGCAAGGCAAAGCTGGCAGCGCTTAACCATTCGCTGTGGGTATCGCGACCCGGAGTGACGCCGGCAGGCGCAATAGCATCCCGCGCTTCAACATCGTAGTAGTCGGCTCGCGCACCAAAGGTGGCGAGTAAGCGATCGGTCAATTGCCATTTGTGTTGGGCGAAAAGGCCCCACTGGTAGCTGGTGGAATCCGTGGTGTCGGAAAGATTAAAATCACCGACCCCATCGTTGTTGAGATCGTATTGCGTGCCTGGTGATACGTAAACACCCGGGCGCAGTTCAACCAGCCGGGCACGCTGCTCTGCAGTGAGAGGGATTCTACGTTGGGCAAGGCTGCCGGTTAAATCTATGGGTAAATCCGCTTCGGTAGTGAACTGACTGTAGCCAAGTACATCGTTGTAGCGCATATTGACGCCAAACACGGTTTGGTCGGCATAGTGCAGTTCGAGACGATGTTCAAAGGTTTGTGCGCCGTCTATGATCTCCACGAAACTATTCTGATTAATGCCTTCGCGGTCCAGGTGTTGATAGTAGCTGCGGTTAACCATGAGCCACTGTTGGCTCAATTGATACGCTAAACTCGAGTGCACTAACAGTGTTTCTGCGGTATTGGTATCGAGTGGGTCGGTAAGCACTTGACTACGATCGATCTCGACTTGTCCGGTGGGGCTAATTACCGCAAATGCGCCAGGAACATAAGACCCATTGGGTTGTTGGCCTTGGCCGGTGATATACAAATTGTCATCAATTAAAGCTTGGGTAGGACGGTTAATGCCAGCGTTATCGGTCCAGGCGACATCATAGTACTCAACGCCAAGGGACCAGCGTGTCGCGGCATTGGGCTGCCATTCATAGGCCACAAACAGATCGTCACTACGCAGTTGGGTAAAGTCATAAAAGCTATCTTCGTTAATGACTTCAGCGCTAACACGTAGGGCCGATTCGCCATCGGCGAACAGCTGGTTATGGTCAACCTGCAGTCGATACTGCTGCCACTCGCCAATTCGACCGCGCACCAGTGTGCCGGAAGCATTCAACTGCGCACGCTTAGGTTGTAACTGCACAAAGCCACCAACGCGTTGCGTGGTCCCTAGCATTACTGGTGGAGCGCCTTTAACCACCGCAATCGAAGCAATGGCATTTAAGCTTATAGGTACACCAAGACCATTATTGCCTGCCTGGCGACGCATGCCGCTCTCAAATAACTCACCCAACTGACCCCGCAAACTTGGCAATGAAGGGTTACCAAAGCCTGCAGCAGCGTGGCTATTCGGGGCAAATCGAGCAATGTCATGCAGATCATCGATGTTCGCCGACTGCATCAGTGACTCAGTGATAACGGTGGCTGCACGCGGGATCTCGCGCAAGGTGTCGGCGTTGCCGAAAATACCTTCTATAGGTTCTTCGCTAGGTAATACCAGCTCTTGCTTCGAACCATGCACTTGAATGATTTCGTCAGGTTCGACATTCTCTTGTGCCAGCACATTAAGAGGTAAAAAAACTGGTAAAAAAACTGGGAAAAACCCAGCCACGGATAAAATTTTCAAAACAGTTCACTCCACCAACTAAATCAGGTCAAACACTTACGTCTATACTAAGTATTTGGTTTATTATCGATACCTTCTAGTATCGACGGTTTAAGGGTAGTTAGTAAATGACAAAAACGCCGAAGCAAGCAACCAAAACAACGGATTCACTCGAAACTTTGATAACCTCGGTGGCGCAAGGCACCGAGTTGCACTTCGAATCGGGGCTGTGCGGTGACTGGTCGTTACTTGCCGACGAACCGGAGAAGGTTGGCTTTCATATTGTCACCAGCGGTCACTGTTGGCTCGGTTTCCCAAACAGTGAGCAGCAAACACAACGACTTAGCGCAGGTGATACTGTTTTTGTGAATCAGGGCGTATCGCATTTTCTCAGTCGCGAAAAAGTTCCGGCACAAGTCAGTCTAGCCGAACTCGACGATTACTGTACACCTGAGCATCGTGAAAATGGCGTTATTTGCTATGAGCTAAATGAAGTCAATACAACTTCGGCATTGGTATTCAGTCTGTTACCTCCCTGGATAGTGTTGCGAAATAGCGAGCAAACCGAGCAGTTGGCTGGAGTGTTGGCGATGATTCGTAGTGAAGCGTTAAGACAAAAGCCAGGCTACCGTACAGTGATACAACGCCTAAGCGATGTGCTTGCGGTACACTTGTTGCGCCAGATCATTGCGACCGAGCAAGGGCTCGTAGGTGTCTTTGCTGGTTTGCATGATAGCGCACTGACTAACGTGTTAGAGGCGATTATTAAGCAACCAGAGCATGATTGGGACGTTGAAAAAATGGCTAATCTAGCCTGTTTGTCAATGAGTGCCTTTGCTGATCGCTGTTTGCGTAAAACCGGATTAACCCCGAAAAAACTGCTTGATCAACTTCGCTTTCATCAAGCAAAGTATTTATTAAGCACCTCAACTCTACCTATCGAAGTGATTGCGTCAAAAATAGGCTATCAGTCGACCACCGCGTTTGGTCGTTTTTTTAAAAAGTATGCTGGGAGTTCAGCTCTTGAGTTCCGAACTTCTACTTAATTGTCCGAAACAACGCCTTGCTCAATCAAAACACCGGTAATCCTGTTGAAACCTCGTGTTTCGATCTGTCATTGCTATAGTTAGTGGTAACTTTCATTCGCAAAGTAGGAGTACGGAATGGCTAAATTTACGCTTCATTCGATTGATTCTGCACCAGAGGCAAGTCAAAAACGCTTGCAAGGTGCAAAAGACGAAATGGGTATGGTGCCCAACTTATTTGCTGTGATGGCGGAATCACCGCAATTGTTAGAAGCCTATCAAACCCTCGACGGACTGTTTAAAGAGGCTGGTTTTGATAAAAACGAGCTCACTGTCGTCTGGCAGACCATTAATGTTTTCCACAACTGCCATTACTGTGTACCGGTGCACACGGCAATAGCAAAGAATATGGGAGCAGATGACGGCATTACGGAGTCCATCAAAGCTGACGAAGCGCTTAGTGACGAAAAGCTAGAGGCACTACGGAAGTTCACTAAGACAATGGTTGAACAACGTGGTGATGTCGATGGCGACGCTGTTTCAGCATTTTTGTCTGCAGGTTATGAAAAACGGCATGTGCTCGCAGTGGTACTAGGTATTGCGCAGAAAACCATGAGCAATTACACCAATCACTTGGCAGAAACGCCGATTGATGAACCCTTCAAAAAATTCGCGTGAGGTGTTTATGTCTGAATTAACTAACTCGCAATCGAAACTCGAAAACAAACTCGCGTGGAGCCTCTTGGCGCTGCGCCTTAGCGTCTTTATTGTAATGTTTATCTGGGCACTGGATAAATTTGTGAACCCCGGGCACACCGCAGCTGTATTCGAGGGCTTTTACGGGATTGGTGGCTTATCAGCTAACCTTGCCGCAGTCTTGGGCGGCCTGCAGCTGGCACTATGTGTAGTGTTCGTCGCCGGACTCTGGAAGTTTTTTAGTTACGGTCTGATTTTCATTTTACACGGCGCCTCGACGCTGTCGTCATTCCCTCAATATTTAGATGCTTTTAACAACATGCTGTTTTTTGCAGCTTGGCCAATGTGGGCAGCGTGCTTCGCATTGTTTTACTTGCGTGATTACGATACTAAGACGCTTGGTGCGTTAATATCTAAGGCTAAGTCTTAGTCGTCCGTCAAAGGCCCTTTGCACAGCGTGCAGTCGCCGCTGGCGTCGGCAGAGCTTTCTACATAACGAAGTTTGTGTGATGCTTTGCCGCGGTTGGCGGTGAACTGATAACGCTGTTCTCGAGCGGCGGGTTTGCGCGCAATAAACTGGCAGACGGCACCAGTGCCATTATGTCGGTCGCCCTCATGGATCTCGCGTTCAAGCTCTTGGTTAATCTCCACCTCATAACCCTTAAAAGCGCGAACGAGTTCTGCTTGTGAGACCATGAGGTCGACATCACTTGGCCCGCCGGTATCACGCTGCAGTTGAGCTGAGGTATAAGCCTCGAGCAAAAAGAAGCCGCCGGGCTTCAAACTGGCGGCAATTTCCTCGTAGAGATGCGCGCGCCCCGCACTTGGCAGATGGCAGAAGATGGCGACGATACCGTCGTAGTGTGCAATCGGCAATTGCGCTTGGGTTAGATCGACGCATTCGGTTTGAATACTTACCCCACGCTGGGCTGCTAATTGCTGTGCTTTGTCTAAACCGACTTGCGATATATCCATAGCACACACCTCGACACCGAGCTCGGCCAGGTAGACAGAGTTTCGTCCTTCGCCATCGGCGACGCACAACACATGGGGGTGTTCATAGGCGGCCAGAAGATCGGGCGCATGCTGTAACAGGAAATCATTTGGCGCGGTGCCATAAACGTAATTATCAGTGTTGTAGCGTTCATCCCAAGAGTTAGTCATAGTTTTTTCCAACAAAATCAGCGACGCTGTGCCGCTCTTTCACTTGCTCGCTTTCGTCGCCCCAGGTACGGTTTACCATTCTGCCGCGACGTACGGCGGGGCGTTCGCCGATCTCGTTGACCCAGCGCACGACATGCTCATATTCATGCACTTGTAAGAACTCTGCAGCGTCGTATGCTTCATTATTTACCACAGCGCTGTACCAGGGCCAGATTGCCATGTCGGCAATGGTGTAGACGTCGCCAGCGATATAACGATGGTTGGCGAGTTGACGATTAAGCACATCGAATTGCCGTTTTACTTCCATGGTATAGCGATTGATAGGGTACTCGTATTTTTCTGGCGCATAGGCATAAAAGTGACCAAAGCCGCCACCAAGAAATGGACCGGCGCCCATCTGCCAAAATAACCAATTTAAGGTTTCTGTGCGTGCGGCATGTTCGGTGGGCAAAAACGCATCAAATTTTTCTGCTAAATAAAGCAGAATCGAGCCGGACTCAAACACCCGGGTAGGTGGGTTAGTGCTGTGGTCAACCAACGCCGGAATTTTGGAGTTTGGATTAATGTCGACAAAACCGCTGCCAAATTGATCTCCTTCGGTGATATCGATCAGAAACGCGTCATACTCTGCCTCAGGGTGCTCAGTTGCGAGTAATTCCTCTAACAAAATGGTCGCTTTGACGCCGTTCGGTGTTGCTAACGAATATAACTGCAACGGATGCTCACCCACGGGTAATTCTTGCTCATGAGTGGCCCCTGCGATCGGGCGATTGATTTTGGCAAACTTACCGCCGCTTTCTTGATCCCATTGCCAAACTTTAGCTGGGGTGTAATCTGACGACATATTGATTTCTCCGCTGGTTGCTGCGTATTTAAAACAACAAAGGTGGCACTTGGCCACCTTTGTATCATAGCTATACGGTTATATTTTAATTTTGGACTTCAATGTCATTTTCAACCGACTGAACGCCTTCTACACCTTCAGCAAGCTGTCCAGCCAGGTCTGCCATTTCATTTGTTGGCACAACACCGCTTAACACGACGTTGCCGTCAATGGTTTCCACGTTGATGGACATCGCATCAATCGCACCTGTTTCTACAAACGCTGCTTTTACGCGTGCAGTAACGGCTGCGTCACTAAGGAAATCTCCCGCTTCAGCGGTTTTCTCTTCGGCATACGCCATAGCATCATTAGCAGCTTCTTTGGTTTCTTCTGCCGCATTTTCCATGGCATTACCTGCATCTTCAGCTGCTTCATCCGCTTGTTGCATGGTTTGATCAGCTTGATCTTCTGCAGACTCTTGCTCGGCTTGACTGCAAGCTGCAAGTGATAGGCTCGACAACAATGCGATGATCGCTAAACGATTCGTACTTTTCATAAATTAACCCCCTGTTTTTACGATTAACTTCCGCCTATAAGGGTAGCTATAAATTGTAAATTTGCGAGCTTATTTACCCTAGCTTTGCGTAATTAAAGATCTGTGCGAAAGTAATAACAGATTAAACTGAACAGTAGCTGAGGGAATTTATGGCGCTTTTAGGAAACATTCTTTGGTTCATTTTTGGTGGTTTGGTGATGGGTTTAGGCTGGTGGTTAGCTGGGTTGATTGCGTTTATCACCATTATCGGCATTCCGTGGGCACGAGCATGTTTCGTGATTGGCCGCTTTGCATTTTTCCCGTTTGGCTATGAAGCGATTAACCGCCGCGCGTTAAAACAGAAAGACGATATTGGTACCAGTGCATTTGGTACACTAGGCAATATTCTTTGGCTAATCTTTTTTGGCTGGTGGTTGGCGTTAGGTCATATTTTTGCCGCCATTGCCTGCTTTATTATTATCATCGGTATTCCATTTGGCATCCAGCATGTGAAACTCGCAGTGATTGCGTTAATGCCTATCGGTCAAACGGTGGTACCTAAAGAGGTTGCCCAGGCCGCGCGGCAAAAGAATGCAGAAGAGTATGTGAATAACCTACGGAAAAAATAATCAAAGAAACACGACAACTAAATACGGAGTGTGCAGCATGACGTGGATGATCTATGGAGCTTATGGCTATACCGGCGAGCTGGTTGCTAAGTACGCGAAAAGCCAAGGCTTAGAACCTGTGCTTGCTGGACGTAACGAGAAAAAACTAAAAGCTGTTGCGGGGCAGTTGCAGCTCCCCTATCAGGTGGTGAATCTGCAAGACGCTGTTGCATTGCGCCAAGCTCTGGGAGAAATGGAGCTTGTAGTGCATTGTGCGGGTCCATTTGAGGTGACCGCAGCACCTATGATCGATGCGTGCATTGCTACGCGTACTCATTACCTTGATATCACGGGTGAAGTCGCGGTATTCGAATACGCACACAGTAAAGATGAAGAAGCGAAGCGGGCAGGTGTTGTGCTCTGCCCTGGCGTTGGCTTTGATGTGATCCCAACGGATTGTGTTGCGGCGCGATTGAAAGAGCGACTGCCAGATGCGAACCACTTAACTTTAGGCTTTGACTCAGCTTCGCGAATGAGTCGCGGCACGGCTAAAACCAGCGTGCGACGTTTAGGCGAAGGTGGCGCCGTGCGTCGTGATGGAAAAATTGAATCCGTTCCATTAGCGTACAAAACGCGCACCATCGATTTTGGTAACGGCGAGAAGTTTGCCATGACAATTCCATGGGGCGATGTTTCCACTGCCTATTACACTACCGATATTCCAAGTATTGAGGTGTTTATACCGGCATCGCCTAAACTCGTAAAACGTTTGCAGCGCATGAACTACTTCCGGTGGTTGTTACGTTTTGAATGGGTCAAAAGCTGGCTCGAGAAAAAAGTTGAGCAGCAGCCGGCGGGGCCGAATGAAAAACAACTGGAAGAAGCCCTTACCTATGTATGGGGTGAGGCCAGTAATGCTCAGGGCGAAGTGGTGACGTTGCGCGAAAAGGTAATGAATGGGTACAAGCTAACCAGCCATGGCGCGGTGGATATAGCGCAACATGTATTAGCTGAAAAGCCTGAAGGTGGGTATTATACCCCAGCAAAACTGTGTGGCGCCGAACTTATCGAGCGCTATCGTATCAAGTAAGGAAGGGTTATGTGGCGAGCATGGTTGACTGGGGTGGTTTGTGTGAGCGTTATGACGCTAGCACCAGCCTATGGGCAAGACCAAGGGTTGAGCTCTGAGGAATTTAATGAGGACGATCTGGTGGGGCGTTTTTGGGAGCTTGAGCAGAAGCATAAACGCGGAGTGTTTCAGCTGCGCACCTATCGGCCCAACTTTCTGCTGCCGATTCATCATAGCTCCAACATCAACACACAGCCACAGTCGCCTACTCGCGGGCCATCGGAGCCATTAGAAAGTTACAAGCCGAATGAAGTTAAACTGCAAATTTCGTTACGCACGAAACTCTTCGAGGACTTATTACTGCCAAACGCGGACCTCTGGGTGTCGTATTCTCAAGTGTCGTTATGGCAAGCGTGGAACTCAGATGACTCGTCACCGTTTCGCAGTACCAACTACAACCCCGAGGTGTTTTACATTCTGCCGTGGACCGATGAATTCGACTTTATCCCGGGAGAAGCACGGATTCGGTTCGCGAAGGTTGGGTTTGCCCATGAATCCAACGGTCAGACCAAGCCGGATTCACGCAGTTGGAATTATTTCCACTTCGGTGGTGCTATCGAGTGGGGCGATGTGGTGTGGGAAACCACCTGGAAGCAACGTGTTAATGAAGTCGGTGACGAGGATGACAATCCTGATTTAGTGCGGTTTCGTGGCAACTTTGAGAATAAAATTTCCTGGCGTAATCAAAGCAGCACTTACAGTTTAACCCGCAAAACCCGGGAGTTTTCCTGGGATCGTGGCTCCTGGCAGCTTGATTTCACCCATCCGGTAAATTCTAACAAGCCCGACGGTTTACGCTTTTACATCCAGTTTTTCTCGGGCTACGGGGAAACGTTGATTGATTATAATCATCGCCAGAACCGAATTGGCATAGGTTTCTTATTACTTAACATTTAAGTACTCAAAATGTCTGACAACTACCTTCTAAAACTTTATCAAAAATGCCTGCGTTACCCGTTTGGGCGACAGTTATTTTCTGCGCTTTTTGCCCGTAAAGCACCTTATTTTCGTACCATTAAACCACTAGTTACTGAGCTGAAACCGAATTATTGTGAAGTACGTTTTCGCAAACGCAAGGCAGTTCAGAACCATATCGGCACAGTGCATGCGATTGCGCTATGTAATGGTCTGGAAATGGCAATGGGCGCGCTCGCCGAAGCAAGTATACCTAAACACTTACGCTGGATTCCCAAGGGAATGAAGGTAAATTACACCGCCAAAGCCGACAGTGACATCCGCATCATCGCCGAAACAGCGACAGACGGGTGGCAAGCGGGTGATCTCGACGTAGTGGTTAAAGGTTTTCGTGATGATGGTTCCGTCGTCATCGAAGGCACCATCACCATCTATATTTCTGCAAAACAGAGAAAAACGTAAAACCGAGTTCGTTAAAAAGCTTAAGCAAGGAGCTTTTTCAGTTCGGCTTCTATGGCGAACACGTGTTCATCCTGTTCGCCCAATTCCCGCAAGGCATCGGCAAGTCGCAGTAGATACTCACTGTTTGGGCCGCTCGGGCCTTTTGATTGGGCAATGTGTTGAGCAATTTGTTGTGGTGAGGCTTCGCCGAGATAGGCTTCATTGTCAGGGCCGGCAATGTAAACCAAACCTTCAACCTGACCGCTGCCGTCCAGCCAGTCAAACCTGGTAGAAATCCGTAGATAACCGTTTTTCTCGCGATGATCTAAGTGCGCGAAGACATCGGGCGTCACTTCGTATGCCATGCCATCACAACTGTGCTCGGGTGTTTCGATAAGTGTCGCGACGCGGCCCGGTGCTTCAGGGGTGCCACGGTGATCGTGCGAGCCTTGCCAAAACCGCCGCTGCCAGCCATGAATTCGTGCTGGTTTCCGTTGCAAATAAGGGAAGTCGGCTTTATAAATCAATGAGCCATAACCAAAAAGCCAGACCGACTCGAGGTGGTCCAGCGGCTGCTGCTGTTGATTGACGGCGATAGTGTTATGTGACATAACCGCAGTGTATCAAAAATCGGACAAAAACATGAGCCAACTTGAACTAAAGATTCCCCCGGTTATCGTTGTTTTGTTGGTTGCTTTGGGAATGTATGCCACCTCCAAAGTAGTGGATTGGCCGTTAGTTGCTTATCCGCAAATAGCTTCTGTTTTGGCTTGGTTGGGGCTAGTAGTCGCCGCTCTAGGGGTCTGGCAATTCCGCAAGGCCAAAACCACGGTTGATCCGCGTAAGCCGCAAGAGAGTTCGAAGATAGTCACAGGTGGCATTTACCGCTGGACCCGCAATCCAATGTACCTTGGCTTCTTAGTCGTATTGCTTGCGCTGGCTTTAAGGCTGGCAAATCTTGCCACTGTGCCTTGGTTAATTGTTTACGTGCTCTATATGAACCGCTTTCAAATTGCACCAGAGGAACGTCTGTTGAAAGCTAAATTCGGCAAACCTTACGAGGCGTATTTAAAGCGGGTGAGACGCTGGTTTTAATGCGCAAAAGGCAAGGTTTTCTGCTATATATAAACATAACGAATTATTTAGTTATGGGATTTTAATGTCGCCAATAACCAATGGGCTACGCGTTATCGCTATCAGTGTTGCTTGCTGGTTAGGCGTTGTTCTAAGCGTTCAGGCTCAAACCACCATTAAAGTTGGTGCTTATGAGAACCCTCCTAAAGTAACGGTCGCTGAAAGTGGTGAACTTTCGGGTGTGTTCGGCGATCTGCTATACGAAATAGCTGAGCGTGAAGGTTGGCAAATTGAAGTGATTCCCTGCCGCTGGAGCGAGTGCTTGGCTATGCTTGCCGCCGGTGATCTAGACATCATGCCAGATGTTGCCTTGACTGAAATTCGCGATAAAAATTACATTTTTAACGAGCTCCCAGTGCTGCATAGCTGGTCTCAGCTTTATACTCTTGACGATCGTTCCATCAACAATCTACTCGAACTTGATGGCTTGCGCGTGGCGGTGCTACGCGATGCAGTGCAAGGGCCTTACTTACGCGAACTGATTATCAATTTCGGTATTAACGTCGAGTTTATGCAAGTCGGCACCTTTGATGAAGGTTTTGCGGCCGTGCTTGCGGGCCGCGCTGATGCGGTAGCGGTTAATCATTTTTACGGTGAGCAGCGTTCACGTGAGCTGGGTTTAAAGCAAACACCAGTAATGTTCCAGCCAACCCGTCTATTCTATGCCGCGCCAGCAAAAGCAGATGGTCGAGCGCTTATGATGCGGATCGACCGGTGGTTGGCGGATTGGCGCAGCGCGGCGGATTCGCCCTATCAAGAGATCATGAAGAAATGGGGCGTTTATGCGCCAGATAAGCCTGACCCCATTTCTAAGTGGTTGTTACCCAGTTTATTTGGTGTATTGGTTCTAGCTATTTTGAGTCTGATGATCTTGCGCCATCAAGTGAAAAAGAAATCAAGGGCATTGTTGGAAAGCGAGCAGCGCTCAAACATTATTCTGAACTCCATTGACGCTTTTATCTATATCAAAGACGCCCAACTCAAGTACCGTTACGCCAATAAAAAGGTCTGCGAGTTACTCGGTGAAACCGAGCAGTCGATCATCGGCAAGTCTGATTTGGATTTATTCGATGCGACCACCGCAGAGGTTTTGCGAGTCACCGATATGAAAGTAATTGAGCGCGGTGAGCGGGTCGTAAACGAAGAAACCAATAGAACTCTCGAAGGTCAAGAAAGACAGTTTTTGTCGGTAAAAATTCCGCTGCGCGATGCGGATGACTTTGTCTATGCGTTGTGTGGTATTTCCACCGACATTACCGAGCACATTGAGATCCAGGAACAACTTAATCAGCTTGCTTACTATGATGGCGTGACAGGATTAGCAAACCGTAAGCGCGTGGTGCAGCAGCTTGATCATGCGGTTGCCAGTTATCGCCGCACGGGTTACGAAGGTGCGGTTTTAGCGATAGATTTGATAGATTTTACTCTGGTCAACGATAGTCTTGGACATCACTTCGGTGACCGTTTGTTGCGCACGGTCGCCGAGCGTCTTGAAAGTGCAATTGATGATACGGACTGTGCAGCGCGACTTGGATCTGACGATTTTGTACTGATACTGGAAGACTTAGGACCCGACCGGAACGAAGCCATTCTTACCGCTCGGCGGCTTGCGACGGAAGTGGTCAATCTTATCGAGAAGCCTATCGATCTAGGCGTGAGAACCCACACGACCGCTGCCTGTATTGGTATTAGCATGTTCTCTGACAGTGATAATGGCGCTACTGAATTGATCAAAAATGCTGATATTGCGCTTTCGGAAGCAAAAGCGTTGGGTAGTGGAACTATTCGTCTATTCAATCCAGAAATGCAGCAAAGCATTAGCCGTCGTTTGCATCTTGAAGCTGCGTTGCGACACGCCATTGATGACAGTTTGATGGAGCTTTATATGCAACCGCAGGTCGACATGGAGGGAACCGTGACGGGTGGCGAGTTACTGCTCCGTTGGCAAGATGAAGAGTTTGGTTCACTACCACCTAACGAGTTTATCCCTGTGGCTGAAAGTAGTGGTTTAATCGTACCGCTCGGCAATTGGGTTATTGAAGAAGCCTGTCGCGTACTGCAGCAATGGTCAACAGACCCCGAACTTAGCAAATTGCAGCTGGCGATTAACATAAGTCCGCGACAGTTTCGCCAAGCGTCATTCGTCGAGTTCATCGAGTCATGTATCGCGCGCTATCAGGTACCGCGGGGTAAGCTCGAACTGGAGATCACCGAGAATATGCTGATCGATAACGTCGATATGACGATTACGCGCATGTCAAAACTTGGTGAGGCTGGAGTTCGTTTTTCGCTCGATGATTTTGGCACTGGCTATGCCTCGTTGGCTTACCTGAAACGCTTACCTATTTATCAATTGAAAATCGATCAGTCTTTCGTCCGTGATGTGTTAACTGATATCAACGATGCAGTGATTGTTGAGACAATTGTCGGGTTAGGAGAAAGTTTAGACCTGGACGTTATTGCGGAGGGGGTAGAAACTGCAGCCCAAGCCGATACTTTACGCGATCTGGGCTGCCGTAAATTTCAAGGGCATTACTTTGGTCGCCCGCAACCGATAGATTTCTGGGTTGAGCGACTAAAAACATCATTAACCATCGAAGCTGCCGAGGATTAACCTGCGGCAGGCGACAGCGCAGCAAGGCGGTGTTCGATTACATCCAGCGGCGCGGATTCCCGGCAATTTCTTCGATCCATTGCTGCTGTAGTTCCTGGGCTTCGGAGCTGGGTAAGTAGCGGATGGTTTCACTGCCTGCCGCGGTGTGAAGAATGAAGTGGGTAAAACCGAGTAAGCGCAACCACGGCCCCTGCTGCACATCGATTTGCTGAACTTTATGCCGGGGATACCAATTTTCGTTGCGGCTGAAAACGCCACGTCGTACGACGAACCATTGTTCTTTCGCCTCGACGTCGCTACTTACGAAGCTGTAACCATAGTTTTTCCAACTCAACACCACCATGGTTTGTAGTAGTATCCAGCCGACCGCCGCCGCCGCGACACCGAGCCAGCCACCGTCAGCAGCAAAATAGAGAACACCGGCAAGAACCGGTGCGAGTAGCGCCAACCACAAGCTCGAACCTAGTAACGCCAGCGGTGACAAGCGTTGCCAATTCACCTTCGAAGGTGACGGAAGCCGTAGTTGCTGGCGAAATTTCGCTAAAAACTCAGCATCTACAACGGGCAGGGTGAACTGCTGCGAACCTTGACCACCTTGTGCTGCGCGCGGCTGTAATTGACTGACGTTGACGACACTGCGACGCAACAGTCGAGCGCGTAAATTACGGCGAATAGAGACGGCTTGCAGTTTTGGATAACGAAAACTCAAGGTGCGTATCGACAATGCACCTGACTTGGCCTGATAGCGCTCACCGTTAACGGTTAACGTCAGACCGTGGAAGGTTAGCAAGCTGATCACAATGGCTGCTAGAAACAACACAGCTAAAGCGCCGACGGTCATGCCAACGCCGATAATCCAGGCAGACTCGGTGTTGAACCAGTCAAGATGCTGCTCCACCCATGGCACGACATAGTTGTCCAACAGGTCAAGTTGACTGGCGGGGTAAATTAATACCGCGAGCAAAACAAACAACTTGTTGTCGATGATTCCGGCACGAATGATTTCTGCGGTTGGAAAGCTTTTTGTGAGCACTGGGTTGCTGGTGTTTGTAGTGCTGTTCTGGCTAACATTGTCGTCAGCTTTACTGCTGGCACTCTCGGTTAACATGCGCTGGCGCAGCTGCTGGGCCAGCGGCATAGTCAAACCTGGAATCTGTACTTCCTTGCCCGCAGAACCGGCACTGTCTACACCCAGAATAGTGAGTTTAAAGGGCCGAAAATACCAGACTTGGTGGATTTCAGCCTGTTGAATACGCTCATATTTAAGTGTCAAATGTTTGCGATTTAAAATGCCGGTGCGTAAGTGCACAGCGTCTTCAGCAATGGCGTAGAGGAAAAAGCGCTGGGTAAGAACTGCGCTAATAATAATGTACAAAATGTAGCCGGCGGCTAAGGCCAGAATAATCCACGTCGAGTTTTTACCGGCAACAAAAATCGCCGCAAACACCGGGATCAAGTTGGTAATATTAGTGACCAGTTGTTTCAGTTGCTTGAGCAGGAAAAAAGCAATGGTGATCAGTGGCGTACGTTGCCAGGTTAGTTCACTCATGGCTGCGTTCGTCCTCATCGGGTTCATTTGTAATCGTCGTTAACAGCTCGCTTTTCAGCTGCATTGCGGTGTCGGGTAATAACCCGGGAATGGTTAAGTCAGCACCACCACTACCCGCCGTATACATCGCAAGTCGTGCAATGCCAAACATCCGCTCAAGGAAGGACTGCTTATACTCGACATGTTGAATACGGTTGAGTGGGACCGCCCGAATTTTACGAAATAATGCGCCACGCTTTAGGTGCATTCCCTCTGCGGTGCGCGCGTAAGCGGTGAATAAAAAGCGCCGCGAGGCAAAAAATAAACTGAAGAATAGTGTCAGTAGCGTCCAAATTACGCCCGCTACCCATAGAGGAACCTTGTCTTCTGGGTACACGCTGGTGAAATAACCGGTAAGCATAATAGCGGCGATGATCAACATGGTTATCAATGACCGTACTTGTAGGTACGAGCGATAAGAAGGTTCTGGTGCTAGCCACGTAATCGACATCAGTTCATATCCTTGGTTGAATTCGTCACGATTGAACCCCATTAAACTAGATACATTCGAAAAAAGACAGGAGTAAGCCCATGAAAATTTTAATGGTTTTGACCTCACACGATAAACTCGGTGATAGCGGTCATAAAACCGGGTTCTGGGCAGAAGAATTCGCAGCACCTTATTACGCGTTTAAGGACGCTGGCGCGGAGGTTGCGGTGGCAACGCCTATGGGAGGTCAACCGCCGATAGATCCCAACAGTGAACAAGCCGATGCACAGACCACAGCAACGGTTCGCTTGTTCGAAGATCGCGATGCCTTAGACCAGCTTGCCACTTCATTGAAGCTGACGGAGGTGAACCCCGATGACTTTGATGCCGTTTTCTATCCAGGTGGGCATGGCCCATTATGGGACTTGGTTAATGATGAACTTTCATTGCAACTGATTGAAAAGTTTTGGCGCCAGGGAAAACCCGTCAGCGCTGTGTGTCATGCGCCAGCAGTGCTGGTAAATGCTAAAGATCAACAGGGTGAAACTTTAGTGAAAGGCCGTAAAGTGAGTGGCTTTACCAATAGTGAAGAAGCCGGAGTTGGCCTTACCGAGGTGGTACCTTTCTTGTTAGAAGATAGGCTCATTGAGCTAGGTGCTGACTACCAAAAAGGCGACGATTGGCAATCGTTTGTTGTAGTAGATGGTCAGCTGATTACAGGGCAAAACCCTGCTTCGTCTGAGGCTGTGGCACGAGAATTGTTGAAGAAGCTTGCTGGGTAAGTAACAGTAAGTAACGCCACGCGTAACAGCTAAAAGCAAATAGAAACGCCGGCGAGAGCCGGCGTTTTTAGTGCAAGTGTTGAACTATTCAGAGCGTAATTATTCAGTCATTTCCTGCAACCGCTGTTGCAACTGTGGATCTTGCTGCACGCGTTGAATAACGGCGTTGTACTCGTCTGGGTTCAGACCCGCACCGGTAACTGCTGCGATCATTTCTTGCTGCGCTTTTTGCTGAATAGCTTGAGCTTCTTCTGCGTTTTCAGCGTTCTGGAACTGCTCAGAATACTTTTGACTCACCTTCTGCACATCATTCATGGCAACCATGAACTTTTGTAGTAATTCGTCAGTCATTTCAATTTTTGCTTGTTGCTGCATGGCTTGGCCTTGCTGGGCATTTTGTTGTGCGCTCTGTTGTACCGGAGCTGCAGTTGCCGCGGTCGTGGCAAAGATTGCACTGGCAATTAAAGTAGGTAGTAGTTTTTTCATTATGAACTCCTTGTTGAGTCTTTTTCTAATGACATAAGCGTCAAATACGTTCCCTTCTATAGCTGCAATCGCTGTGCCAACTATTTATTAAAGGTAAGCTACTGAATTTATTGATGAACATATAGGTTTAGAAAATACAGCACAGGAAGTGTATACTTATGTCACTTAGGTTTTGGAGTTGAATGTGACAAAAAGACACATATTGCAACGCGTTGCCAGCCCAAGTTGGCAGCGCGCCTTCTTATTCTACTTGGTCTTACCGCTGCTGGCGTTGTCAGGTATTGCGATTGGCGTGGCACTGGAGCAGGCACGTGAATTTCAAGACGAGCGACTGCGCGATGACCTTGAGTTGGTCGGGCGCGCCATACGTTTGCCCTTGAGCGATGCCCTGCTGAGCGATGATATTCCCCGCGTACAAGCGCATCTCGATGCAGTTTTTGAACTCGGTCGCGTATATGGAGCTTCGGTGTACGATACCAATGGTGAGCTGGTGGCATCGGCGGGTGTGACCGAAAGTGATCTCTCCGAAAGCCTGCTGGCCGAGCAAGTGGTACTTACCGGCGAGCAACGTGACAGCTATCGCGAGGTTGCCGGACGCGATGTCTATTCACAATTTATTCCGGTGCATGATCGCGCCGAACGGTTGATAGGCTTTATGCAGCTCAATCGTCGGGCGGAAGACTTTGAGCAAAGCTTCTCTCGCCTCGAGCGTATCGCTTGGGTTTCGTGGAGTATTGTTGCCTTAGCTCTGATAAGTATTCTGGCAGTAGGTTATTACCGCACGCGGCACCAGCAACGACTCGAAATCAACACCCGTTTGCGCGAACACGAAAAAATGGCGGCGATTGGCCAGCTCGCCCGTGGTGTTGCGCACGAACTCGGTGCGCCCCTGACGGTGATTTCCGGTCGTGCCAAACGCTTGCAAGAGCGTCATGCTGATGCCGAGAGCCGGCGGCAACTGACAGCTATTCGCGGTCAAGTTGAACGGTTAACGCGGCTGGTGCAGCAACTTCTCGATTTTAGCCGCACCCCCATCAGCCATGAACAGCTCGAAAGCGTAACAAAACTAGTGCAACAAGCCGCTAAGGCAGTGCAGCATGAACAAACGGAAGATGGACCGCGGCTGCAGCTAGCCTTACCTACTAGCGATAGTGTTGTCCGTGCTGATGGCTCGCGGCTAGAGCTGGCCTTGGTCAATTTATTTCGTAATGCCATGCAAGCTGCAACCCAGCTGGTGCAGGTTTCCGTTGAGATCAAAGCTGGCAACGAATGCACTATTGTGGTGGCGGATGATGGCGCGGGCTTGCCACAGTCAACCAGCGCGGAGCAATTGGTGGAACCCTTCACGACTACCAAACCAATTGGTGAAGGCACGGGCTTGGGCTTAGCCATTGTTGCCCATATTGTCGATGCGCATAACGGTCGATTCACCTTGCAAAATCGCAGTGAGGGCGGATGTGAAGCCCGTGTAACCTTGCCCTATGTAACATCGAAGGAGTCCTGATGTCAGCCATTGAAGTCGCTGTTGTTGAAGATGATCCGGGTTTGCGGGAGTTACTGCACGAGGAACTGGAAAGTGCTGGTTACCATGTACATAGTTTCGTTTCCGTAGAGGACTTTCTAGCGGCGAATAAACAGCAAATCCAGTTGGTGATCAGCGATATTCGCTTACCGGGGCTGTCCGGTATGGAGCTATTACAGACGCTGCAGCAACGCGAGCAGCGGCCAGCATTTATTCTCGTAACAGCTTTTGGCACGGTTTCCCAAGCCGTCGATGCGCTGAAACAGGGGGCTGATGACTTTTTGACGAAACCCTTGGATCTGGAACATTTGCTGGTGAGCGTCGAGCGGGTGCTCGATTACCATCAACTACAACGTGAGGTTGCGCAATACCGCACGGCGCAACAGCCAGCCAGCGGGCCCGCTGGCTTAATTGGTGCCAGTGCAATCATGCAACAGCTTTATCAAGCTATTGCGCAGGTTGCTGGCGCCGAAGGTGCGGTGCTTATTCAAGGGGAAAGTGGTACCGGTAAGGAGCTGGTGGCACGGGCGCTACATGAGCAGAGTAAACGTGACCAGCAAGCTTTTCTGGCAGTAAATTGTGCTGGAATTCCGGCGGAACTAATGGAAAGTGAGTTTTTCGGTCATGCCGCCGGCGCATTTACTGGCGCGCAACGGGCTCGGCCAGGTTTGTTAAAAGAAGCCGATGGCGGTACTTTGCTGCTGGATGAGATTGGTGAAATGCCGCTGGCGTTGCAGGCGAAACTTTTGCGCGTGCTGCAAGAAGGTACCATGCGCCCGGTAGGCAGTGATCAGGAAGTGGCAGTTGATGTAAGAATTGTAGCGGCGACCCATCAGGATCTTGAAGCTCGCGTGCGTGAAGGTAGCTTCCGTGAAGATTTATTTTATCGGCTCGAAACCTTTCGTCTTGACGTGCCGCCACTGCGGGCTCGCGAGCAGGACATTCTGCTATTAGCGCAGCACTTTTTAGCTCAGTTACGGGCGAGCCAGGATAAAGCAGTATTAGGCTTTGCCACAGAAGCCAAAGTGCTGCTGCAACAGTATGACTTCCCCGGCAATGTCCGCGAGTTACAAAATGCTATTGAGCGCGCCTACACCTTTTGCGATGGTGAATGGATCATGTCCGAGCATTTTCCCCGTCGCATGCGTGAGCGCAGTCTCAGTCAGCAAGTTACCCCAGAGCAAGGTGAGATCTGGCCAACCCTGCAGGAGGTTCAAGACCGTTACGTGCAGCAAGTGCTCACGGAAACTGAGGGCAACAAGCAGCGCGCCGCAAAAATTTTAGGTGTGACGCGGCGCACGCTTTATCGTTGGCTCACCACAGATAATTAATGCTGAGACCCAATTGTAGCTCGCGACCAACACCGGGTTCGAACGCACGGCCGCTGCCTTGGTTGACGACTACAGAGCCGACATAATCACGATCGGTAAGGTTGTGTAGTTTTAGCCAAGGTTGCAGTTGTACGTTGTCATAACGCCATTGATGTTGCACTGCCGCGTGCCAAAGGGTGTGAGCTGGGGCAAACACATCGTTGCTATCATTAGCCGCAACATTACCGCGATACTCACCCACGACCTGTACCCGTGTTTGCACTGTAGGCTGCCAGCGTAACTGCCAATAGGCTTGCTGACGTGCCACTCCAGGTAGCCGTGCGCCATTGCTATAACGCGCGTCGGTGTAGGTGGTGCTGGCCCGCGCTGACCAGTGTTCGGCTAAATCAGCAGACAGGCTTAACTCTACACCCTCACGCTCAGTTTGCTCGGCATTGGTGTAGGTGGTACGGCCATCGTTACTTTGGTCCACCACAATCTCGTTAGCGGTGTCGATGCGAAACCAGGTTACAGCTGCCTGTATGTGATCAGAACGCCATTTACTGCCGATTTCCCATTGCTGGTTGGTCGACGGACCTAGTTCAGTATTTAGCCCAGTACCACTGTTGCGGTAAGCCAACTCGGTCAAGGTTGGGGTCTCAAAACCATTACCGCGACTGATAAAAACCGACCATTGATCAGAGATGGCATAGTTCACGCCAAGCATCCAGCTTAGCTGTTGCATTGACGCTGAGCCGCTGTCATCAGGATTCTCGGGAATAATGAAAAAATCATCCACCTGAAACTCGGCTTGGTTGTGGCGCACGCCGGTCATCACCTGCCAATCGGATCGCGGCTGCCATTGTAATAATGCATACGCTGACTCGGTTTGGACGCTACCGTCATCGTTACGACGGACATCGCCACGCACCCCAAAGTTATTCACATAGCCGTACCGCCGGTCATTTTGCTCTGCCAGTTGCACACCGGTACTAAGCTGCCATTCCGGCAAGCTTGGTAAACGCAAGTGATAATTGGCATCAAGACCTATAAAATCACGGCGTAAATCGATAACTGCGCCGTCACCATTGAGGTCCCCTCCGGGAAATGGCAGGTACTGTTCGACATCGCGCCAGCCGCGCCAGGCAGAAAGGTCAGCAGCTTGCGAAGCGGTCTCGTGCTCGAGACTGACCGAGGCTTGCCGATGGTGAATGCGCTTGCGCGTATTGAAAGTAAAGGCTCGCCCTACTGTTTGGGTTGGATCTTCGCGCCATGCGGCGGGCGTCAGTGAGCTAGGATCTTGTAAAAAAGGCGCATTATTATTGTCGAGCCTCACCACTACGCGAGTGGTGTCGTTCAGATCCTGATACCAGCGTGCGGCGACCTGATGACGCTCAGCGCTATTGTGCGGGCGTGGGCCGTCGGTGCTAAAGGTCGCACCGGCTAAGCGTAAGGCCTTATCGTCACCAACCCAGTCGTGTTGCAAAAAACCGCGCCGGGCATCGTTGCCCCCCGCCATAAGCTCGAGTTGCGTTGCGGTATCACGCGGCGTCAGGCTGCGCCAATGGATAACACCACCGGCGGCATTACCATAAATGGTCGCAAGCGGGCCGCGAATAACCTGTACGTTGTCAGCCTCGTCGAGCAAAATACTTGAGGTCTGCGCCTGTCCGTCGGGCATACTCAGGGGTACGCCATCGAGGCGCAGTAATACGCCGCGCACACCAAATGCTGAGCGCGCACCAAAGCCGCGCACAGTAATGCGGGTATCTTGTGCGTAGTTGGCTCTGGAGTCACTTTGTACACCGGCGATACCACCAAGTAGCTCGGCAGCATCAATTCTTAAGCCGGGGAGTTGTTCCGAAGTGGAGAGATTAGTTACTGCCGCCGGCGTGGTTTGATTTGCGACACGCCGGGTTGCAGTGATCTCGATACGTTCAATTTGCGCTTGCTCTGCGGCCGTCGCCGCTGTCGAATTTTCCTGCGCAAACGTTGGTGCTGAAAGGCAAAAGCCCATACTGGCGCTGGCTACAATAGCCAGCGCCAACTTCGATGGTTGAAACATAACGGTTTTCCGATTTAGTCGTCTGCGTTAGAGATGCGAATTAATTTACCGTTACGGTCATCTGTAACCAGGTAAATCGCCCCATCAGGACCTTGTTCGATGTCACGAATACGTTGTTGTACCGCGTCTTCAAACAAGATTTCTTCATGCATCACGCGTTCGCCTTCTAAATCAAGACGCGCAACTTTCATCGCTTTCAGTGCAGCAACAAGAAAATCGCCTTGCCACGCCGGGAATTCGCTACCCGTGTAAAAAATTGCGTTTGCAGTCGCGATGGACGGGACCCAGTAATAGTGCGGCTGTAATGTCCCTTCGACATGGGTTTGGTCGCTAATGATGCTACCGTCATAATCGACGCCGTAGGTGGCAATGGGCCAACCGTAGTTTCCACCCGCCACTGGAATGTTGACTTCGTCTCCACCCTTGGGCCCGTGTTCAACAGTCCAAAGCTCACCGGTACCCGGATGAATAGCGGCTCCTTGGACGTTACGATGTCCATAGGACCAGATCTCAGGTAGTGCGCCTTCTTGTGCGACAAAGGGGTTATCTTCTGGAACGCTACCGTCAGGCCAGATACGCACCACTTTACCGTGATGGTTGTCCAGTGTTTGCGCGTCATCCATGGCCGAATAACGATCGCCGAGGGTGATAAACAGGTGACCTTGCGGCGAGAAGACCAAGCGTGAACCAAAGTGTGCACCACTTTCATATTTCGGCATACCACGGAAGATAACTTCGATTTCCTGCAGGTTGTTACCGACCAGTTTGCCGCGCACGACAGCGGTACTGTTACCTGGGCCGCCGTCAGGGTCCGCTTCGGAGTAACTTAAGTAAACACGTTCGTTATTTTCGAAGTTTGGATCAAGTGCGACGTCAAGTAAGCCGCCCTGGCTTTTGTAGACAACATTCGGCACACCAGCGATAGGGTCGCTAATGACGCCATTAGTACCGACGCGACGCAAATTTCCGGATTTTTCAGTGACTAGAGCATCGCCATTGGGTAAAAACGCGAGTCCCCAGGGAAAGTTTAAACCTTCAGTAACTGTGGTAACTTCGACGTTGTGTCGCTCAGTTTGTGCTTCTTCGGTCTGCGCAGTTACGGCAACGGTGCCGCCTAGTGCTGCAGTACAGACAAGTGCGAGAGTTGATGTTTTAAAAATCTTATGCAACATAATGTGCTCCTTTTAGTTCCGACTGTCTTTACTATAGACGAACTTCAGAATTGGATTGCCAGTTTGCGATTTTCTCACTGTAATGTGCGTTCAGGTAACAAATTGGCGATGATTTCTGCTAATTTTCGAAAGGTCTGCCGGCGATTGGTGGTTGATCGGTAAATCAAACCAATATCTCGAGAGGCCTGCTGACCTGAAGGTTGCAGCGCGACCAGATCGGTGCCGTTGAGAATGCCTCGATCAATCGCCATCTGCGGGATAAAGGTTGCACCGAATCCAGCATCCGCCATTTGCACCAAGCTATGTAAGCTGGTGGCGGTAAATGGATTTATCTTACTGGAGTCAGCGAGTTCACAGGCCGCTACCGCGTGGCCGGTTAAACAATGCTCTTTTTCGAGTAAGAAAATCGATTCGTCAGGCAGCTGGTTGTAAGCAACCGGCTCTTTTATTTTTGCGGCTAGTGATTTATGCATGACCAGTTTAAACGGGTCACGACCCAGCATGTAACTCTGATTACCCTGAATATCCATCGGCAGCGCCAGGATCAGCACGTCGAGCTCACCATTGCGTAATAGGTGGAGCAAGTTGTGGGTGGTGTCCTCACGGATGTTCAGGTGCAACGCCGGGTAATGTTTGTGGACGAATTTGCTTAAATCGCCAAGTAAAAAGGGAGCTATAGTGGGAATACAACCTAAGCGCAGTGGACCCTCCATGGTTTTGCCCTGGCTTTGCGCGAAATGCAGCAGCTCTTCCGTTTCGGTGATGATTTTGCGCGCTTGGTCAACAATTTCTTCGCCCATACCGGTAAACAGAAAAGATTTGTGATCGCGTTCAATCAGCTGACAACCAAGTTGTTCCTCAAGGTTCTGAATGCCACTGCTGAGTGTCGACTGACTCACGTGGCAAGCCTGCGCGGCACGGTTAAAGTTCTGATGTTGATGCAGGGCAAGCAGGTAACTCAGGTTTTTTAAACTGGGTAGCTTACTCATAGATATCTCCCCAAAAGGTTTAATCATATTTTCCGATTATCATAATCCCTTTTATTCGTTTTAACAAATCAGCCATCCCCCCTATTATTCTTCCCGTACCGAGGCTGCAGTAGATTTTGCAACCTCGAAGAGTTTCTAAACCCGTTTTTAAAATGAAGCACCGAGGAGACATTCAATATGTTAACAGTAGGCGATAAATTACCAGAATTTTCAGTTGTAGCTGCCAAGCCAGGCTTCAACATGCCGGAAGAAAATGGCGAGAGCGCATTTGAAACCATCACCAACGATAGCTTTGAAGGTAAGTGGAAGATCATCTTCTTCTATCCAAAAGATTTCACTTTCGTTTGCCCAACAGAAATTGTTGAGTTCGCCAAATTAAACGAAGATTTTGCTGACCGTGACGCGGTGGTATTAGGCGGTAGCACTGACAACGAATTTGTGAAATTGGCGTGGCGCCGTGAGCACCCGGACCTTAAGAGCCTGAACCAGTACTCGTTTGCTGATAACGGTTCATTAGTTGATGGTCTTGGCGTACGTGATCAGGTTGAAAACGTAGCCTTACGTGCGACCTTCATTGTTGACCCACATAACGTGATTCAACACGTGTCGGTGAACAACCTGAACGTGGGCCGTAACCCAGCTGAAATCGTGCGTATTCTTGATGGCCTGCAGACCGATGAGCTGTGCCCATGTAACCGCGCACTTGGTGGCGACACCCTATAAATAGTAGTGCCGCTGCGGCGGCACTGTTTTCTCGGAGGAAGATTTATGAGCATTGCAGATTACAAACAAGGCTTGGGCGACCACGGTAAAGACACCAAACTTAACTTGTCGAATATCTTCGGCAATGTTGATACCTCTGGCATGACCCCGAGTCAATTTTACGGCACCGCCCTTTCGTTAGCTTATACGATTGGCGATGACCAGCTAACTGCCGCGGTTGAAGCTGAAGCGGAAGGCAAGGTTGAAGAAAACGTCGTTGCCGCAGCGAAACTTGCCGCCACCCTGATGGCGATGAACAACATCTACTATCGCTTCTTGCACCTGAGCAGCGACAAGCAGTTCGCCAAAATGCCAGCAGGTCTGCGCATGAACGGCATGGCAAACCCTGGTGTTGATAAAGCAGATTTCGAGTTGTATTCACTGGCCGTTTCTGCACTAAACGGCTGTGGTATGTGTATTGATTCACACGTTGGGGTTTTATTGAAACATGAGATTTCAGCGCAAGTGGTTCAAAACTCGGTCAAAATGGCAGCAGTAATGAATGCAGCTGCAACAGCGCGCCGAATTGCTTAAAAATCATTCGAGTTTGTCACATGTTTGTCACGATGGTGAGTTAAATTAGCATCGAATTCCCTGAGATCTGGTTGTTATATCCCTTTTGCCCGGCCCCTGCGCTGGGCTTTTTTTTGGCCCGCTGTTCGCTACCCGAAAAAACAAAATAGTCCGTAGTTCTACTACCGGTAAAATCCGCGGTTTAAACCAAACTACCCCATACAAGTTTGCCCTCCTTCATTATCGTAACTAAGCTTTCCTTAGCAAATCGAACAGCGAACAGCAAACAAGGACTCTCATGCAAATTAACTGCGATCGACTAAAAGCGAATTTACTCGAGCTCTCAAAAATCGGCTACAACGAAGATGACCGCGGCGTTTACCGACCGGGCTTCAGTGATGCCGATATGCAAGCTCGAGCCTGGCTACAAGACAAAGCCAAAGCGGCCGGCTATGAAACCTACATGGATGGCGCAGGTAACGTGTTCTTTGGTCGCGGCGAACGCACTAAGCCGGCTATTCTGATGGGCTCCCACATCGATTCAGTGCCCGCTGGCGGTATTTTCGACGGCACTCTCGGGGTCATGGCTGCGCTCGAAGTGATGCAAACATTAGATGAAAATGAAGTGGAGTCTGAAACGCCGATTTGGGGTGTTGCGACAGCAGAAGAAGAAGGCCGGTTTGGTGGTATGTTTGGTGCGCAGGCAATTGTCGGTAAACTCAATCCTGACTGGGTGCTTTCAGCCCATGATGCCGATGATGTCTATTTGAAAGACGCAATGGCAGCACAAGGGCTTGATGCTATGGCCGCGCTCGATGCAGCGTGGCGTCCAGAGCAGTTAAAAGCTTTCCTCGAATTGCATATTGAACAGGGACCCGTGCTATTCCAGGATAATCTGCAAATTGGTGTGGTCGATGGCATTTCCGGCGTATTTAAATGGATTGTACACCTCAAAGGCAAAGCTGATCATGCCGGTACCGCCCCCATGAACAAGCGAAGCGATGCCTTTATGGGGTTGGCAGATTTCGCCCATGAAATCGACCGTATTATTGCCGAAAACGGCACTGATAAAACGCGTATTACTGTAGGCAAGGTTGAGCTGAAACCCGGTAACCCCCACACCGTGCCAGGCGAAGCCGTGTTCACCATTGTGGGCCGCGATATGGATGAAGAGATCATGAAAGAGCTTGCTAATACCTGCCATAAAACCTTATCTGCAATTGCCCGCAGGCATCACTTAAGATTTGAGTACGAGCAATCGAGTTGGTTGGGACCGAAGCCTTGCTCAAAATCCATCAGCGACCTGATCGAGAAGCAGGTCAAAAAACGTGGTTACACATACACACGGATGCCAAGCGGTGCTGGGCATGATACCCAATTTTTATCTGAGATTACTGAAGCCGGTTTGATCTTCATACCTTCCGTCAATGGCGTTAGCCATGCTCCAGACGAATGGTCCCATTGGCATGATGTGGAATCAGGTACCAATGTGCTGCTGGATGCCGTGCAAGCATTGTTAAAAACTTAAGCTTCAAGTAATCCGTGCTTTGCCGCGAAATGGATGAGTTCAACGGCATTCTTCACGTGCAGCTTTTTAAACAGCCGACTGCGATGATTTTCTGCAGTTTTGGCTGACATTGCCAAAAGTTGCGCAACCTCTTTGTTCGAGCGCCCGGCAACTACTAAGTGAAAGACTTCCTTTTCGCGCCGCGTCAAATTAGCTAAAGGCTGCGTCGGCGTGGCGTGAGACTCGCTATCTCTTGGCGCATCAGGAAAATGCATTTTACCTTGCACGACTTGCTCGATAGCTTGCAATAACTGATCTGTCGCCGCGTCTTTAAAAACATAGCCGTACGCACCAGCAACTCGAATAGCTTCGATATACTCTGGCTCGTCGTGCATACTGAGAGCGATTATGCGGGTATTCGGGCGATGGTGTAGTATTTTTTCGAGGGCTGCGAAGCCGTTCATTTTTGGCATCGATATATCCATCAAAACCACGTCGACCGGCTGTCGCATCACGGCTTCGACAAGTTCAATACCATCGCCACATTGAGCGACTATTTCGACGTCACCCTGTGAGGTTAATGTCGCCGCAATCGCTTGCCGAACCATGGTGTGATCGTCTGCAAGAATCAGGCGTATCATGGTTGCTCCGTTGCGGTTGGAGTGCGTAGTGGTAGCTGAACTTGAATTTCACAGCCTTTTCCGGGGGCGCTGCGAAGATTAAAATCAGCGCCAAAAGCTGACGCTCGATCCTGCATCCCTTGTAATCCGACCCCAGGTTCAACAGCATCACTGTCAAAGCCACAACCATTGTCCCTGGCAATCAGCAAAAGTGCGCTTTGCGAGCGTTCAAGCAAAAGTTCGAAGCGGTCAGCGTCGGCATACTTAACCGTATTCACCATGGTTTCTTGCACAATTCTGAAGAGGAATAATTCGGCATCGTGGTCAAGACGCGTGGTCAATCCATAATCCAGTTCTAATGCCACGCCTGCAGGCTGTAGCAACTGGCGATTCAACCATTGGATACCGGCAAGTAAACCTAAGTCGCGCACGAGCGTTGGGTGCATCAACCGTGCGAGTGAACGTGTGCTGGCTATGGCGTTCTTAACCTGTTGATGAATATGGTTGCAAAGGGGATCATCCTTGGCTGCAGCTAGCTGAGTTGCGATACTTGTTAACTGTTGACCGAGATCGTCGTGTAAATCTCGAGCAAACTGCGCTCGGTCATGTTCTTGCTGTAGCCACAGGCGTTTGGCAAGGTGTTGAAGGTTCGTCTGCTCACTATGAAGTTGTTGTTGTAGGTGCTTCTGTTGGTCGCGTAATTGCTGCAACAGATTGAGCAACGCATCAACGTCGGGCGAATCTTTGATAGGCTTCTCTTTGCTCTTCATTCATCTTTTCTAATAGTTGTTGTAAGGCGATCTGAGCTTGTTGTTCAGCGTCTTCTACTGATAGTACTCGATAGAGTTCGAAATTTCGCCAGTAATTTGGGAAGCGTGTTAGTTTTTCCTGTAACTGTTGGTGGGCAGAGGGCGTGTTTTGTGCAGCAAGATACAGAAGATGTGAAGCATAAATCGTCTCATTACTGATCTCTTTCAAACGTTGCCAAGCTGGATGGGTCGCATCGAAGTTGCCATAAAAGGCGAGTTCGGTAAGTAGTTTGGTTTCCAGTAATCGTGACCAATTCTGACGAAGCACATCATCGATAAGATCAGCGAAATCAGTGCTACCCTTTTGGCGATAGTTCATCATTTGGCTTAACCAACGGTAGGTCAGGGCCTGTTCGCGATTAAAATCCTCTTGTAAATCGTCTAACTGCTGCAAGTTACTTTGTAATACGGCGGTTTGATGCAGATGAAATGAAATCTCTGCTTGCCATAACAAACTCTCAATTAAGCCGCGAGTGTCACCGATCTCGTTGGCAATACGAATAGCTTCGCTAATACTTTCTGCCGCTGCGGCCATGCGACTTTGCGCGAAATTAAGGCGGCTTGCTTGAATATGCGTGGCCATATTGGCTTCAGGACTAATATCTTCTGCGGTAAGCAGTTCGGCAAGGAGTTGTTCGGCTTGTCTGAATTGCCCTTGTAAACCAAGAAGATGTGCCAAACTAACTTGAATGCTATGCAGCGTCGCAGTCTCATTCAAATCAGTTACAATTTGCAAGGCTTGGCGCCAATAAACTTCGGCTAAGCTGTAGTCACCTAGCAGAAAGTTAATAAAAGCGACGTTGTTAATACTTTGACTTTGCACATAAGGAGCGCCATCTCTCAAGCGCAGATCAAGTGCGCGTTTATAATGTTCAAGTGCGCGTTGGTAATAGCCGCGCTCTTCATTTAATAAGCCGCGTTCGTTTTCAATATGAGCGACAGCCAGCGAATCGTCTTGTGCCTCAGCTAAAGTTGTGGCTTCTTTTAATGCCGTATCAGCAGCCTCAAAGTCGCCCAGAATTGATGCCACAGTGGCTAGGTTACTCAGTGTAGTGATGCGATCTTGCGGGTACTGAGCAGCCGTTCGGTAATCGAGGGCCTGAGAAAAGTAACGAAATGCTTGTTGGTATTGCGCTAAACGCAAGTGACCGACACCGAAAGCATTTAGAATAAGCCCTTGTCCTGCATCACTTTCTTGTTGGCCAAAGATGATTAATGCCTGAGTAAGCTCTTGCTGCAACGCGGATTGAATTTCACCCTGAATGATCTTCAGTCGTGCGAGTTCGAACCACCAGTACGGTTGTTGTGGATCGAGCGTAAGTGCTCGTTGATAGAACTCTCGCGCAGTTGCAAGATTGCCGAGTTGACCTGCGACCTGTGCACGTTGCGCTGCGATATCGGCGCGCTGTGGATAAAGAACGAGCAATTCATCAAGAATTTTTGCGGCAGCTTCGTATTGTTGATCGAGCTGCGCAAGTTCTGCGCGCGCTTGTAATTTCCAGTACGCACTAACCTCGGCGTCAACAATTTTTTGCAACTGTTTATATAAAAGCGTCGGGTCGTCTTGTGTTCTAACCTTTTGTAGCTGTTCGAGTAACGCTAATTCGTTGGCGGTGATTTCATTGGCTGTCGAATCCTCAGCCTTGAGCAAATAGTTCTTTAGCTGGCTACTTACGTGCGCCGCGAGTTGCTGTGCGGTTTGGTCAGAAACCGAGTAAGTGTTGCTCAAGAGCACTTGCTCGCCAGGATAAATCGTTAACAACGCGTGTAGTTGGCTCGCGTCGCCAACTTCTTTATTGCTCAGTGTTAGTAAATAGTCGGCTTCAGTGACCTGAGCCAGGCGCGAACGCTCACGTTCTGTGCGTTCAGGTTGGATCCCCAGGCGCTCGACCAGTTGTCGAATGGTGCTCGGCTCAATGGAATAGAGGGTAGGTTCCGTCTGCAAAGTCAGATGAACAAGCGTAGCGATAGATGCGAGTTCATGGTTACTGTGAATACCGATAGTAGCGATATTCTCAATAGGTGTAGGCGTTGCTTCGGGAGTGGGTGCTGCGCGCCACCACCAGAAACCGAAGAATATGACGACGATCAGCACTAAGCCTAGTGGCGCAATTAAACTGCGTTTTGTTGGTGGCTCGAGAGCGGCTAAACAGGCTGCCAAAGAGGGCCGCTGTTCGGGTTCTGCCGCTTGCAATGATGTCGCTAGCTGTTGCAAGGCTCTACGTTTCACCGGAGCCTTCTGCCAGCTTTGCGGCGCACACGCGGTAAGGAGTTGGTCGAGTACCTTGCCCAGGGCATAGCGGTCGCTCGCCGCCGTGGGTACGTGAGAACGCGCCAGCTCTGGCGCTGTATAGCCTTCTGAGAAGTGGTGAGTAATGGCTTCCGTGGTGGTTGTGCCAATGCCAAAATCGACAACTTTAATTTCATCATCTTCGGTGACGACGATATTTGCCGGCTTGATATCGCCATGAATAATGCCACTTTCATGACAGCTTTGCAGTGCTGATACGAGTGCTTTGAACCAGTCTAAACATTGTGCTGCTGAGGGCTGATGTTCGAGCGCCTGGCTCAAAGGTATGCCCTCGATCAGTGACATGGTGAAAAACACGAAGTCATCACTGGCGTAGAACTCATGAACGCGCACTATATTTGGGTGCTGCAACTGACGCGCAAGGATAACTTCATTGCGAAGCTGCTCAATTGATTCAGCGGTAAGTTGTGAATCTGCAACCAGAATTTTTATCGCACATTCTTCTTCAAGGACTGTATCGAAGGCCTGATAGACACTCGCTTGTCCACCTTGACCGAGCAGGCGTACGATTCTAAAGCGTTGCGCAAGTTCTTGACCGGGCACCAGCAGGTGTTGCGAAGAACGTTTTGTTTCCGCTGAGTCATTAGGTTGTTCTGGTTTTGTTACATCTGTCATCCAGGTCGACTACCGGCTGCTAAGGTCTTTTTCAACTTACCACAGAACTCGTAAAGGTCTAATAGAAGATCATTTATACGGCAAGTTGGGTGAGTTGCTGTTCGGCAAAATCAAGTTGTGTGTCGATGGTTGTCAAAGTGAGCTCTAGGGCCCACATGTTGGTGAAGCTTTCGATCAAAGCAACATCGTGTTCGGTAAAATAATGGTGCTGCTCCGTACTATCCGCGTACAGCACGGCACTGACGATGTTGTTGACCACAACAGGGAATGCCATAGCGGCTTTAATACTCGCACGCTGAACACTTGCAGCGGCGCCCAGTTGTTGGTGTAACAGCGCATTGTTAGCGATAGCAGGCTGTTGGGTTTTGATGGCTTGCTGGATTAAGGTGGTTGTGCCGGTAAAGCCCGAAGCGTCCTGCCATTGCGGGTAGCCTCGACAGGCACTAAGTTGGCCTCGGTCGTCGAGTAAAACCAATGCAACGCGATCACTTTTTAGCAGTTGGGATATGCTTTGTCGCACCAGTGGCATCAGGTTGTCGACGATTGCTGTCTGCTGCCACGTAGATTGCAATGACGCGAATACCTGTTTGGCCCAGATTTTCCGGTTAAGACTAACCGCCAACTGATGCGCCGATTTTGGCGCAAATACCAAATTCAAACTACCAACTTGCAGTACAGTGTTGGAGTCCAGGACGAATGAATCGGCCCGTTGGTCGTTAACAGCAATGCCATTAGTGCTATTTAAATCTTTTACCTGCCACTGGTTATCAGAGAAGTGAAGTAAGCAGTGACGTCGTGATGCTGTGGGGTGGTCGACTTGAATATCGCAAGTGGCATCGCGCCCGATCACGTAGGATTGCGCCTCGAAGAGTTGGAATCGAGGCGCAAAGCGATCTTGGTAGACGATATCTACAATAGCGGGCATGTTTGGTTACCTAAAGAGTCCGTAAGCTATAACGTAAGGTGGTGGCCATACCCAACAAACGTCCTTGCACGTTGACTAAATCACCAGCAGAGCGCCATACATTTGGGAACAATGTGCCATCGTCGCTTTCCAGTAAATTGATGAGCTGTTGAGTCGCCGCTAGAGCTTGTCCGGTTTGTTGTGCGGCCAACGCGCTATTAATAGCTGAAAGGGCATTATCTAAGGCTGTTACCGCAGCATAACCCAAGTTGGTCTGCTGTGCGGTTACGAAGCTCTGCATCCGGGTAAACTTAGTGTTAATTACGTCGCTTTTGCTGCGCAGGTCGGCAAGGATAACGAAGTCAGAGAATTGGCCACCGTTGCCGCGAACGCGCATGCTACCAGCGCCGGTCATAGTGGTCATATCTTCAAAAGTAGCATTGGCATGCGAGTGGAATAAACGTAGCGGTGAACCCTCGGTATAGTGTAAGGATTTCGTGTAAATTTCGATTTCATAAGCGCCGCTGAAAGAAAATCCTTTGCTGGGATCCGGCGTTATTGAAAGTTGTACTGGAAAAGCTGTTGGTAGCGCTGTCAGCAAGCTATCTGGCAAGCGTGAAGTAAGCGCTGGGTCGTTCACATTTAAGAGTTGTGCATCGACGGAAATATTTTCGGCACTAAGACCGACGGCATTATCAAATTTTATCTTAAGGTCGAAGCTCACAAGCGGAGTTAACTCGACACTGGTTTCAATGGTATTGGTGCGAGGATTAACTTCTAAAGTTAATGGCTCGGCTTGGGTCGCAGGTATGCTACAAAGAAGCAAAGCTGCTGCAGCTACCGAAGAAAACTTACGGAAACAGTTGCTTATCAACATGGTTGGAACCTCTCTTTTTACAATTTGTTACAGTTAACAAATCAAATGTACTCTTTCTGTCCATTATTGTCACCTCGAATAAAAAAGGGGCTCGAATTGAGCCCCAAACAGTCAGGACGACTCAAAGGTTAAAAAAGCTCGTAATAGTTGCTGTATAAGCGACCTGTAATCAGTGCATAGTGTGCACGCGTAATGTTGATTGCTGGAGCGAAGTGCGCTGTAAGTTGTGGTTCAATATCGAAAGGCCCCTGTTCGACGCGAAACTGTACATTCAGCAGTCCGTAGTTGATTGCGGTCTGTACATAACCTTTAAATCGCGCAGGAATGGTATCTTGGTCAGCAAGAACCACTGTCTGTCCGCGATAATCAACCAAGATATCTTGGCTGCTATCAAAAGCTTTCGCTGTAGCCTCTAAACCAAGCACTTGGACTAAGGTGTAAGCAAGATCTAATTTACTTACCTGCCCTCTTGGGTCGAAATTGCCATTATTCGAAAGCATTACCGGAGCTTGTACTTGATCGCTGTCTTTTAGTGCGGCGCCAGTCACTGACACAGCTTCAGCATAAGCGACAAAATCACCGTTCACATTACTCAAATTAGGCTGAGGCTCGTTGAGTAAATCGCGATACTGACGAATAGCGCCACCCATGACTAAGTACTGAGCAAGATCCTTACGCTCGAGGTCGCGGTCAGGGCGGAATTTACCGTTGTTAAAGCCATCGACCAGACGCTCAGAGACCGCAAACTCAATTGCATTTTGTTGCGGATGACCTGCAATATCATCGACGCCGTCATAGCCACCATTAAGCTCGAAGCTTACAGTGCCTGAAATAACTTCAGGAACGCCAGGACCATTGGTAGCATCTAGTGGGTCAGGGTTAACGCCAGATAATGAAGTCAAGCCATACACATAGACTTGCCAAGTTCCGGCTTGTCCAGGAGCGGATACCCGCATGCCGGTTTCTAAAACGGGTAACGTTAGGTTACCGAAGTATTCAGTTCCGTCCGGCGCGACGAGCACTAGCTTGGTAGTATTGGCCAGCGTATCAGCGCTTGCTTTTACCCAAGCGACATCTGCACCCACCTCAAAACTGTAAGTTTCTGGCTCACCAGCAGGGGCATATAAGACTTCAAAAGGCTCGACGCGGTCGCTGGTGGTAATCAGTGCATTAGCGTTGAAGGAATTCAGGTTATTTACGCTGGATACGTAGCCCATATCATAATCAAGAGCGGCGGAAACTGCGGATTTTGCATTAACATAGCCCGCACCTACTTCCCACTTCTGATAGCCTGGCATGTTGGTTGCTGTTTCTTGGAGCAATTGCTTAATATCAAGTAAGGACAAACTTGGATTAGCTTCCATCATTAAGGCTACGATGCCTGCAACGTGTGGCGTCGCCATAGATGTTCCAGAAATCATGGTATAGAACGGCACATACTCAGTTTCGATGGCGTCCAAATCGGCATCACCGCCATTCGATACGAGGTTGGTGCTAGCTCGGGTCGAAATGATATCGACCCCTGGCGCAACGATGGTAACTTCATTGTTGTAAGTCCAGGTGGTGTTATCCGGCATTTGGAAAGTAGCTGATTCGCCTTTTAAACCGCGTGACGAAAATCCCGCCAAATGACCAAATTTATCGCCGGCACCGACGGAAATCCCCCATGGGATTTGCGCATAAGGGTTGTGACTATCTTCACCAGGGCCTGAGTTGCCCGCCGCAAACACGGACAGAATACCGAGCTTGTATGCTTTGTAGGAAGCGATACTTACCGGGCTGTCAGGGCTGAACTTACCGCTTGAGCCCCATGAGTTACTCATGATGCGAAGAGGTGAATTAAACGCGTACACATTATTGATTGCGTAGTCATAACCACCGACTGCGTCGAGAATGGAAACGCCTGCGCCAGAGCCATAACCGACGAGATCAGCATCAGGCGCTGCACCCATATATTTGCCATCAGACATAACGCCAGAACCAGCGATGGTGCCTGCACAATGGGTGCCGTGACCAACATTCAAGTCGGTATTAATCTGCCCTTCCAGCACGAAACCGTCGGTAGGAGCTACCAGACTGATTGCTTGTGCACTGGTAAGCGCTTGAACGTTCTCGACCACGGTATCGCCATAGAACAGATCTTGATGGGAGGCATCGATACCTGAATCGTTGACCATAATGGTCACACCCTTACCAGTGAAAGAGGTGTTATTGCGTTGCATGAACTCGTTACTTTGGAGTTGCTCAACCCCAGTTATTTTGCGCTGGTCGGCGTTAAAGTAGTCGAGTTGACGGTTCAACCAGATAGAGCGCACATCCGATTGTTGCGCCAAGCTTTGAATCTGCTCACGGGTAGCGAGCACGCCAATAATAGGTAATGAAGAGAACTGAACTCCTTCGGCCAAGCCAAGATCCAATAACTGTTGAATCTGTGATTCGGTAACAGGTTCCAGTTGATCGTAAGTAACAACAGTCATTATTTGTTCTGACGCGGCAAGCGCGGGGATTTTTGCCTGTAACTGATCGCCTATAACGGCTTCAGCCATGGCCTGGCCCGGGGCGGCAACGAGAGTTAGTGCTGCAATCGTAGAGAGAGCAAATTTTTTCATGGAATTAATTCCTATGGTTATTCTGTAGAATTTTTGTGCAGCCCTATCCTCGTCCAGCTAAAGGCAAACTTATATAGGGGAAATCCCCCTATTTTCGGAAGTGGATGTGTCAATTGTTGTTAACCAACAAGCAAAATGTATTTTTCTGCTTTACCCTGAAAATAATAGGTAAACAAGCGTATAATCCCTTCATATCATGTGGAAATAGCTGAGGGTGGCGTACGGTTATGGAGCAGAAAGTGAAAGTGATGGCGGCGGATCAAGTTAAAATCCAACGTCCTGATCCCGACAAGCGCAGCAACGACTACTCGCCGCGCAGCCGAATTTATGTGCGTGACGTGAAAGGGAAGCTGGAATGGTTCCGCCGCGGCTTCGGCTTTTTACTGTTGTTCGTTTTTGCCCTCATTCCCTGGCTACAGTGGAACGGTGATCAGGCCGTATTGCTGGATATTGCCAATCAAAGGTTCCGTATTTTTGGCATGACCCTATGGCCACAAGATCTGACGATTCTGGCCTGGGTTTCGATTGTTGCCGCGTTCGCGCTGTTTTTTATCACGACCCTCTATGGTCGCGTTTGGTGTGGTTTCATGTGTCCGCAAACCACCTGGACTTTTATTTTCATGTGGTTCGAGAAAAAAATCGAGGGCCCGCGGAACAAGCGTATTGCACTGGACCGTCGTGCCTGGGACTTCGATAAAGTTTGGCGGAAAACGGCGAAGCATGCATCGTGGTTGCTGGTTTCACTGCTAACGGCGATGATATTTGTCGGCTACTTTATTAACGTACGTGAGCTATTCACCAATTTCTGGACCTTTGATACTGGGTTTTGGGCCACGTTTTCTGTTTTATTTTTTGCTTTTTGTACCTATGGCAACGCCGGTTGGATGCGCGAAATCATGTGCACCCATATGTGTCCCTATGCCCGTTTCCAATCGGCGATGTTCGATAAAGATACTGTCACCGTTTCCTACGATCCCAATCGAGGCGAGCCGCGCGGGCCACGCTCGAAGCGTACCGATTACAAGGCAAAAGGCCTGGGTGACTGTATCGACTGCAACCTGTGTGTACAGGTTTGCCCTACGGGTATCGATATTCGTAACGGCTTACAATACGAATGTATTAACTGCGGCGCCTGTGTCGACGCCTGCAACGACGTGATGGATAAAATGAACTACCCGCGTGGACTGATTCGCTTCACCACCGAGCGTAATTTAGAGGGTGGGCGGACGCGTAAAACACGCTTTAAAGCTATTGGTTATTTTCTCGTGATGATTGCCATGACCGCCTTACTGGTGTGGGATATCTCAACGCGCAAGCCACTTGAAGTCGACATTCTGCGCGATCGTAACCAGCTGTACAGTATCAGTATGGAAGGTTGGGTACAGAACGTTTACACGCTGAAAATATTGAATAAATCGCAACTGCCGCAAACCTTCACAATTGTTGCGCAAGGCTTCGAACAAACTCAGTTATTAGGGACCACCGAGATAACCATCGACGGTGGCTCTATTGCAACAGTGCCAGTAACCCTCGCTGTGCACCCTGATGAAGTTACCGAGCGGGTGCAGGACATTTACTTCGTTGTTTCCAGCACCGATGGTAAAGTGACGGAACAACATCAAACGAGTTTTCTTTATGAATAAAGCCACGGATGCGGCAACAGACTTTAGCTTTACCGGTTTAACGCCGGACGTGATTGCCAATGCTCTGGCTAGTGTGGGCGTGGATCCGAGGTCGGGACTACTGGCGTTAAATAGTTATGAAAATCGCGTCTATCAATTTATTGCCGACGACGACAAACGTTATGTGGCGAAATTTTACCGCCCAGCACGCTGGCGCGACGAACAAATTCTGGAAGAGCACGCGTTTACCGCTGAGTTGCTGGCCGAAGATGTACCAGCAGTGGCACCACTTGAGCTCGATGGAGCGACCCTACATTACTTTGCAGGTTATCGGTTCAGCGTATTTCCAAGTGTCGGTGGTCGCGCTGTTGAACCCGGTGACATGAATGAGCTGGAACGTATCGGCCGGCAAATTGGTCGCTTGCATGCGGTGGCGCGACAAGGTGAGTTTAAGCACCGCGGCACCATTAATGCCGACTATTTTGTCACCCAGTCGTTACAGACCTTACGGCAAACCGAGCTTATTCCGGACGGTTTACAAAACGCCTTTTGGGCGATTGCCGAACCTTTGGCTGAGCAGTTGCTGGAAACAGACTTAGCGGCATTCGATCAGCAGCGTTTGCATGGCGACTGCCATCTTGGCAATATGCTGCTGCGTGATGAAGAGCTGACTTTTGTCGATTTCGATGATGCATTAACCGGCCCTGCCATTCAGGATTTGTGGATGATGCTGGCAGGTGATGATCGCCAGGAACGCTGGATGCAACTGGACGCATTGGTCAGCGGCTACGAAGAATTTTGTGATTTCGACGCCCGTGAGACCGCATTGATTGAACCCTTACGCGGTTTTCGCATCATACACTACATGGCTTGGCTGGCACGACGCTGGCAAGATACAGCATTCCAACGGGCGTTTCCGTGGTTTGCTGAGCAACGTTACTGGGAGCAGCAAGTGCTGGCGATGAAAGAACAGCTTGCAGCCTTACAAGAAGCTCCGTTAGAGTTACGTCCGAATTTTAATTGTTAATAGAAACCTACAGGAAGCCACCATGAAAAAAATGTTGTTTGCCGTACTGGCGTTGATGATGTTTCCCGTTGCTGCGCAGCAGTTTGAGGAAGGCGTGCACTACGAAGTGATCGCTGAACAGGGTACTGAAAAGCCAGAAATTAAAGAATTCTTTTCGTTTTTCTGCGGCGCTTGCTACCGCTTTGAACCTATCGCTCAGGCAATGGCAGAAGAGTACCCGGAAGCTTTTGAAAAATCGCACGTTTCTTTTATTAACTACAAAGGCCAGGGCATGACGATGAATCAAGCCTGGGCATTGGCAGAGCAACTGGGTAAAGAAAAAGAAATCAGTGCTGCTATTTTCCAACGCAACTTCGTGCAAAACAACATGATGGGCACTATGGAAGACTTCGAAGCGGTATTCGCTACCAATGGCGTCAGCAAAGAAGACTTCAATAAAATGATCAACAGTTTCGCGGTACGTGGCATGGCCAACAAAATGGATCGCGAAGCGGCAAACTATGGTGTGAACTCAACACCTACGTTTATCGTCAACGGTAAATACCGCTTGCTGCCACAAGGTTTCAGCGAAAGCGAAAACTTTGTCGACGATTTTATTGCTGCGGCGGGTTATCTGCTCGAGCAATAAGCTTGTCTATCACTTCATCTTTGCGCTTCCATCGCTGGTTCAGCCAGCGTTGGAAGCGCTCTTTAAACGCCTCATCGTTAAAATAATCACCGATCAGATCCTCCCGCATCGGTAATGTCTCGACATTCACATAGATATCCCGAAGTTGTCCGCTAAGCAGCAGCCAAACCGCTGGGCGTTTATGCGATGGGTAGATGATGGTGATGTCCAGTATCGCGTCGAACTGCTCGCCCATGGTTTGCAACGTGAAAGCTGTGCCGCCCGCCTTGGGCAGTAAAAGATGACGGTAGGGGCTGCGTTTTTGTTGATGCTTCTCGGGCGTGAAACGGGTGCCCTCACAAAAATTAATGACCGTGGTCGGAATATGCCGAAACTTGGCGCACTTTTTTTGCGTCGTGGTAATATCTTTGCCTTCTAAATGTGGCTTGCGGGCGATTTGTGCGCGACTGTAACGCTTCGTAAAGGGCATATCCAGTGTCCAGCAACCCAGCCCAATAATTGGCACCCAGAACAGCTGTTGCTTAAGAAAGAATCTAGGCATCGGCATATTGCGTGATGCCAAATGCATAAGCACCAGGATATCCACCCAGCTGCAATGATTACAAAGAATCATGTACCAGCGGTCACGGTGTAATTTGGCATCGCCATGAATATGCCAGTGCATCGGCTGGGTCAGACGAAACATCTTTGACATAGCGTAGCCCCACAGCCGAAACAGTGCATTTGCCACCTTAGATAAACCACGCTGCACCACTGGAATAGGCAGTAGTAGTTTCGGCAACCCAATGATAATGATCAGCGTGCCAATGATGGCGGTCGCCACCGCACCGAAAGTGAAATTAATGAGTACCCGAAAGGGAGCCAAAAACAACGTTAGCATGAGCACGTCCGAGTCAGTCTGAAGTCAGTCCATCATACGTAAAAAACGCCGCTGCTCAACTTTAACCAGCAAGGGGGCAATGAGCGCTTCACCTTGATGCGTCGCCATTCTCAATCGGTAATGCGTTACGTAACAATTGCCAAAATTAAAGACGGAAGCGATTCCTTTATTTCCAACCAAAGGCGATAATGACCATGCCCGAGAGGACTAAGGTGGCTCCTGTAAGATCGAAGATTGTTAGAGGTGAATTGTCGATCACTCGCAACCATACCAGCGCTGTAAGCACGTAAACACCACCGTAAGCCGCATAAACACGACCGCTTTCAGCGGGGTGTAATGTCAACAACCAAGCAAAAAGCGCTAGGCTTAAAGCCGCCGGAATAAGTAACCACGCGGAATGGTCTTTCTTCAGCCAGAGATAGGGCAGATAACAACCGACGATTTCAGCGATCGCTGTAATGATAAATAGACCTAGGGTCTTTAGGATAATGACTATGCTCAACGCCAATCAACTTGTAAGTGGGTATAGAAACTAATATACATCTCAATAGTTTGATGTCCACTTTGCCTTAATCAATAGTCGTTGGCATGAGATCGTTAATGTTCTGTTCCCAAATGCTATCGTCTCTCATGCTTCGGCGGTATTTCTCAAATCCGCCTAATTAATGGCCAATACTTAAGCAATCTCATGAGGTTGGTTTACTCAGCATATCTTTCAGATTCTCTATAAGCCAGGTACTTAAGTTTGTCAAAAAGCTCGCAGCCGAGCAGCTGATCCTTCGGGATTGAGTGCATGTGTCGACCATTACTGTTTCTCAAGCAGAAGTCAATTTTGGGACTCGAGGGTGTTTTATTATTGGTGATATTTGTCCAGCCTATGAACTAGCGATGAAACACAAACGCGAGAGTATTGACGAGCTTGCAAGGGGTGAAAAAAACAGCTACAGTAGCACTGTATAGATATACAGTACTACGAGGTTGTTATGGCACATCCATTACAAGATTTAGTGCATAAGGGATGGGTCTGGCAGGGCCATGATGCGGGGAAACAGTTAGCCAGTGATCAGCTGGTTGACACTGGCTGGCCTGAGCTTAACCGTCGCCTTGGTGGCGGTTGGCTGCGTGGCGCATTGCATGAACTGCAAGTGCAGCACAATTTCCAGGGCGAGCAGGCATTTTTAATGCCGGTACTCAGTGCTCAGCAGAAGCCTTGCTTATGGATAAACCCTCCGGCCCAGCCTTATTGGCCCGGACTGCATTATCAACAGTTGCAGCAGGCGCCGTTATGGTTGCAGGAAAGCGATCCTAAGCGCGCCCTTTGGGCATTTGAACAAGCATTACAAAGTGCAAGTTTAGGGGTGATTGTTGCCTGGCTTCCGACGGTTGATGCGAGTGCAGTGCGACGTTTGCAGCAAGCGGCCTCCCGCCATCAACAACTGGCATTTATTTTGACCCCTTGGCAGCAACAACAGGAAGCTCGTGCTTACGTGAACCGTTTGCAGCTGCAGTGGCAACAGCAGCAATTGCAGGTGGCGGTAGTAAAGCGGCGAGCTGGCTGGCCATTACCTCCGTTTCCTTGCCCGGTAACACGGCATCTACCGGAGTGGCGCCGGCGGTTAGCATGAGCCGTTATAAACTTTGGTGGTATTTAGCATTGCCGCAGCTGCTGTTGGATGAACAATTAAGTCTGCAAAGCGAAAACCAGCGTCAACAACCGCAAGTGCTGTGCCGTAGCGATGGGCAGCGCGCGCGAACTGTCGTGCAAGCCAATACTGCGGCTCGTCATGCTGGGGTCAAACTCGGCATGGCTGAAGTTACCGCCAGTACATTAGTGCCTGAACTACAGCAGCGAACCTATGATGAACAACGTGAAGAGCAGGTATTGCAACGGCTCGCTCAGTGGCTGCATCAGGACATTGCGCAAATTGCGTTATATCCACCGCAAGGCTTACTACTTGAAGTCGATGATTTGCAACGCTTGTATGGCGACTATGCTGGTGTGCAGCGACAATTAGCGCGGCGCTTAGCTCGGGTTGCGGTAGGCTATCAAATCGCTGCGGGGTACAGTCCTTTAGTTGCCCGCATTTTGGCGCGGGTCCCGCAGCTCCGCTTTGAACCTATGCGCGCCGGGAAAAGCGAGCTACTAGAAAAGCTGCGACAGGTTCCTTTGCGGTTTGCTTTGCTCCCGGCTGCGCAACAGCAGCAACTTGAGAATGTCGGCATTCAGTGTCTCGGCGACCTGTTGCAGCTGCCGGTGGGCGAATTAGGCGCGAGGTTTGGCCGCGCCATGGTGGCCTATGTGGCAGAATTGCAAGGTGAGCTATTGCCACCACAGCGTTATTACCGACCGCCGCTGAAGTTCTCCGAACGTCTCGATTTAATGACTGAGGTGGTGTCGTGGCAACAGTTGTTGTTCCCGTTGCGACGGCTGCTGCAGCAATTAGAAGCATTTTTGCAAAGTCGTCAATTGAGCGTGATCAGTTTTACTTTGCTGGCACACCATCGGGATCAAAGTCAGACCCCGGTGCGCATTGCCTTTGCCTTACCTTTGTGGCGTCAGCGTGAGATGCAGCAGTTGGTGCAATTGCAGTTAGAGCGTCAGCAACTCGCCACGCCAGCGCTGGAATTAAGTTTGCGGGCCGATGCTTTTCAGGCACGCGAAGTCACAGCGACGAGTTGGTTACCCGCGCAGCAAGATGCGACGGCGCAGCGGGCTGAGCAACAACAACTGCAAGCTTTGTTAGGCAAGTTGCAGGCTCGCTTAGGCACCGCTGCAGTGCAGCAGGCGCAGGCGCAAAATGACTGGCGCCCGGAAGTTGCACAACAATGGCAAACAGACTTGCAGACCGCGAAGGCGCCGAGTCAGGGATTACCCCGCCCGCTTTGGCTGCTGCCTGAACCTGAGGCCATTGTCGTTCACGAATGGCAGTTGCAATGGGGCCCGGAGCGGATCCAGACCGGCTGGTGGGACGGGGAAGGCGTGCTTCGCGATTATTTTGTTGCGGTGGATGCGTTTGACCGGCAAGGCTGGATATTTCGTAGTCATGAGGAGTGGTACTTACATGGCTGGTTCAGCTGAGAAAAGCCTGCCGGACTGGCGCCCTATTGCGCTGAACTGTGTCAGTAATTACAGCTTTTTATATGGGGCTGCGCATCCTCATGAGTATGTCGAACGGGCATTGACGCTGGACTACCAGGCCATTGCCATAACCGATGAATGTTCAGTTGCCGGTGTGGTGCGTGCTTATGTAGCGCAAAAAGATGTAGCGGCATCATTGCAGTTGTTGATTGGCAGCTTCTTTCAGGTAGAACAGCTGGGCGTGCTGATTGTTCTGGCGCGAAACCGGCAAGGTTACGGTCAGCTCTGCCGGCTGATTAGTCGTGGCCGGGAGCGTTGTGAAAAAGGCAGTTATCAGGTGTATGTCGATGATTTCGTTACCGGCCTGAACGATTGTCTGTTGCTGTGGCGGCCACTTAACGATCTTGCTTTTACTACCCATCACGATGGGTTGGCCGAAGCTTTTCCTGAGCGTCTATGGTTGGCGTTCTCACGTCATTTTTGCGTTGATGATGCCAGCCAGTACCGCCGCTATAAAAACTATCACCAGCAAAGTCGGTTGCCGGTGGTTGCTGCTGACGAGGTACTCTACCCTGAGCCCGAACGGCAGCCGTTACATGATGTCGTCACTGCCATTCGCTTGCGACAAAGGGTCACGAAAGTACGCACGCAATTGCGGCCAAATGCTGAGCATTATTTACGTGATGCGGCACAATTGCAGCGCAGTTATCCACAGGACTGGCTTGCCGCTACCCAGCAGGTCGCTCAGCAGTGTAGTTTTCAGCTCAGTGAATTAAGTTATGAGTATCCAGCGGAGCTGGTGCCCGCAGGGCTAACCGCCACGGCCTATTTACGTCAACTCGCTTATGCCGGAGCCAAAGAACGCTTTCCGAATGGCTTACGGACCGACGTGCAGGCCAAGCTGGAAAAAGAGCTCGCGTTAATTGCCGAGCTTCGCTACGAGTATTTCTTTTTAACCATTCACGACATTGTGCAATTTGCTCAGCAGCGCGACATTCTTTACCAAGGGCGGGGTTCCGCTGCAAACTCGGTGGTTTGCTATTGCCTGCAGATCACCGCAGTGAACCCTGATCAAATCGATGTACTGTTTGAGCGCTTTATTTCCAAAGAGCGCGATGAACCGCCAGACATTGATGTGGATTTCGAGCATCAACGCCGTGAAGAAGTGATTCAGTACATTTACCAGAAGTATGGCCGTAAGCGCGCTGCATTAGCGGCAACCGTTATCCGCTATCGGTTGCGCAGTGCGCTTCGTGATGTTGGCAAGGTGCTGGGATTCGGCGAGCAGGAACTGGCGCATTATCTGCGCCAAATCGACCGCCGGGATCAGGACACGCCTTGGCAGCAACAGTTAGTGCAGTTGCAGTCCGGCCTGGCGACCACAGGGCGTGGCCGCTGGTTAGTGACACTAACTGAACAACTGCTGAAGTTTCCCCGGCATTTGTCGCAGCACGTTGGCGGTTTTGTTATTGCGGCTGGGCAATTAGCAGATCTGGTGCCTGTTGAACATGCCAGTATGGCAGACCGAACCGTTATTCAATGGGACAAAGATGACCTCGAAACGCTTAAGCTGATCAAAGTGGATGTACTGGCGCTGGGCATGCTGAGCGCATTGCAGAAAATGCTGCAGCTGGTGAGCAAACATTATCAGCGCCCGCTTGATCTGGCGGGCATTCCTACCGAAGACGCTAAAGTGTACGCGATGCTGCAGCGCGCGGACTCCGTTGGTGTGTTTCAAATCGAATCACGGGCGCAGATGAGTATGTTACCCCGCCTACGCCCTGCTACGTTTTATGACTTGGTGGTACAGATTGCTATCGTGCGACCCGGGCCTATTCAGGGCGACATGGTACATCCCTATTTACGCCGGCGTGCCGGTGAAGAAGCGGTGACCTACCCAAGTGAAGCGGTACGGCAAGTTACCGAGCGCACCCTGGGGGTACCGATCTTTCAGGAACAGGTGATCAAGCTGGCGATGGTTGCCGCTGGCTTTAGCGGTGGTGAAGCCGATCAGCTGCGGCGCGCTATGGCGAATTGGCGCAGTACTGGTGAGTTACAGCAGTTTGAGACGAAATTGATTAGTGGTATGCGCGAGCGTGGGTATAGCTTAGATTTCGCCCAACGCATCTATCAGCAAATCTGTGGTTTTGGCGAGTACGGCTTCCCTGAGTCCCATTCGGCCAGTTTTGCTAACTTAGCCTATGCCTCGGCGTGGTTTAAGTACCATTACCCAGCGGCCTTTTACTGTGCATTACTGAATAGTTTACCTATGGGTTTTTACTCAGCTGAACAACTGTTGCAAGATGCCCGTCGCCATCATCTGACTGTGCTTCCTGTAGATATTCAAACCAGTACCTGGGCACATCAGTTGGTTGCCATGCAAAATGGTTATGCGATCCGGTTAGGCTTACGCTTGATCAAAGGTCTGGCCGCACAACACGTCGATGCCCTGCTTGCCCGCCGGCCGCAACATGGTTTTGCCTCATTGCAGGAGCTACGACAACTCGGTGCCTCCGCTGCTCTTTTGCAACGTCTGGCGGCCGCCGATGCATTACATAAAGTCAGCGGCCATCGTTTTCAAAGTCAGTGGCAGGCGTTGGCGGTGAAAGCTGAGCAGTTACCGTTGTTTAGCGCTATCGATGATGCCGAGTTGGACCGCGCAACCTTGCAGCAATTACCAACGCCTACAGAGGTAAGTGATATTGCGGCGGACTATCGTAGCTTGGGTGCGTCGACGCGACGTCATCCTCTTGCCTTATTACGTGAGCGGCGATTATTGCGCGGTGTACGTACTGCCGCCGAGCTCGCCGGCTGTCGTCATCAACAGGTAGTTTGCGTGGCGGGGTTGGTCACCTGCCGGCAACGGCCAGGCACCGCAGGCGGGGTTACTTTTATTACCCTTGAAGATGAAACCGGTATGGTGAACGTGGTGGTTTGGCAAGCGACGGCACGGGCGCAACGCGAGCCCTATCTCACAGCGCAGTTACTTAAAGTGTATGGCAAAGTCGAAATTCATGGCGAGGTGATTCACGTGATTGCTGGACGTTTAGAAGACGGCGCGCCGCTGTTGGCCGAGCTTGAGCTACAGGCCAACCGTTCGCGCGACTTTCATTAGGCCGAGTTCAGGCCTAGTTCAGACCGAGTGGACGTTAAGGGCGTACTCATCTTTTAGCATGACATAGTTCGCCGCCGATTCGGGTAAGAAGGCAAGCTCTTCTTGATTTAACTTGCGTTGTTCTTTTACCGGACTGCCGACATACAGATAGCCACTGCGCAGCACTTTACCCGGAGGTACTAAGCTGCCGGCACCAATGATGACATCATCTTCGACGATAGCGCCGTCCATGATCACCGCCGACATGCCAATTAACACCCGTGCTCCGATAGTACAACCATGTAGCATAACGTGATGACCAACGGTAACATCTTCACCAATAATCAGCGGGTGACCGTCAGGGTTTCGGTTACTTTTGCGGCTTACATGCAACACGCAGTTGTCCTGAATGTTGCTACGCGCACCAATCTGGATGAAATTGACATCACCACGAGCCGATACCAAAGGCCAGACACTACTGTTGTCGCCTAAGGTTACGTCACCGACAATAACTGCGCTTTGATCTATATAGACGTGTTCCCCAAGCGTCGGCTCGACACCTTGATAACTACGAATATCTCCATTCATCGGGTTTACCTCTCAATTTGTTATCTTTTTGATCATAAGCGTTAAGCTTTAAGCCTAGCAGAAAGCCTTTAAACTGGCGAATTGATACAAAAAAACAGCGATCTGAACAAC
>NZ_JBOBQA010000005.1:0-182617 GCF_052541995.1 Pseudidiomarina xizangensis
TAAGCCAACAGCCAACATCGCCTTTGCTCTTTCTTCTTCCGACATTAAGCGCGTTAGCGCACAGACACCTCTCGAAAAAAAGCAAATACTGACTGACTGACCGATTTTTACAGCAATTATGGTCGGATGTGTCCGTATACCCATACCGAGAGGAATTTACTAATGTGTTCTAAATTTTCAAACTTATACGGTGCCAACAAATGGCTGCTGCTCGCCTTTGTCGGTACGTTCTTAGTTGCGTGCGGCGATAGTGGTCGTGATCCAATACTCGGTACAGAAGGAAATACGGCTTTATCACCCAAAGTGATTGAGGTGTCTCCGACTCATGAGTCAATTAACGTTAGCGTATCTGATCCTGTGATCACTGCGGAGTTTAACGAAGCCGTTACACCATTAACTGCGACGGATTTTACTCTTACCTGCGCCGATCCATGTGTTAACCCAATAGGTACGGTTAGCATGAATGAAGCTAATACCGTAGCAACATTCACATTAACTCCTCCAGAAACTCTTGACGACTTAACACTCTATACCGCAACCATTCACACTGCGACCAGTGTGGCTACCGGCCTTGCAATTGACAGCCCATATGTTTGGGAATTCACGACTGGGGTGACGGCTGACAGAACGCGCCCACGCGTCATTCGTACTGAGCCGTTAACGACAAGTCCAGGTCCTACCGACAATGTGCCGCTAAATACGTCGATTGTTGCAGTGTTTAGCGAAGATATGCGGGCATCAACTATCAGCGAAACCACTTTCACACTTACCTGTGAAATTCCATGTACACCCCCTGTCGGCCAGGTTTCTTATTCATCTGGCGCACGCAGTGCGGTATTTACACCGGAACAAAATCTGGAAGTCGACGTAACCTACACGGCGACGGTCGACCTTACCGTCACTGACTTGACTGGCAATCAACTGGCCGGTAATCAAGCACCCGTGACTGAAGCGAGTGACTATGTCTGGAGCTTTACAACCGTGGCAGCAGCGCCTGCCGGTAATATTTCTGTGTCGTCTACCGACCCAATGAATATGGGAATGCTCGAGGTCTGTCCGAACTCCAGTATCAACGCAAGTTTCGATATCCCATCAGGTACACGCCTTAATCCGACGACCGTAAATGACATGACATTTCTCGTCGTTGAAGACGCTGAGCCGACGAATACAGTAGCAGCAGATTCAGTTACGCTCGATGCCGATACCGGCAGCATAATAACCTTTATGCCGGAAAATCAGCTTGCTGAAGACGTAACTTACCGTGCAACCATTGTCAGTGGCTCGGACGGCGTCAAAGACTTGACTGTACCTGGCAATGAATTGCTCGAAGATTACGTTTGGACCTTCACCACCGTTCCAGCCGCGGGTAGCTGCTTAGAGCCTGTTAACCTTCAGTCCGCGTCACCTTTTGGTTCTTTTGGCGGCACTGCAGGTGTCACCAACGAAGGTCTACTTACCGTCATTAATGGTGATATTGGTACCACAGGGGCTTCGACCTTAGTAACAGGTTTTGTTTCTGAACCAGGTTGTGAGTACACCATAACCCCACTAAATATAGGCCAGGTGAACGGTAAAATATTCACCGCACCACCACCGCCAACAGTTGCTTGTCCGCAGGATGGCACGGCAGTGACCGAAGCTATTGCAATTCAAGCACGACTTGATGCGGAAGAGGCATATATCGAGCTTACCCCTGCAAATATGCCGGGCGGCCAGAATCCAGGCAATGAAAATCTCGGTGGCCTGACACTAGCTCCAGGTATTTATACTGCGCAAAGCGGTGCGTTCCTTATCCAGGGCGGCGACTTAACGTTGGACGGCCAAGGCAATCAGAATGCTGTTTGGGTATTCCAAATGGCCACCACCTTGACCGTTGGTGGGCCAGGCGCAGACTTCCCGCAAAGCGTGATTCTGAGCAACGGTGCGCAAGCGAAGAATATTTTCTGGCAAGTAGGTAGCGCAGCGACCATTAATGCTGCCGGCGGTGGCACCATGAAAGGCACCATCATCGCGCAGGAGGGTGTCAGTATCTCTACTGCAGGAAACGTAGATATCGTCACCTTAGACGGTCGAGCGCTGTCTCTGGGGGCATCAGTTACGGTAGTTAATACGGTCATCAATGTACCGGCAGAGTAACCGACAACACCTACAAGGTTTCAGTGGAGAACAAAATGAAAACGAACAAAATTACACAAGCAATGACGGTACTGTTTCTGGCGGGTGTGGCACTACCAGCAGTGGCAAATGATCAGGATGGTTGGTATGTGGGCGCTGGAGGCGGCGCTGCTCTTGCCACTATCGACGAGCAAGAAATTAGAACCGATCTGATGAATTCTGGTTATCAGGTGACCGAGTTCCGCGAGGATGACGGCGATTTCGGTTATAAGCTGTTTGGTGGCTACCAGTTTAATGAAAACTTCGCCCTGGAAGGAGGTTACTTCGATTTGGGTGACTTTTCTTACCAAGCGACCACCAACCCTGCCGGAATGAAATCAGGCCAACTGGACTTTAGCGGCTGGAATATTGATGCGATGGGGTTCATGCCTTTTACTCAGCGTTCATCGTTATTTGCTCTTATCGGCGTGCACCGCAGCAAAGCGACAGTTGATTTTTCCGGTACGGGAGCGGTAAATGTACTGACCCCACACTACAGTAAAACGGCGACAGATTATAAGTTCGGCGTGGGTTACCAGTATCAGATGTCGCAACGCTTTAGCTTTCGGTTAGCAGCAGAACGTTATCGTATGGATGATGCCGTAGGAAATAACGGCGATCTTGATTTTTATTCACTTAATTTGGTCTACCGCTTTGGTGGCTCAAGCCATTCGCCGGGACCTGTCGTGCAAGAGCGTCGACCCGTTGCTCCGGCACCAGCGGTCGCGACGGCGGAACAATACTGCAGTAGCTTAGAAATTGAATTTGAAATCGCTAATGACGATATCCAGCGCGTGAATAGCGAACACATGCGAGTTCTTGCTACGTTCTTAGACAAGTACCCAGAAACCAACGCGGTGATCGAAGGACATACGGATAACGTTGGTAGCGAAGCCGATAATCTGCAGTTATCGCAACAACGGGCGCAGGCCGCAGTTGATTATCTGGTGCGTGAACATGACGTTGATCGTGATCGTCTGACAGTTGTTGGTTATGGTGAAACGCAACCTGTGGCAGACAACAGTACTACTGCTGGTAAGCAAGCCAACCGTCGTATTCATGCGATAATTGGTTGTGCAACTGATATCGAGGGTCTTGAACCTCTTCCTGCACGGATAAGTCTGGCGATGGAGCTAGAGTTCGATACCAATGATGCAACGATTGCTACTAAGTACCATCAAGAGCTCGATTCGATAGGTAAATATTTGCAGATGAACCCTGAGCTTACCGCAACCCTGGAAGGACACACGGATAATTCCAGCCCAGATATCGCACAACAGATCTCGCGGGCTCGTGCACAAAGTGTGGCGGATTACCTGGTGCAAAACTTTAATATCGACCGTTCACGACTGAATGTTCAAGGTTATGGTTCGACCCGCCGTGATACCTACAACACCACAGCGGCAGAACGTCAGGATAACCGTCGGGTAAATATTATTATTGGTTATCCGAAGTAAGGATTCGCTCCCCTATTGTGTGTCTAGCTTAACGTGCTAGGCACACTTTTTTATTTAGCGTCGTAATTTTCTGGAAGGTAATGTAGTAACCGCTCACATTCTTTTTTCACCACTTGATAGCATTCGCAACTTAATGCCTCAAGTTTGGATCTATTTAGTACAGTTACAACACCTCGGTGATACTCAATAACTCCCAGTTTTTGCAATTTCCCTGCAGCTACAGAAACCCCTTCGCGTCGAACCCCAAGCATGTCGGCGATAAGCTCCTGGGTCATGGTTAAAACATTGGAGGGGATGCGATCTAAAGAAAGTAGTATCCAGCGGCATAATTGTTGCTCGATGGTGTGATGGCGGTTGCACACAGCGGTCTGGGCCATCTGCGTCATCAGGGATTGAGTATAACGCAGCAGCAGGTCATGAAGTTGCTCATGCCGTTTGAATTCCTCTCGCACCAGGCGCGCCGAAAGTCGGTAGGCAGAACCTGAACTTTGCACAATGGCGCGATTCGGTGTGCTACCGCCGCCCATAAATAGAGGGATACCCAGTAATCCTTCGTTGCCAACGACAGAGATTTCTGCGGAGTCACCGTTGACCATGACGTAAACCAAAGAAATAATCGAGTTTGTGGGAAAGTAGACATGTTGCAACTCATCGCCAGACTCATACAAAGACTTGCCGAGGGGTAAAGTAACAAGTTGAAGGTGCGGCTTTAGCCGCATTCTTACGTCGTCGGGGAGCGCATGCAATAAGTAGTTTTGTTTCAGCGACGGCGCGGGATGTAGACCACTAGGTAACTGTTTGATCGTATCCAAATCAGAGTCTGTCCTTATTTTGTCTGGAAGCAATTAAACAGCATAGCTGATCTGTAAAAATATGTATTGGAAGCAGGCGGTTTTATCCTGCTGAATAACCGTTTTCTACTGTCGAGCATCCCGTAACCCATAACTACCATACAGTGACGCTTTTGCTTTATATGTTCTATTTATTAGAACGAAAACACCTAAATATCGCACTATTCATTTCATTTGATTCATCTAAACTAAGCCCATCTACGTATCAGGAAGGGCTTATGCTGAAGAATTCAAAGCACAGTTACGGTTGGCTCGCGGTTGCTATTCATTGGCTGTCTGCCATCGCGATTATTGGATTGTTTGCATTGGGCTATTGGATGTTAACCCTGAGCTATTATGACCCTTGGTATCGTTTAGGGCCTTGGTGGCACAAGTCGATAGGCTTGATCTTGCTACTGATTACGCTCGTGCGGTTGGTGTGGCGTTGGGTTAGCGTGCGGCCTGAATTGATAGGAAGTCGTTACGAGAACTATTCGGCACAGATGGGACACGCGCTGCTGTACGCTTTATTAGTGGTGACCATGATCAGTGGCTATTTGATTTCGACAGCGGATGGTAGCGGTATATCGGTGTTTGATTGGTTTGAAGTGCCTGCGCTGATCACCACGATTCCGGAGCAAGAAGAGATTGCCGGCGACGTACATTGGTATACGGCATTGAGCTTAGTTATTTTAGCCAGCGTTCATGCGTTGGCGGCATTACGACATCATTTTTGGGATAAAGATGCGACTTTAAAACGTATGCTTAAACCACAAAAGTAAAACCTTAAGGAGATTAAGATGAAAAAATTATTACTCGCAGCTGCTGTAAGTGCAGCGCTAACTGGTGGTATAAGCCAAGCACAAGCCGCTGACTATGTGATTGATATCGAGGGACAACATGCCTTTGTACAATTCAAGATCAGCCATTTGGGTTACAGCTGGTTGTTAGGTGAATTCACCGATTTCGAAGGTACGTTTAGCTACGACGAAGAAAATCCAAGCGCCGCGACGGTCAATGTGACGATTGATACCGCGAGTATTGATAGTAATCATGCGGAGCGCGACAAACACTTGCGTGGCGATGATTTTTTAGGGGTAGATGACTATCCGGAAGCACAATTTATTTCCACTAGCTACACTGAAAGCGGTGATGGTAAAGGCGTACTCGCAGGTGAACTCACCTTACATGGTGTCACCAAGCCGATTGAAATTGCGGTAAATGAAGTTGGCGCAGGTCCCGATCCATGGGGTGGTTTCCGCCGCGGTTTTGAAGGCAAAGTTACCCTGACGCTGGCTGACTTTGGGATTGATTACGACCTCGGTCCTGCCGCAAAAACCGTTGATATGTACTTATCGATTGAAGGTGTTCGCCAGTAAAACTCTTGCGCAACAGTTGACGCTGCGGTTAATCCCGCAGCGCTTTTTCGTATGCTTCCAAGGCGGCTTGTGAGTTCCCTTGCGCCGCATAAACATGGGCTAGATCAAGCCATACCCGGCGTGACGGTACTAACTCAGCTGAGCGTCGCAACGCTCGCTCTGCTAACGACCACTCTTTGGTCATTAATGCGATTTGCCCCATGGCTTGCAGTAACAAGCCGTTTTCAGACTGCTTTTTCAACTGATCCTGCAAGTAATTCCGTAATTCTGGTCCAGCGACTAAGAGTTGCTTCTCTAATAAATGCGCAAGCTTCAAATCACCACGCTTCAAACCTCGAGCCGCAATTTTATCAGCCACATCTTGCTGTTGATAAATTTTAAGGACGGCCAAGTAGGCCCGGCGTATGGCCGCCTTGCGACGTGAATCACGAGACAGGTTGCGCCATTTGGTCGCCAGACTCGCTTGCCCTTCACGGCCAGCCGCCAGGAAGTGTTCGCGATAGGCTTTTTCAGTGAGCTCACTGATTTCTGTTTCGTTGAGTAGCTGCAAACGTGCAGCGTCGGCTAAGCAGGCGATGACGTCGTCCCAGCGATGTAAACTTTGGTACGCCGTCAATGCTAACCGTAACAACTGCGGGTGGCGCGGATAGTCACGGCGTAGTTGTTGAATTTCAGCGATACGGTTTGCGGCTTGCTCCGGCTCTTGCTGCAAAGTGAACAAGGTTTCCGCCAATGCAAGCTCGCTGGGTTGTGGCGCGTGTTGTAACCACTCGCGGGCCTGGCTGTAATCTTCGTTACGGGCCGCGGCGTAGCTGGCAAACAGGGCGACAGTACCGTCGTGGCGTAACTGCCAACTGCGGTTAAATGCACTGGAGGCCGCATGGGAGTCACCATTAACCAGCGCTCTAGCACCGTCAGTTAGTGCATTTCTTGCTTTGGTTGTCCGTCGTTCACCGAACCACTTTAGACCCCACGAGGTGCCACGGATGATCCGCATTATGAATCCTAACACCACGCGTAACACAATCACCGCCAGCACCAGGATAATGATCGCAGCGACTAAGCTGGTTTCCACGGTATAGTTGCCGACGGCAATTAACATGTAACCCGTATTACCGTCCCATAACGGACCGATAAAGAGACCAGCAATCAGCAGTAAGACGATTATCCAGGCGTATTTCATCGGTTCGCTCCCGCCGTAATTGAACGCGCTAATCGATTTAACACAGGTAGACTACGAAGTTGTGCAGGTAAGCTTGGTTGCAAGCGTTGTCCAGCTAACTCGTTAAGGGCAGCGTCGAGCGCCGTGAGTTCAAGATCGCTCTGCGTTTGGATTTCGGTCACTAAACGCCGCGCTTCGGTCAAGCTCGCCTGATAAAGCTCATCGGATTGACTCAGCGCGGCCTGTTGCGCCAATTGCAGCTGCAACAGCACCCGTTGTTTGGTCAGTTCGACAAAGGCCATAGAAAGTTGCGGTTCAAGGGGTTGCTCGCGATGTTGCACCCGAACAAGTTGATTAAACAAGGTTTGGGCACTGGCTTGCAAGCGACTATACCAAGGTGCGTCGGCTGGCACTTCCGCGTTGGTTAAGGTGCGGCTTGGTGCTGCAAGTAACCACTGCTGCTCGGTAAGCTGGGTGCGTAAACTGCTAAGTGCCATGGCCACCTCAATATGAGTATCAGTGGTCACGGAACGCAGTGCGACTTTGTCATCATTGATGGCTTGGCGCGCCACCTGATAAGCAGAATTATTTAGCGCTGCTAAATGGGAGTCGGCCAAATCAAGCAGTTGCAGCGCTAACTCCGGCTGCTGATCAAGGTAAAGTTTATTGCTCGCTTGTTCGGCGAGGTGACGAGCTTCAAGCAAACGCCAAGCGGTCGCCTGGGATACGTCTAATGCCGCAAATTCGGCCTGTACCGACTGTACACTTCGTTGCAAATCGCTCAGTGCCTGCGCTTGATCGCTGACATTGCGGCGAAGATTTTGGGCGACGTCGTCAACCTGTTTTGCGACCTGTTGCGGCAGGCGTTGTTGCTGTTGCTGAATTTGTTGTAGCTCGGCGCGAACGCGTTCTATTTGCTGTTGTTGTTCAGTGGCTTGCTGTTGCAACTGCTGATTAGTGGCCAAAAGCTCCTGATAAACATAGCGATAGCCTACCCAGCCGGCGACTCCAATAAGCGCTAGCAGAATAAGTACCAGCAACCAAGCCAGCGGGCTCTTGCTGGACTTACTTTCGGTCGTCTCGTCTGCGCTAGCTTCAACCTCTGCCGCTTCCGGTTGTTCGGTCTCCGTTTTCTGCTTCACTTCGTTCGACATGGTTTAAACTTCCTTCGTTAGTTGTATCGCCCGCTGCCAGGCTTCTACCATAGCAAAACTTGCGGCACTATCGGCAACTGCGACGCGTTTACTTATCGCGACGGGTAATAATTGCTGGAGTCGTGCGCTGGCCACTACCCAGGTACAATGGGTCAACCACGCTTTCGCTTCGTGCGGCACCGCGGCCAGAAATGCGCCCAGCTGTTCGGCACTACTGACCATAATGGTATCGACTTTATCACGCCAGTCGGCCAAAATTGCTGCGTTTTGTGGTTGCGGTTGGCGCTGATACACCTCGAGGTAGGTAACCTCTGCACCGCGGGCGCGCAAGGTATCAGCGAACAGTTCACGACCATTGTGACCGCGCACTAACAGCCATTGTTGACCATCGACCTGTTGCAGTTCTGGCAAGGCGAGTAAGGCATCGCTGTTATGTTCGCGCCATGGGCAAGTGACTGGGCGCTTCACCACATCAGAAATTGCGCGCGCGCTCACGGGGCCTACGGCGTACCAGCGACACCGGGGCATCGCTGCTTGAGGGGCCCAGTCGCGCGCCTGCTGAGCAAAGTAATGCGCAGCGTTGACACTGACCATCATGGCACCATCCCATGCTTTATCAAGGATCTCCGCCAAACTATGGCTAGGGTCGTCATAAGCACTGATCTTCAACATACTGGCACTTTCCACCGTGGCAGGCACCTTAATTTGTGCCGCACGCTGGTTGAGCAAATGCTTAAGTTCTGCTGCTTGCTCGGCTGGTCGAAGGATCAGAATAGTGCTCATGAGTGCAGTTCATTTTCCGCATAAACATCTTTGAGAATTTCTCCAGCACCGCGGCTAAGCAGGTATTCGGCTAACTCGGTACCAAGCGCTTCGGCATGATCGCGATGCCCTTTTATATCGCCCTCTATAATTTCACTACCATCGGGGCGACCGACCAAACCACGGAGATGCAATTGGTCACCGTTGAGCTCGGCATAGGCGCCGATGGGCACCTGACAGCCCCCTTGTAAACGGCGATTCATGGCGCGCTCAGCGAGTACGCAACTACGAGTGTTGGGGCAGGTTAGCGGTGCTAGCAACGCTTTGGTCGCCGTATCATCAGTGCGACATTCAATTCCCAAAACACCTTGGCCATTGGCGGGCAGACAAGTTTCTGCGGGCAGTCGTTGGCGAATTCGCTCGCCCAAATTCAACCGGATTAAACCTGATGCGGCTAAAATAATGGCATCAAACTGGCCATCGTCGAGTTTCCCCAAACGAGTTTGCACGTTGCCGCGCAGGTCGCGGATCTGCAGATGTGGGTAATGCGCCAAAATTTGACACTTGCGACGTAAGCTACAGGTGCCGACGATCGCACCTTCCGGTAACTCGTCGAGGGTATGATAATTATTGGAGACAAAGGCGTCACGTGGGTCTTCACGCTCACAAATACCGAATAGTTCGAGTCCAGGTGGAAACTCCACCGGTAAATCTTTCATCGAATGAACGGCGAGGTCAGCTCGCTCCTCCAGCATAGCGACTTCAAGTTCTTTCACGAACAAGCCTTTACCGCCAATTTTTGCTAATGGTGTATCTAAAATAATGTCGCCTCTGGTACTCATTGGCACCAGTTCTACCGTGACCTGGTTGTGCAAGGCTTCAAGTCGCGCTTTAATATGCTCAGCCTGCCATAAAGCCAAAAGACTTTTGCGTGTTGCGATGCGTAATGTCGTCGCCATGCTTACTCCGCTTTTAGCGTGATAGGTTGTTCAGCTTGCTTACTTCCAGCTTCAGACAATAAGCTCCATAGCTCAGCACCGGTGCGGTTGTCGATCCATTTACCGTCATGGTACTCAAAGTGATGACCATTAAACTTGGTAGCCACCCAAAGTTGCTGTAATGGCGGTTGCTTATTAATGACCATCTTGGTGTCGTTTGGGAAGGTCATTTCCAGAATGTCGCCACCAGATTCGCAATCAATGTCGATGCCAGTCTTTTCGAAAGCTTCTTCAATTGCCAAAATCGTTGCTTCGGCTAACTCATGATAGTCGTGTTCTTGCATGTCAACTCCTGATAATGACATTTGCGCGCTGCAATGCGATGATAAGCGCACGGTTAATTTGCAATTCACAAGGGTACAGTTTACCGATGTTTAAGCTGAAAGTAATGCGTCCAATCATTGTAGCAGCAACCTTGGCCTTGGTCGCCTGTGGTCAGAAAGGACCATTGGAAATGCCACCACCTGCTGAGAAGAACCAACCATCGATAAATGTGGCCCCTGAGCCAGTACAGGAAACTAAATAAGCATTATGAGCTTCACCTATAAAGGAAACCAACTTTTCGCTGAAGAATGTGCCGTTGCGGACCTCGCCAAGTCCCATGGAACGCCATTATTTGTCTATTCCAAGGCGGCCGTCGAGGCGAACTGGCAGCAGTTTGCCGAGCACTGGCCAGCACCGCACAAACTTTGTTATGCCGTAAAGGCCAATTCCAATCTGGCAGTACTCAACCTACTCGCCCGGCTTGGCGCAGGTTTTGACATTGTGTCTGGGGGAGAGTTAGCACGGGTACTGGCAGCTGGCGGAAAAGCACAAGATGTGGTTTTTTCCGGGGTTGCTAAAAGCCACGATGAAATCGCCTACGCACTCGATCAAAGTATCGGCTGCTTTAATGTTGAGTCAGCTGCAGAGCTTGAGCGTATACAACAGATTGCCAGTGCGAAAGGCGTTGTGGCACCGATTTCAATACGGGTAAATCCAGATGTCGACGCGCAAACTCATCCGTACATTGCCACTGGCTTAAAAGCCAATAAATTCGGTATTGCGATGACCGAAGCACTGGACGTATTTCGCCGCGGAGCGAGCTTGGCAAATCTCGACATGCGAGGCGTAGATTGTCATATTGGCTCGCAAATTCTCTCGCCAAAACCTTTTCTTGATGCCGCGGAGCGGATGTTCGACTTGATCAAAAACCTGCGTCAGGAAGGCATTGAAATTACTCATTTAGATATGGGCGGTGGCTTTGGTATTCCATACCAGCAAGAAGATAAATTGGAAGTGAGTGGTTACTTGCAAACGTTGCAAGAGAAAGCGGAAAAGCTGGGTAACCTAAAGCTAATGCTAGAGCCAGGTCGCGCCATTGTTGGCAATGCCGGCATCATGGTGACCAAAGTCGAATACTATAAACCTGGCAGCGAAAAGAACTTCTTGTTAGTCGATGCGGGGATGAATGACTTGCTGCGGCCTTCGTTATACAACGCTTACCACGCGATTGTACCGGTCGAGCGCCATGCAGGCGTCGACGAGCAATTGGTCGATGTCGTTGGACCAGTTTGTGAAACCGGCGATTTCTTCGGTCATGCCCGTCATTTGGCGGCCCAAGAAGGCGATATGTTGGCGGTAATGAACGCCGGCGCCTATGGTTTTACTATGGCCTCGAATTACAATACTCGGCCACGTGCCGCAGAAGTGATGGTTCATGGCGATACCGCGACCCTGGTGCGCGAGCGCGAACCTTTAGCTAGTTTATGGCAGGGTGAACACTTGCTCGGAGACGATGCGTGAACTTCAGTAAGATGCACGGCTTAGGTAACGACTTTATGGTGATCGATAACGTTACCCAAACCATTTTTGTGAATCCAGAACAAATCCGTCAATGGGCGGATCGGCATCGTGGTATTGGCTTCGATCAGCTTTTGCTGGTTGAGCCGCCCTATGATCCAGATCTCGACTTTCATTACCGTATTTTTAATGCTGACGGCACCGAAGTCGCGCAATGTGGTAATGGCGCACGCTGTTTTGCCTTATTTGTAAAACAGCGCGGGCTTAGTAATAAAAACCATCTACGGGTTAGCACCAAAGCTGGCAATATGGTCTTGCATCATGAGCGTGATGGGCGTATCACAGTAGAAATGGGTGAGCCTCGATTCGCACCCAGTGCAGTACCTTTTAAAGCAAATAAAGAAGAATTGACCTATGTTTTAAGGGTGCAGGAAGAAACAGTACTGTGCGGCGTTATGGGGCTGGGCAATCCGCACTGTGTGGCTGAAGTGGATGATGTCGAGCATGCTCCGGTGGCAAGCTTAGGACAAGTATTGGCGACCCATGAACGCTTTCCTGAAGGGGTTAACGCAGGTTTTATGCAGATCATCGATCGTAATCATATTAAGCTACGTGTTTACGAGCGTGGTGCAGCTGAAACCCAGGCATGCGGTAGTGGAGCATGCGCCGCCGCAGTTATTGGTATGCGTTTAGGTAAATTGAATGACACCGTGTTGGTTGACCTCCCGGGCGGACAGTTAACCATTCGCTGGCAACCAGGGCAGACCGTTCGCATGACCGGGCCCGCTGAACATGTTTACGATGGACACATGAAACTATGAGCAACGAAGCAAAAAAACAAGCTCAACAGACGGTTGTTGATGACACATTGATTGCCGCTTACCTCGAAGAAAATCCAGATTTTTTTGATCGCCATCCGCAGTTATTGCAACAGCTTAGTGTGCGCCATCAAGCGCAAGGCGCGGTGTCTTTAGTCGAGCGGCAGCAACAGGTTTTGCGGCAACGGGTGCAGCATCTGGAAGAAGAAATTACCGAGTTAATGGTTACCGCCCGCCGCAACGAAGAGCTATTTCGCTATTTTAGCGAGCTGTATGTGAAGCTGCTTCAGAGCGATAGCCTTGCCGAGGTGATGGACAGCTTGCAGCAAACCTTCTCGGAGCAGTTGCAGATGCCCGCGCTCACCTTGAAGTTCTTCGACAGCCCGCTGGAGCTTGAAACACAATTTACTTTTGCTGCAGATACCCATAAGCAATTACTGAGTAAACGCTTCCGCGAGGATTCAATTTATTTGGGGCGTCTCACCACTGACGAACAAAAACTCCTGTTCCCCGGCGAATCAATAGCGTCGGTTGTACTGCTATTGCTAGGCGAAAAGGGTGAGCTAGGCATGCTAGCTATTGGCAACCATGATGCCGGACACTTCGAGCCGGCTATGGACACCTTACTGGTTAAGCAGTTACAGGTATTGCTCAGTCAGATCCTGCCACCGCTGTTACAGCACCATGAAGCTCGTTGAGGTTAGACAGAAGTTTCTCAATCACCTGGCGGGCGAGCGCGGCCTCGCCGAGCATACACTTGCCAATTACGGGCGGGTACTGAAGCACGATATGGTGTTTTTTGATGAGCAAGGGCTTGATGAGATTACGGCAATAGGCGTCGCACAATTTGAACGTTTGTTCATGAATTGGCGCCGCCAAGGTTTAGGTGATGCCTCTTTAGCTTTGCGCTTGGCGGCGTGGCGCACCTGTTTCGATTATTGCATGCGCCAAGGCTGGCGCCACGATAATCCAGCGAAGCAAACGAAAGCACCAAAAACTGCGAAACGCCTGCCTAAAAACCTCGATGTCGACAGTATCAGTCAACTACTTAAATTACCCGAAGACGACGAGTTAGCGATCCGCGATGCGGCGATTATGGAGTTGCTGTACGGTAGTGGTTTACGGTTAGCTGAGTTGGTGGCCCTTGATATCGACGGCATCAACCCGCGCCATCAAGAATTGCGCGTGCTTGGTAAAGGCGGCAAAACACGCATCGTGCCCTATGGCCGCTGTGCCGCTGAAGCATTAAAAAAATGGCTACCGGTACGGAATAAATGGCTACACGGTAATCTAAACGAAGTCGCCCTGTTTATCAGTCAACGCCAACGCCGCATAAGTCCCCGTACGGTGCAACAGCGACTGAATCATTGGGGTCGGCAACAGGGTCTGAACGGTAGCTTGCACCCGCATAAGCTAAGACATTCTTTTGCCTCTCATATGTTAGAATCAAGCGGTGATTTACGTGCGGTGCAGGAATTACTTGGTCACGCTAATTTAAGTACCACTCAGGTGTATACACACCTTGATTTCCAGCACCTTTCCAAAGTTTATGACGCTGCGCATCCGCGCGCTCGCAAGAAGTAACTTAGAACAAGGACGCTATGCAGTTTTTTCGTCGTCTCCAACCGATTCAAGCCATCAGTTTTGACCTGGATGACACCTTGTACGATAACGTACCGGTGATGCAGCGGGCTGAAGCTCAAAGTTACCAAACTCTCTGTGAGTTATTTCCTGAGGCCGCACAGTGGACGCGGCAACAATGGGCCACACGGCGTTGGCAGCTGATGCAAACCGAGCCACAACTTGCTAGTGACATGACAGCATTGCGTTTGGCAACTTTGGCGCGCGGTTTGGGCGAATTAGGCGTGGCAGCGAGAGCTGCGAAACAAGGCGCTGAAGATGTGTTTGAGACCTTTCTTCACTATCGAAATCAAGTTCAGGTTCCGGTGGATACGCACGAATTGCTGCGGGTACTGGGCGAGCGCTATCCGCTAGTCGCACTGAGTAACGGTAATGTTGATACTGCGGCGATAGGTATACGTGAGTACTTTGCCGTCGTAGTGCAACCCAGTACAGGCGTACGAGGCAAACCCCATCCGGATATGTTTGCGCATGCCAATCAACAATTCCCCAAGTTCCCGGCACCCGCATGGCTACACGTTGGTGACAGCCCGTACGCAGATATTCTTGGCGCCCACCGTATGGGCTGGCAGAGTGCCTGGTTTCGTAGTGGACTTTATGCGGCTGACGAGCTGCAGGTATTGCCTACGCTTGCCTTCGATTATTTGCCCCAGCTACAGCAGTTGTTGGGCAGGTAACCACTAGTTTTTCGCACAGGAAGCACACACTAAGCGTACACCAAGTAACTGGTTGCATATACAGTGGTCCACCTTTAAACTGACCACAGCTTTCAACGAATGGATTTTGCTATGACCTCGCATCCCTTGCTCGAGCAACTGAATGACAAGCAACGTGCTGCCGTTGGCGCACCAGAAAAGCACATGTTGGTGCTCGCCGGCGCCGGTAGTGGCAAAACGCGGGTGCTGGTGCATCGCATCGCCTGGCTAATGCAAGAGCTGCACTTATCACCCTATAGCATCATGGCGGTGACCTTTACGAACAAGGCGGCGGCAGAAATGCGTGGGCGAGTTGAAGATCTCGTTGGCAGCTCGACCCGGGCGATGTGGATTGGTACCTTCCACGGACTGGCGCATCGTTTACTGCGCGCCCACTATATGGATGTCGGTCTACCACAGAATTTTCAGATTTTAGATAGTGATGATCAGCAACGGATGCTGAAACGCATTATGCGCAGTCTCAACCTTGATGAGAAACGCTGGTCACCGAAACAAGCGCAGTGGTTTATTAACGCGAAAAAAGATGAGGGGTTGCGACCCCATCATCTCGATGGCTACGACTTTAATGAACGTACCTATAAAGAAATTTATGACGCGTATCAGGTGGCGTGTGACCGTGCCGGCTTAGTCGATTTTGCTGAACTATTATTGCGTGCCCACGAGTTGCTGCGCGACAATCGCATCGTGCGTGAGCATTATCAGCGTCGCTTCCGTCACCTGCTGGTGGATGAGTTTCAAGACACCAATTCCATCCAATACGCCTGGATCAAATTACTTTCCGGGGTCGGCAACGAAAAAGACCAGCAAAACTTTGTCACCATTGTTGGTGATGATGATCAGTCCATTTACGGTTGGCGCGGGGCGAAAATTGAAAATATTCATCAGTTTACTCGCGATTTTCCAAACGTCGAAACCATACGTTTGGAGCAGAACTACCGCTCGACCAATACCATCTTGAGTGCTGCCAATAGCGTTATTGCGAATAACAGCGACCGGCTTGGCAAAGAGCTGTGGACCGACGGTGGCAATGGTGAGCCGATAGATTTGTACGCTGCTTATAACGAAATTGACGAAGCACGCTATATTTCCAGTCAAGTTGAAGCCTGGCATGAGCAAGGCAATGCGTTGCAAGATGTAGCATTACTCTACCGTAGTAACGCCCAGTCGCGGGTGCTTGAAGAAGCGTTATTACATGCGCGTATCCCCTATCGGATTTATGGTGGTTTGCGCTTCTTTGATCGCCAGGAAGTTAAAGATGCATTGGCCTATCTGCGATTGCTGGCGAATCGTGATGACGACGCAGCACTAGAGCGAGTCATTAATACTCCGACCCGCGGCATCGGAGCCCGCACCCTTGATATTGTTCGCGAAGGTGCGCGGCAACGTGGCACGTCGCTATGGCTGGCGGCCAAGCAGTTGGCAACCGAAAAGGTGCTGACTGGGCGTGCCGCCAACGCGGTATTAGCCTTCGTCGATCTGATTCAAGAACTGGAAGATGAAACCGGCGATTACAGTCTTGGCCGGCAAGTGGACAGCGTGATAAAAAGCAGTGGCCTGATGGCCATGTACCAGGCGGAAAAAGGCGAAAAAGCCGAAACTCGCGTTGAAAACTTAAAAGAACTGGTAAACGCTTGCGATAATTTTGATCAGTTCGATATGGGCGGCGAAGAAGATCTATCACCGTTGAACGGCTTTCTCGCGCACGCCGCGCTTGAGTCGGGTGAAGAGCAAGCTGATGAACATCAGGACGCAGTGCAATTAATGACGCTACACAGCGCCAAAGGCCTGGAATTTCCTCTGGTGTTTATGTGCGGCGTTGAGGAAGGCTTATTCCCCTCCCAGCAATCGCTGGATGAAGCCGGACGCCTCGCTGAAGAGCGCCGCTTATGCTACGTCGGCATGACTCGGGCAATGCAGAAATTAGTGATTAGCTACGCTGAGAACCGGCGCGTGTATGGTCAGGAGAAACTCCATAGCGCCAGCCGCTTTATCGCTGAAATCCCAGCTGAGAATTTGCATCATGTACGTATGCAAAGTCGCCGTAGCTTTACTACAGATTCCCCCAGTTACGGTCGTTTCCACACTGGCGCCAGTCACGAAGCCTTTGCAGAAACAGGTTTCCAACTTGGTCAGCGCGTACGCCATGTGAAATTTGGTGACGGTACTGTACTGAACTATGAAGGTTCTGGTCCACAAAGCCGTATTCAGGTTAATTTCGACGACCTTGGGAGCAAATGGTTAGTGGTTGCCTATGCGCGCTTAGAACGTTGTTGATGCACTAAGGTATCGATACTGTAGAGCGTCAATGCCAGCCAAATAATGGCAAAAGTCACTAGTTTATCTGTGGCGAGAGGCTCGCCGTACACCCACACTGCCAAAATAAACATTAAGCTTGGCCCAATGTATTGGAAAAAACCTAACGTAGCGTAGCGAATACGCTGCGCGGCGGCAGTAAAACACAATAATGGCGCTGTAGTGACGATACCCGCTGCCATTAATAGCAAGTTCAGCTGCCAGGTGTTCTGGGTCATGTCACTGGCGGCCGAATCAGCAAAAAAGAACAGATAAATCAGCATGAACGGCAACAAAATAGTGGTTTCGAGCCACAACCCTGTCATCGAATCGACCGGCAAACGCTTACGAATGGCACCATAAGTCGCAAAGCTGCACGCTAGAGCCAGCGCTACCCATGGCACTGAGCCAAAGGAAATCACCTGAATCAACACCCCGGTGACTGCCAGCGCAATCGCGATAAGCTGGAAACGGCGCATGCGTTCGGCAAAAAACAACATACCTATGGCGACATTCAGCAGTGGGTTGATGTAATAACCGAGACTGGCATCAAGAATATGATTATTGTTGATGGCCCAGATAAATAAAAACCAATTTCCGCCCAGCAAAAACGTCGCCACGGTTAAACGCAGCATCTGTTTACGGTTTTTCACCACCGGTTTAATGCGGTGCAGGCGCCGTAAACCAACAATCAGCACTAAAACCAAGACAAACGACCAGACAATACGGTGGCCAAGAATTTCTAGTGCTGGAACCTGTTGCAGCCACTTAAAGTAGATCGGTGCAACGCCCCACATGGTGTAGGCAGCAATGGCATAAATGACGCCGTGGCGACTGCGGGTTGCATCATCGGTCATAGGTTTAGCTCTCGGTGCTTTGGTCTAAGTTCTGGTTTCAGTACGGGTATTGTACGAAAACTATGCAATTACCACGCGGATTCGTCGCAAATGCTCGTTTGCCGGTGGTGATGCGCGCTTGGGATGCATACAATAGAGCCTAATCCCTATGAGCGTCAATCGGAGCTGTCAAAATGACTGCGCAATCGCTGTCAAAAGTCCTTGCCGAAGTTTTTGGTTATGCTGCTTTCCGGCAGGGCCAAGAGCAAGTGATCGAGGCGGTACAACAGAATCGTGACGCTTTGGTGCTTATGCCGACCGGCGGGGGCAAATCATTGTGTTATCAGCTACCAGCAATTATGGGAGCAGGGGTCACACTGGTGATCTCACCATTAATTTCCCTGATGCAGGATCAGGTTGAGAGCTTGCAAGCCATGGGCGTTGCAGCTGGGGCGTTGCATAATGGGCTGGATCAGGAAGCGCAGCAGGCGTTGTTGCTGCGTGCAGCAAGTGGTGATTTGCGCTTGCTGTATGTTAGTCCTGAACGTGCCATGCAGGGGTATTTTATTCGCCAGCTCCAGCAGTGGCAGGTGACGCTGATCGCCATCGATGAAGCGCATTGTATCTCGCAATGGGGGCATGATTTCCGACCCGAGTACGGGCAACTTGGGCAATTGCGAGAAGCTTTGCCACAATTGCCGTTTATGGCACTCACCGCAACCGCTGATGCGGCCACCGAAGCTGATATTGTGCAGCGGTTACACCTGCAACAACCGGTTATCTACAAAAGCTCGTTCGATCGACCCAACATACGCTACATCGTGGAAGACAAATTTAAACCACAAAAGCAATTGCGCGACTATGTCGCAAAGCAAAAAGGCGCGTCAGGGATTGTCTATTGTGGTAGTCGCAAGCGGGTAGATGAGCTGGCCGAACGCCTACGCCAAGATGGCATTCGCGCGGCCGGCTACCACGCAGGCATGGCGCACGATGAGCGCAACTATGTGTTGCGAGGTTTTGTGCGCGATGATATCGACGTCGTGGTGGCGACGGTGGCCTTTGGTATGGGCATCAACAAGCCCAACGTACGTTTTGTCGTCCACTTTGATGTGCCGCGTAGTATCGAAGCGTATTACCAGGAAACTGGCCGCGCCGGCCGTGATGGACTGCCCGCTGAGGCGGTGCTGCTTTACGACCCAAGTGACGCCGGCTGGATTCGCAGTATGATCAATGACCATCCAGACGAGCAACGTCGGCAGGTAGAACTGCACAAATTTACTGCGATGCAGGCATTGGGCGAGGCGCAAACCTGCCGCCGCCTGGTGTTGCTTAATTACTTTAACGAGTTCCGCGAAAAAGCTTGTGGTAACTGTGATATCTGTCTTGATCCCCCGCAGCAATACGATGGCACGGTCGATGCGCAGAAAGTACTCAGTTGCGTTTATCGGGTGGGTCAGCGCTTCGGTGCCAGTCATGTCATTGATGTGTTGCGTGGCAGTCAATCGCAGCGTTTAACAGCGCTTGGTCACGAGCAATTATCGACGTTTGGGCTCGGCGCCGATAAGAGTCAGGCTCACTGGCTGGGGGTAATTCGCCAACTGATCCACCGTGGCTTGGTGCTCCAGAATATTCAGCACTACGGTACCTTGCAACTGACAGCTGCCGCACGCCCAGTGTTACGTGGCGACGTCGCGTTATCCCTAGCGGAGCCGCGAATGAATCTTGCGGTAAGCAAGCCTAAAGTCACCGACCGTGGTGATTACGATAAGCTGCTGTTTCGTCGTTTACGCGCGTTGCGCAAACGTATTGCCGATGCAGAAGAAAAACCACCGTTTGTAGTGTTTAACGATAGTACTTTGGTGGAAATGGCGGTGCATTACCCGACGGACGAAGCCAGCATGCTAACGATTTCCGGGGTTGGGCAAACCAAGCTAGAACGCTATGGCGCCGTGTTTATCGACGCCATTACCGCTTACCTTGATGCTGAAGACGAGACTTTACTACAGAGCTAGCCATTCGGCATAAAGTAGAATGTCCATAGTGCTTGCAAGACTGGAATGATTGATGCCACCAGAATAAGGCCCATGGTGACATTAAATATCCGTTGGAAGATCGAATTGGCCAGGAACTTGCGCAGCAACGATCCGAACAGCAACCAGGTACCGACACATGGAAACGCCATCAGCAAAAATGCCAAGGTGATAGCAAGCACCTCAGTGACCGGGTTACCATTTACCGTGGTGTAGGCCGCAACCGCACCTGATGCCATCATCCAGGCTTTCGCATTCACCCATTGGAAGAGCGCCGCTTGCCAAAAGTTGAAGGGCTTCTTTTCACCTTTTTTGATTGCTTTTGGTTCGGCGCTGGCAATATGCCAGGCCAACCACAGCAAATAAATCACCCCAATGACCTTGATCAGCTGGTGCAAGTTAGGAAAACGTTCGAAAATCACGCTAAAACCAAATCCCACCAGCAAAACCATCAATGGAAAGCCCAGGCATATTCCAAGAAAGTGAGGAATGCTGGCGCGTATTCCATAATTGACGCCCGAGGACATAATCATCACGTTGTTGGGGCCCGGCGTAATTGTGGTGGAAAATGCGAAAAACAGTACTGCAATGAAAATTTCCATAGCCATCCATTTTGGTGTCAGGTCTGTATACTTAGTCTAGTGTGCCTTGAGCAAGTAGATAAAAACAAGGAATTCCAATGAAAACTCAGTTGAAGATGTTGCTCGCCATAGTGGTTTTACTATGGCCAGTGCTGACCTTGGCACAAACACCTGTGTCCGCAGCAACGTCAGAAGTAATGCAAGTCGGGGTTCGGGTGAGCCCGCCATTCGTGATGAAAGATGCAAATGGCTACTACCATGGTTTGACTATAGAGTTGTGGGAACACATTGCTGACGTCAATAATTATGAATTTAATTATCAGGAAGCGGGTTTGGAGCAGTTGTTCGAGGGTGTGGTCGCGGGCGATTATGCTGTCGGGTTAGGCGCTATTTCGGTCACCGCGGATCGTGAGCGACGGATTGACTTCACGTTGCCGTTCTATAATGCAGGTCTTGCTATTGCTGTCCCTGCGGCTGCTGAGCCCGGCTGGTGGACCCTTACCAAGCGGTTTTTCAGTTTAGACTTTTTGACGGTGGTGTTGGTGTTAATCGTTATTCTGCTGGTCGCCGGTGGCTTGGTTTGGTTAGCGGAGCGGCGTCATAATCCTGACGAATTTAAGAGCAGTAAATTACAGGGGATTGGTGCTGGGTTTTGGTGGGCTGCGGTCACTATGACGACCGTCGGTTACGGTGATAAGTCACCGCGCACCAACGCCGGACGTTTGGTTGCGTTGATTTGGATGTTTACCAGTGTGGTCATTATTTCTAGTTTTACCGCTTCAATCACTTCAGCGCTAACCGTGAATCGGTTGTCGGCGCTAGTACAGGGTAAAGATGATTTAGCCAATGTGCGTGTGGCCAGCGTACCTGCTTCCTATAGCGCTTCTTGGTTGGAGCGCGAAAACTTAGGCTATCAACAGTACCCTGATTTAGCGACCGCTTTACGGAGTATACAAACGGGTAAGGCCGATGCCGTGGTTTACGATGCGCCACTGCTGAAATATCAACTACGTAAAGATTTCGCCGGATTAACTGTGCTTAAAGATGTATTTGCGCCGCAGGATTACGCTTTAGTCTTACCACCACAAGCTGCTGAACGAGAGGCAATTAACCGCGCCTTACTGCGCTACATTCGCAGTGCTGAATGGCGCCAGTCAGTGAACCGCTATTTGGGCGATGAGCTATAACCGAAGAGTTATATCTTTGTCACGCAAGGCACTAAGTAAGCAACACCAGTAACCAGGTCGCGGCGATGCTAATCAGCGAAAACATGACAGCGGTGGAAGCGATATCTTTCGCCTTGCCGCTGAGCTCATGGAGCTCGGGACTGATTCTATCCACGGTGGCCTCAATGGCGGAGTTCAACAACTCTACAATTAGCAAGAGTAGTACTGGCAGTATGAGTACTGCGCGTTCAACACCGGTGTCGCCGAACCAAAGTGCTAAGGGAATCAGCACCACGGCAAGCAGGCAGTCTTGTCGAACGGCCGCTTCGGACTGCAGTGCGAAACGTAACCCGCGTAACGAGTTGCCGGTCGCGCGGACAATGCGCATTAATCCCTTTTGTGGCGGTTTCATGGATTCTCTTTTCGTTTCAGCCAGATGGTGTACAGTGTAATACAAGATCAGACTTAAGGATGGCTTAACTTTATGGCCGATAATAACCATTGGCAACTGATTCCGCTAAATGAGTTTGAACGCCCTGCCGCCCCGGCAAGTACGGTGATTCAGCGAGCATGGTCCCATGTACGCAAACTGTTTATTGCCGAAGTAGATGACAATGTTAATCCCGACGAACAAGACTTCCCGCATTATCGTGAGTTTGCGTTAGAACCTGCGGTCGCGGCGGTGAACGCTGCTTGGCAAGACAACGATGAGCCGCCAGCGGTTCGATTTGTAGTAAGTCCACCATTTAGCGGTAGCGGCGCCATTTTACGCGAATGGGCGAAGCAACATGGGTATCAGCAACTTGAACCCCCGACCACTGAACAGATGAAAAATGCCGATACCAATGTTTGGTGGGAACACCAAAGTTGTGAGCGCTGGCTGTTGGATGAGTTTTCTTCTTTTTGGCTGCGTACCACTGATCACATGCAGTTTATGCGAGCTTTATTACCGCGATTATTGCGCGGTGAATTAGGTTCCGGAGTGGTAGTCGTTGATAGTTGGACCTTTGCGTTTCTCAAGCGGGCCTGGCCATTGAGTCTGCCTCACTGCTACTGTTTCGCTGCAGCTACGCCAGAGTTATTTAATCAAACCGGTATTCATTGCAGTGAAAAACGACTTCGCAAACTTGCTGCCCGAGCGCGCGGTAACCTTGGCGTTGCATTGGCTTTATGGGCGGTAGAACAGGACGAAGAGCGCAGCTTCCCGCGACTGCCTGGTGAAGCTGACGATGCAACGGCCTTTATTTTGTACAGCTTGTTATTGCATCACGGATTACGCGGTGAAAATTTGCAACGGGTGCTACCTATGCTGGCGCCTGAACAGCTTGATGTGCAGTTACTGCGGTTACAACAGAATGGTGTGATCGAGCCCGATGACGACAAAATTTGGCGACTAACAGTGTATGCCTATATTGAGGCTCGCGAGTTTCTGGCTGCGCGCGGCTATTGGCTTGACGAGTTTTAGCGAGGTCTAAGCGTGAATACAGAAAAAATTCTCGGTCTGTTTAAAGAAATCACCAGTGCCGTATTGATTGAAATCGGCTTAGTCTTTGTCGTAGCAACAGCGATTGTACTCGCCAGCCAGCGCGTGCTGCCATGGCTTGCAGCGCATTTGCATGGCAAGCAGCGTCTGTTTGTTCTGGCGATGGTGCCGACGATTCGTGTGATTGTGTTTATCATTGCGTTTTTGTGGGTTGTGCCGATGGTTATTAACCCCAGCATGCAAAATATGATTGCGATTCTGGGCGTGGCAGGCTTAGCCATAGGTTTCGCGCTGAAGGACTATGTGAGCAGTTTAATTGCCGGTATCGTGGCAGTTTACGAGTTACCTTACCGCCCTGGTGACTGGATTGAAGTGGAAGGTACCTACGGCGAGGTCAAGCATATTGGCATGCGCGCAGTCGAGATCGTAACTCCCGATGATACGATCGTCTTCATTCCTCACCTCAAGCTGTGGACCAGTTTGATTTTTAACGCCAATAATGGCGGTCCCAGTTTAATGTGTGTGGTTGATTTTTATCTGCATCCGGAACACGACGCTAATCGTGTAAAACACTTGTTGGAAGATGTTGCCTTGACCAGTCCTTATGTGCAGCTCGCCAAGCCGATACTGGTGATCGCTAAAGAAGAGCCTTGGGGTACACATTACCGACTTAAGGCATATCCCATTGACCCACGGCAGCAGTTTCAGTTTATGACGGATTTAACCGCGCGCGGCAAAACTTGCCTACGCGCGGCATCCATTAGGTTTGCACAGCTGTCACCAGAGCACGCTGTTCAGACAGGCCCATACTAAGCACGTAAGGTTGCGCTGTTTTCTGCTGCTCAGTAAAGCTGGTTTTATCTGTCAAACCCTGCCAGCCGATGGCGATCAGAGCTTGTGCAACAGCGCCACCCAGACCACTGCCCGGACCTAACAAAATAATATGGTCGGGCGCGTGTTCCTTAACTGCCACTTGCACAGCTTTGCTGAAGTCATAGGTTTGCGTAACCTGATGGCCAAGGGTGTAGCGCTGTAGCGCGCGTATATCGGTGGTGGGCGTTAACCATTGATAGCCACGGCCATCAACCAAAGGTGTTTGCGGCGCTTGAAATGCTGCGGCAGGCCAGCTTTCTTGTGCTTCGTCAGCGGCCTCAGTCATGATGTTGGTATGAAAAGCAGCATGTCCTGGCAGCACCATAGGGAAGCGCTCATCTGCGGTCGGCAGGGCTTTGACCGCGGCATTACAGGCTGCTTCAGTACCGGCTAAGACGGCGTAACCACCATAGTTTATCGAGCGCATAAGCGCGCCAGGATGGGCGGCGATTTGCTCTTCTACCAGGGCGATGCGTTGGGCATCAGGACGCCATTCGCTATCGACGATAGGATAGATAAATTGCGCTCCGGCGCCGCCCGCAGTTAACTGCGCCATGCTGGTGACTAAACGTATACTGGTGTCGAGTGACCAGGCCTGCGCGCAGGCCATAGCGGTGTACCAGCCCATTGAGTTACCAGTAATGGCAACCACATCATACTGCTCGCGATCAATACTCAAGAAATCCAGATAGCCAGCAGCGTAGATGAGCGCGGCGGCGTTCTCCGGGCGTTGATGTAATGATGTTTTAAATAGCTTGGCTTGATCGAGTTCGCTTACCGTAGCAAGCCCTAGGGTCTCGCGTTCAGCATCGATGGCGTTCAGTATCGCTTGCAAACTAGCACGCAACTTCGGTGAAGATGCAGCTATATTCGCCGAAATAGAGCCTAACTCAGGTTTGTTGTAAGTGCCGCGGCCGGGGCAGATCACTAATGCGGTTTTCTTCATGATTGACCTCCACTGAGCATCTTCAGAGCTTTTTCGGTGATCCCATTAAACGATGGTAAGACGGTGTAAGCGGCTTTACCTAGGGGAATGAAGCTATCTTCAGCAGTCAGCCGTTGGGTAGTGAAGCGGCCACTGTAATCTTCATGCAAGCACGTTATAAGTTCCTCGCTTAGCGAGCCACGCCGACGACATTCATCAACCACAAGTAGATTTTTACATTGACCAAGAGCCGCTACTATTTTATCGACATGCAGTGGCACTAAGCAGCGAATATCGATCACCCGCACCTTATGGCCAGCAGCAGCAAGCTGCTTTTCGGCTTGTCGGCTTAAATAATAGCCATTGCCGTACGAAATGATCGCCAATTCTTCGCCATCACCATGCACCGCCGGTTCGCCAAGTTCTGGAATTGGTGCGTCGACGTCAGGATACTGACACAACCAACCGGCATCACCTTCTTGATGCAGATCGCGCGCCATATACAGTGCAATAGGTTCGAGCATAATCACTATGCGTTGCTCGACTGCAGCAAGGCGAACCGCTTGGCGCATCAGCAGTGCGCCGTCGGCACCATTTGACGGACAGAGGACAATCACGCCCGGAATGTCACGGAACACTGCGAAGGAGTTGTCATTGTGGAAATGCCCACCGAAGCCGCGCTGATAAGCCAGCCCGGCAATGCGGATAACCATCGGGTTGGTGTACTGCCCGTTAGAGAAAAATGACAGTGTCGCAGCTTCGCCTCGAATTTGGTCTTCGGCGTTATGTACATAAGCCAAAAACTGAATTTCTGGCATGGCAATGAAGCCTTGCTGGGCCATACCAATCGCCAGGCCAAGTATACTTTGCTCGTCGAGCACAGTGTTGAGCACGCGATTCGGGCCAAAGGCTTCCATTAGGTGCTGAGTGACGTGATAGACGCCACCTTTTTTGGCGATATCTTCGCCACACATGACGATGTTGCCATATTGCGCCATTAAATCATGTAGCGACCAGTTTAAAAGTTTTGCCAAATGCTGAGGTTTGCCGACATTGTGCTTGTCCCACTTAAACAATTGCTGGCGCTGGGAATCATCAGGTCGCACAGGCAATGTAGTTGGGTCATTTTGCGGCGGCACGATGGAGCGCATGACATCTTCGGCGTTGGTGAGCTTCGGTTGTTGAGCTGCATGTTGAGCGATACGCGCCATGCGTTGCTGTTGCTGGTGAATATGGGCAACCAGCGTGTCGTGATCAAACAGGCCACGCGCAATGAGCGCAGCGCAACAGTGAAGCAGTGGATCGCGTTCGGCATCACGGCTGATTTCTTGCTTATTGCGATAAGCCACCTCGGCATCTGCACCGGCGTGCCCAAATAAACGGATAGTACGCAAATGCAGCACTGCAGGTTTGCGTTTCTGGCGCACGTAGTCAGCCGCTTGCTGCGCAACCAAATAGGTTTCTGCCAGGTTGCTACCATCGGCGAAAAAGTACTTGAGCGCCGGGCGTTGGCTCAACTGCTGTTGAATCCAACCTTGCGGGGTATGGGTTGAGATACCCAGACCATTGTCTTCACAAACCAATAGGAGTGGCATTGGGATCTGTTGATACGCTGCCCAACTGGCGGAGTTGATGGCACCTAGCGCGGTAGAATGGTTGGCCGAAGCATCGCCGAAGCTACACATGGCAATGGCGTCATGGGGCCAGGTTCCTTGATGTTGCAAGCGCTTAGAAAGACCGATGGCAAATGCGGTGCCCATGGCCTTAGGCACATGCGAAGCTATGGTGCTGGTTTGCGGTGGTACGTTCAGCTCGAGGCTGCCAAGAACTTTGTGACGGCCACCAGATATGGGGTCATCGCTGGAGGCGGCAAAGCTCAGGAGCATTTCATACAAGGGCGTGGTGCCAGGTTTTTGTTTCGCCCGCTGTAAGAAAAATGCCCCACTACGATAATGCAAAAATGCCGGATCCGTGACTCTCAGTGCTTTTGCTACTGCGGCATTGGCTTCATGACCTGAGCTGCCGATGGTGTAAAAGCTTTGTCCCGCCGCCTGCATTAACCGTGACTGTAAATCGAGTAAGCGACTGGCGAGCTGCGAATCAAAAAGTTCGACTAAATCTGCATCGCTAAGTACACCGCCAGCGGCTTGCGCGTGCGGTAATTGTTGTCGTTCAATACGCTGGATAAATTCGCCCAGCCATGGGTGCATTGCTGCAGCCATAAACGCCTCCGTAGATTTGCGTTGCTGGAAAAATTAACAGCTAAAAGCTTGTATACCCGTTTGCGCACGCCCCAAAATCAGTGCGTGCACATCGTGTGTACCTTCATAGGTATTTACCGCTTCAAGATTCATCACGTGACGAATCACGTGATACTCGTCAGCAATACCGTTACCCCCGTGCATGTCGCGTGCGGCCCGGGCGATATCGAGAGCTTTACCACATGAGTTACGTTTAATCAGTGAAATGGTTTCTGGCGGTAGCTGGTCGGCATCCATGAGACGACCTGCCTGCAGACAAGCAAGTAACCCGATGCTGATTTCAGTTTGCATATCTGCCAGCTTTTTTTGTACCAGTTGCGTGGCCGCTAATGGCCGATCAAATTGCTTACGATCTAGGGTGTACTGACGCGCCGCATGCCAACAAAACTCAGCAGCGCCAAGGGCGCCCCAACCGATACCGTAGCGCGCTTTATTCAAGCACCCGAACGGACCTTTAAGACCGCTTACATTAGGTAATAGGGCAGACTCGGGCACTTCAACGTTATCCATGACAATTTCGCCAGTAATTGACGCTCGCAGCGAGAACTTACCGTCAATTTTAGGTGCCGAAAGACCCTTCATACCTTTTTCCAAAATGAAGCCACGGATGTCACCGTCGAGTTTTCCCCACACCACAAATACGTCAGCGATCGGCGAGTTGGTGATCCACATTTTAGTGCCTTTGATAACATAACCGCCCTCGACTTTCTTGGCTGTGGTACGCATCGCTCCGGGGTCCGACCCGGCGTCAGGTTCGGTCAACCCGAAACAGCCGACCCATTCACCACTGGCGAGTTTGGGCAGGTATTTTTGTCGCTGCTCCTCGTTGCCGTAGGCATGAATGGGATGCATAACCAGTGAAGATTGCACGCTCATGGCGCTGCGGTAACCACTATCGACACGCTCAACTTCGCGTGCAATCAGACCGTAGCAAACGTGATTGACTTCGGCACAGCCGTATTTTTCCGGTAAAGTGGCACCGAGCAAGCCCAGTTCACCAAGTTCAGTCATGATCTCGCGGTCAAAGCGCTCCTCGCGGTTTGCTGTCAGCACCCGCGGCATCAGCTTTTCTTGGCAGTACTGGTGGGCGGTATCACGAATCATGCGCTCTTCTTCAGTGAGCATGTCGTTGAGTTGAAAAGGGTCTTGCCAGTCAAAAGGAAAACGTGCCATTACATAACCTCGTTGTTCGTTGTTCGATGTTCGCTATTCGCTGTTGGCTGTTTGTTTAAAACGAACAGCCAACAGCGAACGGCGACCAACGCATTTGTGTTTTTCTGTTTTGCCACTTTACGCTGAAATGACATAAAGTTAAATTATATTAAAATTAGAACAGGTATAGTTTAAAACTATGGATTTACGTCAGCTTCAATATTTCGTCGCAGTTTACGAGCAAGGTAGTATTAGTGCTGCGGCCCGCGCCTGTGCAGTGGCGCAGCCGAGCTTATCGAAAGCCTTACAGCAACTTGAAGACGAGTTACGGGTGAAGCTTTTCATCCGACAGTCCAGAGGGGTTACCCCAACGGAGGATGGTGAGCGCTTGTACGGTCATGCCGGACGAATGCTGAGTCAGATGCAGTCGCTGAAAGCTTCATTTCGGCATAGTGTGACGCGGGTGCAATTCCGGCTTGGCTTAATTCGCGCTCTGGGGGTTGAGCGCATGAGTCAGTTGCTGCGTGACTTCACTGCTGGTGTGGAGGGGCTGGAGTTGCATCTGGTGGAACCTGATGAAGAAGCCGATGCACGCATTATTTCACCGCGGATGCTGAAAGCTGGTGAACAGTTCCTGCCGATCTGGCACGATCGTTTTGTCCTCGCGTTACCTGCTGGTCACCCATTGGCGTTGCAAAGTGAGCTTTCTTTACCGCAGATGCAGGGTGAAGCTCTGATTAAGCGTACCCCATGTGAAGCTTGGTCGAGTTTTTATCCGGAACTGATTCGTCAAGGTATCCAGCCGGATATTCGTGCTGATATCCATACCATCGAGTACGCATTAGGACTGGTTTCTGCCGGTGTGGGCTGTGCACTGGTGCCTGATCTGGAGTCCTTGCATGAACGTCACGATGTGGTGTTGCGGCCAATTGCCGAACTTACGTTGGAGCGAACCATTGGCATGGCTTATCCACGCAGCCATGGTGACAATGTACCGCTGCGTTGGTTGCAACAGGTGTGCCGGCAGACAGCGGCACAAATTGCCAGTTAAGTACTGGTGTCTGCGACTAAGGTCATGCAATCGACGGGGCATACGGGAATACAGGCGGGGTCAGCGTAGAATCCTTCACATTCGGTACACTTTTCGATGTCGACCACATAATGTGCTGCACCCATGATGATGGCCTCGTTTGGGCATTCTGGCACACACATATCACAGTTGATGCAATCACTATCAATTACAACTGGCATGACTAACCTCCTTGATGGCAATGGTTGCCGGAGCGGGTGGTAATTCTTTAATCAGCATGGTGTGGGCTTGGTCACCTGATGCCAGAGCGCAGGGTAGTCGCAGTGCGACTTGATGGCCTGAACCGGGGGCACGGTCGACGGCGTTGCCAGCTTGGTTGTAGAGTTGGCCGGCGGCAAAGCGAACATTGCCCGATGGCTTCATCAGCACCAAAGTATCACCGCTGGAAAATGCATTTTTTACATCGACTAAAGCGCTGCTTCCCGCACTGCCGATGACTGCGCCGACCAAGAGCTGCTCACCCTGACTGTGACTGGTCTGGTAATTCTGCAAGTCACTTGGCACATGGCGCCGTAAAAATCCTTCAGTAAAGCCGCGATTGGCCATGCCATCGAGGTCGGCCAGCAATTGCGGATTAAACGGACGGCCGGCAACCGCATCGTCAATAGCCTGACGATAAACCTGGGCGGTACGGGCGACGTAATAGGGAGACTTGGTACGCCCCTCAATTTTTAACGAATGGATACCCATTTGAGCTAAAGCTGCGACATGCTCCACGCCACGCAAATCTTTCGAGTTCATGATGTAGGTGCCATGAATATCTTCATCCATTAACATCAGTTCGCCAGGTCGTTGCGGTTCCTCAAGTAACACTGGACGGTCAATAGGTTGGAATTGGCCGACCGCGTCCTCCTCGGCATCATGAACCTGATAGGGCCAGCGGCAGGCGTTGGTGCATGCTCCTTGGTTTGGATCGCGTTTGTTGATGTAGCCAGACAGCAAGCAGCGGCCGGAGTAGGCCATGCAAAGTGCGCCATGAACAAACACCTCAAGCTCCATATCCGGACAGTGTTGGCGAATTTCCGCAATCTCTTTTACTTCTAGTTCGCGCGATAAGATGACCCGGCTAATTCCTTGTGTTTGCCAAAACTTCACTGCCGCCCAATTGATGGTGTTGGCTTGCACGGACAGGTGTAACGATTGCTCGGGATAGTGTTCGCGTAACAACATCACAATGCCGGGATCAGAAACAATCAAGGCATCAGGTTTGAGTGCTATGACCGGCGTCATGTCGGCAATAAAGGTTTTGAGCTTGGCGTTATGCGGAGCAATATTCACCACCACATAAAACTTTTTGTGTTGCGCGTGAGCTTCGTCGATGCCAATTGCTAAGTTAGCTAAATCGAAACTGTTGTTGCGCACGCGCAGGCTGTACCGGGGTTGACCAGCGTAGACAGCATCCGCGCCATAGGCGAACGCCATTCGCATGGCGTCTAAACTGCCTGCGGGCGAGAGTAATTCGGGAGCAAAGGTGGTTTTTGACATAGGGCCACTTACTAAACTTGATGCAGCGCAATAAAGGCCGAAAATTCTACCCGTATGGCGGGAAAAAACACTGCCCCGGATCAATAAATGAAAGATCGACAGGCTGCAAAACTAACCCTTTAGGGGTAGAACTCCCCCCTCTTCATGGCAATTACAATAATGCCTTCAGACCACTAGTATTATTCGCACATTCACGCCGAGCGACTGGCTCTAAAGCATGCTTGCATGCCATGACCAGTGTGCCGTGGTTATTGACCACCGGGTTGTTTTGGAAACGAGACAACCTCCCGTACTTGGAAAGGTGTTGACCATGCTAATGGATCGATTTGCTCGCCGCTTCACTTATTTGCGGCTGTCGGTAACGGAAAATTGTAATTTCCGTTGTGACTATTGCCTCCCGAATGGCCCGGATTGTACGTCGCGACAAGCCGAGTTGACGGTACCCGAAATTCGCCGGTTGGTGACCGCGTTTGCCGAACTGGGCACGCGTAAAGTACGTATCACCGGCGGCGAGCCGTGCTTGCGTAAAGACCTGCTCGAAATCATCAAAACCGTCAAGGCTGTGCCTGGCATCGAAGAAGTTGCCATCACGACCAATGGCTACCGTTTGCAACGTGACTTGCCGGCGTGGCGTGAAGCAGGTGTCGATGCGATCAATGTTAGTGTCGATAGCCTCGACCCCAGCACATTCCATTTGGTGACAGGTCAAAATCGTTTGCCCGCCATTCTTGAAGGAATTGATCAAGCCATTGAGCTTGGTATACCGAAAGTGAAAGTGAATACCGTGTTGCTGCGCGGATACAATGGCGGTGCGCTGCCCGAATTCCAGGAGTTTATCCGGCAGCGGGCGGTGAGCTTGCGTTTTATCGAGTTAATGCGGACCAACGATAACGTGGTGTATTACCAACGGCATCACATAAGTGGGCAAAGTATAAAAGAACAGCTATTAAGCGACGCGTGGTCGCTATGCGAAAAAGGCACTACCTCGGGCCCGGCGCAAGAGTTCAAACATCCCGACTATCAAGGCAAGCTTGGTTTGATTATGCCATACAGCCGTGACTTCTGTGACGACTGCAATCGTCTACGCGTGTCGAGTCTAGGTCAACTTTACCTGTGCTTATTTACTGAACATCATCAGGACATGCGTTCCTACTTGCAAACCGATGATGCCGAACCTCTTAAGCGTGCGCTGCAAAGCTTTGTGCTGGAGAAAAAAGCCAGCCACGCGTTACTCGATAACGTGAGCGGTTCGACGCGCCATCTGGCAATGATTGGAGGGTAACGGCATGAGTAGTACTGGGGTTATTGTTGCTGGTGGTGCTTCGCGGCGTATGGGGCAGGATAAAGCATTGTTACAAGTTGCAGGGCAAACTCAGCTGGAGCGCACACAATCGATTCTGCGCGCGGCAGGCTGTGAGCAAATTATTGTAAGCCGCAACGGAGAAGGTTTTATCGCTGATAAGATTGCCGATCGGGGGCCTTTAGGCGGTCTGTTAAGCGTCCTACCGCATTGCAAACATCAAACTTTGGTGCTGGTTCCTATCGATATGCCAATGCTAACTAGTGAGGCATTACAATTTTTACTTGAACAGGGCCCGCCAAGTTACTTCGTTAAAAGTCGCATGCCTTGCGTACTGCCCAATACCCCTTCGTTACGTGATTACCTGACCCTACAGCTTTGCGATGATACCGGTGACCGCTCCGTGCTGGGCATGCTGAATTGGTTGAATGCGCAGGCCCGTGAGTGGCCTTACAGTTACCAACTACAAAATACCAACACACCGCAGCAATGGCAGCGTGCGTTATCGTTTTTAGGAGAGCAATGATGAACGCGAGCAACCATCAGGCATTGCATATTGCCCTGGCGACTATTTCTGACCGTCATACCCCCACCAGTGACGCTACCGGCGACTGGCTTGCAGGTGCAATTGTTCAAGCGGGTCACCATATGTATCAGCGCCAAATCTTAGGTACCGATAAGTATTTGGTACGAGCGGTCGTCTCGCGGTGGATTGCAGAGCCGCAATTGAGTGTCGTGCTGTTAAACGGTAGCACTGGTTTTGCTGAGCATAATGCAGTTCCCGAAGCGATTACGCCGCTACTTGATCAAACGGTTGACGGTTTCGGTGAGTTATTCCGTCAATTGAGTTGGCAGCAAATAGGCAGCTCTGCGATGCAGTCACGCGCCTTTGCGGGATTGGCAAACAACACTTTAGTTTTAGCGGTGCCAGGGTCTGAGTCGGCTGCGCAGTTGGCTTGGGAGCAGTTAATTCAACCGCAACTGGATAGTCAGCAGGGCCCCTGCAATTTTGTCGGACGGTTACTGCGAAGCGGTAAAAATTAAGGAGTCAGCATGGCCAATCAAAGTTTTACCCATTTAGATGAAACCGGCGCAGCGCACATGGTTGATGTCGGAAGTAAATCCCCCTCAACGCGTCAGGCAATTGCCGTTGCAACAGTGCAAACTACACCTGATGTGGTGACAAAAATTGCTGAACAATCAGTTAGAAAAGGCGATGTGCTGGCGGTGTCCAGAATAGCTGGCATCATGGCTGCGAAGCGCACCAGCGAGTTACTACCATTATGTCACCCGTTAGCTTTGACCAAAGTGAGCGTTAATTTTAACTTACTGCCAGAGCAGGGGCAGATTGAACTTAGCGCAACCTGTGCAGTTCAGGGTGTAACCGGTGTTGAAATGGAAGCGCTCACGGCGGTAAGCGTTGCCGCGCTGACGATTCATGATATGTGCAAGGCGATTGATCCACATTTGCAAATAAATGGCATTCAGTTACAAGAAAAAACTGGCGGTAAGCAAGGTCATTGGCAGCGGGAGCATGCGCAACATGGTTAAAGTGAAATTTTTTGCAGCGTTACGCGAACGCTTACAATGCGCTGAAATATCAATCGCTGCACGATCTGGCGAGACCGTTGCTGAAGTACGTGCAAGGTTAATCGAAAAGCACCCATCCTGGCGCCGGGAGTTACTCGAAAATGATGTTCTTTGTGCCAAAAATTTTGCCTTCGTCAACTTACAAGAACCGGTCAATCGCGGCGACGAGTTAGCTTTCTTCCCACCGGTGACCGGAGGCTGACATGAACCCAGAGATACGCGTACAACAGGCTGACTTTGATGTTGCAGTGGAATATCAACGTTTGGCACAAGCCAGTAACTGCGGTGCTGTGGTTACCTTTGCTGGTTTGGTACGTGAGTTGGAAGACGCCGAACTTGAGGCGATGACGCTTGAGCATTATCCGGGCATGACCGAGCAAGTCTTAGAAGATCTGGTTGAACAAGCCCAACACCGCTGGCAGTTAGGCCGCGTAACGCTTATCCACCGCGTCGGACGGTTAACCCTGAATGAGCAAATTGTTTTTGTTGGAGTGGCGGCGCCACATCGCCAAGCAGCCTTTGCCGCAGCTATGTTTATTATGGATTATTTGAAAACTCAGGCGCCCTTTTGGAAGCAAGAGCATACCATCGAGCGCAGCTATTGGGTCGCCGCCAAAGATTCCGACAAAGAAGCCGTGCAAGCTTGGCAAGGTGATGTATGAGTTACCGTGTTTTCGCCCTAACGCTGGCCCTATTCTCGACCTTAGTGGTAGCAAAAGAGAGGGTGCATATTGCTGCAGCATCCTCGTTGCGGGGACCTATCGAAACCATCGTTGCTGAGTTTGAAACTCAGCATCCCGATTATCAAGTTTACATTAGCTACGCCGCAACGGGGAAACTCGTCGCGCAGGTACAGCATGGGGCTCCCTACGCTTTGATTCTTGCGGCGGAGCCTGATTACCTGGATGAACTGCACACACGGCAATTGACGTTGGCGGCTCCCGCACGCTTCAGTTATGGCCAGCTGGTATTATGGCACCCTCAACTGCAGGGGCCGGCAACTGAACTGATTGCTAAAGCTGAGCGAATGGTTTTAGCGCAACCACGGCATGCTCCTTACGGAAAAATAGCGTTAAGCTATCTGCAACAGCAGTTTCCCGCGACTGACTTCACCGGTCGAATGGTGTACGGAGAAAATGTCGCACAGGCTGCGCACCGCGTTTATGTTGGTGCGGTGCCCATTGGTTTTGTTGCACTTAGTCAGATGCTGCAACTGCAGGTTCCACGCGCGGACTATACCGTACTGCAAGATGTTCCGCCTCTGCCACAGGCAATGGTACTCACCTTAGCAGCACGATCGCAATCAGGCGCTCAGTTGCTTTATACGATGTTGCTCGAAGACGCGGCACAACAGGTACTTGCTAACTATGGGTACATAAACCATGTTACAAGCGAGTGATTGGCAAGCCATTGGTCTAACACTGCAGCTGGCAAGCGTCACAACCTTGGTACTATTACTACTGGGCACTCCCATTGCTTGGTGGTTGGCATTTAGTTCGTCACGCTGGCGCGCGGTGGTGCAAGCTATCGTGGCCATGCCGCTGGTGTTGCCACCCACAGTACTTGGTTTTTATCTCTTGCTGTTACTTAGTAATAGTTTTGCCTTTACCTTTACAGGCATTGTTATTGGCAGTGTTATCTACTCCCTGCCATTTGCCGTGCAGCCGTTGCATGAATCTTTTCGCGCGATGGGACGGCGACCGTTACAAATTGCGGCAAGTCTTGGTGCTGGCAGTTGGGATCAGTTTCGTACCATCGTTCTTCCCTTGTGCCGAGGTGGGTTTGTGGTCGCGGCAACTTTGGTTTTCGCGCATACCCTTGGTGAGTTTGGCGTCATTTTGATGATTGGCGGCAGCATTCCAGGTGAAACCCAAGTGTTATCGGTATTGATTTACGACCACACCGAAGCGCTCAACTACCGCGCCGCGCACACCTTGTCGTTAGGCATGATTGCTGTTGCTATGCTGGTCTTGATTATTGTTTATGGGCGCTGGTCGAAGTCTCCGCTGCAACTGAGGTCAGAACGATGAGTTTAAAGGTGCAATGCAGCTTGCCATTGCAGCACTTTTCGCTGGAGGTCAATGTGTGTATTCCGAGCCAGGGAATTACCGCGATAGTGGGGCCTTCAGGTAGTGGTAAAACTACCTTTTTGGAAGTTCTTGCCGGGGTGCGACGGGTTGCTGATGCAGAGGTTAGCTTTAACCAGACTGTTTGGCAGCGGCGGGAGTTTTTACCGTTAAACCAACGTCGGGTGGGCTTGGTGCTGCAACATCCGAGTTTATTTCCGCACTTAAATGTTGCTGATAACTTGCGCTACGGCTGGGAGCGAGCGCGTGGTAGTAAATCATTGCAATGGGATGAGGTGATCGCTGCTTGTGATCTTGCTGCGTTACTGCAACAGTTGCCGGCGCAGTTGTCAGGTGGTCAACAGCAACGCGTTGCATTTGCCCGGGCACTGTTGGCCCAGCCACAGTTGCTGATTCTCGATGAGCCTTTCTCAGCTCTTGATGATGACGCGCGCGAGTATTTTGTTAGTTACCTACGCCAGTTAAGTGAACACCATCAGCTGCCGATTATTTGGGTGAGCCACCAGCTTAGCGATGTGGCTCAGGTAAGTGACACGCTGGTGCAGTTCAGCCAGGGTAAAGTATCAAGTCACGGCCCTACCGTAAGTGAATTACAACGCGAACCCTTACGCTCAAAACTGGCACTTTCCGTGCTTGATACCCACTATGACGCGACGCAGCAGACCACAGAGGACTGCTGGCGACTGGAGCTTGCTGGACAAGCCTTGGTATTACCAAAACCACAATGGCAAAATCAACAGTCAAGCACTTCTGTTAGATTGCGCGTGTTTGCCCGGGATGTCAGTTTGACGCGTGAATTCGTTGGTGAATCAAGTGTGCAGAACCAGCTTTCAGCTGAGGTGATGGATAGCTTTCCAGCACGACATCCCGCCGAGTTAGTGGTGCAACTGGCGGTCGGCGAGCAGTATTTGCTGGCCCTTATCACAAGAGCGTCCTGGCAGCGCTTAGGTCTGCAGCGTGGAACTCGCGTCGTCGCTCACCTGAAGGCTGCTGCCCTGCACGAAACGTTGCGCGAAACCTTGTAGTCGAGGACTTCGTTGCCGCCCTAACTGCACTTCGATAACATGCATATCAGAAGGGTCCTGCCAAGCCTGCTGAAATGCTTCCAGAAAGTTTTCTGCCGATGTTGCGACCTGTGTGAGGGCCCCTTGTGCACTTGCGATTGCAAGCAAATCACAAGGCGGTAAGGCGACGCAGTTTAAGCCGGGTGAAAAGGCATCTATCATATCCCAACGGCGATTATTCAACACCACGACGATTGGCTTAGCGCCGTGTTGTTTAAGCTGGCACAGCTCTAAACCTGTCATAAGAAAAGCGCCGTCGCCGACCAGCACGACAGACCGTAGTCCAGAGCTAACGTGAACCCCTAAAGCGGCCGGAATGCTAAATCCCATTGAAGCATAGTAAGCGGGCGCCAGCACGTGATTAGCATGAGCGTGGAGCGAGGCAAATAAGCAATCACCGACATCACTGATAATAGGCACAATTTCTGCTTGGTCGGCAAGCTCTGCGTCGATCAGTTCAACCAAGGTCGTGGCATCCCACTTCCCGGTACGCCATGAGTCTGCAATCGAGTAGTGCAACGCAGGTTGTCTGGAGTACCAGGTTTCGTGACGAGGTAAATCTGCGCAGAGCAAAGTTTCACAAAGTGGCCCGAGCTGCACAGTTTGGAAGCTTTGTTCTGAGAGGTACGTAGTGCCCTGGTGCAGCTGCATGACGTTCTCACCATAGGCAAAACCTGGATAACTGGCAAAGTTGGTGTCGTTGACAATCACGCCAAAGTGGACGATCAAATCGCTTTGGCTCAGCAGTTGGTAGGGATGTGCCTGAGCTTCATCGCAGGAACTACCGTCATCAACAAAGGCACCGTGAAAGCAGGGATGATCGGGGGCAATTGCCGCGCGCGCCAGAAAGGTAGTGAGGATAGGTATATTCAATTGCAACGCAAGCTGTTCGAGTGCTTCTGCGGCACCGAAGCGTTGGACTTCGATGCCGACTAAAAACACCGGACGTTTAGCGTTGCGCAGACGGACTGCAATGGTTTCCTGTAATTGTTGTTGTTCAATTAATGGCATAGCCAGAGGCGTGTAAGGCGGTAATTGCTGACATTGAAAATCGACCGCATCGCGCGGTACTTCAATAAGCACTGGACGCGATTGCTCACGACAACACTGTAACGCCGCACGTAATAGTTCCGGGGCGCGAACAGGATCATCAAGGCGAACTTGCAACTCAGTGACTTCGGCAAAAACGCGTCGCTGCGAGTCAATGTCTTTGGCTTGATGGTGAATAGCAATGTTGCGCGCCAGTTCACGTTGACCGGGAAAGCCAGCGATAATAATCAGTGGAACGCGTTCAACGTAAGCTTGTGCGACTGCGTTGACAGCGTTAAGAGCTCCTGCGCCGTAAGTCAGCACAGCTGCACTGGGTGTGCGCGAAAAGCGCGCTGCTGCATCAGCGGCATAGACAGCACTGGGTTCATGGTTCAGGCTGTAAAACGGTAGCTGCCCACCGTTTTGCAATTCCTGCAATAACGGCAGAATAAAGTCGCCCGGAATGCCAAACATGGCGTTGCAGCCAAATTGTTTCAGTTCTGCCGTCAATAGATCAACAAATCGCATCGGAATGACTCCACACCAAAGTTGCGAAAAGGCTAGTGTGAAGTAGTCCGAAGGAAGGTACTTTGATCTACGTCAGCAGGCTGTCGAATGGTTGAATCGTGATAATCTCTTCGGCATCAATTGTACCTCGATCTTGTTCAAGCACGAGAAAGCAATTTGCCTGGGCGACCGAAGTTAACACGGCAGAACTTTGACTGCCTGCGGGTTCGGCCCACAGCTGACCATCCCGTTGATTAAAGTGACCGCGCTGGAAATCCATGCGACCTGGTTTTTTCTTAATACTGGTGCTGGCTCGCGCTTGTAATTGCAAGGGTGGCGAAAAATGTTCGCCTGCTAAACGCCGTAGCATGGGTTGCACGATTTGAACCATAGTTACCACCGCGGCGACTGGGTTGCCAGGCAGACCGCAAAACCAAGACTGATCGAGGCGTCCGAATGCGAAAGGCTTGCCGGGCTTCATAGCAATTTTCCAAAAACCGATTTGCCCAAGTTTGGTCATGACCTCTTTGGTGTAATCGGCATCGCCCACCGATACTCCTGCACTACTTATGATCACATCGGCGCTACGCATGGCTTGCCTGAAGGCATGCTCGAGCGCATCACAGTTATCGGCAATCAGGCCAAGGTCGAGAACTTCCGCGCCGAGACGTTGCAGCATGGCATGAAGCGTAAAACGGTTGCTGTCATAAATCTGACTGTCAGCCTGTAGTTTTTCTCCCGGCAACACTAGTTCGTCGCCGTTTGAAAATAAAGCCACCCGAAGACGACGAAACACTTCTATTTTGGCACAGCCAAGCGAGGCCAGTATGCCGATGTGAGTAGGTGTTAAACGTTGCCCTTGAGTCAGGATAACAGCACCTTTATGGATGTCGCTGCCCTGTGGGCGAACGTTATCACCGGCGTGCACATTGGTTTGGCAGCGGATGGCACTGTCGATGCGCTCAACCTGTTCCTGCATAATAACGGCATCGCAGTCAGCGGGCATTTGTGCACCTGTGGTAATACGCACGCAGCTTTGTGGTGCTAGTTCACCGGCATAGGGATGCCCAGCAAGGGCTGAACCGACGATCTTTAGCGGGGCATCAATAGTGGCTTCAGCCGCGCGCACGGCATAACCGTCCATTGCTGAATTATCATATCCTGGAACGTCGATTTCGGCGTGTATTGGGCGCGCAATAATACGATCAAGCGCATCCTGCAGCGGCACAGTTTCGGTTTCGTGTAGAGGTTCAATCTGGTGCTGTATGGTAGCTAAAGCATCGGCAACAGGCAGCCAGTGATCACTCATGCTTACCACCTTGTTGATTAACCATCCATACTGCTGCTTCAACGCGTGAGCGCAGGCCTAATTTTTTAAGCAGGTGTTTAACATGTACTTTTACGGTGCCGTCGGAAATATCGAGTTCACGTGCAATAACTTTATTGCTCATGCCTTTAGCGATATGTTTTAGGATTTCCAGCTCGCGGTTGGTTAAACTATCGAGCTTACCTGTTCCCTGCGGAGCTGGACGCCGCAAGGCTGTCGCTAATACCTCGGTAATGACCTCACTTAGTACCATTTTCCCCTGAATTGAACGTTTGATTTGTTCAATGAGTTGTTCAGGTTCCATGTCTTTTAACAGGTAACCATCAGCACCATTAGTAATCGCAGCGACAACATCTTCGTCGGCATCGGAAACTGTGAGCATAACGATTCGTGAGGTAACGCCCCCATCGCGCATATGCTTCAGCGTTTCAAGACCGTCCATTCCCTGCATATTCAAATCCAAAATAATGAGGTCAGGGTCAAGTTCCACAGCTTTGGGGATGGCATCTTTGCCATTGTTAAATTCAGCAACGACCTCGAGATCGTCTTCAAGCGAGATTAATTGCTTGAGACCTTTTCGGAGTAACGGATGGTCGTCGACCAGCATAATGCTAGAGCGCAGTTCAGACATAAAAATCTCCTCATTCGATAGTTAGCTATTTTTACACACTTCTTGCGCTATCGCATGACTTCGATACCTGACAGCGCGTCAACTGGGCAGTGATGGAAATTTAATAAATCACCAATAATACAATAAAATCAATATGTTAAAACAAAAACATACCTAACTAGTGATAGTTGCGATATCTCTTAATAACTGCTTTTTAACTCTTTCGTAAACTTGCCGTGAGGTAGTGCCATCGACGATCCTATAGTTATTGTAGTTGCGAACAGGGTTTATTGTGCCTCATGCTCTAGCCACTGAAACAGTTGATAAAATCACAGCACTACACGTGATTGCCAGCACTGCCATTTGGATGTGCTGGAGCGTGTTGGTGGTGTTGTTGTATGCCCTTGATCTTGGCTTCACGATTGCTGAACTGTTCGGTTTGCTGGCGTTGACAGGTTTTTCCGCAGCGGGTTTCCAATTGCTGTGGTTCGGGCTTGGTGAACGCGCTCTTCAGCCACAGTTTATTCGCAGAACAACGATTCTCTTGCTGTTGCCAGCGCTGGGCTTTATCTATTGTTTTACAACGGGGAATTATTCCCTTGTGTTGTTGCGATTGCTGGCAATTGCCTGCGGAATTGGCGGAGCCCAACTTTATGTAAGACGGCGCAGACATGTCACCGCAAACCAAAGCATGGGGTGGGACTTAGCGGTTACCGCAAGTATTGGCGGTATTGGTATTGTTCTTGCGCAAATTGGTACGCCGTTTGTAGCGCTTTGGCAAGGGCCGTTCGCCACACCGCAAGGCGCAGCAGAAACAACCATCAGTATTGGAACATTATTGGGGAGCGTGCGGCCCGAGCAAAATCTATGGTTGAGTAATTTAGGTTGGTTTACCGCATTCGTGGTGGCAGGCTTAATGCTTGTGAATGTCCTGCGACGACCACGTGCAAGAGCTTATGGGTGGCGTTCTGAGCAGCCAACACGGCGCTATTTTTTGCGTAACCCCCATACCTGGGTGATGACCTTGCTTTATATTATGGCGTTTGGCTCATTTATTGGTTTTGCGTTGGCGTTTCCGCTCATTTTGCAGTTTTTGTTTGGTTTTAGCCGTGAATGGCAGGGGGGTGAACTTATTCGTGTAATGAGCAACGATTATGCGCCTCAGGCTCTCACCTACGCCTGGTTAGGGCCGTTAATTGGTGTAGTAGCCAGGCCTTTAGGAGGTTGGCTTGCCGATCAGTACGGCGGCTCTCGCGTCACTATGGTGTGCGCTCTGGTGCTGGCGGTGGCTAGTTTAACCGCATCAGTATTAACCGATAAGGCATATCACAGCGGTGCACCAGAACACTATTTTCTCTTGTTTCTACTTACATTTTTTGTGTTGTTTGCGGTTTCCGCATTAGCCAGCAGCGCCATATACCGGTCGGCTAGTGTACTTTTCCCGACGAATCAGCTCGGTATCGCGCTGCGTTGGCTGGCAGCTTGTGCAACGGCTGGCGCGGGTTATATTCCGTTGATGTGGGGGGTACAGAGCTATACTGCAACACCATCGTTAGCCTTGGTTGCGTTTGCGATATTCTATGCGCTATGTGCTGCAATTGTGGCGACCGTTTACTTGCGGCGCCACAGCGTATACTTCAATCCTTAAGTGTTACTTGCAGCGAGCGCCTGACGTTCTTTCAAATGATCAGGCTGGAAATCAAAATAGACGCCAGTGCCACCTTCAGGTCGCCGGACAATTTCAATGTCACCGCCTAAGTGCTTACTCCGTTCCTGCATAATAGCCAAACCGTAATGGTTCCACTTCTCGGCCTCTTGAGGAATACCGACGCCATTGTCTTCAATCGACAAACTTATGCGGTAATGGCCAGTTTCTTGTAAACGTATGATGACCTCAGAACCCTGACTATGATGAATCGCATTCTGGCAGGCTTCACGAATTATCTGTAACAAATGAATCTCTTCGTGGGGAGCCAAAGGCGCGTTTGCCAGTTGGTAATCGAGCCGGAATTGCAGGTCTGATTGTTCACTGAATTGCTTCAGAGTTGTTTGCAAGGCATTAATCAACCCTGCGCCATCGACTTTCAGCCGGAAGGTTGTTAGTAGCTCTCTTAGTTGACGGTAAGCAGAGGTTAAGCCTTCACGTAATTCTTGCGAGACATCTTCAATCACCTCTTTATCGTCTTTAGCAATCGCTTTATCAAGCCGGGTAACTTGAATTTTTAAATACGATAATGCTTGTGCCAACGAGTCATGTAGCTCACGCGCAATAACGGTACGCTCTTGAATTAACGCCAGCCGGCGCACTTGATCTTCTTCTTGCTTGAGGCTTAAAGCAAGAGCAAGTTGGTCTGTGACAGATTGCAGCAATTGTTGCTGCCACTCATCAAGTTGTTCACTACTCGAACATCGTGCCACAAGCACGCCATAGTAATGGTTGTCGCGCTCTAGTGGGTAGCGATAAACGCGCATGTTGTCCATCACACTGACACCACCTCCAGCGGTCACGCATTCAGCGCAATCAATGCCGGCACAGGCATCGTCTTCAGAATTCTCAGGTTGTACTTGTAGGTAAGGCTTATCACCTACAGGCGTAATCAAACACAGCTCAAGATCATCGATTTGTGAGGCATGTTTAAGGCCGTCGATGATGTTACTGAAGTCTTGATAGCCTGGGGAGCGCTCAATAATGTTTCGCGCCATGTTGTATAAAAATTCCAGCTTTGTATTGCTACGCTGGACAGCTTGAGTCTGTTCATCGACACGTTTTTCAAGATTGCCATACATATAGCCGATGGCATCATTCATCTTATTTAAGGTAGTGGCGAGTACGCCTAGCTCGTCTGCTAAGGGGTGCTTAACTCGTGCGGTAAAGTCACCTTGACCAATGCGCCGCGCTGTTTGCGTCAAGAGCTGTAACGGTTGTCGCACGCGAGTGCGGAGCCAATAGGCGATAAAACTAGCAAGCGCTATTGTGCTAAATAATGACAACACCTGAATTAGCCGAATGGCGCGGATACGTGATTCCGCCTCATATTGTAGCGCTTCGACCAAATCATTAAGTTCCGCCATGAAAGGGATCAATTCTTGCTCGAGTTGTGATGCCGAAATGTTGCCGGCATCAAGTCTTTCAAGCAGTTCTCGCGAGCTTTGGCGAGCGGCACGAAACTGCTTACTCAGTGCTGAATTACCGTGGTTCAAGCGATTAAAGACTGGATGTTGCCAGGTGGTATCCAGGGTCGTTGCGAAATCTTCGGGAACCTCATTTTGCGGGTCGATAAGGTGGTGCGCAGCATAACGATAGCTTTGCATACGCAAAGAACCGGCTTTGTTGATCGCTAACGCATCTTGGTCAGCACGTTCGGATAACCAATAGGACGCAAGTAGGGTGGCGACGGTCAGAGCAACCATCAAACTTAGGGCGATCCCGATACGGGTTACGATGGAAAACTGGCGCATAGCAACTCAATTGAAAAAGTGTTCACGGCATAGTTTAACTGCAATTGGGTTTAATGGGCTACCTCCTTTGTGTTCAACCCATCGCAATAAAAAACCAAACAAACGCTAAGTACAATAAAATCATAAAGTTAACGATATTTTATTCTACCTATTTGGTAGTAAAAAAGCCTCTTCCTCCTTGCTCTCACCCGCGGTCGACCTATGGCAAACGCTTCAGTACTTCGCCACACTTAGCGCGTTCGACATCGACCAGGAGTTTGAGGATGAGTCACCTACTCGAAAAATTGCGTTTCTTTAAAACGCGTAAGGAACCCTTTGCAGATGGGCATGGGGTTACCACAGATCAAGATCGTTCATGGGAAAGCGGCTATCGCCAGCGTTGGCAGCACGACAAAGTTGTTCGTTCAACCCATGGGGTGAACTGTACTGGCTCATGTAGCTGGAAAATTTATGTTAAAGACGGACTGGTAACCTGGGAAACCCAGCAAACAGACTATCCGCGTACCCGCCCAGATTTGCCGAATCACGAACCACGCGGTTGTCCACGCGGAGCAAGCTATTCTTGGTATATCTACAGTGCGAACCGCTTAAAATATCCAAAGATGCGCCAGCAACTGATGAAACTTTGGCGTGAAGCTAAAGAACAGCATAGCGATCCAGTTGAAGCCTGGGAATCTATCGTTAGCGACCCAGTTAAAGCGAAAAGCTATAAAGAGCGCCGTGGTTTAGGCGGCTTTGTCCGCGCCAGCTGGGATGAAGTCAACGAGTTAATCGCTGCAAGTAACGTCTACACAGCGAAAACCTATGGCCCTGACCGTATTAACGGCTTCTCGCCAATCCCGGCGATGTCTATGGTTTCTTATGCTGCAGGGTCGCGTTATTTATCGCTGATCGGTGGTAACTGTTTAAGTTTCTACGATTGGTACTGTGATTTACCTCCAGCTTCACCACAGGTTTGGGGTGAGCAAACTGACGTGCCAGAATCGGCCGACTGGTATAACTCCAATTACATTATCGTTTGGGGTTCTAACGTTCCGCAAACCCGTACACCAGATGCACACTTCCTGACTGAAGTCCGGTACAAAGGTACCAAAACCTGTGTTATTACCTCGGATTATTCAGAAGCCTCTAAGTTTGGCGACACGTGGCTGTCACCGCGTCAGGGTACTGATTCGGCGTTAGCGATGGCGTTCGGCCACGTCATTCTGACTGAGTTTTATATCAACAAACCAAGTAGCTACTTCAACGACTACGTGCGTCGCTACACCGACATGCCTATGTTAGTCATGCTCGAACCTGGCGAGAAAGTCCTCAATCAGGGCCGCTTCCTGCGTGCTGCGGATTTGGTAGACAATCTGGGCGAAGACAATAACCCAGACTGGAAAACCATCGCTTTCAATGAAGAAGATCAGCGCTTAACCAGCCCGAATGGTGCTATTGGTTATCGCTGGGGCCAGAAAGGTAAATGGAACCTTGAGCAGAAAGATGCAAAAGGCGATCTGAAGCTGGCATTAACGCTGAAAGAGAGCCATGACGAAATCGTCGAAGTTGGCTTCCCATACTTTGGCTCTGCACCACACGAGTACGAATACTTCCAGCACACTCACCATGATGAAGTACAAATTCGTAAAATCCCGGCCAAGCGCATCGAGCTTGCCAATGGTGAAACCGCACTGGTTGCGACCGTGTTTGATTTGATGCTGGCACAGTATGGTGTCGACAATGGCATGAATGACGAAAACCGCGCACAAAGTTACGATGACGACGTCCCTTATACACCTGCATGGCAAGAGCAAATCACCGGTGTTAAACCCGCTGACGTTATTCGTATCGCGACTGAGTTTGGCCGCAATGCGGACAAAACCAAAGGTCGTTCGATGATTATCGTCGGTGCGGCTATCAATCACTGGTACCACATGGACATGAGTTACCGCGGCTTGATCAACATGCTAATGATGTGTGGCTGTATCGGGCAAAGCGGCGGCGGTTGGGCGCACTATGTTGGACAAGAAAAACTACGTCCACAAACGGGCTGGCAACCGCTGGCATTCGGTTTGGATTGGCAGCGTCCACCACGTCAGATGAATGGTACTTCGTTCTTCTATAACCATTCCAGTCAATGGCGTTATGAAAAACTGGATATGAGCGAAGTGGTATCGCCACTGGCAGATAAAAACAAATGGCAAAGTTCGATTATCGACTACAACACCCGCGCTGAGCGCATGGGTTGGTTGCCGTCTGCGCCGCAGTTGGGCATTAACCCGCTGAGCGTCGCCGAGAAAGCAAAAGCAGCTGGTAAAGAAGTAAAAGACTATTTGGTTGAACAACTGAAAAGCGGAGATATCCCCTTCGCCTGTACCCAGCCGGATGACCCAAAGAACTTCCCGCGGAACATGTTTATTTGGCGTTCGAATCTATTGGGCTCATCAGGTAAAGGTCATGAGTACATGCTCAAGCACTTCCTGGGTACAACCCACAAAACCTTTGGTGAAAACCTCGGTGAAATGGGTGGTAAAAAACCTGAAGACGTCGAGTGGGTTGATGATGGCGCTGAAGGCAAGGTTGATCTGTGGGTAACGCTCGATTTCCGTATGTCGACCACCTGCCTGTACTCAGACATTGTGTTACCAACTGCAACCTGGTATGAAAAAGACGATATGAATACGTCTGACATGCACCCGTTTATTCACCCACTGACTGCAGCTGTAGATCCCGTCTGGGAAGCACGCAGTGACTGGGAAATCTTTAAAGGTATTGCAAAAGAGTTCTCCAAGGTCTGTCAGGGGCATCTGGGGGTTGAGCAAGATGTGGTCACCACGCCGATCATGCACGACTCCGCTGGCGAAATGGCGCAACCTTACGGCGTCAAAGCCTGGTGGAAAGGTGAGTGTGAAGCCATTCCTGGTGTCACTATGCCAAATATTACCGTGGTTGAACGCGATTATCCGAATACCTACCACCGCTTCACCTCGCTTGGGCCAGCACTGGAGAAGTTAGGCAACGGCGGCAAGGGGATCAATTGGGATACTAAAGAGGAAGTCGATTTCCTCGGCAAACTGAACCGCGTTCATCATGAGGAAGGCGCTAACAAAGGTCGGCCGATTATTGACAGTGCCATCGATGCCTGTGAAGTCATCCTGTCGCTGGCACCAGAAACCAACGGTCATGTGGCGGTGAAGGCATGGGCGGCATTGGGCGAGCAGACCGGGCGTGATCACACCCATCTGGCGAAGCCGAAAGAAGACGAAAAGATTCGCTTTCGCGATATCGTCGCACAACCACGGAAGATTATCTCGTCACCGACCTGGTCTGGTCTGGAAGATGAGCACGTCTCCTACAACGCGGGTTACACCAACGTACATGAGCTGATTCCATGGCGGACGATTACCGGGCGACAACAGTTTTATATGGACCACGAATGGATGCGTGATTTCGGTGAAACCTTATGTGCCTATAAGCCACCGATTAACCTGAAGACCGTGCAGCCGGTGCTGAACAAAAACCAGAACGGCAACAAAGAGATCGTGCTGAACTGGATTACTCCGCACCAGAAGTGGGGTATTCACAGCACCTACTCAGAAAACCTGCTGATGCTGACCTTGTCACGCGGCGGTCCAATTGTCTGGATGAGTGAAATCGACGCTAAGGCGGCCGGAATTGAAGATAACGACTGGATTGAAATCTTCAACGTCAACGGTTCGATCAGTGCGCGGGCCGTGGTATCTCAGCGGGTTCCGGAAGGCATGAGCATGATGTATCACGCGCAGGAGCGTCTGGTAAATATCCCAGGCTCTGAACTGACCGGTACACGCGGTGGTATCCACAACTCAGTCACACGGGCGGTGATGAAGCCGACCCACATGATTGGTGGTTACGCTCAACAAGCCTATGGCTTTAACTATTACGGCACAGTTGGCTGCAACCGCGATGAATTCGTGGTTATCCGCAAGATGGATAAAGTCGACTGGCTGGATACTGAATAACGTTGGAGTGAGGACAATACGATGAAAGTAAGAGCTCAAATTGGCATGGTGCTGAATTTGGACAAGTGTATTGGCTGTCATACCTGCTCCATCACTTGTAAAAATGTCTGGACCTCACGCGAAGGCGTGGAGTACGCATGGTTCAACAACGTTGAAACCAAACCCGGTATCGGCTTCCCGAAAGAGTGGGAAAACCAGGACAAGTGGAATGGCGGCTGGGTGCGCAATAAGAAAGGCAAACTGGAACTAAAAATTGGTGCCAAGCGCCGCGTGTTGGCGAATATTTTCGCCAACCCGGATTTGCCTGAAATCGACGACTACTACGAGCCGTTTGATTTTGATTACCAACACCTGCACACGGCGAAAGACACCAAGCATCAGCCGATTGCCCGGCCACGTTCACTGATCAGCGGTCAGCGCATGGAGAAAATCGAGTGGGGGCCGAACTGGGAAGAAATTCTTGGTACGGAATTCGCCAAACGGAAGAAAGACAAAAACTTCGACGAAGTCGTGCAAAAAGATATCTACGGTCAGTTTGAAAAGACCTTCATGATGTATTTGCCGCGGTTGTGCGAGCACTGTCTGAACCCGGCTTGTGTTGCTGCTTGCCCGTCAGGTGCAATTTATAAGCGCGAAGAAGACGGCATCGTGCTCATCGATCAGGACAAATGTCGCGGCTGGCGCATGTGTGTTTCTGGCTGTCCGTACAAGAAGATTTACTACAACTGGAAAACCGGTAAATCAGAAAAATGTACGTTCTGTTACCCGCGTATTGAAGCTGGGCAACCGACCACCTGTTCCGAGACCTGTGTAGGACGTATCCGTTATCTGGGCGTACTGCTTTATGATGCTGACCGCATCGAAGAAGCAGCTAATACCCCGAACGAGCAAGATCTTTACCAGGCACAGCTTGATATCTTCCTGGACCCGCATGATCCGGAAGTGCAGGCGGCAGCGCGCAAAGAAGGCATCGCTGATAACTGGATTCAGGCGGCACAACGCTCACCAGTTTATATGATGGCAATGCAATGGAAAGTTGCGTTACCACTGCATCCCGAATACCGCACCCTGCCGATGGTTTGGTATGTGCCACCACTGTCACCAATTCAAAGCGCGGTTGAGGCAGGTCATGTCGGTATGAACGGTGAGATTCCAGACCTGAAATCGCTGCGTATTCCATTACGTTATCTGGCAAACATGCTCACCGCCGGCGACGAATTCCCGATTGTCCGGGCGCTGGAACGCATGATTGCGATGCGTGCTTACAAACGCAGCCAGCACGTTGATGGTGTCGAAGATCTTGACGTACTCAAGCAGGTCGGTTTGACCCAACATCAAGTTGAAGAAATGTACCGTTATATGGCGTTGGCCAATTACGAAGATCGGTTTGTGATTCCAACCAGTCATCGTGCCTATGCTGAAAATGCTTACGACCTGAAAGGTAGCTGCGGCTTCACTTTCGGTAATGGTTGTAGTGACGGCAACAACGACGTGAACCTGTTTGGGGCGAAGAAGCAAAGCGTGCGCCAGGTCATTCCGGTCACGGTGAAGGAGTAATCTGATGCAAGTTTTACAAGTAATTTCGTTACTACTGGACTACCCGAAAGTAGAGCTGCTCGAAGTAGTTCCCGAGTTACGTGCCACGGTACGTAGCTCGGCACTGAGCAGCAGCCAACAACAAGCGTTGGAAGACTTTATTGTGCGCCGTACCAGCGGCGACGTCATGGACTGGCAATCAGAATACGATAGCTTGTTCGAGCGTGGTCGGGCGCTGTCACTACTGTTGTTTGAACACGTTCATGGTGAATCCCGTGATCGTGGCCAGGCAATGGTCGATTTAATGCAGCAATATCAACAGGCAGGCTTAGATATTGGCGTGAAAGAACTGCCTGACTACATCCCATTGTATCTGGAGTTTCTTGCTACCCAGGGCGACGACAATGCCCGTGAAGGTTTGGCTGAAGTGGGTCATATCCTTGCGGTTCTGGCAGTGCGCCTGGAACAACGTGAGAGTGATTACGCCGAGCTGTTCAGAAGCTTGCTGGAATTGTCGCAAGTACAGGTCGACCTGAGTGATGTACGTGCCCAGGTTGAAAATGAAAAACGCGATGACACCCCCAAGGAACTGGATAAGGTTTGGGAAGAAGAAATGGTGACCTTCACCGGAAATGATGCGACCAGCACTTGCCCGACTGCACAAAACCGCCCGGGCGAAGGTCAGCGACGCGATCAGTATATTCCGCTGAATCTTGACCAATTAAGTAACGTGAAAAACGCTGCGGATGCCTAAGGAGCATGACCATGAATTATTTAAATACGTTTTTCTTTGGTATCTACCCTTACATAGCGTTAGCGGTAATGGGGATCGGTACTTGGATCCGCTATGACCGCGAGCAATTCACCTGGAAAACCAGCTCCAGTCAGTTGCTTGAGAAAAAGCAATTACGCCGCGGTAGCATCGCTTTCCATATCGGTATTTTAGCGATTTTCGCCGGCCACTTTGTCGGTTTGTTGACGCCGTCAGAAGTCTGGCATGTATTGGGCATTAGCACCTCTGCCAAGCAAATCATCGCTATCGTAGCCGGTGGTGTGGCGGGCGTGATTTGTTTTTACGGTCTGACGATCTTAATCGTGCGTCGGTTGAAGAATCCTCGGATCCGCGCCAACAGCAGTAGCATGGATATCGTGATCTTGCTGTTACTTTATGCACAATTAATTTTGGGTTTACTGTCTATTCTTATTTCGTTGGACCATCTGGATGGCTCAACGATGGTGTTATTGATGAGTTGGGCGCAGAACACCTTGACGTTCGACCCAACTACAGCAACGGCAGCAATGATCGATGTACACTGGATCTTTAAGCTCCACATTACACTTGGCTTGACGATCTTCCTGCTGTTCCCATTCACCCGCCTGGTGCACATGCTCAGTGTGCCGATGCAGTATCTGCGCCGTCAGCATCAGGTTGTGCGCCAGAAAGCGTCGCGCTAAGGAGGAATCTATGATTCACGTGAATGAAGTTGCCATCGACGAAAAAGCGATTCTCGCGGAAATGCAGTACCACCCCGCGGATAGTCAGCAAGCAGCGATGCTAAAAGCCGCCGAGTCGTTGGTGATCGGCGAGTTATTCCGCCAGCGTGCAGCCGAGCTTGGGCTGCACGTTAAGGACGAAATGAATGACGCCAGTGATGATGATTTTCTAGCGGCCCTGATTGAACGAGAAGTGGCTATCCCTGAAGCAGATGAAACCGCTTGTGCGACTTACTACCAACAGAACCCGGAGCGTTTTACTACCTCTCCATTGTTGGAAGTACGGCACATTTTACTTGCCGCCGCACCCGAGGACGAATTGGATCGGGTGAACGGCAAAATGATGGCCGAGCAAATCATCAAGCAGTTGCATGAAGGCGATGACTTTGGCCGTCTGGCACAAAAGCATTCAGCATGTCCTTCAAGTGCAACGGCAGGTAGTCTTGGCCAGATTAGCCGTGGTCAAACTGTGGCAGAATTTGAACGTCAGGTCTTTACCGCCGAGGTTGGCTTAATGCCGCATCCGGTAGAGACGCGTTATGGTTTGCATGTGGTTTGGATCGATCGCAAAATCGAAGGCAAACAATTGCCATTTGATGCTGTGAAAGACAAAATTGCTGCCTACCTGAACGAAAAAGTAGAACGCAAAGCTGTCGCACAGTACATCCATACCTTGATTCAGGATGCCGAGATCAAAGGCTTCGACTTCGCCGTGTCGGATTCTCCGTTGCTACAGTAACGGTGGATTACTGACTCTTGGTTGTACGCTCCGCTCATGAAGAACACCGATCAGTGGACTAACTGGTCGGTGGTTTGGTGGTAAATCGTTTAAGCTGATGTCATGAGTCTCATCAGGCGAGGATTTACAAATAGCTTTTCCTTGCCTGAAGTTACTTCTTCTAATATGCCAATTTCAACGAGCTGTTTAAGGTAAACAGAAGCGGTTTGACGCTTGGCAATATCGCGTTCAACCAGGTTACTAATTCGACAGTACGGTTGCTCAAAAACGATTTGGACAAGCTCATAACTGTATATTTTCGGTAATTGTTCGCGAATAGTGTTAGCAGTCTGCTCCATTAACGATCGAACAGCGGCGATCTTCTCACAAGTCCATAGCGACGTTTGCTCAACACCGCGCAACATGAATACCAGCCAGTCTTCCCAGTTTTGCTTCTGAGTCACTTGGTTCAGTAATCGGTAGTAATCTTGCTTGTGCGCCACAATGTAACGGCTAAGGTACAATATCGGCAGTGTTAAAAGCTTTTGCTCAATCAAATAGAGGACATTTAGGATTCTGCCAGTACGTCCATTACCATCATAGAAGGGATGAATTGCTTCAAACTGGTAGTGGCTCACCGCCATTTTTATCAGCGGATCGATAGTATCGTTATCATGTAGAAACTGTTCCCAGTTACTGAGTAAATCGCGAATAGCCTGTTCGCCTACCGGTGGTGTATAAATCACCTCATTCGTTGTTTGATTACCAATAATGGTGCCAGGTAGCTTCCGTAATTCCATCGCAGTATTCTTCAATGTACTACACACTTCAATGGCGGTTGTCGTACATAGAGGTTTGCTCTCTAGCTGCATGAAACCTTGATAGAGCGCCGTTCGATAACGGAGTGCTTCTTTGGTTGCTTGATCAGCGCCACTGTCTTGTTGTGCATATCGAAATAGCTGATCCGTAGTGGTGACAATATTTTCAATTTTTGAACTGTCTTTTGCTTCGAGAAGAGGAAGCAAATTGATGAGCATGCTTTGATTAGGGAGTAGCGCTCCAGCTTGTTTCAATTCGGCAAGCGCAGCGCGAGCGGAGATGCACGCTTTCAATACATCGTGCGTTTCGATGAGCTCCAATTTTGGTGGTAACGCAGGCAAATTGTTATAGGGTTGGTCAGCTTGCCACGTCATGTATAAATACTCCCAAAATTTCGACAAATTGTGATATTAGTTGTAGTGTATGTCGATTCCATCGACACGACAAGTTTTATTGTCGATTATTTCGTATTTTATCGACATGATGGGTGCTGCAGTCGTACCTAGTTACGGAGGTTTTTTTATGGACCACGCATTTTGGCATCAACGTTGGCAGAACCAGCAGATTGGTTTTCATCGCGACGCTTTTCATGATTTGTTAACTGCTTACTTTCCCAAAGCATTACCTAACGGACGCGTTTTAGTACCCTTATGCGGCAAGTCGAGAGATATGCTCTGGTTGCTCGATCAGGGCTACAAAGTTTTTGGTATTGAGCTGAGCGAGCTTGCTGTGCAGGCTTTCTTCCAGGAGAACCAGCTGAAGCCAGTGGTTCAGCAGCGCGGCAAGTTTAAAGAGTACGCTATAGATGAGCTGCTGATTTGGGTGGGCGATGTATTCGACCTCGCTGTTGAAGATCTTGCTGATGTCGACGGTTGGTACGATCGGGCTGCGCTTGTGGCATTGCCTGAGAGTTTACGACAGGATTATGTGGAGTTACTAAAACACAAGCTGCCGCGGGGCAGTAGAGGGCTGCTGATAACAGTGGAGTACCCGCAGGGGTTTCGCCAGGGGCCGCCTTTTTCGATCTCTGAAGATGAGGTAGTTGCTGGCTTTGAAAGCCGTTTCAGGATCAAACCTTTGGCGCGGATACCGGGCATGGTAAATAATGAAGTGCCAGCTGACAACCCGGTTACGGAGCAAGCCTACCTCCTCTATGATTAATCATCTGTAATCAGGTCGTTGCGTTTTAAAACTTTGAGAGTGCGGCGCGCGAGCTTTTCCAGAAAGGCTAAATCGGAAAGGGTTGGAGCTGCGGTTTCGTTATCGAGGTCGACTTGCCATTGGCTGACTTCAGTGTCGAGCATTTCCATCATTTTTTTGGAGCAGCCACGGCAGATGCCCTGACACATGTCGGCCTCTTTAAGACCAAAGGGGATGTTGCTACGGATGGTATCCAGCAACTGCTGCATGGCGACTATAGTGTTGGGCTTGCGTTGAACGGTAGTTACTTCTGACATGCTCACCTCCACAAAAAAGGAGGGCACCTGGGGAAGATGCACCTCCTAAACGAGAAACCTTAGTTTTGCTCTGCGGTAATCCCCGCGGTTTGTCCTTGTTTACCCCACAGGCCAGAAACGACCTGCCAGCTAATAGCAAGCGCGCCGATAATAAAGATGACATCACCGACGGTACGAACCCAACGTAAACCTTCGAGCAACGGTTGTTGCATGAAGGCTTCGCTGCGGGCATACCAAAGACCTTCTGAAGCTGCTGCGTAGAATTGAATGAAACCAATCGGCAACAAGCTGGTGAATAGCATTAAGCCAAGACCGATGTTCATCCACCAGAATGCGGTGGTCATCAGTTTGTCGTTGAACGCCAGATGCGGGCGAATGTAGCGCAAGATGAGCAGTACAAAACCCAGTGCCAGGAAACCATAAACCCCGAACAATGCTGCGTGTGCGTGAGTAGGCGTGGTGTTTAGACCTTGCACGTAGTACAGCGAGATAGGTGGGTTGATCATAAATCCAAGTACGCCGGCACCGAGCATGTTCCAGAACGCTACAGCGACAAAACACATGAGCGGCCACTTGATGCGTTGCATCCATACGGCTTTTCTCTGAAGGCTCCAGTTTTCCCAAGCTTCATAGCCCAGTACGATAAGCGGAACCACTTCCAATGCACTAAAGGTCGCACCTACGGCCATAACTGGCGTGGTGGTGCCTGAGAAGTACAAGTGGTGGAAGGTGCCTGGCACACCACCGAGCATAAAGAGTGATGCTGAAGCGAGCGCCGCAACCGTAGCCATGCGCCGCGAGACTAAGCCCATGCTATGGAAAATAAACGCCAGGGCTGCGGTGGCAAATACCTCAAAGAAGCCTTCAACCCACAAGTGGACAATCCACCAGCGCCAGTACTCCATGATTGAGATGTGGGTACGCTCGCCGTAGAAGAAACCAGCACCGTAAAACAAACCAATGGCAACCACTGAAGCAGTAAACAGTGCAAGCAAATTCTTATCGCCTTTCTGTTTGAAAGCACCAATGACTCCGCGCATCATAAGGACCAGCCAGAACACGATGCCAATGAATTTACCGATCTGCCAAAAACGGCCAAGATCGACGTATTCATAGCCTTGATGGCCCAGCCAGAAGCTTAGATGTGCAGGCATGATTTGCGCGATAGCGAGGAAGCTGCCGATAAAGGTACCAGCGACCACGACAACCAGCGCCCAGAATAAGATGTCGACACCAAGCTTCTGATACTTAGGGTCTTTTCCACCATTGATGATGGGGGCCAAAAATAACCCTGCCGCTAAGAAGCCCGTTGCTATCCAGAATAACGCTGCTTGTATATGCCAGGTGCGAACCAAGCTATAAGGGAACCACTGTGAGATCTCTATGCCGTAGAACTCTTGACCTTCTACAGTGTAGTGAGCGGTAATACCGCCAAGTAACACCTGAAAGGTAAAGAGAGCAACCACAATAAACAGGTATTTGCCTAACGCTTTTTGTGAAGGCGTTAATTTTACCAAGCTAATTGGATCCTGTTTGGGAACTTCTACTCGCTCCTCGTCGTGCTGGCGCAAAAAAGCCCAAGCCCAAATTAAAAAGCCAACACCGGCGATGAGCAAAATAACACTGACAATTGACCAGATGATGTTTTCCGGGCTAGGAGTATTGTCGATCAATGGCTCATGAGGCCAGTTATTGGTATAGGTGATGTCTGCGTCTGGTCGCTCTGTTGCTGCTGCCCACGCGGTCCAGAAGAAAAACTCCGCCATCCGTTCGCGACGTTCAAGTTTTGGCAGGGTGTTTTCTTTCATCGCGTAGCTTTCGCGCGTGCTCTGCAGCTCGGCATCGTCACTAAATAGCCGCACATAATAATCGGCTGTTTGCGCAATGGCCCGGACGCGACGGGCATCTACCACGACCTGATCAGTCACCGCATTGTAGGTATTGGTGCGATACGCTTGCTTGAGCTCGAATTGCAATTGATTTTGCTGTGCAGGAGTTAAATCTTCATATTCTGCGGCGAAGACTTCAGCTGCTGCAATGTTTAGCCAGGCGACGAGCTCACGGTGCAGCCAGTCTGCGGTCCAATCAGGTGCTTGATAAGCACCATGACCCCAAATCGATCCGAGCTGCATGCCGCCCACAGATTGCCAGGCAGTTTGTCCATCAAGAATAGATTCCTCCGTCATCAGCGTCTCTCCGTCTACTGAAACGAATTTCGCAGGAATGGGCGGAGCCTCACGATATACCTCGTTGCCGAAGTACCCCAAAATACCAAACGTAATGGCAAGAACCGCAATCAGCGTCCACCATAGTTTTTTGTAACCAGCCATACATCACCTATTTGTTATTGAGTCTTCATCGGCTGTGTTGCAATTAGCTTGCCAACTTTTAACCTATTGTTTTTTAATAATTTATTATGATGTTTGGGTGTAAATTACCTAGCGCTTAAGACAGTAAAATCGCCCTTTTGGGTTAAATATACCTAGCGCGCTATTTTGTTGATCCAGATCAACGCAAACCTAGCTCCTTGCTCTAGGCTAAAACACAACATCTAGTGTTTTTTATGAGAACCAAACACCATATAGGCGATGTGATGCGATTCAGTGCAAAAGATATTGTATTTCAGGAAGTTCCCGGCGAGGTCGCGCTGGCTTACACCATCACCGGTTGTACCGTTGGTTGTAAGGGCTGCCATAGTGTTGATAGCTGGCCCGCTAATCGCGGTGAATTGTTAACCGTGAAAAACTTTACTGACGAGCTTGATCGCTACGCTGGACTTATCACCGCAGTGTTGTTTTTAGGTGGTGAATGGCATCAAGACAGCTTAATCGAATTATTAGATGTGGCAACGAGGCGAGACCTAAATACCTGCCTCTATACCGGACTAGAAACAGTGCCTGCGCTTATTCAGCGTCGTCTTACTTATCTAAAAACTGGCCCATGGCGGGCAGAACGTGGCGGCTTAACCAGCGCTACCACAAATCAGCGGTTTTACGACCTGCGCACCGGGAAAGTTCTGAATGCTTTGTTCTGCCCCGACTTTCTTGAATGTGAATTAGTGAACTAAAACAGAAGGACAACAACAATGCTGCGCTTACAACCTGAACAAATTGACCACAAAATGAACTTCATCCAGGAGTATCTGCAAGCACAAAATGCTGCGGATGGCTCGAAAATGGATGCCAACGCCAATGTTACGCAGAAGAACATTGCAACCTTAGAAGCTGAGTTAATGAAAGACTTCTTTGTGCAAGTGAATCGCAAGCAAGTGAGTAGCAAAATTGCCGATTTATTTGGCGATCAACTGGCCCAAGAGTATGTTCGGCAAATAGAAGATCATGAAATCTATGTGCACGATGAAACCAGCTTAAAGCCTTACTGTGTCTCGGTAACCATGTATCCATTTTTACGTGATGGATTGACTAAGCTCGGCGGTGAATCACAAGCGCCTAAACATCTTGAAAGTTTCTGTGGCTGTTTCGTGAACTTTGTTTTTGCCGTCAGCTCGCAGTTTGCAGGGGCCGTTGCGACCGTAGAGTTTTTAACCTACTTCGACTACTTTGCGCGGAAAGACTACGGCGATGATTATCTAAATACCCATCGCCATCAAATTCAAAACCATTTGCAACACGTCGTGTATGCGCTGAATCAACCGGCTGCTGCCCGTGGTTACCAGAGTGTGTTCTGGAACATCTCGGTCTACGATAAATTTTACTTTGATAGCATGTTTGGTGAGTTTGTTTTCCCTGATTTCAGCAAACCTGAATGGGAATCTGTCAGTGGTTTGCAAGATTTCTTCATGCAGTGGTTCAATGACGAACGTAAAAAAACGATTCTCACGTTCCCAGTCGTCACTGTGGCAATGCTGACCGAAGACGGTAAGTGTAAAGACCAGAACTTTGCAGAATCCATGGCCGGTGAACTTGCCGATGGCAACTCATTTTTTGTCTACTTGTCAGACAATGCCGACTCGTTAGCTTCATGTTGTCGACTACGTAGCGAAATTAGCGACAATACCTTTTCCTATACCTTAGGTGCTGGTGGCGTCGCTACGGGCTCAATCAATGTCATTACCATCAACATGAATCGCTTGGTGCAAGATGGCCGTGATCTCGCCACAGAAATTGAAAAAATCCAGCAATACCAGGTCGCCTATCGGCGATTGATGGAAGAGTACAAAGCGGCAGGCCTATTGACTGTATATGACGCCGGATTTATCTCGTTGGATAAACAATTCTTGACCATCGGTATCAATGGCATGGTTGAAGCGGCGGAATCACAAGGCATCGAAGCGAGTAACAATCCTGAGTACATTGCTTTTGTGCGTGACCGCCTGAAAGTGATTTATGATGCCAACAAGGCAGCAAAAGCTGAATACGGCTATATGTTCAATACTGAGTTTGTACCGGCGGAAAATCTCGGGGTAAAAAATGCCAAGTGGGACAGAGCAGACGGCTACTTTGTACCTCGTGATTGCTATAACTCGTACTTCTATGTGGTCGAAGACCAACAATCGAATGCATTAGATAAGTTCGTGTTGCATGGCGATGAGTTAATTCAATACCTTGATGGCGGTTCGGCCTTGCATTTAAACCTCGATGAAAAGCTGAACAAGTCGGGTTATTTGGCATTGCTCAATACTGCCGCGCAGACAGGTTGTAACTATTTTTGTATCAACGTCAAAATAACTATTTGCAATGCCTGCGAACATATCGATAAACGCACGCTAAGCGCTTGTTCTCATTGTGGCTCCGCAGATATTGATTACGGCACTCGAGTTATTGGTTACCTGAAGCGTGTTTCAGCCTTTAGTTCAGGCCGTCAACAAGAGCACAATCGCCGTTATTATGAACGTGCTGAGTCTGAGCATGTTGAAGCGTCAGCGCAGCGCGCATGGCGTCAGGCCAGTTAAGCAAAACTACTCCAAAAGAGGGAGCTCAGCTCCCTTTTTTGTTGTATGGGTAATACTGACCAAACGCGTTATCATCTTAGGTTGAATAAACCCAACGAGATTGACGCTATGGTTATTGAAAGTTATTCCGATCTTATTCAAGCGGCACAACAGCAAGAAGAGCCGCAACGGTTACTGTTTGTATTGGCAAAAGCAGAATTACCCGAGGACGCAACCGCAAGTCAAACGTCACGGTTTGCCGAGCAGCAAGGCGGAGCATTAGACCCCGTATTGTGTGTCGACAAATTACCGCAAGAAGTCGCCGACTTTTCGACCCTGTTGGCTGAGTCGGAAAAAACCGGAGTGGATTGGGATATCGCATTTATCGCCAGTATGTCGGGACGAGCAGGTCAAGCTCCCTCTAGTGACGAAGCTGATCAGCCGTTAACGTTGATGGTCAATAAAGTAAAAGCCGGCAGCATTGCCGACTTTGTGACAGTTAACAAACAAGGCGAACTTATCCAGTTGTTCGCCTAAGTGATTTATACGACTTTGGAATAGCGAGGAGCAGTAGCCTCGCTATCAAGGTACGCATCAAAACAGGCACAAATACTGCGCACCCAAAGACGACCGCGTTCAGTCACTTGGATAACACCGCCACCTACCTCAACTAAGCCATCCTCAATGAAAGGTTGCAATTTAGCTTGCGCGGCCGCGAAGTAGTTCCAAAAATGGTCGATTCCCCAAGTTTCACTAAAACCTATGATGTCCAGTTCAAAATGACAAATAAGCTGCGCAATCAATGCGGCGCGTAAACGATCATCTTCACTCAAAACAAAGCCTTTAACCACCGGTAACTGATTAGCTTCCAGCGCGCGGTAGTAATCAGGTAAGTCTTTACTATTTTGCCAAAGCACACCGTTGATTTGGCTGATAGATGAGGCGCCGAGACCTAACATACAATCCTGGCCAGCGGTTGTGTAGCCCTGAAAGTTTCGTTGCAATCGCCCTTGTTGCTGCGCAATAGCCAGCTCGTCGTCAACTTTGGCAAAGTGATCCATACCGATAAATTGATAACCTGCTGCACTGAATCGAGTAATACCGAGTTGTAGCAACTCCAGTTTTATCGGCGCCGATGGCAACGAACTATCCGGTATTTTACGTTGCCCGGCGAAACGTTGCGGTAAGTGTGCATAGCTAAACAACGATACACGGTCGGGTGCGAGTTCAATAACCTGATCAATTGATGCTGCAAAACTTGTTGGCTGTTGATAAGGCAGGCCGTAAATCAAGTCCAGATTGATAGAACTGAAGCCAAGTTCGCGACTGAGTTGTACTTGGTGCTTAATTAGTTCGGTGTCTTGTACCCGATTAATTGCGATTTGCACTTTCTCGTCGAAATCTTGTACGCCATAACTGACACGATTAAAACCTAAGGTGCGCAGATGGCGAAGTTTTTCATCACTACAGCTGCGTGGGTCAATCTCGATGCTTAGCTCGGCAGCAGCGCTGATCAGGAAGAAGCGATTTAATAGTGTATGTAACCGCGTTAGCTGAGTTTCAGTAAGAAACGTTGGTGTGCCACCGCCAAGATGAATTTGGGTGATAACGCGATCACCCATCAGCTCGGAGTACATGGCCATTTCTTCGGCAAGTAGATCAAGGTAACGATCCGCTTTGTGCTGATGGCGGGTAATGACTTTGTTACAACCGCAGTAATAACAAAGCTTGTGACAAAACGGCAGGTGTAAATACAAGCTCAGTTCACGCGGTGCATTGGCAAGCGTCTCGCGCACTGTGTCATGCGCGAAGTTGGGCTGCAACGCGAGCGCAGTTGGGTACGACGTGTAACGCGGGCCATTGATATTGTATTTGTCGATCAGTTCTTGATCCCAAGTCACCGCTGTCATGTTCTGCTCCAAACCTTACCGCTTTATGATGGTCTGAATTTTACGTGATTTAGATCAGAAAATTGATACTCCTGAAGGGTTACTTATTTGATCTCGGTCAATGATTTTGATGCCGCAATTTGCTTTTCGTTGGCATGTGCCGTGGCTGCTGCAAATTTTACTAACTGTTGATAGAGATAAGGAGATAAACGCTGTTCAAGCTCGATCGTATCGAGTAGGTTTTTCACTTGTAGGCCAAGCTCAGTATCACCGGTTAGCAATAGCTTACGGCGAAAAAATAACGTATCGGGGTCAACTTGTTGGGTACTGAGTTGCAATAACGCAGACCAATCGACGCGCATGAAAACATCTGCTTGATCGCACTCAGATTTTACTTTAAAACGCATGCGGCCTGAGCTGGATTGCACAGAGATACAAAACTTTAAACCGAGATCAGTCACTTCAATGCGGACCCAACGCTCAGCCAGGAAATCAAATGAACCAGCGAGCAAATTAGTTTTAAAAACCTGACCGAACAAGTGTTCGATAACACCACATGTTAGCGACTTTGGTGTAAGTGCTACCGCAGATTTTAAAAACTTTGGTGCGAACTCTACTACTTTGGTGATAACCATTCATTGCCTCGTATTTGCGCCCCGTCAAAGATACCAAGCATTATAATACTCATTATTGATGTATGTTTACGGCAAGGATCAACAAAATGGAACTTCTCTGCCCTGCTGGTAGTATGCCAGCATTAAAAGCCGCGCTGGAAAATGGTGCTGACGCAGTCTATGTCGGTTTTAAAGGTGAAACCAATGCGCGGCATTTCGCAGGTCTGAATCTCGATGCGCAAAGCTTACGAGAAGCGGTGCGGTTGGTACACAGCTACGGTAAAAAGATTCATGTCGCAATTAATACCTTTGCCCATGTGCGGACTTGGGACCATTGGCGTCAGGCAGTAGATGATGCCGCCGCCGCCGGCGTCGACGTGCTCATTGTGGCTGATGTTGCAGTTCTCGCTTATGCCGCTGAACGTTATCCTAAGCTCGAGTTGCATTTAAGCGTACAAGCGTCCGCAACGAACGCTGCGGCGATCGATTTCTACAAGCAATTTGGCGTAAAACGAGTGGTGTTGCCGCGCGTGCTGTCGATGCAGCAGGTGCGGGCTCTAGCACGGACCACCGATGTTGACCTAGAAGTCTTTGCCTTTGGTAGTCTCTGTATTATGGCGGAAGGCCGCTGTTATTTGAGCTCGTACATGACCGGACAATCACCGAACACCGCAGGTGCTTGTTCACCGGCACAGTTTGTGCGCTGGGATGAGACGGCAGATGGTGGCCTCGAATCACGGTTAAATGGCATTATGATCGATCGCTTTGCCGCTAACGAAACGGCCGGCTATCCCACGCTGTGTAAGGGCCGCTTCAAAGTCGGCGATGACACTTATCATGCGCTGGAGGAACCCACCAGTTTAAACACGCTGGACTTGTTACCGGAACTTTATCGCGAAGGTATCGCTAGCTTGAAGATCGAAGGTCGGCAGCGCAGCCCAGCTTATGTCGCACAAATTACTCGTGTTTGGCGACAGGCGATTGACCACGTTATGAGAGACCCTGAACATTTTGCTGTGCAAAGCGAATGGAATGCGGTGTTGGCTAACCTTTCTGAAGGTAGTCAGACAACTCTTGGCGCATACCACCGGAAATGGAAATAATTATGCAGTTTTCTTTTGGACCTATTGTTTATTTTTGGCCACGAGCGCAGGTCGAGGCATTTTATCGTGATGTGGCGGACTCAGATGTCGAATGCGTGTATTTGGGCGAGACCGTGTGTAGCAAACGACGCGAACTCAAGTTCGAAGATTACTTTCGTATCGCACAACAATTGCGTGAAGCCGGGAAACAGGTTTGTCTATCGACCATGACCTTACTGGAAGCACCGTCTGAACTACGTGAGTTACGCAAGTATTGTGATAACGGTGAGTTTATGGTGGAGGCCAATGACGTTGGCGCCATTAGTATGTTAAATGAAAACAAACTGCCTTTTGTGGGCGGCGCCGCACTACAAATTTACAATCAACATAGTTTACGGCGATTCATTGGCATGGGTATGAAACGCTGGGTCGTACCGGTGGAGTTATCGCGGGATTGGTTGGCAGAACTTCTCGCCGAACCTATGATTGAAAGTGTTCGCGATTGCTTCGAAACCGAACTGTTAGCTTTCGGTCACTTACCTCTTGCATGGTCGGGACGTTGCTTTACCGCGCGCTCTGAAAATCGCCCGAAAGATCAGTGCGAATTATGCTGCATTAAGTATCCACAAGGGCGCACAGTCACGAGTCAAGATGGCACAGACGTATTTGTGCTTAACGGCATTCAAACCCAGTCAGGTACCCGTTACAATTTAATCAATCAATTGAAGGGCATGCATGGTTTAGTGGATATGGTACGCTTAAGCCCCGCACCTCATGATAGTTTCACTTGGTTACAACGGTTCCGCATGAATCAAGATGGTCGGCGGCCCTACCGATTGGCGAACAACGAAAGTAATGGTTACTGGCTTCAACTTGCTGGTATGACCCAAGTAACAGAAAGGATAGAAGATGACTGCTAAGAGTACCGCACGCATTGGTATTGTGACCGTAAGTGATCGGGCGAGCGCTGGCGTTTACGAAGATATATCTGGCAAAGCCATCGAAAGTACTTTAGGCGAATACCTTAATTCACCGTGGCAAGCAGTGTACCGTTTGATTCCTGACGAGCCGGAACAAATCGAAGCAACGCTGATTGAATTGGTCGATGACGAGCACTGCTGCTTGGTCGTTACTACAGGCGGCACGGGGCCAGCAAAACGTGATGTTACGCCTGAAGCTACCGAAGCCGTATGCGATCGAATGATGCCGGGCTTCGGTGAATTGATGCGAATGGAGTCGTTGAAATATGTACCGACGGCAATTTTGTCGCGACAAACTGCGGGTTTGCGGGGAAGTAGTTTGATTATAAACTTGCCTGGAAAGCCTAAAGCTATTCGGCAGTGTCTCGATGCTGTCTTTCCTGCGGTACCTTATTGTATCGACCTCATGGAAGGCCCCTTCCTTGAGTGCGACGAAACCGTTATCCAACCCTTCCGACCAACAAAGTAGCCCGTACTTCTAGTACGGGCCAAATCAGAAAATTCCGACGATATCGACCAATAAATATAGTTCTATCGGCAGGTTGAACCCGCACTAGAAGTGCGGGCTACCGGGTTTACAGCTGCTAGCAAGGGTTTGGAGCATTGCGGCGTGAGTAGAACCACCAGGTCATGGCGGTACACAGTGCGTAGAAGATGATAAACGCATAAAGTGCACCGGCAACGCCGCCAGTGAATGCGATCGAGGTACCGTAGGCTTTAGGAATAAAGAAGCCACCGTAAGCTGCGAAAGCTGAGATAAAACCAATCACCGCCGCTGATTCTTTATTACCTTCTTTGACAGCTAAATCCGTATCACCATGCACACGTTTGCGCTGATTTAAGAAAATCACAGGTACCATGCGGAAAGTCGACCCATTACCTATGCCTGTCGCAATGAACAACACTAAGAACGCTACAAAGAAGCCTACGAAACTGCCTGCATTGTCACCTAGTGGTAGGAAGTAGATAACGCCGACCACCCCAGCAATCATTAACAAGAAGTTCCAGAATGTCACCCGCGCACCACCAAGTTTATCGGCGAGTACACCCCCGAATGGTCGCGATAAAGCACCGACTAAAGGCCCCAGGAAAGCGTACTTAGTTGGGTCGACCTCAGGGAACAACATACCGGATAACAATGGAAAGCCAGCGGCAAAACCGATGAAGCTACCAAAAGTACCTAAGTACAGAACACTCATGATCCAGTTGTGCGAACGTTTAAAAATTACTGCTTGATCGCTAAACGAAGCTTTAGCCGAGGAGATATCGTTCATACCAAACCATGCGGCAATGGCGGCAATGACAATGAATGGTACCCATAAGAACGCAGCATTTTGTAGCCAAATTTCGCTACCCGCTTGTGCGCCTTGTTGCACCACAAGCGGATCACCGCCAAATGAACCGAACACACTTGCAGCAATGACCAAAGGCGCAAGTAGCTGCATGCCCGAAACACCCAGATTACCCAAACCGGCATTCATGCCGAGTGCCGCACCTTTTTCCTTCTGTGGATAGAAGAAGCTGATATTGGCCATCGAGCTAGAGAAGTTGCCCCCGCCAAAACCGCATAACAGGGCCAGTATCAGCATGATGATGTAAGGCGTGTCTGGGTTCTGCACCGCAAACCCGATCCAGATACAGGGGATCAAGAGTGAGGCTGTAGAAATTGCGGTCCAGCGTCTGCCGCCAAATATTGGCACCATAAAGCTATAAAATATTCGTAAGGTCGCGCCAGACAATGCTGGTAAAGCGGCAAGCCAAAAGAGTTCGTTTGAGGAGTAAGTGAAGCCAAGTTGCGGCATTTTGACCACCAAAATACTCCAAATAGTCCAAACTGCGAAGGCCAGGAACAGGTTAGGAATTGATATCCACAAATTGCGGCTTGCGATCTTTTTGCCTTTATTTTCCCAAAACTCTTTGTCTTCCGGGCGCCAGTCATCAAGGGTGTAGTAGTCGGGAGTTGAGAATTCAGGTAAATCGGTTTGCTCAACATCACCACGTAATTCGATGCGTTCCGCCCGGCGAATTGAAAAGTGCATCCAGAGTAATGAAATGATGGTAATGGCGAACAGCAACATAAACACGCTTTGCCAAACACCAATAATGTCATTCAACATACCGAAAGTTAGCGGTAACAGGAAACCACCCAGACCGCCAATCATCCCTACAGCACCACCAACAGCGCCAACACTCTTCGGGTAGTAAACCGGAATATGTTTGAACACTGCGGCTTTACCAAGCGACATGAAAAAGCCTAAAACAAAAGTCAGAACTACAAAAGCGGCAAGTGTTACCTCAAACTGGAACCGAATCTCACCATGAACGCCTTGTATAACGTACTCTGTTGAGGGATAGCTGAGCATAAAGGTACAAATTGCTGACGCTATAAAGGTCCAGTACATGACACGGCGCGCACCATACTTATCAGACATCCAGCCGCCGAGAATGCGGAATAACGATGCAGGAATCGTATACAGAGCAGCAATAATGCCTGCTTCGGTGATGCTTAGGTCGTACACTTCCATAAGGTAGTGCGGCAGCCATAATGCCAAGGCAACAAAAGCTCCAAACACAAAGAAGTAGTACAAGCTAAACCGCCAGACGCGCAGCTCTGCAAGCGGAGCCATCTGCTGCATAAAGGTTTGCTTAGGTTGCTGACGGCGTTGCTGCGTCATCGGATCTTCTTTGGCCAGCACAATAAAGGCAATACCCATGATGCCTATCACGGTCGCATAAACCTGCGCTGCGCCTTGCCAGCCTAAGGCAACTAATAGGAAAGGTGCACCAAAATTCGTGACCGCCGAACCCACGTTACCAGCACCAAAGATACCGAGTGCCGTGCCCTGCTGTTTGCTGTCGAACCATGATGAGGTGTAGGTGACACCAACGATGAAAGCACCGCCGGCTAAGCCCACGCCTAAGGCGCCAACTAAAAGCATGGCGTAACTATTGGCAAAGGTTAACAGGTAAACACAGAGCGCTGTGGTTAACATCAGTACGCCAAATACCCAGCGGCCGCCAAGGCGGTCGGTCCAGATACCGAGGAACAAGCGACTAATCGAACCGGTCAGAATGGGTGTTGCCATGAGCAAACCAAGCTGAGTATCCGTCAACGAAAAGTCGTCTTTTATTTGAATACCAATAATCGAAAAAATGGTCCACACTGCAAAACACAGTGTGAACGCAAAAGTTGAGAGGCCGAGTGCTCGGTAGCGATCGAACTTACTCACTTGCGGTTGGGGTGTAGCCATAATCATGCTCCTTGGGCACGAGATTCAGGTTCTGCCACAAGTCTACTGAAATATTGCACTGCTGATAATTGTCTAATCACCGCGAAAACAGCGGTTTAAACGCGTTCTATTGCTTTTGGGATAGAACCTTATATTGCCGTGAAGCCAGGGTATTTGCGGCACACTACCTCCAATGCGGTAGTTCGGTTTTGTCTCTGGATTAGCCGCTGTTTTTAAGAGGTATCTCCAGGAAATCTAGCTGGAATTTGGACTGAGCTGTGGTATAAACATAGATACAAAATGTATGTTTTAAAGGGTGCGCACATGCTGCAAATTACCGATCTCAAAGTAGAAGAAAAAATGTGGCCGCTGCTGCGGCAAGCTTTTCGTCCAATGTTCTTGCTAGGCGCCACTTTCAGTGCGGTAGCGATGATGTTGTGGCTCTGGGTATTAAGCGGCACTGTGCAATTGCCAGTGTTTGCTGATGTGATGTTCTGGCATAGCCACGAAATGATCTTTGGTTTTGTCGCTGCCATTATCGTAGGCTTTTTGCTTACTGCGGTACAAAATTGGACGGGCTTACGGGCAACCCACGGTCGCTCGCTTGGCATGCTCACCGCGGTCTGGTTACTTGGTCGTATTAGCTTGCTATTTGGTGCTTACTTGCCGCCTATTGTACCGATCACCCTTGATCTCCTGTTTCTTCCTCTCGCCACCATACTCTTGGCGATGCCGTTAATTGCGGTCAAACAGCAGCGGAATTTATTCTTTGTGCCGGTACTGCTGCTACTTACCCTATGTAATGCGTTGATGTATTACGGACGCATGACGGGTCGCTTTGATTTGCAACAAGTGGGCAGCCAGAATGCGGTGATATTAATCACGCTACTGATGGCTATTGTTGGCGGCCGCGTGCTACCTATGTTTACTGCAAATGGCACCATGACCGAGAAAGTGCAACCTATTGTCTGGCTTGACCGTTTAAGCTTAGGCAGTTTGTGGTTGATCTTTGCATTACAAATCACCCAGTTGAGCAGTTGGTTGAATGGAACCGCACTGGCCATTCTATATGGTGTTGCAGCATTATTGTTGGCGGTACGCTGTGCCCGCTGGAAAATATGGACGACCCTGCGCGTACCCTTACTTTGGTCATTTCATGTGGCCTACTGGTTTCTCCCGATTGGCTTGGCCTTGTTTGCCTGGCATCATGCCACCGGTGAGGTTAGCGTCAGCACCGCGATACATGCTTTAACGGTAGGTGCTATGGGGAATATGATTTTAAGCATGCTGGCGCGAGTTTCGCTTGGTCACAGTGGCCGACCTCTGCAACCTAAAAAAATAATGTCGTTGGCATTTTTGTTGGTGATTCTCGCCGCAGTGCTGCGCGTGTTTGTCGCATGGTTTTGGCCGGAAGCGACCTACCAATGGTATCTTTTCGCAGGCTCTGCCTGGATAGTGGCGTATCTGATTTATGTGGTGGTGTATCTACCAATTCTCACGTTACCGCGAGCGGATGGGCGCCCCGGCTAAGAATTGCAAAGCGGGCACTGCGGATGGCGGCTGAGTTGAAATTTTTGCCAGTCGCCATGTAAGCCGTCGTACAGCAGTACATGCCCGGCAATGGGCTCGCCAATTTGCGCTAACAGCTTCAGCGTTTCGACCGCCTGCATCGAGCCAATTACGCCAACTACGGGCGCGAGAATACCTGACTCCATACAACTTAATTGTTGTTCACCAAAGAGCAAGCTAAAACACTGATAACAAGGCCCGTGCTGTTGGTTCAAAAAGACACTGAGCTGCCCCTCATAGCGGATTGCAGCGCCTGAAACCAAGGGCTTTTCTGCTGCAACACAGGCGGCGTTGATGGCGTTACGAGTTGCCAGGTTATCGCAACAATCGACCACAACATCGTGCTGCTGAACTAAAGACAAGAGTAATTTTGCATCGGCGCGCTGCGTCAGAATGTTGATGTCAGCATCCGCGTTTATGGTGCGCAGCCGCTGTTGGGCGGCAACGACCTTGGCAACGCCAATGTCGTCGTGTTGATACAGCGTTTGCCGCGGCAGGTTGTGCGTATCAACCACATCATCATCCACCAATGTCAACTTACCGACGCCGCTACCAACAAGGTAGGGTGTGACTGCACATCCCAAACCACCCATACCAATAACCAGCACTTTACTCGCCAAAATACGTTCTTGTCCGTTCAGATCAAAACTTGGCAGCATTACGTGGCGGCTATAGCGCAACAGTTGTTCGCGAGTAAGTTCAGGAAGCGTCATCGGATGGTGTCTCCTGTTGGTGCGAGTCGGCTAAAGGCGGGTGTTCTGGCCGCAGTATCAGCCATATTGCGACAACAAGCATAATTCCGATCACGGTCAGTTTGATAGCAAGGTGAGCCGGACTAAAGCTGAGCATTATGGCGCTACCGGTCATCATAACAATCGCGATGACTTTGGGCTGTCGTTTCACCACACCATAGTGGCGCCAGGCAATAATCTGAGGGCCATATTTTGGATGTGCAAGTAGCTTGGCTTCGAGTACTGGCCAGCCTTTACCGCCTGCCCATGCCGCGATCAGCAGGAAAGGTACGGTGGGCATTATCGGCAGCAATAGCCCGATTAGACCTAGCAGCAGAGCAACAATGGCAATTGTGCGCCACAGCAGAATTCGCAGTATGACAGTCATCTATCTCCCCTCGCGCGCTACTTTAAGCCAAGCCGCTGCGCGAGCTTATGCAGGTTACTTGGGTCGACCTCCAGTATACGTGCCGCCTGGGTCCATTTATAGTCTGCTTGCGTTAATGCGCGCTCGATCAATTGAGTTTGCAGTTGCTGCACGGCATCGCGCAAGTTCATGCTAGTGGTGGTTATGGCTTCGCTGTCGACCGTCAAGCTGGCCGCCGGGGCGTTCGGTAAGTCGAGTAACTCTGGGGCAATACTGACAATGTCGTTGCGCTCAGCGCCTTGGCTTAATGCTTTGATCGCGGCGCGGCTAACAGTATGTTCCAGCTCCCGAACATTGCCGGGCCAATCGTATTGGACCAAGGCGTGCTCGGCGGCCGAGCTCAGACGTAATGCCCGGAGTCCAAGGCGCGCTCGGTTCAATTCAAGAAAATGACCAACCAGTAAGGGAATATCTTCCCGTCGTTCACGTAACGGCGGTATCGGTAACGGGTAAACACTCAGTCGGTGATACAAGTCAGCGCGGAAGTCACCGGTTTTAACTTGTTGTTTCAGATCACGGTTAGTGGCAGCGACAATACGCACGTCTACTTTGTGGCATTTATCGCTGCCGAGACGTTGAATCTCACCATTTTGTAAGGTGCGTAATAACTTTGCCTGAATTGATGCGGGGAGTTCACCGACTTCGTCGAGAAACAAGGTACCGCCGTCAGCACTATCAAATTTCCCGGCACGCTCGGTCGCGGCACCGGAAAACGCGCCTCGGGTATGACCAAAGAGTTCACTTTCCGCCAACGACTCGGGTAGCGCCGCACAATTGACATAAACTAAAGGTTGCTTGCTGCGTGACGACCAACGATGCAGTTGGCGGGCGAACAATTCTTTACCGACCCCAGTTTCGCCGAGTAACAATACTGGCAAGTCAGCGCTAGCAACTACTTCCAACTCCTGCAACACCTGCTGCAATGCGGCGCTATGACCGATGATTTCTGACCCAGTAGAGGTCTCATTCTGCAGGGCAGTCTCACCGTCACGGCGATTATTGCGCAGTGCCCGAATATTTTGTTCAAGCTGCCCCATCCGAATGGCCGCCTCAACTAACAAGCTAGCGCGTTGTAATTCGCGCATGGTCTGCGCATCAAAAGTTCCTGGTTGCAGGGCATCTAAAGTAAGCGCGCCCCAGCACTTACCCTCGACATACAAGGCGATCCCCATACAGTCGTGCACGGCCAGACGCTCGTCTGGGCAGTCTTCAATTAACCCATCGTATGGGTCGGGGAGTTGACTGTCCGGCTCAAACCGTACGGTTTCACGTGCAGTTAATATCGCAGCAAGTCGAGGATGTTGCTCAGTGATAAATCGCCGACCTAGCGCTTCACGTACTAAGCCGATGCCGGCAATTGGTCGCAGTACCTGCTGATCTTGCTGCAATAGCACCACAGCACCGCAGCTGAAATGGCGGCGCAAAGTGGTGACGAGTTTTTGTAAGCGGACAACGGCCGGTAGTTCAGTGACCAGGTCAGCGACCAGGGTTTCAAGTAGTGATGTTTCTTGCATGGTTAAATCAACCCATTTAGGCGGGATGGACCCGTATAATAATGGGTGTAATTTACCATCGGCGAACAAAATTCTATATAAATCAAAGTAGGTAGTTTTGGCACTTAAATTGCAGTTATAAGCAAGAAGTCTATTCATTTTTGTGATTAAGGATGCCGATATGCACCAACAACTGACCGACCAATGGCGTGATGCGCCAACCCAGGACCTGATCCAATTTGTGTTAACGAATTTCCATGAAAAGCACCGTCAGCAATTTCCTGAGCTCATTCAGCTCGCCAGAAAGATTGAAAGCGTGCATAACGACCATGAGGAGTGCCCCGAAGGTTTGGCTGATTTACTTACCGAAATGAGTAACGAATTGGAAAGCCACATGATGAAAGAGGAGCAGATTTTGTTCCCCATGCTTGCGGGCGGTATTTACCCAAGCGGGCCGATCGCCGTGATGGAAGAAGAGCACGGCGAACATGACATCATGATCGCGAAATTAGCGAAGCTGACTCGTGATGGCAAGGCGCCCCGAGGTGCATGTGGAAGCTGGATTATGCTCTACGAAGGGACCCAAGATTTGATTCACGACCTGCAACAGCATATCGCGTTAGAAAACGAAGTTTTATTTCGCGAGCCACAAGCAGTACCGCAGCATGGTAGCGATTTTTGCTGCGGATCGTGTCAGTAATTGTAGATTATGCGGCCAGGGCGCGTAAGCGTTCTGGCTCGGTGATCGCTATAAGTTTATTTTGTATCGCAACCACACCTTCATTCTGAAGTTGCGTCAAAATACGGCTAATGGTTTCCACCGACAAACCCAGGTAATTACCAATATCAGCGCGAGTCATGCTCAAGCGGAATTCGCGGCTTGAAAGGCCACGCTGCTGGAAGCGAGAAGACAATGTCACGAGAAAATTCGCCAATTTCTGCTGCGCCGTATGATGGTTTAAGGTACCGAGCAAGGTCTTGCTGGCAAACAATTCGCCACTCATTATCCGGAGCAGTTGTTTGCGCAGACCAGGCAGATCAGCCGATAATTGATCCAGCGATTGAATTGGAATCTCACACAGCATGGTGGTTTCCAGAGCTTGAGTGTAGCTCCGATGTTTGCCGTCGATGAGGCCGTCGAAGCCAATTAAGTCGCCGGGTAAATGGAAGTCGACAATTTGCTCACAGCCTTGACTGTCTAACGAGTAAGACTTCAACGAGCCTGAGCGAACGGCATATAAATAATTGAATGGTTCGCCGCTATTAATTAGCACATCGCGTTTCTGCAGTGGACGATGACGCTGAATAACGGTATCCAACTTTTCCGTTTGTTCGGGACTTAGCTGATAGGGCAAACACAACGTCGCCATACTACAATTTTGACAATGAATGTGTGAGGTCATTGTTTTCACCACCGATGCTTGATTTGCGTCAATAACGCTTGATGTATCGAAGTATACGCCAGTTGCGGAAAAATTGAACGCATCACGATGGAGTAGAAAAGCATTTACTCTTTAGAGGTAGAAAGCGCACAAAGCTGGGCTCTGTACGCTTTTTTCAGACTTATTATTCTTCAGTTTTCTTCGGTTGTAAGTTGTCACGCACTTCAGAAGCGTCATAACTGTAGTTTGATTCTGGCTGCTCACCGTTACCCATTTTGATATCCAGGGTGACCACAATATCACTATCGGTACGACCGCCAACGTGGATACCGGCACTAAATGCGGTGCGCGGATAATACCGAGTTTCGCAACGAATAGCATTGCAGTAGGTCATCATATCGCCAGACGTCGGGTAAGCGAAGTCTGTGTTACGAACGGTTTCTTTATCCACTTGTGTTTCACGGTGGGTAATAACAAACCAGTCATAGTCATTCTGTAGTGTTACCTCGGCCGCTCGCAGCAAGGCATAGTTGGTTGCCGCGCCTTTGTCGGTTCCACGGGCTTTGAATTTCACCTGATACTGGCTATCGGTGATCTGATTTTCAGTATAACCATAACCACCATCTTCAGCGGCACGATAATCGGGCTCGCTGGCGCATGCTGCGAGTACTAGGGTCAAGCTTACAATCGTCATTCGCATGTAGTTCATCATTTTCTCCTTTTTAGAAGATGCTATTAAGTTTAGTAAAAACCTCAGGTATTGCTGTCGTTTAGAATGAAAATTTTAGGTAAAACAATTACCTTTCAGTAATTCAGAGTCACGCCACCGCTTCTCAACGGCAGTAAAAATGCTGTCAGGGCGGTAGCTGCACGTACTTGTTGGACGAATACCGACACCAAGCACAACATCCACAGCAAGCTTTCGAGTTGTGTGTTTTGTCGCGTCATGGGTTATCGTTTGCGGCAGTAAAACAAACCAATCGTAGTCGAGTTGTCGTGCTATTTCAGCGGCACGTAATAGCAACGCTTGCTGATTTTGTGCCATGCTTGGACCGGCTAATTGCAATGAGAACCGCCTGGCACTCAATTGCTGCTGCTGATAGTCAATCCCTGGTACTGCTGTCAACCGGTATGAATCGCTGCTTGCACATGCGACCAGCAAAAAACTGACACATAACAGTGCAAACTGTTTAACGATGCTCATTGGCTCGGTTCCTTTACTGAAGCCCGCCAATCAGAATCGAGTAAGCGCTGCTCCGCTGTTCCTACTAAGGGCTCCGAATACATGATCTGGTCGAGCACAAGGTCAAGAGTATGCTGACCAGTAGCAGTCTGATAGTCGCCCGTCGATTCAGCGGCAACAGCTGTATGTTTGGCTATTTCTTGCCACTGCCCGTTAGCGGTTCGGCAGGCGATGGCTTCCGCCGCAGCGGACGCCTCAATGATTCGGTACTGTCGGCAGAATTGGCCTTCCTTATTGAGAAAACTAAAACGCGGACTTACTTCGAAATCTGTTTTCGAATAGGTTGCGCCGCTTGGTTGAGTTTCCAGTATAGCTGTAAGGGTTTGCCAACGTGAAGTTGACGATATCTGCCCAAACGAGCTCAGTTGCAGGGTCACCACGACAGCTAAACTTGCAGCTATAGCGGCCGTAGGCCAACTAAAGTTGAGCAAATTAAAAAACCACTTTACCGGTGATTTTTTCGGCTCATCTAACATAGCCAGAACCGTTTCGGGTAGCGGAGTCTGCATTAATAGCTCAGCCCGCTTACTGGCGATTTCGTCAACCTGAGCGAGTTGAGCTAAACGCTCAGCTAATTGTTCATCTGTCGCAATGGCAGAACGCACTTGTTCCATTTCAGTAGCGGAAAGTTCGTTATCCAAAAAGGCAGATAGCTGTACATCAGTAATGTTCATGTAATAGCTCCTGATGAGTCCAAATTAAATTCATTCGTGAGCTTTGCTCTGGCACGCGCCAAACGGCTCATAATTGTACCTGAAGGCAGTCCCAGAATAGCGGCAGCTTCTTTGTAAGAAAGACCTTGTATTGCGATTAACGACAACACCACGCGTTGCTCTTCAGGCAGGCGTTGTATGGCTCGCTCAACCTCACGCAAGTTTAATAAAGTTGTTACTTGTGCTTCGTTGTCAAAGGTTGCACCGGCCTGCAGCTCGGGTTTTGCCGTGGCATCCTGGCGAACCTTCGCGGCACGGTGTTGATCAATCCAAAGGTTGCGACAAATTTTGAATGCCCACGCGGCAAGTTCGGTGTTATCCGGTATTGGTTTACTGAGTAACCGCTCGACGGTGGATTGTAACAAGTCATCCGCATCCGCAAGGTTACCCGTCAACGACAACGCGAACCGACGCAAAGCAGGTAACAACTCTCTGATTTGTTCTTTCATAACTGCTCCGATTGCTTTCTGTTAGGATAACGTATGGGCGTTTAAGTTTATTCCATCACTAACGGAATTTTCTCAGATATCAGCCGTTATTACAGAGATAGAATAAAAACTTAGGGAGGTCCCCCAATGAACGGATTACCACGGTTTGTGCTGTTATTCGTTGCAGTGAGCGTAATCTCACCCGCAATCGCGCTCGCGCAAGTGCTCAATGAACTGCCCCAGTTACCGCAAGAGTTGCCGCAGTTGCCGGTTACGGTTGAACGCGTGGAAAATCTCTCTGACGACGCGACACGTGAAACATTGATGCCGCTTCGTGCCGTTTCTGTTTCCACCGTAGAACAATTCACCGCACAGCTGACGGATGTTATTCCTGAAGTGGTTGAGCTGACAAATTCCGCAGGTGATGTGGTGTTGCGTGAAGTCACAGTAGAAAACGGCTGGCGAGCGTTGGAGCGTGAATGGCTGGTGGTTATCCAGAATAATAACATCGCGCAATTGCAACGCCTACCAGTGAGCATTATAGCGCGTCAGGAGCTAACTGCATTACAACTTACCGTGATCCGTTTTCGAGTGCCAGCACAATACGATTCCCGAGAGGCTTTGCGAGATTTGTTACCAGACACAATGCAGGAGTCCATAGCCAGGCAGCATGTGTACTTTGCGCAAAGTAAACCAACAGATAGGCAAACACCATCTGGAATGGATGATGACAGCAAGTTTGCCTGTGATACTCCAGTTAAACTAGGCGTTATTGACACCCGTATTAAAAGCTCACTTTGGTATTTTAAAGACGCGCAAATTCGGCAGCGTTCGTTCCTTGACCGTACTCTTGAACAACCCTTTGCTCATGGCACTGCTGTCGCAGGTCTATGGCTCGCGCAAGCAGCTGGCTTACAACCTTTACTACCTAAGGCAGAGTTGTTTGCTGCGGAAGTCTTTTATCAACATAATGAGCTCAGCCAAGGGGCACCCGTAAGCGCATTGATCGAAGCTTTGAACTGGCTGGTAGGGGAAGGTATTGGTGTGATCAATATGTCGATGACTGGTCCAGACAACCCAATTCTAAAGCTTGTTGTGGAGCGAGTACAGCAGCAGGGTACAATTATTGTTGCCGCTGCAGGTAATGCCGGACCAGCTGCTCCGCCCCTATATCCTGCGGCCTATAGTGATGTTGTTGCAGTTACAGCGGTGGATGCCAAGCAACAAATTTACCGCTGGGCAAACCGTGGTTTACACATTGACTATGCGGCGCTTGGTGTTGCTGTGAAAACTATTCGTCCGAGTGGTGAGCTAACCTATGAATCAGGCACCTCGATGGCCGCACCTGTCGTGTCAGCATTACTCAGTTGCGTATTGGCTGATCAGCCAATACACAAATCAGTACAGGATTACCTCGCCCCTTATTTGGAAGACTTAGGTGAAATCGGGCCGGATCCTATCTTCGGTCGGGGTTTGATCAGGCCCTTCAGGTCGCTGAATTAAAAGCTCAGCTTAAAGCTGATTCCGGCTGTGGTATCACGATAGTCGGCAACTTCCGCGTTAGATTCGCTGTTGCTATGTTTGGCCGTCAGGGCGAGCTCGAAATAGTTACTTAGTGGCACTTCCCACTTGCCCTCCAAAGTAGTGAGTTGATCTTGCCGGGCAGTGGATGCGGGCGACCAAGCTGCACGGTAGTCGTGATCTTGGTAGGTGATACTCAGAGACAGTTTTTGGGCGTGGTCCCAGCCCTGCAGAGTTTGATTAACGCTGGAACGAAATTGGTGCCCTGCAAAGCTAAACTTAGGTTCCGCGGCGACTTCATCTTGCTTGGTGTAAGCAAAGGTAAGAAACCGTGAGCCTTGCGCGAAAAACCAGAAGGTGTCGACGCTGTAGTAGTTCGCTTTAGCGTTGCGTTGCGGGTAATCGGTTAAAGTCTTGGTTATTTGTTGATGTGCCAAACGCCAGTAAACGCTGTCACCGATCAAATCGCCCAGATAATAACTGGTTTGCTTAAAGTCGAGGAAGTCATTTTCTGCAACTTTCGCGTCGGCGTTATGTTGACTGATTCCTACTTTAAACCATGGTAGCTGGTAACTCACTTCTCCGGTTAGTGTATGAATTTGCAAATCATACTGAGAAAATTCCCGGTAGCGTTCTTGTTCGGCTTGGTAGCTTGCTGTGAACGCAAGTTTGTCTGTCGCTTGCCAGTTTGCTTGAAGTTTGCCGCGTAGGGTCACTAGCTGATCGCTTTGCGAGGTGTTTTCATCAATTTGAGTCAAGCCCACATTGCTATCATAGCGGTAACCGGCTTCAATTTCGCTGCCGAATTCCCAGGCGTCAGCTTGTTCTTCAGCGCTAACATTTAGGGAAAGCATAAGTAGCATAGGGACTAACGTTTTGTAGCGCATCGTTTTACTCCTTGGTGGTTGGATGACGAAAAAAGGCGCACTAGCTGTTAAAGCTACTGCGCCTTTGGTTGGGTTATAGACCAATGCTCTGGGTTATAGTGTTACGCACTGTGGCGTCCACCGCACCACTTACGGCGCCAGACACTTGCTGTTGAACGGCATTGTTAACCTGGCCAGTGACCTGTTGGTTTACCGCAGTGTCAATACCAGCATTAACCGTTTGTGAGAGCGTCTGCTCAGCAGTATTGCTGGCGTCAGAAATCACGGTGTCGACTTGAGCTGTTGCGTTAGCTGCTGCATCTGTCGCACTTGTCAACGAATTATTCAAGACTGCAGTTGCGCTCGCGGCGGTCTCGCTTGTGGCCGAGGTGGTTGCTTGAGCACCTTCTGCTGCCGACTCTTCGCTGTCCTGAACGTTGTTGTCACCGCCATCATTGGTGATGTCGTCCTGGGCATCTCCAGTATCAGCGTTGGCTTCAGCGTCTGCGTCAGCGTCAGCATCAACGTTCGCTGTAGCAGAATCGTTACTAATATTAACGTTAGAGCTAGCGTTAGCCTCCGTTTGTGCAGAGGCTTCGATGGATTGCGCCAAAGCCGCTTGGCTGGCCATGGTGGTTAAGCTAAATAATGTTGCTAAGGAAATTGCTGTGAGTTTTTTCATGTGAGTTCTCCTTTTGTTGAAATCTCACATGGATAACGAGCTAAGTCGGTGAAATAGTCCCTGCAATGGGGTTAAGTCTTTGTAAAGAGCATCCACCAGGTTTTACGTGGGCTTTCTATTTGCGTAGTAAAGCTATAGTTCGATACAATGCCGGCCGTCTTAGGGGAGTAGTTGACCCGCCGGAGTACACCATGGAAGCTTTTCTTACCTCTACCTTAACTGTCACCCTGGCCGAGATGGGTGATAAGACGCAGTTGCTGAGCTTACTGCTGGTCGCTCGATACCGGCAAAAATGGCCTATCATCATCGGTATTATTGCCGCGACACTTATTAATCACTTTATTTCCGCATGGTTTGGCCAATGGTCCGCCTCGTGGATCCCTGCTGATTATGCAGGGATTGTTATTGGACTTAGCTTTGTCGCAATTGGTTTATGGGTGTTGGTGCCTGATAAGCTTGATGACGAAGCGACCAGTTGCTCCTGCTATGGTGCGCTCTGCGCTACCTTCGTGCTATTTTTCCTAGCGGAAATTGGTGACAAAACGCAAATCGCCACGGTCGTATTAGGCGCCCAATATGCAAGCGTTCTCTGGGTGACCCTAGGCACGACTTTAGGTATGCTGATTGCCAATGTTCCCGTGGTGTTGCTGGGTGAAAAACTTATGCGGCGTGTGCCGCTGAACGTGGTTCGTTACGTCGCAGCAGCGGTGTTTGTAGTGCTGGGTTTGGCAACGTTAGGCTGGAGTCTATGACTCAACTTGTAAGACACAACTGTTTTATTGTTTTCAATGGATTGCAGAGAGGGCCGAATGCCAACTAAATTGCATAGTTACGATTGGTTATTGTTTGACGCCGATGAAACGTTGTTTTCGTTTAATGCCTTAACCGGCTTGCAGCAACTGTTTCGTGGTTATGGCGTGAGCTTCACAGATTCCGACTACCTCGAGTATCAGGCAGTAAACAAGCCGTTGTGGCAGGACTATCAGGCGGGGAAAATAGATGCGAAAACCTTGCAACGTCGGCGGTTTTGCGGTTGGGCAAGTGAGTTAGAGGTCAGCGCTGACGAGCTGAACTCGGCTTTTTTAGAGGCGATGGCGGCTATCTGTCAGCCCTTGGCTGGCGCACGGGAGCTTTTGGAACGTGCTCGTCAAACGGCTAAGATTGGCATTATCACCAATGGCTTTAAAGAACTTCAGGAAGCCCGTCTAGCCCAAACGGGTATGGCTGAACTGGTCGATTTAGTTGTGATTTCTGAGCAGGTTGGGGTGGCGAAACCCGACCCAGCGATTTTCACACACGCGTTAGATTTGATGCAGCAAAAGGATCGTGAACGCGTGCTAATGACCGGCGATAACCCCCATTCAGACGTACTTGGCGCGCAACGTAGTGGACTGCATTCTTGTTGGCTAAACGCGGAAAACGCAGCGTGTCCGTTGCCGACACCGCCGCATTATACGGTACGTTCGTTACCCGAGTTGGATGAGCTGTTAGCTGCGCCCGCGTAACTGTTTGGCCTCTTTAACTAACCAATGAAACAAACGCAGTTCACTGGGAATATAAAATAAATATTCCGGATGCCATTGCACCCCAATAATGGGGTGGTGTCCCGAACTTTCAATGGCTTGCGGTAGATCATCGAGGTCATGCGCGACAATGCGCAAATTCTCACCGACATCCTGCACCGCCTGATGGTGCAAGCTATTCACCCGAAGCTTTCGTTTTTTGACAATGGTCGCAAGGTCGCTATCGCCGCGCACAAAAACTTGCTTAGTCGGTAATAGCCCGGGCCGATTGTATGTTTGCTTGCGTAATTCGCGGATATCGTCGTATAAATTTCCGTCATGGACGATATTGATCAACTGTGCGCCACGGCAAATACCAAGCATTGGGATGTCATCGCGCAACGCTTTTTTGATCCAATTAATCTCTAACTCGTCACGATCCGGGTCGTGCTTAACTTTACCGCTTAGCGTACCGCCATAGTGCTCAGGCGAAATATCGCTGCCACCGCCAATCACAATGCCATGCAATGGCAAGCCGGAAGGACGGTGACGCACACTAATGCGCTCGACTTCGGCACCGCATAGCCAAAGCGCGATACGTGTGGTCCACCAAGACGGTGACCATTTTTTGCCGGCGCCGGTTACGCCGATGCGAGGTTTTCTTTGAGCCATTGGTCTACGTGTTGAATCCATGGTTGTCGAGCGACGCCGAGCATTGGACGATCGGCGTCAAGGAAGTCAGAGGCAAGTTCTGCAAGCGCCTTGGGACGATTAGCCAAGCGCTCAACGTTGCACCAAAGGTTCCATTCACGGGCGAGTGACCAATCGGTATCATTGATACGGCAATTGGGCAGGCGATAGTGCAGCGTCGGCCTTGCTTTGATCTTGTCGTCTTTTAGTTGAGCTTTAACGCGTTCATTATCCAGGTGGCAGAACAATGGCAACATATCTAAAGCACGATTACGACTAGGGTTGGCATCGATATAGTCATCAATCAATTGGTTGACGGTGACCGCGTCGTATTTAAGTAAATCACGCACATAACTTTCGGGATAGAGATCGATATAGGGGCTTAATTTTCGCGTGGTATTCACATGATGCTGGTCAACCAGCCACCACTGCAATAACGCGTAAGCCTGCATGTAATAGCAAATTGTTTCACTATCTGTTGCTGGCAGTTCGGGATTAATGTGCGTTCCGTAGGCTGCAATCATCGACTCATCCGTGCCTTTTGCGCCTGCTTCGCGCAAGGCTTCGACCAGATCGTTAAGGGCATCGAGTTCATCACACGGGATAGGAGGACACACGACTTCAACGGGAACCACTAGCCCCGCGGCCTGACTTAATGAGTCGAGCAAGGCGTCGGTATTCGCATGTTCGCCTTTTTCAGCCGCTAGTTTATGTAAAAAGTTCCAGTCAATTTCGATCTTAAAGTCGCCAAGAGGACCTTCAACACGCCATTGTGCTGCGCTTTTTGCATAAGGAGAGCCACCCAGTGATCGAGCAACAGCTTCGGCACTGGTGGCGACGTCGAGTCCGGAAAACTCCAGTTCAAAGCCCACGCGGCGGATATCACCCGCTGAGGTTTTCAGCTGTCGAGGCTGTACAAACTTAACCATGATGCGTTTTTCTACCTGCAAGCAAAAGTGCGAATATGATCGAGAGTAGCAAGCTGAAAAATTATTACAAACTTTCTCGAAAAAGAACTTTCAAGTTGGGGTATCTCGACGTCGCTTCAGCACCGGCGTTTGCCGCGGAGACAGCGTAGCCAAAACCTTGCAATTGTTCGGATGACATCTGCAACAGCTGTTCAGCTTGTGAATTTACAAAAACAAAACGCCAGTCGTGGTCAAGCATAAAAAAACCATCGCTAATATTCTCCAAAGTTTGACGTAATTGGTTGTCAATAGCAGCGACCTCGTTACGTGTATGCACAACATCAGAAATATCCTGAAAAGCGCCTCGAACAGCGATAATCTCTCCGGAGGCGTTACGTTCAGGTTCACCGATACTTCGTATCCAGAGGTCACGTCCTTTGGCGGAGGTTAGTTCGGCGTCAAGTTCGGCACGTGTTTGTGCGGTGACGTCATCTCAAGTGCTCGCTGCAGAGGTTGCGGTAAATTGTTTTATCCATTCCAGGATAGACTCTGGTGCAATCGGGCGGCTAATGAAGAACCCTTGTGCTAAATCACATCCGGCATCAGCGAGCAGGGTCAGGGACCGTTCATCTTCTACACCTTCGGCTGTTGTCGTAAGCTTTAGAGCGCGCGCAAGAGCGATTAACGAAGCTGCAATTTTTTGCGCTTCTTCCGAGTGTGCGATGGGAATAATGAAGTTCTTATCTATTTTCAGCTCGGAAAAAGGTTGCCGCACAAGTTGTTCAGTTGATGAGTAGCCAACACCAAAATCATCGATGGCAACAAGAAAGCCCTTAACCCTTAATTGGGTTAACAACTCCAAGGCTAAAGAGGCATTTTTTGCGGTGCTGGTCTCGGTAACTTCTAACTTAATGCGGTGCGGCGCCAACCCCTTACTGATACAAAGTTCGGTCAGCTTCGAGGGGAAATCGGCATCGACAAAGATACTTGGCGAGGTGTTTAGTGACAAGGTGTAATCGGTACCACCCATAACGTCAGCAAACCAGCTGATAGCTTGCTCAAAAACCTGCAAGGTTAGTTGATGAATCAAACCTTCACGCTCAGCGAGTGAGATAAAACGGTCGGGCATAATTAATTCGTTTTGTTTGCCGCGAATACGTGCTAACGCCTCAAAGCCGACGATGTTACGTTTGCGACACCCTATTTGTGGTTGGTAGTGCACTTCCAGCCGTTGTTCAGTAAGCGCGTTTTTTAGCTGTTCAATACTGATTTCGGCAAGTTTTGTGGGTTGCGAAGTCGAATTTGAAAGATCATTAGAATAGGTGCTGATTAAGGCTCGTAAGGCACTAATGCGGAAGGGTTTAGAGAGTATACCGGCAACCCGTAAGCCGCTTTCGTCAGCTGCTGTTTTTGCTGCATTCAGAACTTTTTCGCCAAGACCACTGACAATAATGATAGTGGCGGCACAATTTTCTTGCGCGAGCCTACGCATCACTTCAACACCATCTAACCCCGGCATCGCCAGATCCAGAACAATGTGGGTCGGTTTAAAGTCGCTGTTGAGCGAAAAAAAGTCATCAGTACAGGTACATGATTTGGCAGTGTAGCCCGCCGCCTGCGCCATTTCGCGAATAGTTATGCTGACTTGGCTATCATCGTCCAGGACTAGTAAGCGACCGGCATTCAATGTCATCTGACTGGTTCTCCGAGTATCAGTGGTTTCAGGCCACATTAATTGCTTTGCTGGTTCTAACATAATGCATTTTAAAAGGACGCGAAAGTCGCTATTTCCGGCCAAACATAATTACGCCTATCGCCGTTCGTACAATTGTGACATCAATGAGATTGAAACGAACGAATGAAGATTTATAACCCAGTAAGCTTATGTGGTTCTGTCCCGGCAAATTTCATCGGGATGTTCCAACTCAATGGTGGTATGGCTGAGTTGATACTTGGCGAGCGCGCTATCGATACGCTCTTTTAATTCGCAACGCTCGTGGTTATCAAGATTGTGCGATAAGACTAAGTGCGCAGTAAGGACGTGTGATTCACCATCCAGCGACCAGAAGTGCAGGTGGTGTACACTGGTAATATTTGGAAGCTCCTGAAGTGAATCAGCCACCGCCTGATAAGTTTTTTTGTCAGGGGAGGCTTGCACAAATAATTTCAGGGTTGCCCATAAATTGCGAAATACATTTAGTAAAATGAATAGCGTAAAGGCAATAGAAAGTATCGGGTCAAGAATCGGCCAGTCGACGAACAACAGCACGACACCGACAATAAGTACTGCTACCCAACCTAAAACATCTTCCAATAAATGCCAGTTAATGACCCGTTCATTTAAAGTTTTGCCTTTAGACAATTTGTAGGCAGCAAAGCCATTTACCGCAATACCAAGCACGGCAAGTGCGATCATCCCATCGGCAACAGGCATTTGCGGATCCCACAAGCGTGGAATCGCGGTAGCCAATATCCAGGCGGAGCCAGCGATGAGTACCACCGCATTGATAAATGCGCCGACCAGGTTGAGTCGCTTGTAACCATAGGTGAAGCTGTGATTAGCTTCTTTGTTACCTAATTTATTCAGCACCCAGGCAAGCCCCAGTGACATACTGTCACCCAGGTCATGCACGGCATCTGCCAGAATCGCGGTACTGTTGGTGAGTATGCCACCAATAAATTCGATAATGGTAAAAACAAAGTTGAGCAAGAATGCCCAGCCTAGACGCGATGAAGGCATGTCTTTCGAATGATCATGGCCGTGGTGGTGTCCCATGAATGCTCCTGCTGTTGGGCTAAGGATGTTAGCGCGTTAGGTTGTCGGCGTTAGCGCCTCGGCGCAGGCGTTAGCACTGGCCCAGGCCCACTGGAAATTATAGCCGCCCAGCCAGCCAGTGACATCAACCACTTCGCCGATAAAGTATAGGCCGGGTTGCTGCTTGCTGGCCATGGTTTTGGAGCTCAGCTGGTTCGTGTCGACCCCGCCGAGTGTGACTTCGGCAGTGCGGTAACCTTCGGTGCCATTGGGTTTAACTGGCCAGGCGTGGAGTGTGGTCGCGACGGTTTCAAGTAGCGCGTTACTGCAGTCGGCCAGGTTGTTGTCTGGCCACTGTTGTTGCTCAGCCAAGGTGTGCGCAAAGCGTTTTGGAAACCACTGTTGTAGCACGCTGCGCAGGCCTAGCTTCGGACGTTCGCTGCGTAAACGTCGTAACTCGGCGAGGCTATCGAGCTGCGGGAGCAAGTCGACAGTGAAGGTTTCACCGGGTAACCAATAGGATGAAATTTGTAGCATTGCCGGACCGCTAAGCCCGCGATGGGTGAACAGCATGGCCTCTTTGAAGCTGGCCCGGTCATTCTCTGCGGTCACATCTAGTGCCAGACCGGAAAGTTCACTATAAGCCGCTTTGTCACGGTCGTGCAGAGTAAAAGGTACCAGCCCGGCACGAACCGGCAGAACGGTATGACCGAATTGTTCGGCAAGTTGATAGCCCAATGGAGTTGCGCCAAGTTTCGGCATCGATAGCCCGCCACAAGCAATCACAAGTTGCGGTGCATGGTACTCACCCTGGGAAGTGCTCAGCGTATAACTAGCGTCGTGCCATTCGACGTTGGTTATTTCGGTGCGCAGTTGTACCTTGGCTCCGTGCTGGGCACACTCGTCGAGCAGCATGCGCACAACGAGTTTTGCTGAGTCATCGCAAAACAGCTGTCCGAGCGTCTTCTCGTGATAGGCAATACCGTGTTTTTCGATCAATGCGATAAAGTCCCACTGGGTGTAGCGACTTAACGCCGACTTACAAAAGTGCGGATTTTCCGACAGGTAATTTTCAGGACTCGCATATAAGTTGGTGAAGTTACAGCGCCCACCGCCAGAAATGAGGATCTTCTTACCGGCTTGTTTGGCATGGTCGAGCAGCAGCACCCGTAGCCCCCGAGCTGCGGCTTGCCATGCACACTGCAAACCGGCCGCGCCGGCACCAATAATAATCACATCGTAGTTGTTACTCATGCTGAACTTAGATCCGCAATCTTACTTAGATAAATATCGAATCGATGTTTCTTGCTGACGACTTGCATATCGGGCTTTGTGTCAGCTAAATACCCGGCATGCTGGGGCCGTTTAACGACCACTCTGCGCCGCGCCACTTTGCGCGCCGGTGCCAGTAATTGATCGGCATCGGTATCGGCGCCCACCAAGTGTTGGAACATCTGCATGTCTTTTTTCACCGCTGCTTTTTGTTTGCGGTCACTTTTCGGATACATAGGGTCGAGGTAAACCACGTCGAAACTCGCGGTTTGTGCGTCATCCAAGGTCGCAAATGGCGCTAAAAAAAACCGTTGCTGGTAATTTGGTTGCTCAGTGTAAAGCCGCTGGAGCGCATCTGCTAATAGTGCATAAACTTTGGGTTGGCGCTCGAGCATGGCAACGCGTGCGCCAAGACTCACCAGCACCCAGGCATCACGGCCGAGCCCTGCTGTTGCGTCCAGAATGCTGCTGTCAGGATGTTTGCCGAGACCACACGCGCGAGCAATAGCTTCATCCTTGGTGGTGGCTACTAGTGCGCGCCGCGCTTGCTTGCCAGCGAGAAAGTCGACGACCAAGGGTTTCATTTCCTCGTGCTCGTGCCACACCAAGCCTAAACCTGAAGCTGTTTTAAGCAGTGAAAATGGCTCGACCGAGGTCATGGTGCGCGTTCCATATCGACATGGGGAATGCCGTCTTCGACATAATCAGCGCCGATCTCACGAAACTCGAGGCTGTGATAAAACGCCCGCAGGTACACCTGCGCACCAAGGCGGATTGGCGCGTCGGGGTAATGCTTATGACACCAATCGATGGCGCGCCGCATGAGTTCCCGGCCAAGCCCCTGGCGGCGAACCTTTCCCGCGCTGATAACCCGACCAATGCGGGTATAAGGGGTTTCGGCACTAGCGCCAAACAAGCGCGCGTAAGCGACCATGGTGCCGGCCGTATCGAGCGCGTACAGGTGAAAGGCTTGGTCATCGAGACCATCAGCGTCAGGGTATGGACAGGTCTGTTCGACCACAAAAACGTCTTGGCGCAATTGTAGTAGCTGGTAGAGTTCGGTGGTGGTTAATTCGGCAAAGGATTTAACTACCCAGGTCAGTTGATTGGTCATCGTGCAACCTTGCGTTTGGCTTGTGCTAAAGAAATGACATTGGCCGCCCGCGGCTTTGATGTGTACAAGGCCAATAGTTCCGCGACTTTGGTGCGGCCATCGGCTTTGGGACTAATAAAGCGCGCCACCTGCAGGCTTTGTAAGTCGGCATCGGCATAAAGCAGGCGGGTTAACTCGGTGTCGTGATTACTAATCAACACCGGGATACCACGTTTGTGTGCGGCGTGCGCCGCGCGGCGGGCCAGTTCATGTTGTTGATCCAGACTAAAGCCGGCGGTGGCGTAGCTGGTAAAATTTGCGGTCGCAGTTAAGGGGGCGTAGGGCGGGTCGCAATAGACCACATCACCTTTGCGCGCGCGCCGGAAGACTTTCTCAAAACTCAGACAGGTAAACACCGCACGCTGGGCCTTGCTCGCAAAGAATTCGATTTCCCGCTGCGGGAAATAAGGCTTGCGGTAGCTGCCAAACGGCACATTAAACTGCCCGGACCTATTGTAACGACAAAGTCCGTTGTAGCCATGGCGGTTCAGGTACAGAAACAGGAGCGAACGTTGGTAACTATCGGTTGTTGCGTTAAATGCGCGGCGCAGAGCGTAGTACGCTGCATCACTGTTATTCTGGGCATTAAACAATTTGCGAGCGTCATGGATAAAGGTCTGCGGGCGGCGCTTGATGGTTTTAAATAGCGCGATTAAATCAGGATTTACGTCGTTGAGAACATAGTTTGGGTAATCGGTGTTGAGGAACACCGATCCGGCACCAACAAAGGGCTCGACCAACTTATTGCCGTCTGGCAGTAAGGCGCTGATCGGCTCAATGAGATTGTATTTACCGCCCGCCCACTTGAGAAAGGCACGATTTTTCTTATTCACGACTGTTGGTCCAAGCTTAACGAGTTGTTTCGGTGACGGCATTAATGGCTTGCCAAACGCTCGACCAGTCTGTGACGGTGCGCAGTTCTGCGTGGCCAATACGCGTGGGCAAGATAAATCGCAATCGCCCTGCTTGTACTTTTTTATCACGTTGCATGCGTTGTTGCCACTGCGCTTCGGTCAGTTGAGGTGCACGAACTGGTAGCCCAAAGGTCTGCAGCAGAGACAATATGCGTTGGTAGTCGGTGTTGGCTAACTCACCCTGTTGCAACATGTACTGGGCAGCCACCATGGTGCCCGCGGCCACGGCTTCGCCGTGATGCCAACTGGTGTAATATTCAGCTTCGATAGCGTGGCCAAAGGTATGGCCAAGGTTGAGCAGTGCCCGTAGGCCTTGCTCACGTTCATCGGCGGCAACGATTTCGGCCTTTATTTCGCAAGAGCGACCTATGGCGTAGGTCAGGGCTTCGGGCTCACGAGCATTTAGCGTATCAGTGTTTTGTTCCAACCAGGCAAAAAATTCGGCGTCATAGATAATGCCGTATTTTACCACTTCAGCGAGGCCACAGGCATAATCACGGGCCGTCAGGGTGGCTAAGCAATCCGTGCTGATCACCACCGCTCGCGGCTGATAAAAAGCGCCAATAAGGTTTTTACCACCGGGATGATTAATTGCGGTTTTACCACCCACAGACGAGTCGACCTGCGCTAACAACGTGGTAGGCAGCTGGTAAAAGTCGACCCCGCGTTGAAAAGTCGCTGCGACAAAGCCAGCCAAATCTCCCACCACACCGCCACCTAACGCCAGAATCGCGCAATCGCGGTTAAAATTTGCAGCGATGAGTGCATCCATTACTTCTGCATAGGAGGTGATGCTTTTCGCATGTTCACCATCGGCAATTTCATGCACGATAATAGTGGCAGAGTTAGGTAATGCGGCTTGCAAAGATTTTAAGTAGTGTGCAGCGATAGTGGCGTTGGTGATAATGCAAAGCTGCTTGGGTAACTCGGTGAGCAATGTCGGCAACGCTGAGAACAGTTGCCGACCGATGTGAATGGGGTAACTACGTTCAGCAAGTCCGACGTCGATGCGATGTATCAAAGTCTGAGTATCGGCTTGCATGAGTTGCTCCGTTGCTGGGGCTATAACCCCACTTGTTCGATTATTTTGTCGACCACGAACTTAGCACTTTGCTCGTCGGTACGCACCACAACGTCAGCAATTTCTTCATACAACGGATTGCGTTGCGAAGCGAGGTCTTCGAGTACTGCACGCGGGTCTTCAGCTTCAGCAATCAGCGGGCGACGTTTGTCGCGCTGAGTGCGGGCAAGTTGTTTTTCAATGGGCGTTTGCAGGTAAACCACGATGCCACGTGCGGAAAGTCGGTTGCGACTTTCTTTACTTAGAATCGAACCGCCGCCCGTTGCCAAAACAATACCGGTTGCTTCAGTTAGTTCTTCAATAACCTTTTCTTCGCGCGCGCGGAAACCTTCCTCGCCTTCCAGTTCGAAGACCCACGCGATATCGGCACCAGTGCGGCGCTCGATTTCAGAATCAGAGTCGAAGAATTCAAGGTGAAGTTGCCGAGCTAGTTGTCGGCCAATCGTGCTTTTACCAGCCCCCATGGGGCCTACCAAGAAAATGTTACGTTTTTCAGCCATATCTCTGCTTTACATCACTCGTTTAATAGCTGTGACTCACGGAATCCGGAGTGTCTGTTTGACCTTCCTTTACCCAATCCAAAAGAGGCGGGATTATCGCAAGTCACAGCCATTTAAGCAAGGCTTACGGCGTTGTCATTACAATTCGTGGCGTCACAAAGATAAGCAGTTCACGTTTTTCATGAATTTGACTATCGTTGCGGAACAGCACACCAACGTACGGGATGTCGCCAAGTAACGGTACCTTGGTTATATCATTCAAGATTTGTTGCTGATAAATACCGCCGAGGACGATAGTTTCGCCGTTCTCAACGAGTACTTGCGTACCGATTTCCTGAGTATCAATAGATACTGCAGGTCCTGTTGGCGTCGAAACTGTCTCACCACGAGTATTCTGGGTAATCACCAGATCCATAATCACCCGGTTGTCAGGAGTGATCTGGGGGGTTACCTCAAGCCCTAGCACGGCTTTCTTGAACTGCACCGAGGTCGCACCGGAGGAAGCGCTCTCGACGTAAGGAATCTCCGTACCCTGTTCGATGTAGGCTTTCTTCTGATTGGCTGTGGTAATGCGCGGGCTGGCAATAACTTCACCCTTATTCTCGCGCTCTAACGCTGACAGTTCAAGGTCAAGTAGACGACCATCTGCTAGCTTCGCCACTTGAAAACCAATGGTTGCAGCTGGGTTGGATACGGGCAAATTCACATTCAGGTCGCCCCCATTCTCGGTGCCTGAACCGAAGAAGTTGGGTCCACCCATATCAGGGTTAGTGATGCCCCAATTAATACCCAATTCATCGCTGATATTGTCACGAACGGTAACCATACGCGCTTCAATAACCACTTGCTTAACCGCGACATCAAGCACTTTTACCATATCTTCAACTTCTTCGATCTGACGTGGTGTATCGCGGACTAGCAAAGTATTGGTGCGCTCATCGACGGTCACAGCACCGCGTTCTGATAGTAGATCCGAACTTTCGGTGCGCAAAATGGCGGCTATGTCTGCAGCCTTGGCATAGTTAATTTGAATGTAAGTGCTTTCCAGTGGTGCTAGCTGCGATAACCGCTGCTTAGCTTCGAGCTCTTGCGCTTCGCGTTCAGCAAGCTCATCAGCAGGAGCAACAATAAGAATGTTACTGTCCATGCGACTTGAGAGGCCCTTCACGCGCAGGATCGTATCTAGAGCACGCTGCCACGGCACATTTTCTAAACGAAGCGTGATGTTGCCGGTCACTGATTCACTGGCTACCAGGTTCAGGTCATTTTCATTGGCAAGAATTTGCAGCAGTTGCCGCACGGGCACATTTTGGAAGTTAAGTGAAATTGGACGTTGTGAACCATCGTTTTCAGCTACTTCGATAGGGTTGCTGAACTTCAAGTTTAGTGAACCGTCAATTTGTTCAAGTTGATGACGGAAATCTCCCTTACCGGTGATGGTCACAACTGCATCGTCACCTTCGCGGAAGGTTTCGATGTGCGCGATCGGCGTTGCGAACTGGCTGACATCTAACACGTAAAGTAAGTCATCGCTGATTTCTGTATCGTAAAGGGTAAGTTCAAGACGGTTGCCTCGTACCCGAGCTTCGTGCTCGATGCCTTCCTCGCTGAGTTTCAGACGCAGTAAAGCGACATCTTCCGGTAACCGAGTGAAGTCAATATCGGTGACACTAGGTAATTCTGGGTTGGGTGCGGATGCTGCCGTAACCACTGCTGGTTGTTGCGGCGCCTGACGGCGCTCAGGAGCAATTTCAGTGGCCGCTACGGGTGTTGGCTGAGCTGCAATGCTTTCGGGCTCTGGAGTGGTAGTTGCGGCTGTTCTGCCGGCATCAGCTGGCTCGTCGGATTCCACGAAGACCAATACCATGACATCTTCATAGCGGCTCAGTAGATGATCTAAGGGTTGTTTGGTGGTAACCCGCAACAGCGTATCTTCACGTTGCTGCTCCAGACTGACATTTTGCAACAAAGGGTGATCAGCGAGCTGCTGTAAACCGGCGGCAAGTTCATTGTTAGTGCCGAGCAATAAGAATTCGTGCACCAATGGGTTCTCACTACGTCGAACAACAGGTGCTTGCACCGCATTAGTGAAATGCACCTCAAGATTGAAGCGGTCATTCGCTAATGGAATTTGTTCGATACGTACTAGCTCGTTGGCGCCAACCACGGCTGGCAGCAACAATATGAGCATCAGGAAACGGATAACGTACGTCATAGATCAGAACTCCCTTGTGAACCCGGTAAGCGCAGTGCGGTGTTGCGTTGTTGCCAACAGCCATCACCGGCTGGAACCCATTCAGCTATCATTATGTAATCTGGAGTAATTTCGGTAATTTCACCCAAATTAAGCCCCATATAATCCCCTATCGCGACACGATAAAGGCGACCTTGGTTGGTACTAAGTAATGCTACTTGGCCTTCATTGTTGGTACGCATAGTGCCAACTAACGTAAATTGGTCGAGACCCAATGATTCTAACTCTGCGCGATCACGCTCAAGATTGGGTTGCGGACAGCCTTGGGTGTTCTCACCCATCGATGGCGCATTAAGCGGCGCCGGTTCAAACGGATTGCGAAAGGTGCGACCGTTGTAATCAACCTTTTTTAGCTCTGGCATCTCAGTCAACTGTTCTGCACTGGGCACCGAACTTGAGCGAACCTGTTCAGTATAGGCGACCAAATCCTGATGGCCACCTTGACTGCATGCGCCAAGCAGTAATGTGCCTGCAGATACCAGGAGTAAGCGCTTTATCATGGTTCTGTCCTCAACGTTTGCTGCCGATAGGTTTCGGCGGTTACGTTAAGCTGCAGATTACTGTTAAAATCTGAGCGTTGCAAAGTAAAGTCTTTCACGCTGATAATTCGGTGTAGACCAGCAATTCGGCCAATGAATTCACCGATTTGATGATACTCACCTTGCAAGTCGATGCGCATTGGCAGCGCGGTATAAAACTCGCGAGGTTGTGGATCAAGCCACTCGATTCGGTCAAAATCGAGACCGCTACGTGTGCCAACCAAGGTGATGTCGTCGAGTAAGCGCGCTGTTTCATCATCATTGGGTAGCATGTCTAACAGCACTTCTAAATCTTTGTTGAGTTGCACCAGCTGCTCGCGATAGACCGGAAGGTTAACCGCTGTTTGGTATTTCATCTGATAGTCTTGTTTCAGCTGCGTCTCACGCGCTTGCTCTTTGTTGTAGGCGGCCCATTCATCTGAAAGTAAGAAGTGATAAGCAGCACCCAGACAGACGATAATGAGCAATAATAGCGCACCAAGACGAAACGGCGCGGGCCAGAATGGTATTTCATTAATATCGAGTTCACGTACGTTCATGATTTACCCTCCGGCTTGGCAGGAGCATCATTTGTTGGTCTGGCGATGGTAACGCTCAATGAAAACGAACTATAACGCGTTGGTCCCTCGATGCCTTCAGCCTCAGCGGAAATTTGTCTCAAAGCTGGGTTGTTGAATATTTCAGAGTCGCTAATTGCGCGCAAAAACTCAGAGACACGATTGTTAGATACGCTTCGTCCTTGAAGGCTCAAACGATCTCCGCGCTTTTCGACACTCACAATGTGTACACCATCAGGCATACGTTCAGACAACTCGTTCAACATCTGTATCGCGGTATTTCGGTCGCGGTGTAATGACTGAATCAATTTCATGCGGTTGACGATAAAATCTTTCTTTTTGTTTATTTCTTCGATTTCCGCAATTTGCGCATCCAATATGGTAATTTGCGCGGTCAAAAATTGATTCCGCGCACGCTGCGATTGCTGATAATCCTGGATAACAGTATAAGCAACGAAAACCAGACCAGCTGCGATCAAAAGGGCAATAAAGGCCTGAATACCAAACTTTTGTTTTGCGCGTTGGCGTGCAATCTCACGCCAAGGGAGTAGGTTTACGTGTGCCATGGGGTAAAGCTCCGTAACGCTAATCCCAATGCCTCTACGAACCGTGGGCCGTGAGATTGTAAGTGTTGGTATTTACTCGGTAGCGGGAAATGTTCGAATGGATTCAGGCTGATGACCGGATACTCCACTTGTTGACGGATGTTATCGACGATCATCGGTAACATAGCGCCACTGTTTATTAGTAAAATACCAGCGAAATCTTTTTTGGTCGCGTTGCTACGGTAAATTTGCATGCTGCGGCTGATTTGCGCCCAGAGGTTGCCCAAGAAATCTTGTATTACGGTCGGTGAAATGTCATCAGTTTCGTCGGCACGTAATTTGGTAAACAATTCAGCATGGCTAACTTCGCCATCGTTATCCAAGGTTTTGAAAAGTTGCGCAAGACCGCCACTTTGATAGCGGGTAAACATCACCTCGCCATGACCAATAACGATGGTTTGTACCGCAGCGCTACTAATATCGAGAATCATCAACGGCAATTTGTTGTCGTAAAGGTCTGGGTGCAAATGAGGCATCACATGGTCACAGGCACGAAGTATGGCTTGATTGTCGACATCCATGATGCGGACTTTATAGCCAGCTTCTTCCAGCGCTTGCACCCGGGTGTCGACACTTACTGTGCGGGTAGCAGTTACAATGACCCGTTGTTGGCCGGGCATGGTCGGATGTTCACCAAGACTTTCAAAGTCATAGCGCACTTCAGCAAGCGGAAAAGGAATGAGAGCTTCGGCTTCGGTTTCAATCTTTTCAGCAATAGCTTCGTCATCAAGATCGAGTGACATGGCGAGCTGTTTTGAAATCGCCTGGCTGCCGGATACAGCCCCGACAACATCAATAGCGCGCGTGCCCAAGCTTTTTCTATTTTGCTTAAGTGTTTTAGAAAGCTTTTCTATATCCGTAATTTCATCGTCGGTAATGAGATTTTTAGCCAATTGCGTCTCAGCAACACGCACGATTTCATAAGTGTCGCCTTGTGATACAATTTCAACTGATTTAATCGCATCTGTTCCGATATCGATGCCTAGACCAGGTTTTTTACCTAGACCAAACAGCCCCATAATGTTCTCCCGATGGGATGTGTAAATGGCTTATAATTCATTGTTATGTAAGTTGCCATTTGCTGCGCACGACAGAAATGTAAGATCCTCGCAAAGAGCATAGCAGTTTTTAAGTGTAGCGTAGGAATCTTTGTTTATCTTTCTATAATAAGCAGTTATAGATAGCAACTATTAAACTGTTTCTTTACAAGATAGCACTAGATCCAAAAAAGGATAAATTTTGTGAAAGTTTTAAAATGGATTCTGTATGGCGTATTGATTGCTTTTGCTTTGGGCAGTCTAACCGTTGGTGGTATGTACTTATACTACAAAGACGAGCTACCAAGTGTTGCAGAGCTCCGTGAAGTTCGCTTACAGACTCCAATGCAAGTTTATTCGTCCGATGGTGAGATGATTGCGCAGTTTGGCGAGATCCGGCGCATTCCTGTGAGCTTGGATAATGTCCCACAGCCTATGGTTGATGCGTTTTTAGCAACCGAAGACCAGCGTTTTTTTGATCATGTTGGTATCGATCCTATAGGGGTTGCCCGAGCTTTCTTTCAATTGCTGGTTACCGGTGAGATCCAAAGTGGTGGTAGTACAATTACCCAGCAACTCGCGCGAAATTTCTACTTAACTTTTGAGCAAACGTGGACGCGAAAGATTAAAGAAGCTTTTATCGCACTACACATTGAGAGTCAGTTGGAAAAAAATGAGATTCTTGAACTTTATTTAAACAAAATCACTTTCGGCCATCGCGCGCACGGTGTCGGCGCGGCCGCACAAGTTTATTACGGCAAAGAGCTGAATCAACTGACGTTAGCCGAAATGGCCATGATTGCTGGCTTGCCAAAAGCACCCTCGACGATGAACCCGATTTCTAATCCTGAGCGCGCTCGCGATCGCCGTGCGGTAGTGCTGGGTCGCATGCTGGCAGAAGATAAAATTACCGATGCGCAATACCAGGCTGCATTAGCTGCGCCAATCAGAACTCGGGTTCATAGCGCTGAAGTAACCATGAACGCGCCGTATCTCGCTGAAATGGTGCGTGCGGAAATGGTTGCGCGCTACGGTGAAGATACTGCTTATAACAGTGGGCTTAAAGTGTTCACTACCGCGAATGCTAAGCAACAACGCGCGGCGCAAAGGGCGGTACAACAGAATTTACATAACTATGATGAACGGCATGGTTACCGCGGTGTGGAAGCCCAACTTTGGTCTGCGGAAGAAGGCGAGGAGAAGCTTCCAGTAGCGGCGGTGGTCGCGCAACTGGAAGAGTTTCGCTCAATAGGTCTAACGCGTCCGGCAGCAGTACTTGAGATTACCGAAGCTGAACAGCGTGCGACTCTTGTTTTTGCTGATGGCGAGCAGGCGCAGCTGGCCTGGGCAAATGTGGCGTGGGCACGGCCCTTCATTAATCGTGAGCGTCAGGGACAAGCGCCCGCGACCATCAGCGATGTCATTAGTCCCGGGGCAGTGATTCGGGTAAGAGCTACCGCAAGCGGTTGGCGGCTAGCGCAAGTCCCCGAGCCAAGTGCCGCAATTGTTGCGTTACGCCCTAGTGATGGTGGCATTGCTGCCGCCGTTGGTGGTTACAGTTTTGCCGCGAGCCAATACAACCGCGCAGTGCAGGCCGAGCGTCAGGTCGGTTCGAATATTAAGCCTTTTATTTACTCGGCGGCGTTAGAGAACGGTTTTACTTTAGCTACCTTGGTCAACGATGCGCCTATTAACCAATGGAATCCGGGTAGCGGTATTGCCTGGCGGCCACGTAACTCACCTGATGTCTACGAAGGGCCGATTCGTGTTCGACAAGCTTTAGCTAAGTCGAAAAACGTGGTTTCAGTGCGCTTATTGCGGGCGATGGGTGTGGCTACTGTGGTGGATTATTTAACTAACTTTGGCTTTAACTACGACGAGCTACCGCGTAACGAGTCTTTATCGCTGGGCTCAGCCTCGATGACACCACTTGAAGTGGCGCGTGGTTACGCTGTATTTGCCAACGGTGGTTATCTCATTGAGCCTTACTTTATCGAGCGCATTGTTGATAATCAGGAGCAACTAATTTTCACCGCGCGGCCAAAAGTTGCCTGCGTCGAGTGCCAATCCGGCGAACGCGAAGTTTTACCAGCGCCACAAGTGATTACTGAGCAGAATGCATTTTTAGTAACCCAAGCGATGAATTCAGCGGTGTGGGGCGGCGGTAGTTGGGCCCACAAAACCGGTTGGAATGGTACCGCATGGCGAATTCAACGATCCGACGCGATTAGCAAGCACGCTGGTCGTAATGTGGCGGGTAAAACTGGTACCACTAACGACGTCAACGATACTTGGTTCTCTGGTTTTGTGAGTGGCCTGGTGACTACGGGTTGGGTGGGTTTCGACAACCTCGAAAACGCCCTCGGTAGCACGACAATGAACAGCAATTTAGACAGTGACGAGCAGGCGATTTCCGGCACGGAAGCGGGTGCAAAAACAGCGTTACCCATGTGGATCGATTTTATGGAAACCGCGGTGGAAGATGTCGCGGCAGAGCCTTTCGATGTGCCACCGGGTTTAGTGTCAGCAAGGATTGACTTAGCTACAGGTAAATTAAGCCGGGCAAACGATTACACCACGCGGTTTGAGTACTTCATACCCGGTACCGCACCGACGGAATATGTCGATAACTCGTCGTCACCAACGGTGTTTGGTGACGACGATTCAATCTTCTAATCGAGTTTAAGACTTCTTCGAGAGGCGGCCAAGTAGCTGATTCAGATCAGACTGCACGCCGCCCGCGGTGACTTCTTTACCGGCACCTGGACCACTGATGACTAACGGCATTTCATGGTACCAGTCGGTGTAAATCACAAAAATGTTCTCACCGGGAATAAGGTTGGCTAGCATATCGCCCTCGGGGATGTATTCAATGCCGACGCGGGCACGCACGCGGTCATTGTCTTGCACCGCAAAGCTCGCCAATAAACGTGGCACTTTGCCGGTCTTTTGCGCATCCTGATAAAGATCCTGCATGCCATCATCAAGTTCTGGCAGGCGTTGCATGAATTCGTCTAATGGAATATCCGCCAAATGTTCCGGCAATAAACTATCGACATCGATATCTTTCCAGTCCAGTCGTAAGCCAATCTCACGCGCTAAAATCAGCAGTTTACGAATAATGTCCTGGCAGGATAAATCCTCCCGCGGATCGGGCTCACTAAGCCCGCGTTCTTTAGCTTCGCGCACCAAGTCACTGAATTTTACATCGGCATTAAAGTTCTCGAATAGCCACGACATGGTGCCGGAAAAAATCCCGGAAATACTCTGAATGGTGTCGCCGGAATTACGTAAATCATTCAACGCATAATTCAGTGGCAGGCCAGCTCCGACCGTCGTGTTGTAGTACCACTCACGTTGGTATTCTTGCTGGATGGTGCGAATTTCACTGTACTGGCTTTCGGTTGAGGCGCCAGCGCGCTTATTAGCACTAATAATGTGCATGCCGTTGGCAAAAAAGCTTGGGTACAACTGTGCCACCGGCGTGGCGTCGGTTAAATCCATCATCACCAATTCATCGTAAGGTGCATTCGGTAGCTCCGGAATCAATTGACTCATCTCATACGGGCGTGCCAATCGTTCAAAGTTCTGCTGCCAGTCGGTCAAATCGAGGCCGTTGTAGTCCAGCCACATGCGGGTCGAATTAAGTACGCCGATAATGCGCACATCCATTTGCTCGTTAATACGCTCGCGCAAACGGCGGTAAAGGCTCAACCAGGCGCTACCGATATTTCCGCGGCCGACCACCAGTACGCCGAGGCTGCGGCGGTGATTAAACAGCTGACTGTGAATTCGGTTCAGCAAACGGTTGTCGAGCTTCTGCTCGAGAATCGCCACCACCGCATTGTTATCGGGTGTCAGTGCCAGACGGCGCAGGGCTTGCTCGCCGGTTTCTTGTTTGAATACCGCGAACTGTTCGGTTTCCTGAATGCGATTACCGACCAACGCCAGCATGGCATAGCCGGTAAGCTTGCTGGCGCTTTGTTTGCTATCAATGGTTTCTAACCATTGCGCCATATAATCGAGATGGTTTTGGTGATAGGCGTAATAGGCCTGATGTTGGTTGACTTCGTTCCAGCTGATCAAAGGTGTCAGCTCAAGATCTTCGATAGCCTGAATTAACCTGGCATCGCGCAGGTCAACGCGGAACAGCACCACTTCCGACAGTGCGGTCAGGACTTTACCCGCGGGTTCAGTGTCTTCGTACTGACCGATGCGGGTTTGTTGATTTTCGACTTTTAAGCTGGAGCGCACGGCAATCACCATGCGTTCGCGGTTGACCGGCTGAAAGGTGCGGGGGTGCAAAACTGGACTGCCAAGACGCGCCAGTTCTTCTGCTTCACGCCAGTCAAGAATAGGTAAGCTTACTACCCGCTCTACTTTACGCGGATCCGCCGAATAAACTCCAGCAACGTCTTTCCAGATAGTGACTTGCTTGGCATCGATCAAACTACCGACCAAGGTCGCGGAATAGTCACTACCGTTACGGCCAAGTATTAACGAACGACCTTCCGGGTCGGCACAAATAAAACCGGTAACAATGAAGCGAGTGCCAGCATGTGAAGCAATACGGTTTAACAATCCGGCGCGGGACACATCGACTCGAATCAACGGCTCTGGGGCATCGTCGGCGACGAGGAACGTGCGGGCGTCGATGTAATCGGCTTGTGTGCCTTGTTGTTTAAGTAACGCTGCTAACAGTCGCGCTGACCAGAGCTCACCGTAGGATAAAAGTTCTGCACGGTTTGCAATGGTTTGGTCGCCACTTAGCCAGTTCCACCAGCGGCTGAAGTCTTTTTGCGAGGCATCTTGCAGGCGTTGTTGGTGCTCGCCGCTCAATAATTCACTAATCAGGCTTTGTTGGTAGTTTTCCAACTGTTTTAGCAGTACTTCCGCCATGCCGTAGTCGCCGTCCGCATCGCCTTCTTGCTTAGCGTCAATGACGGCGAGAATACGGTTGGTGGTGTCGCCTGCGGCAGAAACTACCACCAGGTCACTGGCACCGGCATATTCGGTGACAATGCGGGCAACCCGCCGATAACAGTAGGCATCTGCGAGGCTGCTACCACCAAACTTGTGAACCTGAACCTGTTCTGCAACGGTATGAATTTGTGCGTCCGAAACCTCAACCTTCATGATGCGTCTGCGTTCTCCGGGAAGTGTCAAAAAAGCGATTATACGGTGGCACCGCTTTGCAATAAAGTCATGCCAGTATAAAGCGAATGCAAATGAGCCGTATAGACCGCTAAGCGTATAAAGTTGACTGTACCGCAGACCATTGTACAATTCACCCCATTGTGTAGGGTTATTCAGTGGAAGGTGCAGTATGGAGTGGGATGGCGAGTACATTTACCCGTATGTGGAACATGGCAAGAAAAGTGAGCAGGTGAAGAAAATCACCGTGTCGATTCCTACTCGGGTGTTGAAAGTGTTGACCGACGAGCGCACCCGTCGACAAATTAAAAATCTTCGCCATGCGACCAACAGCGAATTGTTGTGTGAGGCGTTTTTGCATGCCTTCACCGGTCAGCCCCTGCCGACCGATGAAGACTTACGTAAAGACAATCCGCATAAGATCCCAGCTGAAGTGCGCGCGGAACTCGAGCGCCGCGGCTTACCGATTCCAGCCGATGAAGAGCTGAGCGACGACGAACTTGAGTAAACGGGTACTCGAGTGCGGCCTAAAGTAAATACTCCAGTGCCGTTTCGTCGCAGTCATGCTTGCGGGGGCAGAGCTCACAATCTTTCATGACTTTCTCGGGCAGCTTATCTTTCACCGTCAGGCGGAAGTTAAGCCGACCAAAGAATTCCGGCACCCGCGTGAGTACGATGGTGCGGCTAATGCCAAGCTCCCGCGCTTTCCATAATAAAAATGCGACTAACTCGGCGCCCAGCCCTTTGCCTTGTGCCTGGGGAAACAGGCCGAGACTGCGGATTTCCGCCAGACCTGTGCTGTAGACATAGAGTGCAGCGCAGCCGACCACTTCGTCATCAATTTCAGCCACCGCAAAACTCTGAATCGCCTGCAGTACGTCAGCTTTGTCACGAGGTAAGTTCTCGCCTTGCTCGGCCCAATAACCAATTAACTCGCAAATTTTATTGGCATCGCTGAGCCGCGCCTGACGGACGTGCTTGCTGGCTGCTTCAGCTGCATGCAGCCAATCATTCGCGTGCTTGATCGCCATCCGCACCGCACTTGGCGCGGTACCACCTAAGGCACTGCGCTGCTGTACGCCGTAATCAAGCTCGAGAACCTGGTAGACATCTTCTTCAATTGTGTCGGAAAACTCATGAAATTCAGCTAGCGATAGTGTTTCCAGGGGCTGCCCCTGCTGCTGGGCGTAAAGCACTACGGCGCCGGTGATATGGTGGGCGTCGCGAAAAGGTATGCCCTTACTCACCAGATAATCGGCAAGTTCGGTGGCATTACTGTAACCCAGTGCAGCTTGCTGCGCGGCATGAGCTTCATTCACGCTTAATTCGGGCACGGCAAAGGTTAGCATCTGCAAGCACTGCAGGTAAGTATGCAGGGCATCGAATAAGCCTTCTTTGTCTTCCTGCATGTCTTTGTTATAGGCCAGTGGCAAACCTTTCAGCGTGGTTTGCAGCGCATGTTGATGGCCAAACACCCGTCCCGTTTTGCCCCGCAGCAGCTCAAACAGATCCGGGTTTTTCTTCTGTGGCATTAACGAGGAACCGCTGCTGATACGATCACTCATGGCAAAGCAGCCGGACTCACCGGAGCAATAGAAGATCACATCTTCCGCTAAGCGCGATAAATGCAGCATACCGGTGCTGGCGCTATGCAGTAAATCCAAAGCAAAATCGCGATCGGACACGCCATCCAGGCTGTTTTCACAGGCGTAGCGAAAGCCCAGACTGTGCGCCAGAGCTTCACGGTCAAGTGGAGCTGTAGTACCCGCCAGCGCGCCGCTGCCCAATGGACATACGTCCAGCCGCTTTTGGGTTTCTTTCAACCGGCTGACGTCGCGCTGCAGCATTTGTACGTAGGCTAATGCCCAATGCCCCGCCATGATCGGCTGCGCCCGCTGTAAATGGGTGTAGCCCGGCAAAGCAGCAGCCTGATAACGCTCGGCAAACTTGAGCAGCGCCTGAATGGCAGCGAGATTTGCCGTGATCAGCTCGGCACAGACGGCTTTGCAAAACAGTCGCAGATCGGTGGCGACCAGGTCGTTCCGGCTGCGACCGGTATGCAGCTTCTTAGCGGTGGCACCAATTTTTGCGATCAGCTGCGCTTCCACCCAACTGTGAATGTCTTCTTCGTCGCTTTGCAATGGCAAGCGTGGATTTTTAGCGACCGCCAGTTGCAGTTCATGCAACGCCTGTTGTAACTGGGCATTCTCATCTACCGTTAGCAGCTTCGCCTGTGCTAGGGCATCCGCCCAGGCTTTAGACGCCTGCAAATCGTAGCCAGCCAACTGGTAGTCAAACCGCAACGAGTCGTTAAATTGTTTGAATTCAGCAGCGCTGGGCTCGCTGAACCGTCCTCCCCATAAACTCATGACGTTGTCTCATCTCCATCGGTTGCTGCAGAGGTCTGGTGCAAGGCACGGATCCGTGACGCCAGACTGTAAAGGCGAATAAAGCCTTCGGCATGCTGTTGATTATAGACGTCATCTTCGTCGAAGGTTGCGAAGGCATTGGAGTACAAGCTGTTCGGTGAACGCTTCTGGGTGACGTTGACCTGGCCTTTGTAGAGTTTCACTACGATATCGCCGGTTAAGGGTTCAGCCAACATATTTGCCGCCGCCAGCATGACGTCACGCAATGGCGTAAACCAACGTCCATCGTAAAGCAACTGGGCAAATTCGTTGCCCATGCGAATACGATAGTCTTGCGTGGTGCGATCCAGCACCAGACTTTCAAGGCCTTGCAGCGCAGCGTAAAGCACAGCACCAGCAGGGGTTTCGTAGCAGCCACGGGATTTCATGCCGACCAGGCGGTTTTCCACCATATCGAGGCGACCCACGCCATGGGCACCAGCAACTTGGTTGAGTTGGGTGATAGCACTGACTGGATCAATGGCTTCACCGTTAAAGGCAACCCACTCGCCGTGCAGAAATGACAAGGTCAGGTATTCCGGCACGTCAGGTGCCTGCAGTGGCTCAGTGGTCCAGCTCCAGACTTGTGCGGTAGGTGCATTCCATGGATCTTCGAGCTCACCGCCCTCGGTCGAAATATGCCAGAGGTTGGCGTCACGACTGTAAATTTTAGTTGCTGATGCACTGCATGGAATGTTGCGCTCGGCGAGATAAGCCAGCAATTGCGGACGACTACGCATGGCCCACTCACGCCAGGGGGCAATCACCTGTAAATCAGGCGCTAGCGCGGCAAATGCAGATTCGAAGCGTACTTGGTCGTTACCTTTACCGGTGCAGCCATGGGCCAGGGCATCGGCGCCAACCTCGCGTGCAAGTTTCACTTGTGCAGCAGCGATAATCGGCCGCGCTAGTGCGGTACCGAGCAGGTACTGACCCTCGTAAATCGCACCGGTTTTCAAGGTTGGGAAAATAACTTCATTGACCAGCTGTTGTTTTAGATCAACTACATGACAACTGCTGGCACCGGAGGCGATGGCTTTTTCTTCCACCCCAGCGAGCTCTTCATCGCCTTGACCTACGTCAGCGACAAAGGCGACCACCTCACAGTCATAATTTTCTTTCAGCCAGGGCACTATCGCAGACGTATCTAAACCACCTGAGTAGGCCAAAACGACCTTATCCACTGATTTTTTCATGCCTTAGCTCCTGCGAGTAATTCAACTAAAATTGCATTCTGTGCGTGTAACCGGTTCTCCGCCTGGTGCAGCACCAGCGACTGCGGGCCATCAATCACTTCGGCGGTAACTTCACGGCCACGGTAGGCGGGCAGGCAGTGCATAAAATAGCTGGCACCCAGTTGCTGCATCAGGTCCATGTTGACCTGAAAGGGGGCAAAGTCATGCATTACCGTGTTGCTGTCACGCTCTTGCCCCATTGAGAACCAGGTGTCGGTATAAATAGCATGGGTTTGTTGCAGATCGGTGAAATCATGATGCAGGGTGACACTACCTCCGTTAGTGGCGGCAACGCTCTGTGCGTGTGCCAGCGCTTCAGTATCGGGTTCATAGCCTTTAGGTGTAACGATCTGCAAGGTCATGCCCACGAGCGCGGCGCCGGACATCAGGCCCTGACAGACGTTGTTGCCATCGCCAAAGTAAGTCAGCGTGACATTGCTCAGATCGCCCAGTTGCTCGGTTAAGGTAAGTAAATCAGCCATTGCCTGACAGGGGTGACAAATGTCGCTCAACGCATTGATCACGGGCTTATCTGAAGCCTGCGCCAGCTCGTCCAGAGTCGCCTGGGAAAACACCCGGGCGACGATGGCATCGTGCCAAAGAGCCAGGTTGGCACCGACATCCGCAGCCGGTTCACGACTGCCCATCAGATTTGCTGCATCCAGGTAAATACTATGACCACCCAGCCGGTGAATACCCGCAGCAAAACTGGCACGGGTGCGTAACGATGGTTTTTCGAACAACAACGCAATGCTCTTGCCCTGTAAATGATTTTGCCACGCACTCGGCCGTTGTTTGATGGTTTGAGCGAGGTCTAGTAATTGCGTCACCTCAGCGCTTGATAAGTCGCGCAGTGCTAATAAATCTTGCATGTTAATTCCAACTAATAATTGATTCTGGGAACACGGAAACTAAACGGCAACCTAGTAACGAATGCGGGTTCCGGCCGCCTCACCCTTTGCCAGTCGGGTCAGTGCGTTGGCGTCTTGCCAGCCGGCCACCGCGATACTTCGTCGCGAATGCTGTGCGGCTTGAAGTGCCGCGTTTAGTTTCACCACCATGCCGTCGCGCACCACACCGTCACTGATAAGTTGCGGTGCCTGCGTGGCATTGATGGAGTCGATGAGGAGGCCGTCGCGGTCGAGAATGCCAGCCACGTCGGTAAGTAAAATAAGATCGGCATCAAGCACTTGCGCGACTGCCGCCGCTGCAAGATCGGCGTTAACGTTTAAGCGTTGACCGTCTGCACTGGCACCGATGGAACTGAGAATCGGCAAATACTGGCTTTCCATCAACAGTTGCAGCAGCTGACTGTTATTTGGTTTAGGAATACCCACCGCACCGCGACGGGTATCGACATCGCAGACCAGAGTTTCGCCCGCCTGCAAAGTAAGTCCAACACTATTCAAACCATGCTGCTGCGCCAATGCACAGAGTTGTGAATTAATATCGCCCGCCAGCACGCCTGTTACAATCGGCATGTGTTCAGCGGGGGTAACCCGTTGCCCGGCAGTTTTGGTCGAGACTTCGCCCAACCGCTGCAACAGGTCCTGTACCTGGTCGCCACCGCCGTGCACCAACACCAGTGGCCGTAGCGCAGCCAATTTATGCACCGTGGTGAAAAGCTGCGTCAATGCAGCGGCATCGGTAAGCACCCGACCGCCTAATTTGATCACCAGTGGCGTTGTCATACCACGGCTCCGAGGTTCATTAAGCCCGTGGTTGCCGGTAACCGGAAATACTGGTTGGCAAGCTGCACCGCTTGTGCCGCGGCACCTTTTAACAAGTTATCGATGGCAACACTGAGAATCAGCTGTTGGCCCTGTAGTTTGCAGTAAATATCGCAATAGGGCGTACCCACCACTTGTTGCAGTTTCGGTGGTGTACTGACGACGCGCACCAGCGGTTTATCGGCGTAGCAGGTTTGCAGGGTGTCTTCAATGGTGGCAGTTGAAATACCTGGCTGCACCTGGGCATAAATGGTAGCGAGAATGCCGCGTTTGAAATTACCTAAATGCGGCACAAACAGGATATCGCGACCGATGCTTTGCGCCATTTCCGGCTGATGACGATGCTCAGCGACCGCGTAGGCCTGTAAGCTGACTTCAGCGAAGCTGGTGTGCAACTGGGCTTTGCGACCAGCACCGGTGACACCGCTTACGGCGTTGACAATAGGAACAGAGTCCCGGGCCAGCAAATGACTTACCGGACGCAACGCCAGTGCCGCTGCGGTCGGGTAACAACCGGGCACGGCAATTAAAGGCTCGTCGCCCCGCAACTGGGTAAATTCGGCCAAGCCATAAGGTACAGCAGCCTCAAGCTTGGGCTGCTTAAAGCCATACGCCTGCAGATGTTGATGCGCATCGCTTAGCCGGAAAGCACCGGACAGATCAAATACCACCAGCCCAGCGGAGATCAGCTGTGGCGCGAGTTCAGCACTCGTTTCATGAGGAAGCGCTAAAAAAACCACCCGAACCTGTTGCGCCAGTTGTGGCAACAAATCCGAGTGCCAAGGTTGCAGAATCAGCTCGCACCGACCACTCAACTGCGGATACAACGCGGAGATGGGCTCTGCTTTCTCACGTGCGCCAGAGGAAAATGCATGAGTCAAAGTAAACTCTGGATGATTATGCAGCAACCAGACGAGCTCAGCGCCGCTATAGCCACTTGCTCCAAAAACAGCGCATTGTATGGTCTCTTGCTTAGACATTCACAGTAAACTTATGACTCAAAGATGGCCCAAGTATAGTGAATATAAATTCACAAAACAAGCATAACTATTATCTTTTTTGTGTTCTCAGCAAAATGAGCAGCAGCACTAATCCAAAAGTACCTAAAAAGAGTCCCAGCGCTTGTAACAACGTATTCTGCCAGCGTGGTCTTTGGTGTGTTTCTTCGAGGTAGTAGGTGCGGGTAAATAAATCACTCGCAGCCTCAGGGATTGGCCGGTTGAACTGCTCGCCACGGTACTCACTCAGTAACAGAATTTTGGGGTTACGGCGCTTCAGAATATCAAGGTGCGATTGGTGGCGTTCCTCCAGCGTGCCATCGCTAAGTTGCGGCGCCAGATGGTAGATATCTTGAGACTCTCCCGGTAATACCACGCCAGGCGATTGATACTCATAAATCGATTCATTGAACAAAAGCTTGGTATAACCGAGGTAGAACATAGGTACAGCAAGCGCTATACAGAGAACGGCTGCATAGAGACGAATGCGCTCGCGCACGAGGCTCTGGACTTTTTGCTGGCGCAACCACGCATCGATACTTGGAATACGACTTAACTTTGCGTGAAGATAGGCGCGGTCGAGTTGGTCCAGTACATCGTCCAATTCGAGTTGTAAGGCGCTTAGCCATGCGGCTAGAATCTCTGCTGAGGGTATGGAGCGCTCGGCTTCAAGTTTTGATAGATACGACTGCTCCACACCCATCTTCTCAGCGAGCTCAGCCTGGCTAAAATCTTGTTCGGTTCGTTGTTGTTTTAAGTAATCACCTAAGGTCATAGTTGTCGTCCTAATTGATTGACATCAAGGCTGATTCTTAGCCATTCCTGCAAGCATAAAAACATGAATATAAGCGAATAACTAGGAATTATGCGATTTTTAGGATCGACAAATTAATAATAAGAAAACACTAATGATAAAGTGATTTACTGACAACGTTTCCTTTGAAATCCAAACCCAATGATAGGATTTGAACCCTTATGTTACGATTTTTAATGTTTGCTGGAATGGGAATTTTCCTCACCGCTTGTGTAAGCAAGCCAAGCTACCAACATGTTCATTGTTTTGCTTCAACTGAACAGGCGAGTACGATTGGGCAAGAAATTTATTATGCAGGTTTCAATCAGCAGGTCGCGAACCGGCTGGGCATGCCAACAGATGCAGCTATTGTTGGGCTTGGCTTGGCGTGGAATGGATTTGATTCGGCGCCTTATTGTGACGCAGGTGCACCGTTAGTGGTGATCTATGAACCGCCAACCGCAAAACATGACCCGGAGCAGGTCATGTTTTGGAGCAAAGTGATCTTAACGGAGATGCTGAAGCAGCGAGGCTACTCCGACATATAATTTTTCGGTAGGTCGATGCGGGCGGCGCCAGAGGCGACGGCGGCTTCGGCGACGGCGCGTGATACCCGGGTTTTCAAACGCGGATCGATGGGTTTGGGAATGATGTAATCCACGCCGAACTCAAGTTTATCAACACCCGCGGCTTTTAAAACGCTTTCCGGCACGGGCTCTTTGGCCAGACTGCGGATGGCCTCAACGGCGGCGAGCTTCATTTCATCGTTGATGGCGCGGGCGCGTACATCGAGGGCGCCGCGGAACATAAACGGAAAGCAAAGTACGTTATTGACCTGATTGGGATAGTCGGAACGACCGGTCGCCATGATTAAATCATCGCGCACTTTGTGTGCCAGTTCTGGCTTAATTTCAGGATCAGGATTCGAGCAGGCAAAAATAATGGGTTTCGCAGCCATCAATTTAAGCGCATCGGGGCTCAACAAATCAGGGCCGGAAACACCGACAAACACATCAGCTTCGCTAATCACTTCTTCTAACGTACGTTTATCCGTATTGTTGGCGAACAGTGCTTTGTACTGGTTCAGATCTTCACGACGGGTATGAATGACCCCTTTGGAGTCCAGCATGTAGATGTGCTCACGCTGGGCGCCACATTTGATCAGCAGTTCCATACAGGCAATGGCGGCCGCGCCAGCACCTAAACAGACAATTTGCACTTTGCGCAGTTCTTTACCTTGAATTTCCAGTGCATTTAACAAACCTGCGGCGGTAACAATGGCAGTACCGTGTTGGTCGTCATGAAAAATTGGTACATCACAGCGCTCAATCAGTGCTTCTTCAATTTCAAAACATTCCGGCGCTTTAATGTCTTCCAGGTTAACCCCACCAAAACTGTCGGCGATATTAGCGACGGTATTGATAAAGTCCTGGGTGGTGCGGTGGGTGACTTCAATGTCGATCGAATCAAGCCCGGCGAAACGCTTAAATAGTAAGGCTTTACCTTCCATAACGGGTTTGGATGCCATCGGACCTAAGTTGCCTAAACCGAGAATCGCTGTGCCGTTGGAGATCACCGCCACCATGTTGCCTTTCGCTGTGTAACGGTAAACATCATCGGGATTTTTCGCGATGGCACGTACCGGTTCCGCAACCCCCGGACTGTAAGCAAGAGCCAGATCTTTACTGGTTTCCGCCGGCTTAGTCAGTTCAATACTAATTTTGCCTGGCGTAGGTAATGCATGGTAATCGAGCGCTTGTTTGCGAAAGTCGGACATTGCGTAGTGTACCTTTTTAAGCAACAACGATGCCTGGCACCGTCATGAGTTAACTGAATTAAGGTCATTGTAGAGGCTTGCGATGGAATAACAAATCTTACCTGATGCGAACGAGCCCGGTTGTGACCGTTAGATTTGTAAGTTGTTTAAAAAGAAACCAGAAGGATCTTTAGTGTTTTCAACAGCTGGCGCTGAGAAGAGGATAAAAAAAGGCGCCTTTTGGCGCCTTTTCCTGAATTCTGTGCAGAAGCTTGTCTTTTACGACGACTTCTTACCACCCAAGACGCTGAAACGCTTGTTGAATTTGTCGATACGACCACCGGTATCCATAATACGCTGCTTACCAGTGTAGAACGGGTGGCACTCTGAACATACGTCAAGGTGCAAATCACCACCACGCGTAGAGTGAGTTACGAAAGTATTGCCGCACGAGCAGCTGACTTTCAAGTCTTCGTACTTAGGATGAATACCTGCTTTCATAGGGGTTACCTCAATTGGGCCGCATCGCCATCCGATCTGTTGCCGGACACCATACGTGGTTAATGTTATGGTTTATACCAAGGATTACTTGTACCAAGGATATTAGGGCGCGAATTCTACCTGAAGCTCAAACAATGATCAAGCACAGGATCACGCTTGCGCCAATGCTCACAGCACCGCACAATAGCCGTTATGAACGCCGCATCCGCAAATCCAGATTCGCCTACCAGCAACGTCGTCCAAGTGGCGGTGCCCGTGCCCCTTGGCCGGTTGTTTGATTACGACTGCAGCACGGTGCCTGCCGTGGGTGCCCGGGTGCAGGTGCCTTTTGGCTCGCGGCAGCTGGTGGGTTTCTGTATGGGGACCATTACGCCCCAGGCCAGCGAGTACAAACGTAAAGCTGTTAGCAAAATTATCGACCAGCAAGCGGTGCTGAGTGAGCCGGTGTGGCAATTACTGCAATGGGCGGCAGAGTACTATCACCACCCGCTGGGCGAAGTACTCGCTCATGGCCTGCCGGTACTGCTCCGCCAGGGCGAACCGGCGAGTTATCAAACCACGCAGGCTTATCGGGCAACAGCGGGGGGCCAGGTCATCGAGCTCAATGACTTACGCAATGCCCGACAACAGCAACGCTTACTCGCTGCTTTGCGTTCAGGGTCTTTATTGCGGCGCGATATCGTCGCGCAGGAATTCTCGCTATCGGCACTGAAGGCATTGCAGGACAAAGAGTTGATTGAAGCCTTCCAACATCATCCCAGCACGGAGCGTGACTGGACCTTCGCCATCGGCAGTGAGCCGTTGCAGCTCAATCCTGAGCAAGCACTGGCGGTGGCGGCAATCGGCGCAGCGCAGCGACCGCAACCCTACCTGCTGGAAGGGGTCACCGGCAGTGGCAAAACCGAGGTTTATCTGCAAGCGATGGCCGAGGTGTTGCGCAAAGGCAAGCAGGTACTGGTGATCGTGCCGGAAATTGGTCTTACTCCACAAACCCTGAGACGGTTCCAAAAACGTTTTGCCGTGCCTATTGTGATGTTGCATTCAGCGTTGAGTGATCGGGAACGGCTGGATGCCTGGCTAGATGCCAAGCATGGTGCAGCAGCGATAGTGATCGGCACACGATCGGCGATTTTCACGCCATTTTCGCAGCTCGGTATGATTATCATTGATGAGGAGCACGATAGCTCCCTCAAGCAACAAGAGGGTTTTCGTTATCACGCACGTGATCTGGCCATTGTGCGCGGCCAGAAAGAGCAGGTACCGGTGATTTTAGGCTCGGCAACGCCATCGCTGGAAAGCATCAATAACGTAACGCAAAAACGCTATGCACACTTGCAGTTGACGCAGCGGGCCGGCGCAGCGCGACCGACCCGGCACACGGTGGTGGACATCAAACAGATGCCGCTGAAGACCGGGTTATCGATACCTTTGATTGAGCGCATGCGCGAGGAGCTCGCGCGCGGTCAGCAAGTGTTGGTGTTTATCAACCGCCGTGGTTTTGCGCCCGCGCTGCTGTGTCACGAGTGTGGCTGGCTGGCACAGTGCCGTCGGTGCGATGCCTATTACACCGTGCACCAGCGCCAACAGCAATTGCAGTGCCACCATTGCGGTGATCAGCAACGCTTGCCGGCCCAGTGTCATGACTGTGGGTCAACTCAGCTGGTGGGCCGTGGGGTGGGCACCGAGCAGCTGGAGCAGTCACTGACTGAGTTGTTTCCGGACTATCCCGTACTACGAATTGATCGCGACAGCACCCGGCGCAAAGGCAGTCTACAACAGCATCTGGCTGACGCCACTGAGAACAAGTTTCCGCTGTTGGTCGGCACCCAGATGATTGCCAAAGGGCATCACTTCCCGCATGTGACCTTGGTAGCGATGCTCGATATTGACGGGGCGTTGTACAGTTCTGACTTTCGTGCGGCAGAACGGCTAGGCCAATTGATAACTCAGGTTGCCGGCCGCGCAGGACGCGCCAGTGCGCCGGGCACTGTAGTGTTACAAACCCACCACCCGGACCATGATCTGCTGCAGGACCTGATTCAAAATGGCTACGCAGCGTTCGCCCGCTCATTGTTGCAGGAGCGACAATTAACCCAGCTCCCGCCCTTTGGCCAGCTCGCTTTGTTTCGCGCCGAAGCGCACGAAGCGCAACATGCGCAACAGGCCTTGCAAGCCATTGCTGATCAGCTGCCGCGACACCCTGAACTTATGGTGCTAGGCCCCATGCCAGCAGTCATGGAACGACGTGCCGGGCGCTATCGTTACCAGTTGCTGCTACAATGCCAACAACGCGGCCTGCGCCAGCAACTATTGCAGCACAGTTTACCGAAACTACAGCAACTGCCAGAGCTGCGGCGGGTGCGTTGGTCGCTCGATGTCGATCCGCAAGATTTTAGCTAGGTAGGAAAGGTTTTTTTTCTGCGGCGAAGCAAGTAAAATGCCGCTTCCCGTAATTCATAAGGTTGGATGCAATGAAAGAGCAGTTGGAGCAGTTATTAGCGGCCGCGGTGGCCACCCTGAAAGAGCAAGGCACCCTACCGGCTGACTTGAGCCCGCGCATCCAGCTTGACCGCCCACGTGAAAAGAGCCATGGCGACTTTGCCACTAATTTGGCGCTGATGTTGGCGAAGCCGGCGGGCATGAATCCACGCGCCCTGGCAGAAGCACTGCTAGCCGCCCTGCCAGAAAACGATTTAATCGCAGACGCTAACCTTGCCGGACCTGGCTTCATTAATTTTATGGTCAGCCAGAAGCAGTTAATCCAGCAGCTCGAACACGCTTATCAAGACGCCAAAGTCGGCGTACAACCAGCGGAACAAAGCAAACGTATCGTCATCGATTATTCATCGCCTAACCTGGCGAAAGAAATGCACGTCGGTCACCTGCGTTCGGCCATCATTGGTGATGCGGTGGCCCGCGTGGAAGAGTTACTCGGCCATACCGTGGTCCGGCAAAACCATGTCGGTGACTGGGGCACGCAATTTGGCATGCTATTGGCGCACATGGAAGAGCTCGAAGGTGAAGAGCTGGCGATGGAGCTCAGCAATCTGGAAACCTTCTACAAAGCCGCCAAACGCCGCTTTGACGAGAGCCCTGAATTTGCCGACCGGGCGCGCGAGCTAGTGGTTGCTTTGCAGTCCGGTGATGCGAAATGCGCTGCGCTGTGGCAACAATTTATCGACGTTTCTTTGAGTCATTGTCAGGACGTTTACGATCGGTTAGGCGTGAAGCTGACCCGTGACGATGTCATGGCCGAAAGCGGCTACAACGACGATTTGCCAAAAGTGATTGCCGAACTACGAGCGCAAGGCTTGCTGGTCGAAGACCAAGGTGCGCAGTGCGTGTTCCTGGATGAATTTAAGAATAAAGAAGGCGAACCGTTACCGGTTATCGTACAGAAATCAGGTGGAGGCTATTTATATGCCACCACAGACTTAGCAGCGGTGCGCTATCGTCAGGATGTACTGCGCGGTGATCACCTGATGTATTTCGTTGATCAACGGCAGGGCTTGCACTTCCAGCAGATTTTTACCTTAGCCAAGAAAGCTGGTTTTGCACGTCAAGATTTACAAATGGACCATTACGGTTTTGGCACGGTGATGGGTAAAGACGGCCGTCCTTACAAGAGTCGCGATGGCGGCGTCACCAAATTAGCTGATTTACTCGACCAGGCCGAAGCGCGCGCACTGGCATTGTTGCAAGAGAAAAATTCTGAATTGAGCGCGACTGAACAAGCGCAAGTGGCAAAAGTTGTCGGTATTAGCTCAGTGAAGTATGCCGACTTATCGAAAAACCGTACCAGCGATTACATTTTTGACTGGGACACCATGCTGAGCTTTGAAGGTAACACCGCGCCCTACTTGTTGTATGCCTACACCCGGGTGATGAGTGTGTTTGCCAAAGCAGGTGTGGCAGCGGACAGTTTAACCGGCGAGCTGGTGTTACAAGATGAACGTGAGCAAGCTTTAGCTAATACTTTGGTGCGCTTCAACGAAGTGGTGCACTCGGTTGCCAACAAAGCCATGCCGCACTTCTTGTGTGGTTACCTGTTTGATTTGGCCGGTGCTTTCTCAAGTTTTTACGAAGCCTGCCCGATTTTGCAGGCTGAAAACCCAGCACTGAAACAAAGCCGTCTGAAACTTGCCGCACTCACGGCAAAAACATTAGAGCAGGGTCTTCACCTGCTTGGTATCGAAACCTTGGATAGAATGTAAGCATGGATTACGCCAACCGTAAACGACCTCAAAAGCGCAAACCAACACCAGGCAAACGCGGCGCCAAGGCACAGTCACAACGGCAAGTGCCTTGGGGTATTGTGATACTTGCGGTGGGGTTGGTAGCGGCCTTGGTGGGTGGCTTGCGCTTTATCGCTGGCGGCAAAGACGACGCCGACGTGCAGCTGCCGCAGCAAGTGGTTACCGAGACGCCGACCGAGAGTGTAGGCCCTGTCATTGAACCCATGCCAGAGAAGCCAGAAGAACGTTGGCAGTACATTGAAGAACTGGAAAACCTTGAAGTGGAAGTGGATGTTCCCGAACGCGAGTTGGGTCCACCTAAGCTGATGCAATGTGGTTCTTTCCGTAAGCGATCCGACGCTGAGCAGCTGCGCGCTGCCATTGCGTTACAGGGTTTGGAAAGCCAAGTCTATCCGTCAAACAACAACACCTGGTACCGGGTCGTGTTAGGTCCCTACGAAACGAAGCGTGATGCAGAAGCGGAGCGGCATATATTGCAGCGTGCGCGCATTCATGGCTGTCAGATCTGGAACTGGAATCTTTAAGCGCTAGTTTCAGTGGCAACCATTGAATTCACGTATTTTGCCCTCATAACTGCAGGCATAGCGCAACAAAGAGGACGTATTTGTGACCACAATAGTTTCTGTCCGCCGCGGTGATAAAGTTGTCATCGGTGGCGATGGCCAGGTTTCCCTTGGCAACACCGTAATGAAAGGCAACGCCCGCAAGGTGCGTCGGCTTTACAATGATCAAGTACTGGCAGGTTTTGCTGGTGGTACTGCCGATGCCTTCACCTTATTTGAACGCTTTGAAGCGAAACTCGAGCAACATCAGGGCAACTTGATGCGTGCTGCGGTGGAGTTAGCGAAAGATTGGCGCACAGATCGGGCCTTGCGTCGCCTCGAAGCTTTATTGGCGGTAGCCGATAAACACACCTCGTTGATTATTACCGGCAACGGTGACGTGGTGCAGCCGGAAAATGACCTGATTGCCATTGGCTCTGGCGGCCCTTACGCGCAAGCGGCGGCGACTGCGATGTTGGAAACGACTGAGTTAAACGCCCGTGAGATCGTTGAGCGAGCGCTTACCATCGCCGGCGATATTTGCGTGTTCACCAATACTTTCCATACCATCGAAGAACAGGAGTCTGTGGCCAATGTCTGATATGACCCCACGTGAAATAGTCGATGAACTGAATCGTCACATCATTGGTCAAGATAATGCGAAAAAAGCCGTCGCCGTAGCACTGCGTAATCGCTGGCGCCGGATGCAGCTGGACGACGAGCTGCGGCAGGAAGTGACTCCGAAAAATATTCTGATGATTGGGCCGACCGGTGTCGGTAAAACAGAAATCGCCCGCCGTTTGGCGAGACTTGCTAATGCACCATTTATCAAAGTGGAAGCGACCAAGTTCACCGAAGTTGGTTATGTTGGTAAGGAAATTGAGTCGATCGTCCGCGATCTGACGGACACAGCGGTCAAGCAAACCCGTGAGCAAATGATGAAAAAGGTTCGCTTCCGTGCTGAGGAAGCTGCCGAAGATCGGGTGCTGGATGCCTTGTTGCCACCGGCCAAAGGTTGGGCGGAAGAAGATAAAAGCGATCGCGAACAGAGCAATACCCGGCAAGTGTTTCGCAAGAAATTGCGCGAAGGTAAGCTCGATGACAAAGAAATAGAAATTGATTTGGCAATGCCGCAAATGGGCGTCGAGATCATGGCGCCGCCGGGCATGGAAGAAATGACCTCACAGTTGCAGAACATGTTCCAAAGTCTTGGCAAAGACAAGAGTAAACCGCGCAAACTGAAAATCAAAGATGCCTTCAAGCAATTGGTTGAAGAAGAAGCCGCAAAAATGCTTAATCCGGAAGAAGTGAAAGAGCAGGCGCTGCACTCGGTCGAGCAAAATGGCATCGTATTCCTGGATGAAATCGACAAAATTTGTAAGCGCGCCGATAGTGGGGGGCCAGATGTTTCGCGCGAAGGCGTGCAACGCGACCTGTTGCCATTGGTTGAAGGTACCACGGTGTCGACCAAGCATGGGATGGTGAAAACTGACCATATTTTGTTCATCGCCTCAGGTGCGTTCCAAATGACCAAACCTTCCGACTTAATTCCGGAGCTACAGGGTCGTCTGCCGATCCGAGTCGAGCTTGATGCCTTAACCAGCGGTGATTTTGTGCGCATTCTGACCGAACCAAGCGCGTCACTCACCACGCAGTACATCGCGTTGATGGCAACCGAAGGTGTTGAGATTGAATTTACTGAAGATGGTATTCGGCGTATCGCCGAAACTGCATTCCATGTGAACGAGACCACCGAAAACATCGGTGCACGTCGCTTGCACACCGTATTGGAACGCTTGATGGAAGAAGTTTCTTTCGGTGCCAGTGACTTGCAAGGGCAAAAAATTAGCATTGATGGTACTTATGTTGATGAACATATTGGCCAACTTGCGCAAGACGAAGACCTCAGCCGCTTTATTTTATAGCGGCTGACACCGGTCTTTCCTTTTGCTCCTTTTGCACAGAGCAATAAGGGGCTATACTGGGGCTGAAACAATCCTTCTCATATCAATGACGTAATCAGCAGGGGAATAGCAATGGAATACAATACTTCGGAGCTTTGCGATCTTTACCCCGACCTGGTCGATGTGGTCGAGCCGATGTTTATCCATTATGGCGGCCGAGTGTCGTTTGGTGGCCAACTCGTGACCGTGAAGTGCTTTGAAGACAAGGGCGTCATCGAAGAAGTTGTGCAGCAACCAGGAACTGGCAAAGTATTGTTAATTGATGGTGGCGGTTCCAGCCGTCGTGCCTTGATTGACGTTGCCGTTGCCGAGTTAGCGCTGGACAATGATTGGGAAGGGATTATCTGTTATGGCGCGGTGCGCGATGTCGATTCCATTGACGAGCTAGACATCGGCATCATGGCACTAGCCTCTATTCCTGTGGGAGCACCTGCCGAAGGCGTAGGTGAAGTCGATGTGCCAGTTAATTTTGGTGGCGTTACCTTCCTACCTGAAGATCATATTTACGCCGACAACACGGGCGTAATTTTGTCACCTGAGCCGCTCGATATCGAATAAGCTTATGTACCTATCCAGTTGTGACCCTAGCGCGTGGTGTACGCCACGCCAGGGCGAAGCTCGGCTCGGGCAGACGATACACGCATTGCCTGAAATTACCAACGCGAAATCCTACCGTGACGCGCTTGATGCTGCTTACCAGCAAGGCGGGCGCATCGCGATTCTTGGTGTGCCAGAAAGCATCGGACCACGTGGCAATCTTGGCCGCAGCGGCGCGGAAACCGCTTGGCCCGCGGCGTTAAAAGGCTTGTGTAATTTACAGGCAACGCCGTTTATCGCTAGTCAGGAGCTACTGTTGGTAGGTCAGGTAGAGTGTGAAGATTTACAGCAACAAGCTGCTGCTTTGCGTACCAACGAACCTAGCCAATTGAACGCATTGCGTGAACTCTGTAGTCAACTTGATCAACGTGTAATGCAAGCGCTGGTACCCTTATTCAGCGCTGGCTTTGAAGTGATTCTCATCGGTGGTGGGCACAATAATGCTTATCCGTTATTACGCAGTCTCAGTGAAGCTGTAAACACCCAGGTCGCAGCCATGAATCTTGATCCGCATGCGGATTTTCGTGCGCGCGAGGGTCGGCATAGTGGTAATGGTTTTAGCTACGCCTGCACCGACGGTTTTTTAGCAAACTATCATGTGGTGGGCTTGCACGAAGGTAAAAACAACGCGGAAAGTTTACGCCAACTCAGTGATACCGGCTTTACCTACACCAGTGTCCATCAACTTTATCAGGGCAATTGGAGCGAGCAGTTGGCGGCGTTGCGCGCGCAAGCCGAGGCGTGGAGTCGGCCGCTGGGAATTGAAGTGGACGTGGATGCGTTGCAAGGCGTACCAGCCAGTGCTATCAATTTTAATGGTTTAACTATCGCGCAGGCTTACACCTATGTAGCCGAACTGGCGGCGGTTTCGCATACGCGCTATTTGCATCTGGCAGAAGCGGCGCCGAGTTTGCACCCGGCGGGTCGTGAAGCGGGCGATGCAGCCATCGCCCAGTTATTAAGTGAGTTAGTGCTTGCTTACTTGCATGGCTATCAACGACGTAGACCTTGATGCCAACAGGCCGTCAGCCGCTCGGTACCAAACTGATAGGTAAGCTCGGCTGGGTCGCTACAGTTCCATAAACACAAATCTGCTCGTAAACCTGCTTTAACTTGACCACGGTCGCTGAGGCCGAGGGCCTTTGCGGCGTTGCAAGTCACACCACGCAAACACTCTTCCGGTGTCATACGGAAAAAGGTCGCGCCCATTTGCAGCATCAGCTGCAAACTAAGGATCGGTGAGGTACCTGGATTGGCATCCGTAGCCAAAGCGATGGGAACACCGTGTTCGCGCAGCAGTGCAATCGGCGGTAGCTTGGATTCGCGGAGAAAGTAAAACGCACCCGGCAACACCACAGCGACTGTGCCACTGGCCGCCATTGCTTTAACCCCAGCTTCATCTAAATACTCTAAATGATCGCACGACAACGCCTGATAGCTTGCCGCCAGCGCACTACCATGCTGGTTACTTAACTGCTCGGCGTGCAACTTAACCGGGAGACCGAGTGCTGTGGCTTTAGCGAACACGCGCTCCGTTTGCGCCGGGCTGAAGCCGACGGATTCACAAAATGCGTCGACCGCATCGGCAAGCCCCTCCGCCGCCAGAGTAGGTAAGATTTCTTCAACCACTGAGTCTATGTAAGCATCGCTGCGGTCTTTAAATTCAGGAGGTAAGGCATGCGCCGCTAACAAGGTCGTTTGCACACTGACCGGATGCGTCTGCCCCAACTGTCTTGCCGCACGCAACTGTTTACGTTCATCGGCCAGCGACAATCCATAACCTGATTTTATCTCAACTGTGGTTACGCCTTCTGCCATGAGCGCACGCAAGCGCGGCCCCGTGAGTGCGACCAATTGTTCCTGACTGGCTTCACGAGTGGCACGTACGGTGGCGGCAATACCACCGCCTTGCGCAGCGATATCAGCGTAACTTGCGCCATGTAAGCGGCGGGCGAATTCATCGGCACGCGAACCAGCCCAAACCAAGTGAGTGTGGCAATCGATTAAGCCGGGGGTCAGCAACTGACCCTGGCCGTCAATAACCTCACCATCGGCTGGTGCCGCCGGAGCGTCATCGGCATGACCGACAAAGCTTATCTGCTCACCGTCAATACACACTACAGCATCATGTAGCAGGCCATAGCCATCGCCTTGCAGCGTGGCAACCGTTACATTTTTTATCTGTTGTTGTGGCAGAGTCATACAACTTTCTCCCTAAATTTGCTTGTATATACAAATGCAGTTGCCTACACTCTAGCACATCCTTGCGATAACCACATAAAGGTGAGCATTCTGATGGCTAAATTTTCTGCAATTAAACAGCATATCTACAGCAAAATTGCTTCGGGCGAATGGCCGGAACATCATCCGGTCAGTTCTGAGAATGCGCTAGCTCTGCAGTTCAAAGTGAGCCGCATGACTGCGCGTCGCGCGTTGCAGGAATTGTCTGATGAAGGCCTGGTGATTCGAACCAAAGGCTCCGGTACTTTTGTTGCGCCGATCAAGTCACAAACGTCGTTTATGGCGATTCGTAATATCGCCGATGAAATTCGCGCAAGACAACATGACTACCATTCGCAAGTGCATGTGCTGCGCAAAGAGGCAGCTTCAGATTTAGTGGCAGAAATGCTTAAACTTCCCCCTGGTGCAACGGTGTATCACTCGGTGATTAGCCATTTTGAAAATGAATTGCCGGTACAAGTGGAAGAGCGCTATGTGAACCCAGCCATGGCTAGTGCTTATTTACAGCAAGACTACCAGCAACTGACACCGCACGAGTATTTGTGTGAAGTGTCGCCGTTAACGGAAGCAAGTCACGAGATCGAAGCGGTCTCACCCAGTCCACAAATTTGTCAGTGGCTGAAATTGACTCGCCCAGAACCGTGTTTACGTATTCACCGCCGCACCTGGAGTGCGGAAGGTGTGGTGACCTACGCTATTTTGACCCATCCTGGCTCGCGTTTCAGCCTCGGCGGACATTTGCAGTTTGGTGCTACACCGGCAGTATTGTAAGAACTTGGATTATATAAAAAAGGAACTCATCATGAGCTTTACCCGACTCGATCAAAGCCGTACGATTCGCGCTCCGCGTGGTAGTGAACTGACGACCTGTAACTGGCAGGTTGAAGCCGCAAAACGTATGTTAATGAATAACCTTGATGCTGAAGTTGCCGAACATCCGCACGCGTTAGTCGTGTACGGCGGAATTGGCCGCGCAGCACGCAGCTGGGAAAGTTACGACAAGATTGTTGAAGTTTTAGATCGGTTAAAACCAACCGAAACCCTATTGGTGCAGTCAGGCAAGCCGGTAGGTGTGTTTCCTACTCACGAAGATGCGCCGCGGGTGTTGATCGCGAACTCCAATTTAGTGCCGGAATGGGCGACGTGGGAACACTTCAACGAACTCGATAAGCAAGGTCTGATGATGTATGGCCAGATGACCGCAGGTTCGTGGATCTACATTGGTTCGCAAGGCATTGTCCAGGGTACTTACGAGACCTTTGTGTCAGTAGCGAAACAACACTTTAACGGCGATACCACGGGCCGCTGGATTATCACCGGTGGTCTCGGTGGTATGGGTGGCGCACAGCCACTGGCAGCGACCATGGCGGGTTACAGCATGCTCGCCGTTGAAGTTGACGAGTCGCGTATCGATTTTCGTTTACGCACGCGCTACCTCGACCACAAGGCGACATCTCTCGACGCCGCCTTGCAACTGCTGGAACAGGCAAAGCGAGACGGCAAGGCAATTTCCGTAGGACTGCTCGGCAATGCCGCTGATGTTTATGCTGAACTGGTTGAGCGTAATATCACCCCTGATGTTGTAACTGACCAAACCTCTGCGCACGATCCGCTGCACGGCTATTTACCACAAGGCTGGACCCTGGAAGACTATCAGGCGAAGCAGGAAAGCGCGCCAGAAGTCACGGTACAGGCGGCAAAACAATCCATGGCTGTGCAGGTGAAAGCTATGCTGACACTGCAAGAACGCGGTGCAGCAACGCTTGATTACGGCAACAACATCCGACAGATGGCGAAGGACGTTGGCGTTGAGGACGCGTTTGATTTCCCCGGCTTCGTGCCTGCTTATATTCGCCCGTTATTCTGTGAAGGTATTGGCCCTTTCCGTTGGGTCGCACTCTCTGGCGATCCGGAAGATATTTACAAAACTGACGCTAAGGTTAAAGAACTTATTCCTGACGACCCACATTTGCATAACTGGTTGGACATGGCGCGCGAGCGCATCAGCTTTCAGGGGCTACCGGCACGAATTTGCTGGATCGGTTTGAAAGATCGCGCCCGCATCGCTCAAGCTTTCAATGAAATGGTTAAAACCGGCGAGTTAAAAGCGCCAGTGGTGATTGGTCGCGATCATTTGGACTCCGGTTCAGTTGCCAGCCCGAACCGTGAAACTGAGAGCATGCTCGACGGATCCGATGCGGTGTCTGACTGGCCATTGCTGAACGCGCTGTTAAATACTGCAGGTGGTGCCACTTGGGTCAGCCTGCACCACGGCGGTGGCGTAGGCATGGGCTATTCGCAGCACGCTGGGTTGGTGATCGTCGCCGATGGTACCGACGCGGCAGCAACGCGCATTGGTCGTGTACTTTGGAATGACCCGGGTACGGGAGTGATGCGTCACGCCGATGCCGGTTACGACATTGCGATTCAGTGCGCAAAAGAACAAGGTCTTGATTTACCGATGGTGGAGAACAACTAATGGCAGTATTTACCTTACAACCTGGCACACTTACCCGCAGTCAATTACGCCAATGGTGGCAGGCACCACAGCAGCTGGCGCTGCATAATGACGCCAAAGTCGCCATTCAACGTTCTTCAGAAACGGTTTCATCAGTCCTGGCGAAAGGTAAGGTTGTGTATGGCATCAATACCGGTTTCGGTTTGCTTGCCAGCACGCGTATTCCACCTGAAAAACTGGAAGACCTGCAACGTCGGATCGTATTATCTCATGCTGCCGGTACCGGTGAACTGATGAACGATACCGTAGTACGCCTGATGCTGTTATTAAAGATTAACTCGCTTAGCCGCGGTTTTTCTGGTATCCGCCAAGTGGTGATTGATGCCTTAATGACGTTGCTGAACGCGCAGATGTACCCATGTGTACCGAGCAAAGGTTCGGTCGGTGCGTCTGGCGATTTGGCGCCATTGGCGCACATGGTATTGCCGCTGATAGGCGAAGGTCACGTGCGCTATAAAGGCAATGTTTATCCAGCCAGTGAAGCCCTCGCGAAAATTGGCATGCAACCGCTGGCACTGGCACCAAAAGAAGGTCTGGCTTTGCTGAACGGTACGCAAGCCTCTACCGCGCTGGCGTTGCACGGACTGTTTCAAATTGAGCGAGTGTTCCACAGCGCTATTGTCGCGGGTGCGATGTCTGTGGAAGCCGCCATGGGTTCGCGCGCTCCTTTCGATGCCCGGGTGCATGAAGTACGCGGTCAGCCAGGACAAATCGCGGTTGCTGCAACGTTCCGACAATTGCTAACCGAAAGCTCGGAAATCGCTCATGACCACGAGAATTGTGAAAAGGTGCAAGACCCTTATTCACTGCGTTGCCAACCTCAGGTGATGGGCGCCATCTACGATCAATTGCAGCACGTTAGTGCGATTTTGAGGCGTGAAGCAAATGGTGTAACCGATAATCCGCTGGTGTTCCCTGACAACGGTGACATTATTTCAGGTGGTAACTTCCATGCTGAACCGGTGGCGATCGCAGCCGATATTCTGGCCATTGCAGCAAGTGAAATCGGCGCTTTGTCGGAACGTCGCAGTGCGCTGCTTATTGATCATCATTTGAGTAACCTACCGCCATTTTTGGTCAACGACGGTGGTGTCAATTCTGGCTTCATGCTGGCGCAAGTGACTGCCGCAGCCTTAGCATCAGAGAACAAAACTCTGGCGCATCCGGCTTCAGTAGATAGCTTGCCGACTTCTGCTAATCAGGAAGACCACGTATCCATGGCAACGTTTGCGGCGCGCCGCTTAACAGATATTGCGCAAAACGTGCGTGACATCGTCGCCATTGAGTTACTTGAAGCGGCCCAGGGCATTGACTTCCGTCGGCCGTTGCATGGTTCTGCGGTGATTGAGCAAGCACATGGACTGATACGTGAGAAAGTCGCTTATTACGATCAGGATCGCTTCTTCGCTCCAGACATTGAAGCTGCGGCTAGCTTGGTTTACAGCGGTAAATTGGGTGAGCTGATTACTGCGGGAGCCGTGTTAGAGGACGTTTAAGCGTCCTCTTCGTCTTGTAATGCCTGGCAGTCGACACAAAGTGCGACGTCAGGCTTTGCCGCAAGTCGGGCTGCGGATATTTCGTCGCCGCACTCAATGCAATAGCCATATTCACCCTTACGGATGCGTTCCAAGGCGGCGCTAGCCGAATCAGCAGTGCGGCTGTCAGGCTGCTCAGCCACAACGGACTCAAGTCTACTGCGGATGCGTAACAACTGCTGGGCGGATAATGATTCACTCATGCTTACGTCCTTCTAATCGTTCTTTGCCAGTACCACAAACTGTCCGATAAATTCCGCCACGGGTTTATCGCCATCAAATACTTGAGATTTTAGATTCACTCGCGCATTTTGGCCACGTTGTAAACTCGAAAGGTCGCCATTCATTTCGAACAGTCGGGCAATGGCCCGCGGTTTACGAGTGATCGGCTTATGGTAATGAATATTACCGTCAGCCAGCACCACGGCCCCTTGTAGCTTCCGCTCGCGCAATTGTAAATGCAGCAACCCCCAGCACGTCAAGGTGGCAAGAGAATAAATACTGCCGGCGAACATGGTGCCGTGTACGTTAATGTTGCGTGATAGCCGTGCTTTGGTTTCTAATTCACGACCGGTGTATTGGCTAATACGAATGCCCATGGTTTCTGAGATCGGAATTTCCTCGTGCCAGGTGGCCTGCAACTCCTGACACCAGTCAGGACGGTAAATAATGCGGTTGTGCTCAGTCAACAGTTTGCGTAACTGATGTTCAGCGGTTGGGTTGGCAACAGTATCGGCTTCTTCCACCAACTGGTAACCACATTTCTGATAAAAGCCTAAAGTGTTGTCGCGCGAATTAATCACAATATGTTTCGCACCCTCATGGCGAGCGAGCTGCTCTAACGCATGGACGATGGCAACACCGTGGCCTTCACCGCGATGCTCAGGCGTCGATGCCATAAAGCGGATCTGGCCTTCGTCAGGATTATTAAAGTGCAAACGTCCGACCGCGACTGCGGTGCCCGCGTCATTCACCACCATGCGATGCGAACCCACCTGGTCGTATTCATCTTGCTCGGAGCCCCGCGGGCGTTGGAATGGCTCGCGTAACACCCGATAGCGCAAATCAAAATAGGTTTGCCAGTCATGCTCGCTGGTAGGTGTGATCACCTTGTACATAGGCTAGCTCTTCTCCGTATCCAGTAACAAGGTGACTGGACCATCATTGGTTAAGGAAACCTGCATATCGGCGCCAAATTCGCCGGTCGCGACCTGAATACCCAGGGCATTAAGATGTTCGACAAAGACACGGTAAAGTGACTCGGCTTGAGCCGGCTGTGCCGCGCTGGAGAAGCTTGGCCGTCGGCCGCTGTTGGTGTCGGCGGCGAGAGTAAACTGGGAAACCACCAGAGCTCCGCCATCGATGTCGCTTAGACTTAAATTCATTTTATCGTCGGCATCACTGAATAACCGATATCCGGCGACACGAGCAGCGAGCTTCTCAGCTACTGCGGCAGTGTCTTCCGGCGTGATGCCAAGTAAAATCAGTACGCCTTGATCGATACTACCTACAGTTTTTCCGGCAATATCAACTTGTGCTTTCGTCACACGTTGCAGTAGCGCTTTCATCGGTATCCTCAAAAAATTCTTCGATACTGGCGGTCAGTTCTGCGCCAATCAAAACAATGGTCCAAGACAAGAAGATCCACAGTAACAGAATCGGGATCGCAGCCAAAGCACCGTAGATAGCCTGATAGGATGGGAAGGCAGCGATATAGGCGGCGAATCCAGCTTTACTTGTTTCGAATAGTACCGCTGCCAGCAGTGCGCCCCAGAAGGCGTGGCGTACTTTGACAACACGGTTGGGCAACATTACGTACATCAGCATGAAGGCGATGGTTGAGGTAATCACCGGCACAAAACTCAGCAGCGCGGTGCGAAAGCCCGAGACATAATTATCTGCGAAGCTCGCCAGTGACACCAAGTACGAGCTGACCGCGATACCTGAACCAATTAGCAGCGGGCCCAGCGTTAGAATCATCCAATACACTGCCAAGGCAACCGCCCAGCGGCGGCGTCTGGTATTGCGCCAAATACGGTTCATGGTGGCATCGATGGTGGAAATAAGATTGATCGCCACCACAATGACGAAAACCACACCTATAGCTGTCATTTCGGAGACGTTCCCGACAAAGTCGTTTAAATAGCCGGTAATTTCTTCGCCTGAGGTCGGTAATAAATTGGCAAACAGGATATCTTCCAGCTCGCCACGCATGGTTTCAAACATCGGGAATGCTGAAAATATCGAGAACATCACCACTAACAATGGTACCAGTGCAAGCATACTGACAAAGGTCAGATGACCAGCAATGATGGTGACTTTGTCGTCGATACAACGCTTACCAAAATACTTAATGAACGCCACCGCACAGCCGCAGCGAGCACGCCAAACTGAAGGTGTTGAAGCTGGTTCCTGACTCATCAAAGTCCTTAATTTACTTTAAGTTGCTAACACTATAATCCCAAACCGCGGGTCTTGCGTAAAGTTAGACAAGGTATTTATGTTTTCTGCGACTCAAACAAGGGGTAAGAATGAACACTGAAAAGCAGTCACATGTGCTGATCATCGGTGCTTCGGGGGGAGTTGGTCAAGCGTTGGTGGAGTATTATTTAACCGTCGGCTGGCGCGTAACCGCCTGGAGTCGCAGCCGCTTGTCGATAACACACGATGCGCTTAGTTGCGTGCAAGTTCAAGGTTATCATCCAGAACAGGTGGCGGATGCAGTGGCGTCATTGGCTGATTTAAGTGGGGTGATTAGCACCCTGGGAGTCTTACACAACGCCGAATTCATGCCGGAGAAACACTTGGGCGCAGTGAACGCCGAACAGCTGGAAGCTTCATTTCAAGTGAACACTATCTTGCCGATTTTATTGTTGCAGCAACTGGTACCCAAATTACCCCGCAAAGCTCCAGCATTTTGGCTGCAGTTAAGCGCTAAAGTTGGCAGCATTACGGATAATTATTTAGGCGGATGGTACAGCTATCGTGCCAGCAAGGCGGCACTGAATATGTTGCTGAAAACTGCAGCGATCGAGCTGGCTCGTAGTCATAAACAGTTGGTGATTGCCGCGATGCATCCGGGAACTACCGATACCGGATTATCTAAACCGTTTCAAGACCGGTTGCCAGCCGATAAGCTCTACAGCCCCGCCCAGTCGGCGGCACGTATCGCTGCAGTGGTTGAAAAATTAGCTACGGGCGATAGCGGCAAACTGCTACACTGGGATGGTACCGAATTACCCTATTAGGAGGATCCGTGATGCGATGGTTAGCAACAGCGGTTATGGTTTTAGCCGTGGCTGGGTGTCAAAGTGCTTATTACGGTGCGATGGAAAAGGTCGGCGTACATAAGCGCGATATACTGGTCGACCGGGTCGATGATGCCCGCGACGCGCAAGCCGATGCACAGCAAGAGTTTAAGTCAGCACTGCAACGCCTCGACGCGATGTTGCAGCTTGACGGCGGTGAACTCGAAGCGCAATACAACAAACTCAATGACGACTATGAAGCCAGCAAAAGCGCTGCAAAACGGGTTTACGATCGTATTGAAGCCATTGATGATGTCGCTCAGGATCTCTTTGCTGAATGGGAAAATGAGTTAAGCGAGTACAGTAACGATAGGTTACGTCGACAAAGTGAACGCTCACTACGTGATACTGAGCGGCGCTACGCCAATTTGTTGCAAAGTATGGAACGCGCCGCTGCGACCATGGATCCAGTATTGGACAAACTGCAGGATAATGTGTTGTATTTAAAACACAATTTAAATGCCGCGGCCGTCGATGCTATTCGCGGCGAATACCGCAGCTTACAAGCTGATGTGGCCGAGTTGATTGCAGAAATGGAAACGGCGATCGCAGAATCCGACGCCTTTATTGAAGCTATGCAGGAGGGACGAAAATGAGTTTACTGATTATTGCTGGAAGCAGCCGCAAGGCGTCCATTAATCGATGCCTACAACAACGTTTAGCAGAAGTTGCCGCAGCCAACGGTGAGCAATATTACGTTTATCCACCTGCTGAGCTTGATGCGCCGATTTATAATGGTGATTACGAAGAGGAAAATGGCATTCCCAGTAATATTCAGAAACTGGCAACCGCAATTCAGGAATCCAGCAAAGTTGTTGTGGTTACACCTGAATACAACGCGTCGATTCCACCACTTTTGAAAAACGCCATCGACTGGAGCTCGCGGCTTGAGACTAACCCTTGGGCAGGTAAGACAGTTTTGCTTGCCGGAGCTTCGCCTGGTCAATTCGGTGCGGTGCGCTCGATGACTGATTTACGTGGGGTGTTGTGTAATCTGGATGCCTGGGTTGCTCCGGCCATCGCCAGTATTGCGAAAACCAATGCCGACAAAATCGCGGAACTTGATGCCGGTTTCCTGAGTAAATTTATGAGTCAGGGAGACTAACCGTGCAACTGGATTGGGCGGCGATTTTAGACATTGCGCCATACGAATGGGAAGCCATAGGTACAGCACTGTTTTGCGGCACCTTGGTTGGACTTGAGCGGCAAATGCGCGGCAAACCGGTCGGCATTCGCACCTCATCGTTGATTACGCTGGGCACTTATTTGTTTCTGGTAGGGGCGAGCTCGATCACCACTGAAGCAACGGATCCGTCACGCATCATCGGCCAGGTCATCACCGGCATTGGTTTTTTAGGCGCCGGGGTCATGTTGGCACGCGATGGCATTGTCGTTGGCGTCACCTCAGCGGCGACCATTTGGGTACTGGCCTCGGTCGGTGTTGCCATAAGGCCTGGGTCATCTCGATGTGGCGATGAAGTTATCGGTGGTCGTGGTGGGGGTACTTTTTGGCGTCGATATAGTGGAAGATTACTTTCAATCGCTGACCCGCGGTGTGCATCGTAAATACAAAGGCTGGAAGCGAAGTATGCGCAACGAAAAGCAGGGTTAAGCACCCTGCTTGGTAATGCCCCGCAAATAATTATCCAAGCCGCTGCGGGCCGCCGTCATCAGGTCGAAGTATTCGGTATCCAGCAACCAGTTGTAAAACAACCCGTCAATCAAACCAAACATACTGATGATGGTGATCCTCGGATCGACATCTCTCGCCACTGAGCCTTGCTTTTGCGCTAATTCAATCAACTTCACGCACTCATCAATACACTCGTTCCGGCCACTTAAGTGACGCATGTGAATAGGTAGTGTATCTTCAATGTATTCGCATTTATGACAGAGAATATTCACCAAAGCTTGCATGTGCGGATCGTTCTGTACCTGGTGCACGATATGTAGACAACGTTCGCGTAATTGATGCAAAGGTTCGTTTTCATGCTCTTTGCGCAGCTCGTCACGCATCTCGTCTACGGGTAAACTTACCCGTTCCATCAAGGCGTAAATGAGATCCAACTTGTTCTCAAAATGATGATAAATAGCGCCACGCGTCACGCCAGCCGCCTCTGCGACCTGCATCATCGACGTATTCGATACCCCGCGCTTACTAAACAAACGTTCCGCCGCATCAAGCAACTCGTTCCGAGTTGTTAACGCATCCGCCTTCGTACGTCGAACCACAATCCACCTCAACCTAGACAACTTGCCGACATTATAACCGAACTTAATCAAACATTCATGTATGTATGTAAAAGTAGGGGCAGCCCTTACAATGTAAGGGCTGCCCCTACTGCGGTTTTAGGTTTGCTTGAGGAGGTTGTAATTCGGGGGAAAAGGCCGCACATTAAGGTTATACTGACAAACGACTAGGAGTGCACTTATGAAAAATGAGGTGGATCAAAGACTCATACTTGATGCTTATGAGAAAATTCACGAGCATGGCAAAGCAGAGCAAGGTAAACATACCCTCGAGGGTATTACTGCCTATACAGATCATGATGGGTATACAGTATTCCTTGAGGGACACAACGTGCAGATGCGCCTCGAGTTCCACAATAAATACCATTTCGATTACAACAGTGAACGGGAATTCGACCTGTTCATGCGCAAGTTGGAACAAATCAGTCGTGATTACCATAAACCGGGTCGAGACGACCCAGAGGCTGATCACCATTGAGCACTAAACCTATAAGCAGAGAGAAAGCCTATAGTATTGCGGAAGAAGTCGCCCATGCAATAACGCACGGCATTGGCGCCGTGGCGAGCATCATTGGCTTGGTGGTTATGGTTGTTTGGTCAGCACACTATGGCAATGTCTGGCATGTCGTGAGCGCAAGTATCTATGGTGCGAGCCTCATTTTACTGTACACCGCCTCGACGCTGTATCACGCCTTTCCATGGCCGAGGGTAAAGTCGTTTTTCCAACATATTGATCATGCAGCCATTTATTTTCTGATTGCCGGAACCTACACGCCGTTTGCCTTGATTAATTTGCGTGGACCATGGGGTTGGACCCTGCTGGGGGTCGCATGGAGCATCGCTATAGTCGGTGTGGTGCTCGAACTTGCGCAGGAGAAACGCAGAAATTGGCTGTCGTTAAGTCTCTACCTCGGTTTAGGCTGGATGGCTGTTTTATTAATCAAACCGATGATCGATACCGTCGATTTGGGCGGTTTACTATTGTTGTTGGGCGGCGGTTTAGCCTATAGCTTTGGGGTTATTTTCTATGTCTGGACATCGTTAAAGTATCATCATGCCATTTGGCATCTGTTTGTATTGGCCGGCAGTGTTCTACATTTCTTTGCGATCTTCTATTACGTGTTGCCGCAGCCGGGTAGTTTGTAATTATGTTGGTGCCGATTAACCTGAAACTACGTTGGTTTTGGATTTACGCCGGTTTTGGCGTACTGCTTTCGGTTATTATCACCGCGATTTTAACGCAGGCTGCAACTCGGCAAATTGAACAACAAGTTGGCAACAGCCTGGCCCACGTAGCCGGACAGATGACGCATCAGCTCGAACAAGGCATGTTCGAGCGCTTGCGAGATCTGCAAACTGCCGCACAACTCATTGACGCTCCGCAAACTGCCTTGCAAGAACAACGCCTGGAACGACTGGTACAGGCGCTTTACTCAAGTTACGATAATTATGCTTGGCTGGGTATCACCTCAGCCGACGGCGAAGTCCTGATCAGTTCAAATAATGTGCTGGAAGGCGCTGATGTAAGCGCACGGTCATGGTTTCAAGGCGCCATGCAGCAGCCGTACTTTATCGGTGATGTGCATGGTGCGCTGTTGCTCGAACGTATTCTCAACCCAGAAGGCGATGAGCCGCTGCGCTTCGTTGATGTTGCGGTGCCGCTGAAACGCCCCGATGGTTCAATCTGGGGTGTGTTCGGTAGTCACCTTAACTGGGAGTGGGTGCGGGAGCTTGAACGCCTGGCGAAACGCGGTTTACTCGATCTACCGAATGCCGAAATAATCATTGTCAGTTCTGAGAATGAAGTTTTGCTTGGCCCCGCGCTGGACGGCAGGGACAGTGTGCAATTGCAACTCAGTGACGCGGTACAACAACGCGGTTACGGGGTGCAACGCTGGCCCGATGGTGAAGATTACGTGGTAGGCTTTGCTCGCACTGGGGAACGCGAAGCTTATCGTGGTCCCGAGTGGCAGGTTTGGGTGCGCGAGCCGGTATCCGAAGCTTTTGCGCTGGTGCAGGAGCTGCGTTGGCAAGCGGTGTGGATAGGTTTGATAGTAGCGCTTTGTTTTGCCGGTATCGGGTGGATTAGTGCTGGTCGTATCGCGCGGCCGTTCGCTGATTTAAGCTCCAAGCTGGAACAAGAAGTTGCTAATCGCACGGAAGAGTTGCGGCTGACTAACCAGAAGCTTGAGCGCCTTGCCACCACCGACAGTTTAACCGGTTTACTGAACCGCCGTGCGCTAATTAACCAAGCAAAGCAGCTGCGCAAACGAGCCGATCGGCAAGGGCAAGATAGTGCGGTAGTGATGATTGACCTGGATAACTTTAAAAAAGTTAACGACAGCTATGGACATAGCGTTGGCGATAAGGTTCTGCAGAAGGTAGGCAAGCTGGCGCAACGCTCCGTGCGTGATGTCGATATTGCCGCACGAACAGGGGGTGAAGAGTTCACCCTAGTGTTAGATGGTAGTAATGAGAAGAACGCCAAAGTGGTAATCGAGCGTCTTGCCAAACAACTTCGCGAGACCAGTTTTAACGCTGAGGGTTCGACGTTTAACGTTACTCTGAGCGCCGGTGTTACCCTTTGGCGAGCAACAGAGTCGTTCGAAAAAGTGTTAAACGAAGCCGATAAGTTACTTTATCAAGCTAAAGAAAAAGGCCGCGACTGTGTGGTCGCGGCCTTTGAAACTAGATCGAACAACAAAGAAAGTTAAGCGTCTTTGCTGCGTCCGGCGCGTTTACGGTCGTTTTCAGTCAGTAAACGTTTACGGATACGAATCGATTTCGGCGTGATTTCCACCAGCTCGTCATCGTCAATAAACTCTAATGCTTGCTCGAGGCTCAGGCGAATCGGTGGCGACAAGGTTAATGCATCATCGGTACCTGAGGCGCGTACGTTGGTTAACTGTTTACCTTTCAAACAGTTAACCGTTAAGTCATTACCACGATTATGCACACCAATGATTTGACCTTCGTAGACTTCATCACCATGTGACGCCATCAGCTTGCCGCGCTCTTGTAAGTTAAACAAGGCGTAGGTCAACGCTTTACCAGTAGCATTTGAAATCAATACGCCATTCATGCGCTGGCCGATCTTGCCGCCTTTATGCGGGCCATAATGGTCAAAGGTTTTGTACATCAAGCCTGAGCCAGATGTTAGTGTCATGAACTCGGTTTGGAAACCGATCAAACCGCGACTTGGCACCATAAAGTCAATGCGCACACGGCCTTTGCCGTCTGGGGTCATGTTGGTCATTTCAGCTTTACGCAAACCAAGTTTTTCCATCACTGGACCTTGGCTTTGCTCTTCAATGTCAACGGTCAGGTTTTCGAACGGTTCGAGGGTGACACCGTCTTCAACTTTGATGATAACTTCTGGGCGTGAAACGGCCAGTTCGAAACCTTCACGACGCATATTTTCAATCAATACGCCCAAGTGCAATTCACCCCGACCCGACACACGGAAGCGGTCTGGGTTATCGGTTTCCTCAACACGCAACGCAACGTTGTGCATAAGCTCTTGTTGCAAGCGCTCAAGGATTTGACGCGAGGTGACGAATTTACCTTCTTTACCAGCAAAGGGTGAGGTATTGACCTGGAAGGTCATGGTCACGGTTGGCTCGTCGACGGTCAACGGCGGCAGTGCTTCTGCGCTGCCAGCAGCACAAATGGTGTCAGAAATCTTCAGTTCACCTAAACCAGTGAAGGCAACGATATCGCCGGCGTGGGCGCCTTCAGTTTCAATGCGATCCAAACCAAGGTAACCAAATACCTTACCAACTTTACCGTTACGCTTCGAACCATCAGCACCAACGATGGTAACTTGCTGATTCACTTTCAAAGTACCGCGCTTAATCCGGCCGATACCGATAATGCCCAGATAGCTCGAATAGTCGAGCTGAGACACCTGCATTTGCAATGGACCATCGCGGTCAGCGTCTGGTGCTGCAACGCGGTTGATAATGGTTTCAAACAATGGGGTCATGTCTTCGCTCGGATCAGCTGGATCAAGCGTTGCAAAACCATTTAAAGCTGAGGCAAAGACAATTGGGAAGTCCAACTGCTCGTCACTTGCGCCGAGGTTGTCAAACAAGTCAAAAACCTGGTCAACGGCCCAGTCTGGACGTGCGCCCGGGCGGTCAATTTTGTTGATAACAACAATGGGTTTCAAGCCGTGCGAGAACGCTTTTTGGGTCACAAAACGCGTTTGTGGCATCGGGCCGTCAACGGCGTCCACCAACAATAAGACCGAGTCGGCCATCGACAGTACACGCTCAACCTCACCACCAAAGTCGGCGTGTCCTGGAGTATCAAGAATATTGATGCGGTAGTCGTTGTAATCGATAGCGGTGTTTTTCGCCAAAATGGTAATGCCACGTTCTTTTTCAAGATCGTTGCTGTCCATGATGCGCTCTTGAACGTCGCCACGGCTCTCTAAAGTGCCTGATTGATGCAACAACTTATCGACCAAAGTAGTTTTACCATGGTCAACGTGCGCGATGATCGCGATGTTGCGTAACTTACTAATTTCTGTGCTATTTACAAACTTACTCATGAAGTAGATCTCAATGACAGGCCCAAGCCTGTTGATTGGGGGGTGAAAAATGGCGTGGATTATACAGCTTTTTTGTACAAATAGCAGGCGAAATATTGTTCGCCCTAATTATTTAGCAGTTTAAGTACGTCTGCGAGAGGCATTGGTCGTGCAAAATAGAAGCCTTGTAAGCGCTGTACGCCAAGCTGGCTGAAGATCTCGCACTGTGCTGCGCTCTCCACACCCTCGACCACAACTTCTTTGCCAAGGTAGGCACAAAGTTCGATAATACCACGCACCACTGCCTGTAATTCGCTGTCTTCGGTGAGTCCGGCAGTGAATGCACGGTCAATTTTGATGACATCAGCAGGTAAGCGATTTAAGTACGATAAACTGGAAAAGCCGGTGCCAAAATCATCGATCGCGACACAACAACCTAAATCGCGTAACGCTTGCAACGAAGCAATGGTTGCTTTGCCTTCACCGACAAAAATACCTTCAGTGAGCTCGAGGGTTAAATTGCTGGCGTTGATGTGGTGATGTTGCAAACGCGCTTGAAGCAGCTTGGCAAAATCGTAGCGTTGTAATTGTTGCGCCGATACATTCACCGCAACCTGTAGTTGTTGTAATACCGGATATTGCTTGATATCACTTAATACCTGTTCCAGTACTTGCTCGCCCAAGGGGATGATCTGCCCAGTATTTTCGGCAATCGGAATAAACTCTGCTGGCGAGATAAACTCACCGTGATCGCGCCATCTGACCAGGCTTTCTAAGGCAACGATTTCGTGAGTTTGGGTGTCATAAATGGGCTGATAAAAGACCTTTAATTCTTTTTTATCTAGCGCAATCTGTAGTGCATTTCGCAGATGAACCTGGCGCTGATAATCGTGCGCCATTTGTTGAACGAAATGGCGCGCCAAATTGCCACCAAGCTGCTTGGCCTGATTCATGGCGACTTCTGCGTGCTGCAGCATGTTAGTCGCGAAACGGTCGCTGCCATTGCTACTTACCGAACCTACACTGGCGGTAAGATGGACTTCTAAATTGTTGATCAGATAGGGTTTACGAATGACTTGCAACAGCTCATTGGTAAGGGGTGACAAGTCAATCAGATCAGAGCTCTCAAAATAAACCACAAACTCATCGCCACTAAACCGCGCCAGTTGAGCATTGCTCGGTGCCACCGCGCGAATGCGCGCCGCAGTCTCAGCCAGCACGTTGTCACCCAGACGCTGACCCAGACTGTCATTGATAGGTTTAAAGCCATCAAGGTTCAAAAACAACATAGCACGAAAGTGCTCGCCGGCGGTCTTATCACAGTCTTGCAGAAACTTATTGAATACATCGCGGCGCAGCAGGTTAGTGACGTCATCGTGCCGCGCGAGATAACGCAGTTCGTCTTGCTTTTCAGTTAGACGCTGGGCGTTATCCTCGGCCAGTACATAAATGAAAATGAAGGCAAAGGTTAACCATAGCATCAGCTGGTTTACTAAGGCGTCACCGCGCAACTGCGAATAATCGCGCAGCACGCTGAAAAAGGTTGCTTGGCCGGCGCTATCAAGTTTAATTTCGGCTGAGACGTAATGTGGGAAGCGTTGTTTTAACTGATTTTGGGTAAGTATTTCGTTGTCGCCGCGACCCATGGGTAATAGCAACTCTGGGGTGAGCTGCAAATAGGTTTGTATACTTTCAAAAGGACCTAAATATTTGGTACTTATGACTTGATTAACATCAAGTAGCATCACTACACGAAATAGCTGTCCCTGAGGTGCCCGTGTGGGTATCGAAAGCATAAAAATAGGGTTTTCGCTGGCCAGTGATGTGCCACTAATAATCATCTCAATGCTAACATTTGTCGATTTTAGCCATTCATGAAAACGGGAAGACGAAAGAAAACCCTGTTCCAAAAATGCTTTACCAAAGCCAGTGGTATCGACTGGTTTTAGTTGTTCGTCATAAATCACAAAGCCACGAACGATGTCGTAGTCCCGTTGATAGGTTTCCAAATCAAATCGCAATAGGCGTTGATAGCTTTGGCTATCGTCGATGTTGGTTAAACGTTGCTGAATGCGCTGCGCAAGCTTACGTTGTTCGATTAAGGTGTCGTCGATCATGCTACCAATCATGGTGGTTTTGGTACGCGCGTCATTACTCACGGTCGCAAGGTTGTTCAAGTTCATTGAATACCAGACCCCAAAGCCAATAGTTGCAATGGTCATCAGAGTAAATACGGTTCGCTTGGGCACGGTATTGACGGTCGGTGGTTGTTTTGCCAGTTGGTATAAAATTGCAAAGGCAAGCGTGCCGAACAAAGTGAGAATCGCCACCAAGGTTAAGGCGGGGAAATTAGTCTGAGTCGGCTCGAAGTTGGGGAGTATTGGTAGCCCCCAGAGATTGGCTTGCAGGAACGCAAAAATAATAAAGTCAAAAGCGATGCCTAAAGGCCAAATCACGCGACCCACCGCAGTGGTTGGTGGAAACAAGAACAGTAACGCGGTACCGGTCAGAATCGGAATTACAATTTCGAGAGGTAAGGCAACCAGATGGCTGATATCGGTGTAGTTAATTAGCCAGAGAATGGCCGCCAACAGCAGAACTAGTACCGCGGTGATAGCGCGCAAAAGCTTTTTTTTACGCAGGCATAGGGCTATAGAGCCGAAACCAATCAGCAAGGTCGCGGCAGACAGCGTAGCAGGTATCAAGGCCATTAAAAGTTGGTCTTGATAAAAGCTAAATTCGATAATGCCGACGAGGCCGTTAATGATGAAAAAGCTCGCGACGGCGATAACGAATTTACGGGCTGCTGAAGGACTAAAACGAGTAAACATAAGCTTTTAAAATAGGTATTGAATAGCAAAATTAGCATAGGAAATACTAGTTGGGAATGACTATTGTTCAACAATTTCGGAGACAAACTGGATTTGTATTTTAGAATGTCCTAAAATACGTTCATTGAACGGAATAGATTAAGGGCATGACTATGAAGACTCTACTGCGCACTTGGGTACTAACGTCGTTCGCTATGGTTACGCTGCTCGGTGGTATAGCGCCGTTGCATGCGTTACAAAACGCTACCGCAACGCAACAACAGCTGGCCGATTACCTGCAACTGCAAGGTGTGGTGGAAGCGACCAACGCGGCGACCGTTTCCGCTCAGGTTTCCGGTCGGGTCGAGCGGGTGTTGGTGGAAGTAGGTGATCAGGTCGCGGCAGGCGCGACCATAGTGACTATCACCTCAGTTGATCAGTACCAAGCCCTAAGTCAGGCGCAATCACAGTTGGCAGCAGCTGAAGCAAGTTTGCTGGCGGCACAGCAAGAGTACGACCGAGTGGTGAAGCTAGTGGAACAGCGGCTGCTACCGAATGCCGAACAAGATCGGGTGAAGGCCAATCTGGATAACGCACAAGCGCAGCAGAAAAACGCTGCTGCTGCAGTGACGCGGGCGCAGGAACAGTTGTCGTACACCGAAGTGAAAGCACCCTATGGCGGTGTTGTCAGTGAACGCCTGGTCGAGCCAGGCGAGCTGGTGCAGCCGGGTACCCCACTAATGAGTGGATTCGATCCGGCGCAATTACGCATACATGTAGATATTCCAGCTGGCTATGCAAGCGCTGCAGGGCAATTTGCATGGGCTCGGGTTGCTGGGGTTCAGCCAACCAGTTTTATGGTGTTCCCTACCGCCCATCAACAGTCAGGCACGCAACGAATCCGCTTGAGTTTGCCAGAAGACACCGGGTTTTTGCCGGGCCAGTGGCAAACCGTACAACTCAAAGTTGCTGAGCATCAAGGTATTGTCGTACCCGCTGCAGCGTTGTATCGGCAAGGCGAAATGAACTTGGTTAAGCTGGCCGATGGCAGTTGGCGCGCCGTCCGCATTGGCGGTCATTACGGCGAGTTGGTGGAAATCGTCGCCGGTTTAGCTGCCGACGAGGTGGTGCAATATGGCAACTAAGATGGGCATTGCCGGGCGGTTGGCGGCTTGGGGTGAGCGTTCGCAGATTACTCCACTATTAGCATTATTTGGTCTGCTGCTAGGTTTAATGGCGGCGATGATCACGCCGCGAGAAGAAGAGCCGCAAATTGATGTGACCATGGCCGATGTCATGGTGGCATTTCCCGGAGCTCGGGCGGATCAAGTGGAGCAACAATTAGCGACACCACTGGAGCAACACTTCGCGCGAATGCAGGGCATCGAGCATATCTATTCGGTATCACAAGCGGGACAAGCGCTGGTGACCGTGCAGTTCGAGGTAGGCGTACCGCGTGATAAAGCCTTGGTGGAGCTATTTGATACCTTAGCGTCATGGCAGCAGCAGCATCCGCAAACCAGCCAACCGCTGGTGAAAGCCCGAGGCATCGATGATGTTCCTATTCTGGGGCTGACCTTAACGTCCGCTGAGCTTGATTTAAAGTCGGTAGCCGATACGCTGCGAGCGCCACTGCAAAATGTGAACGGGGTGCGAGACGTCGAAGTGATTGGGGCAGAACCCGAACAGTTGAATGTCACGCTCGATAGCACGGCGCTGGCCAAGGTGGGTTTAGATATTAGCCGGGTCGCGCAGGCGCTCATGCGGCAAAACGTCAGCGCCCAGGCCGGTTATCGGTTAGTACAAGGTGAGCAGATTGCGGTGCAAGCCGGAGGGTTTATTGCCAGTGCCCAGGAATTACGCGAGCTGATTGTTGCTGTAGTTGACGGCCGACCGGTACGTTTGGCGCAAGTAGCTGAGGTCAGTGACGGTGCCAATCGGCCTTCCCGTTATGTTTGGTCGCGCGCAAAAAATGCGGAAGCGGGACCAGCGGTGACGCTAACGGTGACCAAGAAAGCCGGCGAAAATGCCGTCGATGTAGCCGCGCGCGTACTCGATCGGGTAGCCACTCTGCAGCAGCAATGGTTACCACCGGCGCTTAATGTTGAGGTAACGCGCAACTATGGTCAAACCGCTGACAATAAAGCCTCAAAACTTATTCAGAAACTTATTTTTGCGACTATTTCGGTGGTGGCATTGGTGTTATTCGCACTAGGTAAACGCGAGGCTGTGGTGGTTGGCAGTGCCGTAGTACTGACCTTGGCTACCACACTATTCGCTTCGTGGGCCTGGGGCTTTACTTTGAACCGGGTGTCGTTATTTGCGCTGATTTTTTCAATTGGTATTTTAGTTGATGATGCCATTGTCGTGGTGGAAAACATTCACCGTCATCTGGGCATGGGTAAATCGTTGAAAGATGCCATTCCGCCGGCCGTAGATGAAGTCGGGGGACCGACAATTTTAGCGACCTTCACGGTTATTGCTGCGTTGTTACCGATGGCCTTTGTCAGTGGCTTGATGGGGCCGTACATGAGCCCTATTCCGATTAACGCGTCGATGGGCATGTTGTTGTCGCTGATCATTGCGCTAACGGTGACACCGTGGCTGGCACGGCATGTGATGCGCGATAGTAGCAACGACCAGGAGGGTCACGGCGAGAGTAAAAAAGATCGTCGCTTACTGGGTTTCTTTACCAAAATCATGCAGCCGCTACTGGAAAGTCGCAAAAAGCGCTACTTTTTGGGCTTTGGACTGATTGCGTTGATTATTGCAGTAATGGGGCTAACAGTGGTGCAGGCGGTGGTGATGAAAATGCTGCCGTTCGACGACAAGAGTGAAATCAAACTGGTGCTCGACATGCCGGAGAATACCAGTCTGGAGCAAACCAACGCGGTATTGTTGCAGCTGGCACAGCAGCTGGATGAGGTGCCCGAAGTTACCGCGACGCAAATTTATGCCGGTACCGCCTCGCCGATTGGCTTTAATGGTTTGGTGCGGCAGTACTATTTACGCAACGCGGCGCATCAGGGCGACATTCAGATCACGCTGGCCGGCAAGGACGATCGTGACCGCGCTAGCCATCAAGTGGCACTGGCGATTCGGCCATTGTTAACGCCTATTGTTGCGGCTGCGGGTGGGCATTTAAAGGTGGTTGAAGTGCCGCCCGGACCACCGGTGCTGGCGCCGATCGTCGCCGAGGTTTATGGACCTTCAGCTGCGGAACGTGAAGCTGCGGCCGTGTTGGTGCAGAACGAACTCGCGGCAACTGCAGGGGTCGTCGATGTAGATACCACCTTAGTAGCTGCTGGTAGCGAAGAAATCTGGCAAGTGAACTATGCCCGCGCCACTCAACTTGGAGTTAACCCAGAACAAGCCGTACAAGCCTTGCAAACTGCCTTGCATGGTATGCCGGTGACCTATGTGGCGCTGTCTGATCAGCTCCAGCCGGTGCCGGTACAGTTGTATTTACCGGGGGCCTGGCAGAGCCAGCTAGCGCAATTAAGTGCTTTGACGGTCACCAGCCAGCAGGGTGCCAACGTGCCGCTGAGTGCCTTTATGGAGCGGGTTGAAGTGCCGCTACAACAGCCGCGGTTTCACAAAGATTTACGTCCACTGGTGTATGTGACAGCAGATATGGCTGGCGAGCTCGATTCGCCCTTATATGGGTTGTTTGCTGCTGCGGGCAACATTGACCTACCACAAAGCTACATCACCCAACCAACGGAGTGGGATCAGGCCGCAGTGAAATGGGACGGTGAGTGGCAGATCACCTACGAGACCTTTCGCGATATGGGTCTGGCCTACGCTGTCGGGCTGTTGCTGATTTACTTGCTGGTGGTCGGGCATTTTGGCAGTTATGGTACGCCATTGGTGATCATGGCGCCGATTCCGCTCACACTGATTGGCATTTTGCCTGGCCACGCGTTGCTCGGTGCTCAGTTCACGGCAACCTCGATGATCGGCATGATTGCGTTGGCGGGGATCATTGTGCGTAATTCGATCTTGTTGGTCGACTTTGTACGTGAAGCCGTGGCTGCGGGAAAACCGCTTAATGACGCGGTGATCCAAGCAGCTGCGGTGCGCAGTCAGCCGATTGTGTTAACTGCTATAGCGGCGATGATGGGTGCTTTCTTTATTCTCGACGACCCGATTTTCAATGGTCTTGCGGTGAGCCTGATATTCGGTATAGCGGTGTCGACGGTGCTTACCTTAGTGGTGATTCCACTGCTGTACGCATCATTACTGAAACGCCGCAGCTAACCCCCCATTCCACCGCGCCCTGTGGTAAGTCTTCGACTTATCCACAGGGGGCAGCCCCTCCTGATTGCACTATCATGGTGCGCAAATATGCACTATAATGGTGCAAAAGTTGGGCAAACAAGCGATTCCGCTAAAGAAAAGCGAGTGTGCTGCGCTACATAAAGTTATAACATCCTGAAAAATAAGGGTAAGTTAATTTTGGCACGGTGCTTGCAATCTTTAAACGAACAGCAAACAGCAAATAACGCTCTTCGTTGAACGCTCTTTGCTATAAATACCAACAGACATTCGCGATTCCGGAGGAACACATGTCGACACCACAAGACGTAATGAAGTTTATTAAAGAAAACGAAGTAAAATTCGTAGATCTGCGCTTTACCGACACTAAGGGTAAAGAGCAACACGTCACCATCCCGGTGTCGCAAATCGACGAAGATTTTTTCCAGGACGGTAAAATGTTCGATGGTTCTTCGATTGGCGGTTGGAAAGGTATTAATGAATCCGACATGGTACTAATGCCAGACTGTGGTTCAGTCGTGCTGGACCCGTTTACAGATGAAATGACCATGAATGTGGTATGTGACATTCTTGAGCCAGATACCATGCAAGGCTATGATCGCGACCCGCGTTCAATCGCCCGTCGCGCGGAAGCCTACCTGCAAAGCGCAGGCATCGCTGACACAGCACTGTTTGGCCCGGAGCCAGAGTTCTTCCTGTTTAACGATGTGCGTTTTCACACTGACATGAGCGGCTCGTTCTACAAAATTGAAGCAGAAGAAGCCAAGTGGAACTCAGGTAAAAAATACGCTGACGGTAACTTAGCCCACCGTCCAAGCGTCAAAGGCGGTTACTTTCCGGTACCACCGGTAGATTCGGCGCACGACATCCGTAACACTATGAGCACGGTGATGGAAGACATGGGCTTAGTAGTTGAAGCGCATCACCACGAAGTGGCAACAGCGGGTCAAAACGAAGTGGCAACCCGCTTTAATACGCTGACCAAAAAAGCTGACGAAATCCAGATTTACAAGTACGTGGTGCACAACGTTGCGCACTCATACGGCATGACCGCTACCTTTATGCCGAAGCCAATTGTTGGTGACAACGGTTCAGGTATGCACGTACACATGTCATTAGCGAAAGACGGTAAAAACCTGTTTGCCGGCGACAAATATGGTGGTCTTAGCGAAACTGCGTTGTACTACATCGGCGGTATCATTAAACACGCCCGCGCAATCAATGCTTTCGCAAACCCGGCAACCAACTCATATAAGCGCTTGGTGCCAGGCTTCGAAGCGCCGGTTATGTTGGCTTACTCAGCACGTAACCGTTCAGCATCGATTCGGATACCATTGGTATCTAATGCCAAAGGTCGTCGTATCGAAGTGCGCTTCCCAGACCCTGCTGCCAACCCATACTTGTGCTTTAGTGCTTTGTTAATGGCTGGTCTTGACGGTATTAAAAACAAAATCCATCCAGGCGATGCGATGGACAAAGATCTGTATGACTTACCAGCAGAAGAAGCGAAAGAAATTCCAACGGTATGTCATTCACTCGAGATGGCGTTGGAAGCACTCGATAAAGACCGTGACTTCCTGAAGCAGGGCGGCGTAATGACCGATAATATGATTGATGCGTACATCGCACTCAAACAGAAAGAAGTCATGACGCTGAAAATGACCACGCACCCAATTGAATTCGATCTGTACTACAGTGTCTAAACGACTGCGGGTTTAGCGCTACAACATCATAAAAGGAGGCAGTGCGATGCAACCGTTATTACGCAATGTACTTTTCGTAGTGAGCATCGTGAGCCTCCTTGTTGTTGGGGCAACTAGCGAAGCACAGGTTTATCGAAAAGTATTAGAAGATGGCACTGTGATCTACACCGATCAAAAGCAAGAAGGTGCTGAACGCATTAATATCAATACCGTGACCAGTGACTTTGCGCCCGTCACGCGCACGGAATCTGAGCTCGCGGCGCAAGACACTGCCGAACAAGATAATGAAGTGACCGCAAGTGTTGAAATCGTTCGTCCCAGCCATGAAGAAACCATTCGCGACAACCAGGGCCGGCTTAATGTCGCCTGGACTGCACAGGTGCAGAATGTCCGCGGCCGCTTAAGCTACGAACTGTATGTGGATAGTCAGGTTGCCTATCAGGGCGCAGCTACCGGTGTTTCTCTGGATGGCCTCAACCGTGGTGAACACCGTTTACAGGTGCGTATGTTTAGCGAGCAAGGCGCAGAGCTGGCACGGTCGGATACCACAGTAATTTTTATGCATCAGGCCTCGATTCTTAATCCGGCACTGAATAACACCAGCGGTGGGACGAGTGGCCAAAACTGATTGCACCAATTTGGTGCAACCGGATTGGGATCAGCTGCTTACCGGCATTGTGCAGCTCGATGAGCATCTGCATATTTGCTACATGAATGCCGCCGCTGAAACCCTACTTGATGGCAGTCGCAAACGCCTGCTGGGCGCACCGCTATTTAGCTTGTTCAGTTACAGCTCGTTAGAACCCGAAGTACTCAGACAAGCCTTACACGACCAACAAAGTGTGTCGGATAGCGATGTTACCTGGATCTTTCACGATGGGCAGCGCGTCACCATTGAGTTCGTGGCGCAGCCATTAACAGCAAAAACCGGTGCAGCACAGGTGCTGCTTGAACTTCGACAAGTCGACCAAATCCGCCGCATCAATCAGGAAAATTCGCAGCAACAACAGCTGCAAGCCGCACACAGTATCGTTCGTGGGCTGGCGCATGAAATCAAAAATCCACTTGGTGGATTACGAGGTGCAGCGCAGCTACTGGCGGGAGAACTCGCTGATCAACAGCTGCACGACTACACCGATCTAATTATCAGCCAGGCCGATCGGTTACGCAATCTGGTCGATCGTATGCTGGGATCACATGAGTTGCCCGAGCGTGCGGCAACCAACGTGCATGAAGTGATTGAACGAGTGATTGCGGTGGCACAGCTTAGCGCGGCGCCGAAAATTAAGTTCCAGCGCGACTATGATCCGAGCTTACCAGAACTGACCATGGCCGCTGATGGCATCGAACAGGCACTATTGAATGTGGTGATGAATGCCAGCGAAGCCATCGCCGATACCGGTATGGCTGATGCGGGGGAAGTCATGGTGCGAACCCGGGTGTTGCACCAGCAGACGCTGTATGGGCAACGTTACCGCCGCTGCGCCGTGATTGAAGTACAGGACAACGGACCGGGTGTGCCGGAGCAACTGAAAGATACCCTGTTTTACCCAATGGTCAGTGGTCGCGCAGGGGGAACCGGACTCGGTCTGGCGATCACGCAAAATGTGGTGCACCAGCACGCCGGTAAAATTGAAGTCTTGTCGGAGCCGCGCTGCACCCGATTTTTAATCTATTTACCTTATATCGAAACGCGTCACGCGAACGGAACGGACCATGCAAAGTAACGAGCCAGTATGGCTACTTGATGATGATAGTTCGATTCGCTGGGTGCTCGAGCGAGCACTACAGCGCGCCGAAATTGCCAGTCGTAGCTTTGCCGATGCGGCCAGTTTGTATGAGGCTCTAGAACAGAGTCAGCCGCAGGTGTTACTGACCGATATCCGCATGCCCGGCGATGATGGACTGGCGGTGCTGGAGTATGTTCAGAACCATTACCCCAACTTACGCGTGGTGGTGATGACCGCGCACTCGGATCTCGACTCCGCAGTAAGCGCATTCCAAGGTGGCGCTTTTGAATACCTCGCCAAACCTTTCGATCTCGACGAAGTACTACGCACCTTGCGGCGTGCCATGCAAACCCCGCAGCAGAAGTTATCCACAGAAGGGGCAGCCCCTGCTGGATTAGTAGGGGCTGCCCCTGCTATGCAGGATGTATTTCGGGCGATTGGGCGGTTATCGCAGTCCAGTGCAACCGTGCTTCTCACCGGGGCCTCGGGTACAGGTAAAGAGCTAGTAGCCCGGGCGCTGCATGAGCACAGCCCGCGCAAAGGTAAGCCCTTCATCGCGTTGAATATGGCAGCGATTCCGGGTGATTTAATTGAATCTGAGCTGTTCGGTCACGAAAAGGGTGCGTTTACCGGTGCGACTCAACGCCGGCGCGGACGGTTTGAACAGGCCGACGATGGCACCCTGTTTCTGGATGAAATCGGTGATATGCCGCTGGCCGTGCAAACCCGTTTGTTACGAGTGTTAGCCGAGGGCCAATTCTATCCGGTGGGCAGTTACGAGCCAGTACGGGTAAACGTCCGCATCATCGCTGCAACCCATCAACAATTGGAACAGCGTGTTGAAGAGCGAACCTTTCGTGAAGACTTGTACCATCGCCTGAATGTTATCCGCTTGCAGTTACCTACCCTGGCGGAGCGGCGCAGTGATATTCCGCAACTGGCACAACACTTTTTACAGAAAGCCGCGAAAGAATTGAATGCGGAACCAAAGCAACTGACTGCAGCCGCTGAAGCCCAGCTACAAGATGCCAGTTGGCCGGGTAATGTGCGGCAGTTGGAAAACACCTGTCGCTGGCTCACCGTAATGGCGCCCGGACGTTGGGTGGATGTCGCAGATTTACCAGAATCAATTAGTAGTCCGCCAGCAGTAAACTCTACCAGGTCAGAAGCGACAACGCCGCGTCAGGATGACTGGCAAGCAGGTATTCGCAGCTATTTAAAACAGCAACTGAGCGAGCACCAAAGTGACATATTACCGGAGCTAATGACGGCTATTGAACGCCTTGCGATCGAACTGGCACTGGAGAGCACCAATGGGCATAAACAGCAGGCTGCAGAAAAGCTAGGCTGGGGCCGCAATACCCTTACCCGAAAGTTGAAAGAGTTGGTAAAAGAAGCGTAAATACACTATCTATTTAAGTACGTCTTTACATAATATTGAGTCTGTAAAGCTAACTAGAACAATGCAGGAAAACTTATGAGCAAATTATTACTTGTTGATGACGACGCCGAACTAAGCAGTATGTTAGAGCAGATCCTCACCAAGGAAGGTTTTCAATTAACGTTAGCGGCAGACGGGGAAACCGGTTTGGAGCGCGCCTTAAGTGGATCTTACGATCTCATATTGCTCGATGTTATGTTGCCCGGAATTGATGGTTTTCAGTTGTTGCAGCGCTTGCGCCAGCAAGCACGAAACACGCCGGTATTGATGTTAACCGCACGTGGTAATGACGATGATCGGGTCGCGGGTCTTGAGTTAGGCGCCGATGACTATTTACCAAAACCGTTTTATCCGAAAGAGCTCATTGCTCGCATTAAAGCGCTGCTGCGCCGTACGCCGGCGACCAGTGTACGCCAAGAGGCCACTGAATTTGCGGGCTTCTTAGTGGATCCAGTGAATAATAAAGCTACTTGTGATGGCATCGAGCTCGAGGTCACGCCAACAGAATTTGATATTTTGCGCACACTGTTGCGTGGCGCAGGCGAAGTGATCAGCAAAGACCAACTGTCGATCGCAGCTTTAGGGCGCTCGTTGGCGCCATTTGATCGTAGCCTCGATGTTCACATCAGTAATATCCGCAAAAAATTACCGGGAAATCCAGAGCGTATTCAAACCGTACGCGGCCGCGGTTATCGCATCCTCGGTCTCGCTTAACTTAGGGCAGGCTCTGCATGCGCTGGTACCACTCGCTCTCACTGCGACTGCTGTTACTGTTTTGGGTGTTGCTATTCGCGGTAGCGAGCAGTGGTTATGTGCTGGCGCTATGGTTTAGCAAGCCTATTGAAGCCGAGCCAGTGCCGGAAGAGGTACAAGCTTCCCTGGCGCCACTGCTTTCTGACGTCGCAACCTTTCGCTCACTTACTCCTGGTCGTTTATTGGCCGGCGATTATCGCGTCGCGGCGAGCCTGGCCCCGAGCGGACAGGAACGCCTGCAGCTGGATCGGACACTAGCGCTGAACCATCGCGATAGTTTGATACGGCAACTTGAGGCTGAAGTTCCTGAGCAGTTTCCACTTGGCAATCGCGTACTGCTGGGACCTTTCCAGCTTGAAGGCTACCGTATTCTTCTGACGCGACCGATAACGCCGAATGAACGCGAAGAACAAGTACTGACCGAAAAACAAACCCAACGCGCACAAACCTTAGCCTTGATGGTGGGTAGTTTAGGGATAGCAATATTACTGGGTGCCTGGCTGGTAATGCCGTTACGACGGTTAACGCAGGCTATGCGCGAAATCGCCAAGGGAAGCGAATTCCTGGATTTAAGACGGCTACCGAAACGCAACGACGAGCTGGGGGAATTGGCCCGAGCACTGGAGACCACGGCGCATGATCTGGCAGTATCCCGCGATGCTCAGCGGCGCTTACTCTCAGACGTATCTCATGAGCTGCGTTCGCCGCTGGCGCGTATGCAGGTGGCCTTAATGCTCAGTCAGGATAACGACACCCGAGCAGCGCAGGAAAACCACATGGCGCAGTTGGGTCGGGATTTAGAACGACTCAGTACTATCATCGAAAGAATTTTGTCGTTATCACGGCTGGAGAATGGCCTGGTTAAGTTGCAGACGGAACAAGTGGATACCCGCGCACTGGTCGATCTGTTGGCTAAAGACCTGCGTTACGTTGATGCCACTCAGGGTAAGCGCGTACAAATCGAAGCGGGGGGCGAGTGGCCGGTTACCGAAAGCGACCCAGAACTGCTGCGATTAGTTATCGAGAACCTGGTGCGCAATGCGTTGCAGTATACCGACGACAGTATTGAAATCAGTTGCCAGGTCACTGCGAGTGATTACACTATGGTGATTCGTGATCATGGCTCGGGCGTACCAGAAGACCAGTTGAGCCAGTTGTTCACACCGTTCTACCGTGCTGATCCATCGCGCAATCATAAGGCTGGGGTTGGTCTGGGTATGGCGCTAAGTTTGCGTGCTGCCGCGGTATTAGGTGGTACGGTAACGGCACGGAATCATCCCGATGGCGGCCTGGAGGTATCCGTCAATCTGCCTTTGATAGGAGCATAGCAGTGCACGACGATAACAAACCTGCATGGCAAGCGTTCTACCAAGACACGGTGATGCCGTATTGGCATGAATACGCCGAGCGCTTTTATATGCAGCGGCCGCACGAAATAAATCTGTGCTATTACCTGATACGTCCGCCAAACGCGAAAGCTTTAGTGTTGATCAGCCCTGGCCGTATTGAAGGTGCCATCAAATATCCGGAACTGGTGTGGGAACTGGGTCAACAGGGCTATGCAGTGGCAATTATCGATCACCGGGGGCAGGGATTTTCTGATCGTTTAACGCCCAATCCTCATAATGGTCATGTGCATGAGTTTGACGATTTTGTTGATGATTTCGCGGGCTTCGTGCGTGAAGCTGAAAAGCATATGAATGAACATTACGGCGTCGAGCTGCCCGTACACCTGGTTGCCCATTCCATGGGCGGAGCTATCGCAGCGCTTTATTTGGCTCGTTACCCGCATAACGTCAAATCGGCGGTGTTGTCATCGCCAATGTTTGGTATTCAAACGGGTTGGATCCCGCACTGGTTGGCGGTAGCGGTAACGCGCGCCGGGGCGGCACTAAATCAGCTCCTTAGCCCGCAAACAGCTTGGTACTTTCCGGGCACTGGTGACTATGTCGAAACACCTTTCAAGGACAATGAACTGTCACATAGCCTGGCGCGTTACCAGACCTTTCGCGAGCATTATCAGGAGCACCCTGAAGCGCAGTTGGGTGGGCCAACCTTCCGCTGGATAGCTGAAGCCTTAAGTGCTGCCCGACAGGCGATTGCCGAAGCTGGCGACATTCATATTCCAGTGCTGGTGGTGCAAGCCGGCGGCGATACGGTGGTGGATGGGCGAGCGCAGCAAGAATTTGTCTGTGCCTTATCGCACCCACATAGCCAGGTAATGGTTGTAGCAGGCGCCAAACATGAGATTTTTATTGAGAGTGATACCTACCGCGAACCCGTGGTTACTCGGTTGTTGACTTGGTTCCAGGGTGAGCAGGCACTGCAGACAGCGGATCCATATGAATAATCACATCGGTTTCCGGAAATAATTCCCGCAGTTTTTGCTCGGCGCCGTCGGCAATATCGTGCGCCGCGCGCAGCGATAGATGGTCGTCAAGTTCAACATGACACTGAATGAAGCGCATCTGCCCTGAAGCGCGGGTACGCAGATCATGCCAACCATGAATGCCTTTTGTGGCTTTAAGCACTGCGACGATCTTCTCTTTATCGGGCTCTGGCAGCTCGCGGTCCATTAATCCCTGGAACGCTTCCCAGCCAATTTTGATGGCACCGTATGCCAGGTAGATCGCAATCAAAATCGCAAATACGCTATCTGCCCAGTACCAGCCATAAGCACTTAACCCGAGCGCGACAATAACCGCGCTGTTAAGCAGTAAGTCCGACTGAAAATGTAGGTGATCGGCGGCAATGGCTTTGGACTGCGTGTGCTTTATCGCTAAGCGCTGCAACAACACCAAGGCCAGCGTCAGCGCGATAGCAAAAATCGATACGTAGATACCTAGCGCCGGTTTGGCCACGGTGCCGCCCTGATACCATTGCTGCGCGCTGTGCACCAGCAGCAACATGGCGGAACCCGTTATCAGTGCAGATTGTACCAGCGCCGCTAAAGATTCTGCTTTTCCGTGACCAAAGCGATGTTCATAGTCTGCAGGTTGCAGCGCATAACGTACCGAGAAAAAGGTAAATAGCGAGGCCAGCGTATCGAGCATGGAGTCGGTGGCTGAGGCCAACATGCTCGACGCATCGGTGCTGATCCAAGCCCACAGTTTAACCACGATCAACGTCAGCGCGACACTTACCGAAGCGCGGGTGGCGAGTTTTACCCAGAAGGCATAGTCGCGAACAGGCTTAGGTTTTTCTTCGGTCACTTAACTGCCTCCGGTAAAGTCGTGTTGCCGCCAGGCCTCATAGCTGATGATGGCAACGGCATTGGCCAGATTAAGCGAGCGGTTATTGGGCATCATCGGAATACGAATCCGATGTTCACTATCGAACTGGGCCATAACTGCATCGGGTAAACCACTGGTTTCTGAACCAAAAAGTAGTACCGACTCGTTTGGGTAGGTGGCTGCAGTGTAGTTGCGACTACCCTTGGTAGTGCAGGCAAATAGTGGCCGCTCGCCCATGGCCGCTTTAAACGCGGCGAAATTCGGGTAACGCTTTATATTGCTGAGATCATGATAGTCCAGCCCAGCCCGGCGTAGTTTTTTCTCTTCAAAATCAAAGCCTAGTGGCTCAATTAGATGTAACTGGCAACCGTTGTTGGCCGTAAGCCGAATAATATTACCGGTATTGGCCGGCATGACCGGAGTATGCAAAGCAATATGGAACATGAAAGGTTGTCCTTGTTATCTTACGCTGATCACCAGGCAGTGCCCCGAATCCCGGCCGGTATGGTGGTGTTGGCACTACGCGCAAAGCTCAAATGCAAGTAGGCCCGCTGAATCATTTCATCAGTGTAGATGTCTTTTATGATGCCAGTTTCCACCATTTCGCGAAACTTAATGTCGAACCAGTCGCGCAAACGATAGCCGTGTGGCGTCTTTTGAAACGCCACATGAATCGGCAACGCGTCACGTAATTTTATCATGGTATAAGGTGAGTTGGTCCAGTCAGGGACATTCTCCGGATAGCTCACCACCGCACCCACACGGCCCATATCGAGCATGGCGAAGCAGTCCAGATGACTATCGGCGGAATAGTAGGTGAGGTCAGCAGAGAGCAGTTGTTCGTATTCGTAGCCCGCGACATGACAAATCGGACGTTGCATGGTACCGGCTTGCACTGCTTGTATATCTTGTTCGGAAGCTGCGAACAGATAAAGTGGACTGTCAAAGTCGATGTGGTTGCGTGACACGATTGTGTTATCTGGGGTTTGTTGACCTAATGCGCCAACCAAAGCGTCAAAGCGATTGTCATCTAGTCCACGGTAGGCACGACTAAAGGTGTTGGCGTGCAAGTCGATATCTGTGGCGACGGGGGCAAAAATCCGCCCCATGACATCCCAATAGGCGCCGGAACCGTCAGCGTTGGTGTACTCCGGCCATAAACCTGCTGACAAGCGAATGCTGCCGAAGTTAGGAGGATTTTCAAAACCAAGGGTAGTGCGAATATGTGCACTATTTTCGTTGATGATTTCGAGCACCCGCCCACTGCTAAGCATATCGGTGAGAATCGTCTCAAGTTTGGGTACCAGAAAGGCGTATTTCCGGTGTAAAAAGTGATAGCCGGTATTGCGCTTGTAGGGCACGAAAATGGTGTACTCATCGACTGCTTGTAACTGCTCCGCCTCAAAATCATTTACCAAAATAGCATCGACGCGGTCATTGGTATAAAGCAATTCAAGTTGGGTAAAGTTAACAGCTTTAATTCTCGGCATATCAATTGCGCCTTCCTCGAGTACCTCTTCAACGGACTGCGTACCACCAATATAAGCGAAACTCTCAATAGTAGAAAAACCACACAAACCGCACTCGCGCCGGTCGGCAACCATGACCACTTCGGAGTCAAATAGCGGAAAATCAACCCGCACTAAATTGGTGTATTCGTCGTGTAAACGCTCGACACGACCCATTTCTCCGGCGATGCGACCTTTGTTGGCCTCGGTTAAACTGCGATTGCGTGGCATATCTTCAAAGCGTAAGTTTATGCCTAACTTACCGTAAGCTTCGGTAAAAAGTTGCACCACAAAATTAGCAATAGGCGAGGGTTCTGCTGCGCGGAACACCAGCTCTTCTGGCAGCTGTTGTTCCTCGTCTTGCGCCCAGCCAGAGGTACTGAACAGCATGCAGGTAACAACCAGAACTACGGCGGTGATGGTGCGAAAATAATGCAACTTAAAGGCCTCTATGAGGGTCTATTGAATTACGCGGAAGTATAGCACCTCGGTCGCTTAAGAAAAGCTGTTACAATAAACGCAAGTCAGTTAGGAGTAAGTACATGCGTAAGTCTATTTTAATCACATGCCTGGCAATTGTTGCAGGGGTGAGTGCAAGTTTAAATTCAGTAACCGCGTCGGCCGCTGCTGCGGATGGCGCGTCAACTAAAAGTGATTTTTTCCCGTTTATCGCCATAGGGCAGCCCCTTGAGGTTTGTTCCAGTATGGCGTGGCAGCGCTGCGGCGATACCGACTGGATCGACCGCGACGCGATGCGTTCAGATCGCTACGTAAACCTCAGCGACAGCTACGTGGAGCCGCTACTGGAGGATAAAAACTGGTCAGCGATGCGCCGTAATGTGCGCGATGATCTGCGTGAAGCTCTGGATCTGCTGCATGACCGCATGAAGCAGGACGTTATTTCCGAGCGGGTCTTTTTAGCAGAGTTTACCCGTCGTGCCACTCGTTATATGTACGACCAATTGTCGGAAGGCGAGTGGAATATGATGATCGATTATCTGGAAATGCGGGTACCCGATGACGTGAGCTATGGTGTGAACCTGGAGCTGACCAAAAATAAAGTACAGCCTGAACTATTGCGTCACGTCGTAACGCAGGCAGCTAAAGTTGCCGACGACGAGACCCCGCATGTGTTGGTGCTGACTGCCGGTCAGCGCGACAGCCTGGATAAAGTGAATTATTACCTGCAAAGTTTCGCCGCTGCTGGCGCTGATGCCTCATGGTTGCCGCTAGATGTAGCGGTAATGGCGGCGCGTGAAGCAGATGCCTGCGCCGAGCTGGATAAGTTTCGTGAAAGCGAAATGGATGCCTACCGGCGCGGCAAGGTGCATGCCGATTTACATGTGCGGCAACTGGCATTTTGTGAAGCTGGCGATGCTTTAGCACCGCTGCGTACCGCCGATGCGATTTTTATCGCTGACGGCTCAGCGGATTTATTACGGCCGTTATTCGTAACCCAATTGAACGAACCTAATGCGTTTGCCGTTGCTATCGCCGAGCGTGTTGCGGAAGAACAGTTGGTGGTAGCGGCTGCTGGTATGGCAGTAAACGTACTGACGAGTAAAGCCATGTTGTCGGGCGGTACCAGCCGCGAAGCGTTAAAAGATGGTGCACACTCAGCACGGGCCCCAGGTTACGGCTGTCATAAAGACGACACCTGCCCGCGCGCCTTGAATGAAAATAGTGCAACCTACCATCCGCTCGGTGGCGCTGGTTTATTCCGTTGGGCAACCCTTGATACCCAAGTGGGCGAACAAGGGCGTCACGGCCGTTTGTTACGTGTTGCGGCGACCAATCGCGTGCCTTTGGCAGTTGGCATTGATGCGGCAACAGCGCTGATGGTCAATTTGAAGTCGGGCGACTTTAAAGTTGTTGGCGAACGTGGGGTGTTCTTTGCCCTCGGCGCGCAGCAAAACGAACGTGCGGTAGCGGCAAGCTTCCATTACATGATGGCAGGTTCAAGCGGTACTTTTGCCGGTGACGAGATCACCAATGTGAGTCTGGCGGACACGGCCAAGGTGGTACAAGAAAATCCGACCACGAACTTCCTTGATGGCCGTGGCATGTACGATGCCTTGCGCTTGTTGTGTAACGATCGCAACAGCATCGAAGTGAAGCAAGAGCAGTTTGCGTTAACGCTGGTTGGCGGTGACGGGGTGACCACGAAAAAAGCCGGTGCTGAATGTCAGGTTGTGAATGCGCGGGTTGGCTTGCAATACGTGCCGTCGGAAGCGTTTTAAATTGAGTTGGCGAAGTACGGCGTCAGCTGACGCCGTACTGTGCTCGATACGTTGTAACAGCCTCGAGGTGCTCAGCCAGCTCGGGGCTTTTTTCTAAGTAGCTGATAACATCGTTAAGTTTGACGATGCTGACCACTTTGGTATTAAAGTCCTGCTCAACTTCCTGAATGGCACTGAGCTCGCTCTGACCTTTTTCCTGGCGGTCGAGCGCAATCAAGACTCCCGCTAACTCGGCATTGTTGGCCTTGACGATTTCCATAGATTCGCGAATGGCCGTGCCTGCGGTGATCACATCGTCGACCAACATGATCTTGCCTTTAAGCGGTGAGCCCACTAAGTTGCCGCCTTCGCCGTGATCTTTCTTTTCTTTGCGATTGAAGCAGTAAGGCACGTCTTTTTGATAGGTGTCGTACAACGCAATGGCTGCGGCCGTGGCAATGGGAATGCCTTTGTAAGCCGGGCCGAAGAGCACGTCGTAGTCAACATCGCTGTCTTGCAACGCTGCCGCGTAGAAACGCCCCAGGCGCGCCAAGTCTGCGCCCTTGTTGAATAAACCGGCATTAAAGAAGTAAGGGCTGGTACGCCCGGACTTCAGCGTGAATTCACCGAATTTTAAAACGCCACGTTCAATGGCGAAGGCAATGAAATCTTTTTGGTATTTTTTCATGGTTACCTCGTACCCGTACCCGTAGCCCGTACTTCTAGTACGGGTCAGACTATCCGCAAAGGCGATGTCATTTTATTGCGTATTTTCGCGTCATCTGCTGACTAACCCCGTAGTAGAACTACGGGCTACAAATTAAGCTAAAGCTTGTTTTTGTAGTTCCATGAGTTCGCGGATGGCATGGCGCGCGAGCTCGAGCATTTCGTTCATCTCATCGAACGAGAAAGGTTCGCCTTCGGCGGTGCCTTGCACTTCGATCAGCTTACCAGCTTCGGTCATGACCACGTTCATGTCGGTCTCGGCTTTGGAATCTTCCGGATAGTCCAAATCAGCAACGGCGTGACCGTTGTAAATACCGACGGAAATTGCCGCGACCAAACCTTTCAGCGGATTGGTTTTGACCATGCCTTGTTTGCGCATCCAGTTCAGTGCATCGACCAGCGCCACACAAGCACCAGTGATCGATGCGGTGCGCGTACCGCCATCAGCCTGCAACACATCGCAGTCGATGGTGATGCTGTTCTCACCCAGCGCAGCCAGGTCAACACACGAGCGCAGCGAACGGCCAATTAAGCGTTGAATCTCAACAGTACGACCGCCCTGCTTACCACGCGCAGCTTCGCGATCCATACGGGTATGGGTCGAGCGCGGCAACATACCGTATTCCGCCGTCACCCAGCCCTGGCCTTTACCTTTAAGGAACCGCGGCACACCTTTCACCACGCTGGCGGTGCACAACACCTTGGTGTCGCCGAACTCAATCAGCACCGAGCCTTCGGCGTGGCAGGTGTAGTTGCGGGTAATGGTCACCGGACGAATTTGCTGGGCAGTACGACCACTTGGACGCATGGGCTGGCTCCTTTAACTGGAAATAAGCTTTAAGTAATTTGGGCGGCGATTATATCAGATGTGGATTTGAAATTCTGTTGCTACTGCTATTGGCCTTACAGACTTCTCATGCTTTTCCATTTTCACCAAGCCGTAATGCGACATCGTTTTTAACGAGCGCGAGAGATTGCTGGGTGCGCGGCCTGAGAGTGTAGCTAGCTCTTTCAATGATTGAGGTTCTTTTTCAGCGATCATTTTTAGCAATTCGCGATTTTGATCAGACAAAACCTCGGCAAGCGACCGAATTGAGGGAAACCACACTCGTGGTTCATCTTTTGTTGGCTTAATTTCACCCTTTGCAATAGCAATGAGACGTGCACGAATTTCAAGCTGTGGTTTAACACCAATATGTAGAATTGACATTAATGCATCTCCTTCATGAACGCATCAGCTAAATCGAAGAAGTCCTCGAGTAGCTTGCCGGCGTTGATAAAATTATAGGGAATGATATTTCCATTCGCCGTATGTATGTGATCGCTGTACTCGGGTGCTTTCCCGAACGCAGTTGCTTTCTTTATTGGGTGCGCGTTATCCATTCCGAGTACGCGCTTCCCCTGCATGTCGTGGAGCGTAAGCGAGTACTTAATTCCATGAGGAACGCGATCATTTGAACTGACAGCCCGTGCTTCAATAAGAATCCAGTAACCAAGTTCCTGATAGATAACTTCACCGTCTAAGTCCAACAACGTTTCAAGAGTATAATCCACATCCATGCGAATATCACCTGATGATAATTATTTATAAGTGATCCATTCAATCACTTTTGCTGAGAAACAACGAACGTCAAACTTTATAGGTCTTTTGCTAATGTTGTTGCGAGCTAAATTTTGCCTTGCGCCAAACAATGCTAAACTAGCGTCAATTCAAGTTAAGAGAGCATCATTATGATCCAAAGCATGACCGGATACGCGCGCCACGAACTGAAAGCCGAATGGGGTACAGCGACGTGGGAACTGCGTTCAGTGAATCAACGTTTTTTAGAAACCTATTTCCGTTTGCCTGAGCAGTTTCGTTCGATGGAGAACATGCTGCGCGAGAAACTGCGCAAGCAACTGCAGCGCGGCAAAGTGGAGTGCAACCTGCGCCTCAACATCGAACAGAAAGTTGAAGGCGGCTTGCAACTGAACGAAGAGTTAGCGAAAAGCGTGATCTCCAGTGCCAATTGGATCTCCAACCAAAGCTCGTCGTCTTACCTGAACCCGCTCGACGTGTTGCGCTGGCCAGGCGTGGTCGCCCAAAGCGAAGACGATATGGATGCGATTCAGGCGGACGTGAAAAGCGCGTTTGATACCGCTGTTGCTGAATTTATCGATAACCGTGCAAGCGAAGGTAAGGCGCTGGAGCAGCTGATCGAAGAGCGTTTAGAAGGCGTAGCCGAGCAAGCTGCGTTCGTACGCAAGCGCATGCCAGAAGTACTCGAATGGCAACGTGAACGTTTACTCACCCGGCTGGAGGATGCCAAGGTTGAACTGGACCCACAGCGCCTGGAAAGCGAAATGGTGATGCTGGCGCAAAAAACCGACGTTGCCGAAGAACTCGATCGCCTCGATACCCACGTCGTCGAAACCCGCAAAATCCTGCGCAAAGGCGGAGCCTGCGGCCGCCGCCTCGACTTCATGATGCAAGAATTCAACCGCGAAGCGAACACCCTCGGCTCCAAGTCCATCAACACCGACATCACCACCGCCGCCGTCGAACTGAAGGTGCTGATTGAGCAGATGCGGGAGCAGATCCAGAACATCGAATAATACTTGGCGCCCGCGCACACTGGCAAATACGTACACACGTAGCCCGTAGTTCTACTACGGGTCCAGCCCGCCGTTCTCGCCTCAGTTCTCAAATTGTAATCGCCCGAAAATCGGAATTACTAACCCTAGGAGCCACACCGATGCGCAAAACCGACAAAAAGCTAGAGCGTGATATCGTCCGCGAGCTGACCGCTGTCTGCGAAGCGGCGAAACCTACCTGCAGCGGTTTTGAATGGCTCACTCACACCGTCGACTATGCGAAGTTCCCTGAAAGTTTGCGGGTGACGTTGGTGTTTAATGAAACGGTGAACGGAAAAACCATGCTGGCTGAATTCAAAGCGCTGATTCCTAAAGTGCAGTTTGCGCTTGAGCCGATCGTCGGCGGCGAGTTACCCGCGGCGCAAATCGAGGCCCGCCGCGAACACAGCATCAATTAATAATTAGTCTGGTGTTGGCAGTGATCCATCAATGCGCGGGCGGAGAAGATTTTTGCGGGTATAAGTGATGGCTTGCTCTTCAACGACTTCGCCAGCGGTTGGCCCCAGAGCTTCTTCAAGCTCATTAAACATTAAACGCAGACTCTTTCATGGCTTGCTCTGCTCGGCTGATCCCTAATCGCTTAGCAACGGCTTGCCATTGCATAACCGCATTCAGCACTTCGTCGTAAATTTGAGTGGCATGGGTTTGAGAAAGCCGAAAGAAGTCCTTTACTTCAAAGGCTAAGTCGTAGTCTAAGGCGTTATCATTATCCGTAATATTCAGGTGTAGGCCATGCTTACCAACGATGGGGTTTAAATCATAAGCAGGTGATAATTTCCAGCCATTCTTAGTCAGTAAAAAACCATGGTTACGCAGGTGGTCATCCGTATTAGACACCGCAATATTAAAGACAATACGACGCCATAATTGTGCTAAGTCAACTTCTGTTTGCGCGCCCTGTATGGAAAGAAACTCCGCAATCTCTAAGTAGCTGGCACCTTGAGATTGTTCACCATCATAGTAGTGCAGCTGGGTCATGGCCGATGAGAAATGTAGCCGCTGCTCTCCTTGGCGGTCAAAGCGTTTTGTTAAAAAGGTATGGTGCTGTGATGAAAACTGCCTGATCTCACTTGGAAACATGTCAACACCCGCCAGCAAAGCCAACTCATAACAGACCATCTCCCACGCACCCACATCGTGGGTGTCGTTTAAATTGGGAAACTTAGCTATCCATAAATGATTTTGTTCATCAGTCACACAAGCCTTAGGCCGCGCCCCGCCTAATGATGAACCAGGCGCAATAAGCATTTTTAACCAGCGATAGTACTCATCACTGCCAATGTTATCGTCTTTTTCAATCTGCATGGCGGCGTACTCTAACTCACGTAACGAAGCCATTGGCGGTGCAGAAAACTCAGCATTGTCATCCAAAAAAGCATCCGATCCAGCTCGCTTAAATCGGATCCCTCCCATTCGGTACGAATCATGTACGCCTAGCAAATAATCCAATTCGCTTAATCGACTCGTTGCTCGAATGCCCTTTCGCGCTTCAATAGCCGCACGGCGTTGCATCAAAATACGGCCCCACCTATCGGGGGATGAATCTAAAAATGCACGGAAGTTTTTATCAGCTTCGTCGTTGTAAAGCTCACCTGAGTGAAGTGTCAACATTGGGTCTATTTGCAAGCGATACGCTGAGGTTAGAAATGCTTTATTGTACGCAAAACTAAACACGCCGCCTCGGCTTGAGTCACTGTAAGCAAGTTGCCCCACTAGCAGTGGTTCTTCAATTGGATGCCAGTCGGCATAGACTTCGACGATTTCACGGCTCATTTCGAACCTTCCAGCAATTTCATGTTTTGCAGCTTGATACCTACTTCGTCGTGAGCGGCCATTTCTGCAAAGTTTCTCTCCATTCCAAGCACAGCCATGATCTTCAAGTAAGTGCCTATGGCAACCCCCGGATCTCCTGCGAAAACTTTGTTCACGGTTTTATGATCAAAGCCCGTTCGCTCACACACTAGTTTCTTAGTAAAACCACGTCGCTTCATAGCTAACAATAAGTCCTCACCGAAATGGGCAAGGATTTTTCGCTGCTTCGGAAACAGTACATTGTGTAAATCACGCTTAGACATAACACCAACTATAGGGACTATGTTCCCACTATTGAATAATTAATAGGAATATAGTCCAACCTGTCTAATTAATCAACTAACATGAAGAATAAAGTGGGGCTGTATTCCCATTTTTATGGGAGAAATAGGATTAATATCCTACATGCAGATATTTTAAGCACGATGGGGTAGGTTTCTTACACTAGGCATAAAATGCCAGAAACCGCTAGAACACGCTTTTATACGCATAAGAGTGTAAAAGCGCGAATAGAGTGCTTGCCTGAGTATTTCAAAACCTCATCACCAAGCGTATGAGTCTCAGCGCACAGACCAAGGCCATTTCAGTTACTAGAATGAATCTTACCAATGCTAGTTGCGTTGGTAAGATTTCAGAATTCGTAGCTGCCCCCAATGAGTTCTGGTTTATTCCGTTTGCTTCAATCAAGCTTCGCTACAGTGAGAACCATCTAATGAAAGACGAACCGCTGAATGATTGGGATCCACTTGAACAAGTGAATCAACGAGATCAACGACAATTATACGATGAGATGCGGGAGCGCTGTCCGGTAGCTCACAGCAAACTTATGGGTTGGTCGTTGTTTCGTCATGAGGACATAGTTGCGGTCCTCGCAGACCCGCAGACCTATAGCAACGTATCGGAGTTCCTGGCTATTCCGAACGGAATGGACCCTCCAGTTCACGGCCAATACCGGGAAGCCCTAGATGGCAACTTCAAAAATGAACAGATGAGCAGGTTAGAGCCGCAGGCGCGCAAAATTGCTGTCGATCTGCTTGAATCGGTGCGCACCGGAGATAAGGTTGAAATGATCTCCGCTTTCGTTAACCCTTTTAGCTTGAAGGCGCTGTGTGCGTTACTTGGTTGGCCCGAAAAGCAGTGGGTGTATCTTGATAGCTGGGTACAAGACAGCTTGAAAGCAGCCTTTGAGCAAGACCCGGTTGCGGGCAAGAATCTGGCAGATGAATTTTCCGACCACGTTAAGACCAATCTGAAAGCGCGACGTGGATCACGCTGCGAGCAAGGCGATGCTACAAGCATTCTGTTGAAGACTGCAGTGGACGGCGTACAACTTGATGACGATCAAATAGTGAGTGTACTGCGCAACTGGACGGCTGGGCACGGGACCGTTGCTGGCAGTTTGGGCATTGTTTTTATGCACCTTGCTGAGGACACCGAACTGCAACATCAGTTACGACGCGATCCGACACTAATCCCTTGCGCAATAGAAGAAATTCTCAGGGTGGACGGCCCGCTCGTCGCTAATCCCCGTGTTACGACGAAGGACGTTAAGCTCCAAGGGCTGTCTATACCCAAGGGTGAGCATTTAACGCTGATGTGGATTGCCGGTGATCGTGACCCCGCTGCATTTGCTCAGGCAGATGAGTTAAACATTAAGCGAAATAATGCTGAATCTCTAGTTTGGGGACAAGGTATTCATGTCTGTCAGGGAGCTCCTTTGGCCAGGCTTGAGATCCGGGTGGCGGTAGAGCAAATGCTGTTGAAGACAAAAGGTTTTGCGTTGGCCGATGAAGTTCCGTGCCGAGCCGTTTACCCGAGCAATGGCCTTACTTCACTTCATTTGCGGTTCAGTTAAGTATCCCCGAACGCTGAGAACGCGCACACGTAGCCCGCACTTCTAGTGCGGGTCCAGCCCACATCCAACGCCGATCCCAGCTACGGGATCCGGTGCAATTACACAATGAGCCGCTATCTCCTATTTATATGTCGATAAAAGTATAAAATATCGACACGTGACCTTGTCATGTCGATTTGAACGACATAAACTGCATCTATACAGACTTTATGTCGATACTTCACGGAAATATAAACATGAACTGGAAAGCTGAACAGCCCTTCAATCAATTACCGTTGTTGCCACCTGATCACGGTGTTCTGGAGACAAGGTCTGTACTAAAAGCTTGTATTTCGGCTAGGGCCGCGGTGGCTGAGCTAAAAACAGCCGGTGAGCTGATACCTAACCAAGACATGCTGATCAACTTGCTACCCTTACTTGAAGCAAAAGATAGTTCTGAGATTGAAAACATAGTCACCACGACAGATCAGCTTTTTCAGTATGCTCAGGAAGATAACGGTGCAGATCATGCGACGAAGGAAGCATTGCGTTATCGAACTGCTCTATATCAAGGCTTTATGCAACTAGACAAAAAGCCGCTTTGCACTGCTACAGCGATTGAAATTTGCAGTACGCTTAAGAACACCGAAATGGATATCCGCAAGGTTGCTGGTACCATTATCGGTAATCAGACGACGGGTGAGGTTATTTACACCCCACCAGCAGGTGAGGACGTCATTCGTAATCTTCTATCTAACTGGGAACGCTTTCTACATGACGCAGATGGGCTTGATCCGCTCATTAAAATGGCGGTGAGTCACTACCAGTTTGAAGCAATCCATCCGTTTTATGATGGTAATGGGCGAACCGGCCGTATCCTGAACGTTTTGTATCTTATTGAGCAAAACTTGTTAACATTGCCAATACTGTACTTGAGCCGATTTATCGTTCATAACAAGCAGGATTACTATCGTCTACTGAATAAGGTTACCCGCGAGCAACAGTGGGAAGAGTGGCTAGTATTCATGTTGGAAGGCGTCGAACAAACTGCAAAATGGACTTGCGAGAAAATTGCAGCCATAAAAGCGCTGATGGCAACCACAACAGAGTATATTCGGGAACAACTCCCCAAAATATACAGCTATGAACTTGTTCAAGTTATTTTCGAGCAGCCCTATTGTCGGATAAGCAATCTGGTTGAACGCGATATTGCCAAACGACAAACCGCTTCAATCTATTTAAAGCAGTTGGTTGATATTGGTGTTTTACAAGAAGAGGTTGTAGGGAAGGAAAAGCTCTTTGTACATCCACGCTTAATGGCGTTGATGACCCAGGATAGTAATACGGTTCGTGATTTCTAGTAGCTGGGAACCCATCTGTTTTCTATAAGAATCTCGCGACCAAATGCCGAAGTTTAATCAATAAGAAGATCTGACTGTCGAGTAAACCATGTGCGGAAGGCTAGACATAAACGACCACCAGCTGACGCGCTTTGTCAGCGAGCAGCTGGGGCTTGATTTCCATACCAGAACCAACCGTGATCTGCGGCCGACGCAGCAGGTAGAGATTGTGGCGTATGAGCAAGAGCTGCAACAGCTCAGCTCAACCTGGGGCATTCAGCCGCAGTGGGCGAAGCGGCCCTTAATTAATGCGAAGACGGAAACCGTTGCCTCCAAGCCGACCTTCAAAGCGGCCTTTAAGCTACATCGCTGCGTCGTTCCCTGCAGTGGCTGGTACGAATGGAAAGCCGAAGCGGGACAGTCGAAGAAAACCAAGTACCTCTTTACTCATCCCGATGAGCAACCCTTTTACATGACCGGTCTTTATTTCCCGATGACTGATGGCGAGAACCGCCTGGTGACCTTAACCACAGCGCCAACGCCGCAGTGCCTTGAGTATCACCATCGCATGCCGTTGTTAGTGCGTCCGAATGAGGTGAAGTTCTGGCTTACCAGCAAAGCCGAGGAGCTCGACCCGCTTTTGCAGGCGCCGGAGGATATCCCGCTGAGGGTCCACAAGGCGTCGTGAGGTCTCAGATCCTACCAGAATAGTATTTTAGCGAGAGCCCGGGTTAGAGGTGAGGAGTATGAGCATCGGCATATTGTCTAATTTTTAGACAGTGACTATAAGTTACTCCTACCCCCCAGATAAAAGGTTGCTCAAAATGAATACTAAAAAAACATTACTGCTAATTGCTGGAGGACTATTCAGCTTATCCCTTAATGCACAGGAACTATCAGGCGAATTCATTGGTGATATTTACACTGCTGATGGAACTATAGGTGCTTCGTCGGCAACGTCGGTTACGGTGAATTTTACTTATGATACCTCGATACCCTTGAGTGGCTCATCAGCAACTGGTTTTACCTATAATGGAAATCTGATTCGCGTGACCTATGAGTTTCGTGACGCACAGGGAAATCCAGTCAACTTTGGACTGCCTTCGCCCTACGAACTGACTCCACTAGCGCAACCGGGCAATTTGTCTGGATCATTTGAAACGGATAATCAAACCTATTCTTACAACACGTTAGGCTACTCGTTGAACAATGAGAGTTATCTTGCGTACTTTAATATTCAGGATAACGTGCGTACCACGATCTTTTCTCAATTGACTGCGTTCCCTCGGTTTCAGGAAATTCTCAACGAACCAGATGCTTATGAAAGTCTTCTGATCATTGACAATGGCGCCGGATTTAATGAGTCGTGGGTGTATGTTGGTGTTCACACGCTGCGCTACTTTATTCAGGATGCGGACGGCGATGGCGTTGCAGATACGCTCGACACCTGTCCTGCTTCACTGCTAGACCCGAATACGATGTTTGGTGCTATTGATTCGGGTGTGCAGAATTATGTCGATGCCAACGGCTGCTCCATTATGGACCACTATGCTAAGTGCGAGGCTGAAGAAGCCGCCGCGCCGACTTCGCCATGGGGCTGGTTCCAGCCGGTGTACAGCGGACCTTCGCACTGCGAGAAGCAAGTCGCCTACAACTTAGTGAGTGATGGTGTGATTGATTACTCTGAAGCACGCATGCTTCGTAATGCGCTGTATCTATCGCATCAATAAATGGGGCCGTTTCGCGGCACTTTAAAAAGGTTAAGAAAGGGAGCTATGGCAACAGAGCTCCCTTTTTCTTGCGCACCGGCAAATGGCATCTGCGACTGATTTGTCAGCGAGCAGTAAACTCCCGCAACCAGACATCGACTGTCACGGTCAGTTCAGTTAATGCCTCAGCGCGGGCACGACCGTCGCTGCTGGCGCGGTACAAATGCGGGGTCATGGTCAGTAGTTGGCGGATGGCCTCGTTTGTCGGCAGATGAACGGAGAATGTAATTCGCTGTTCCGACACCAGCTCCCAGGCGTCCGTCGACACAGGTAGCTGGTACGGTTTGGCTTTCACCTCGGAATAAATAACCTGCTTGAGTTCGCTTAGATGATCCGCCGCGGGGTCCACCATCACCAATCGCCCGCCTGGCTTCAGTACGCGCTGAAACTCGCCGCTGACCGGAAAGCCAAACACGCATAAAAGCGCACCAATGCTCTTAGCTGCGATAGGGATCTGGCTATTCGAGGCCACCATCCAAGTGGCGCGCTTGTCTTGTTTCGCTGCGGCAAGCACCGCCCACTTGGAGATATCGAGCGCGGCAACTTCAAGATCACAATCTGAGCCCTCAGCTGCATCCAGCAGATGCCGTAAGTAATAGCCTTCGCCACAACCGGCATCCAACACGGCGCTTGGGTTACCCCGTAACACCGTGGCCGCAAGTTCCTCGGCCAACGGCTGATAAAATCCGCCAGCGAGAAAATCCGCCCGTGCCTGCACCATAGCTTTACTGTCACCCGGATCTTTCGAACGTTTGTTCTGCACCGGCAGCAGGTTCACGTAACCTTGCTTCGCGACATCAAAGCTGTGCCCGCTGGTGCAGCGCCAGGTTTTATCCGCAAGCGTCAATGGCTCCCCATCGAGTGGGCAGCACAGGTGCATGAAAGGGCGTATCAATGAATTCGTTATCATGCGCCTATTGTATGGCAGTTTGCCTGAAAGGTCAGGCGCTAACTCGTGCGGTTAAGCGGCGCGGAGTTGGGGAAGCACGAGTTACCTTAGTCTCACTACGCAAAAATTGCGCTGTGAGCCAAAAGCATCTAATATTCAAATCATATTATGAGCCGAATATTGTCAGTATTCGGCTCATTGAGCCACTTGTGTCGGGTCCGCTGACACGCCCCAAAGTTCATTTTGAAGCTCCACCGCGCAAACGCATCGATAAAGAACTCAAAACATTTATCGCATGGTTCAATCGGTCACAGCAAGATCAGGCACTCGACCCGCTGCTCCGGGCTGCATTGACGCATGTGTGGTTTGTGACAATTCATCCATTTGAAGATGGGAATGGACGCATCACGCGAGCGCTCACCGACCGTGCACTGACGCAGGCAGACCAGCAGGGTATTCGGTTATTCGCTATGTCTGAGGCGATTCTCGCGCACCGTGCGGAGTACTATAAGAGATTAGAAGCAACTCACTATCAACGTGTGACATCAGTGAGTAAGGCTACGGCGACCCGGCATTTGACGGAGTTGCTGGAGCAGCAAATGCTCGAAAAATTGCCGGGCGGCGGGCGTAGCACGCGCTATCGACTTACTCGGCCCTAACTTAAACGCAACCGGCCTTAAGATGCGGTCACTTGCCCCTCCGATTGGCCCTTCGGTCTCCCGCGCGTTGACATCTTGCGTCACAAGGGTTATCAAGGCTAGATAACTCTAGATAACGACAGGAAAGAGAACTATGTTTGAATATAAACGCATTGCGCTAGCGGTCTCGCTAGTACTCATGACGAGCGCATGCTCAGAAGCCCCGAAAGGCGACGCCACTACTGCCGCTGAAACCACGCAAACTGCAGCTGCTGAAACAAGCACTCAGCAAGAAACACAGCAGACAGAATCGGAAAAAGCCAATCAGCTGTTTGAAGACATTTTCATGCAAAGTGTTATGCGCAGCCCGATGTTTCAGTCGTATCTTGGCATTAAAGAAGACCAGGACAAGTGGGACGATATCTCTGAAGAACGCGCGCAGGAAGATTTAGCCCTGCAAAAAGAGAATCTCGCCAAGGTCATGGCCATTGACGAAGCTAAACTCAATGAACAGACCCGCATCAGCTGGATGCTGATGAAGCAGCAGCTTGAACATGACATCGAAGATTTCAAATGGCGCCATCATAACTACCCTGTGAATCAGATGTTTGGCATGCACTCAAGCGTTGCGTCGTTGCTTATCAACCAGCACGGCATCGAGGAAGTGGACGATGCAGAAGACTACATCGCCCGTCTGAACGGTTTAACAGGTTTGTTTGATCAGTTAGCAGAAAATCTGCGGGTGCGCGCTGAAAAAGGCATTATTGCACCGAAATTTGTTTATCCGTATGTGATCAGCGACAGCAAGAACATCATTACCGGTGCGCCTTTCGATGACGGCGAAGCCAGTGCATTGTGGGCAGATTTCACCAAAAAAGTGGCTGAGCTTGATATCGATGAGAGCCAGTACAACGAGCTGATGAGCGCAGCCGAGCAGGCTATGCTGCAATCAGTCAAGCCAGCTTTTGAAAATCTGATCTCCGTGGTTGAAGACCTTGAAGAGCAAGCAACCACCAAAGACGGTGCCTGGAAACTGCCTGATGGTGAAGCCTTCTACAATAACGCACTGAAGCGCACCACCACCACTGACTTAACTGCTGATGAGATCCACGAGATAGGCCTGAGCGAAGTCGCGCGGATCCACGACGAAATGCGCGTGATCATGGAAAAAGTGGGCTACGAAGGTACCCTGCAAGAGTTCTTCGTGTACATGCGTAACAACGAAGACTTCATCTACCCGTCAACGCCAGAAGGTCGTAAGCGCTACATGGATGAAGCGACCGCTTTCATCGACAGCATGCGCGGTCGTCTCGACGAACTGTTCCTGACCAAGCCTGAAGCCGACATGATCGTCAAAGCGGTCGAACCTTTCCGCGAGAAATCTGCCGGTAAAGCCTTCTATCAGCAGCCGTCAATGGATGGCACCCGTCCAGGGATTTACTACGCGAACCTGTATGACATGGCGGCCATGCCGACCTACCAGATGGAAGCGCTGGCTTACCACGAAGGTATTCCAGGTCACCACATGCAGATCGCCATTCAGCAAGAGCTGGAAGGTATCCCATCGTTCCGTAAATTCGGCCGTTATACCGCCTACTCTGAAGGTTGGGGCCTGTACACCGAGTTTCTGCCAAAAGAATACGGTTTTTATGAAGACCCGTACTCAGACTTCGGTCGCTTAGCGATGGAGCTATGGCGTGCAGTACGTCTGGTGGTCGACACCGGTATCCATGACAAGAAATGGACCCGTGAAGAAGGTATCGATTTCTACGTGACGAACACGCCAAACGCGAAATCCGATGCTGTGAAAATGGTTGAGCGTCACATTGTCATGCCAAGCCAGGCAACAGCCTACAAAATTGGTATGAACAAGATCATTGAGCTGCGTGAGAAAGCCAAATCCGAGCTCGGCGATAAGTTCGATATTCGTGAGTTCCACGATGTCGTACTCCGCAATGGTCCGGTACCGCTGAATATTCTTGAGCAGTTCGTTAACGATTACATCGCTGAAAAGCAAAGCTAATCGCCTGAACTGAACGGAAAATAGAAGCCGCACAGCGTTTCACAACCTGTGCGGCTTTTTTGTAGCTTGATGAAACTGACACCTATCAGATATGCAAAATATGGCGAATTAATTGCTAATACGCCATAAATTACTATAATAAAATGAAATACCACCAGAGTAACGCAACATGAAAGCTGTCGATGAACTTCATCAATTACTGGGTGAGTTAATTAAACGCCATCGCGCCCAGCGCATGGACCAGCGTGAACTTGCGATGCGCATTGGCTGTAGTCAACGTACCTTGACTCGTATTGAGCAAGGTCAGCCCGTCAATTCAGAAACCATATTTACCGCATTAGCTGTACTGGGTCAGTTGCACGACTTTGTCAAACTTGCCGACGAAAAAGTCAGGGCCGCTGGCCATTTACCCGAACGCAAGAGCAGTGTGGGAAAACAAGGGTTAGACAATGATTTCTAGCGCCTACGTGTTCATTGAGGGGCTGGACGAGGAACCCGTCATTTGCGGCCGTTTCGAGCTCGATCCCTTTACCGATACAGGACGTTTTGTTTATGGTCGCTCGTACTTAGCGCGGGCGGATGCATTTGCGCTTGATCCGTTGCACTTACCACTTACCGAGGTCGAGCATGTCTGTACGTTGCAACGTGGCATCTTCGGCGTACTTAGTGATGCGGGTGCCGATACCTGGGGTCGGAAGTTGATTCTGCAGTTACACAAGAGCCAGCCGCGAAATGAGCTGGAGTTTTTGATCGTGGGCGCTGCCATGGGTGTTGGCGCTTTAAGCTTCAGCCTTTCAAGAGAAAAAACTAAAGCAAAGCGCTCACCCAATTCTATGGCGGACCTAGGCTTATTGTTGCAAGGTAAAAACGCGATTATCGCGGATGAAAACATTTCCGAGGAGGTCAAACAAGCCTTTATTTTTGGTTCATCAATGGGCGGTGCACGACCGAAAACACTATTAACCCATGATGGTCAAGAATACCTCGTAAAATTCAACAAACCTGACGATCTCTACAATGTTGCCCGTGTTGAGCACGCAACTATGCGCATGCTGGCAGAGCTCGATGGCGTTCGCGTAGCAGACACAACAGTTATCACTAGTGAGAACGGTGAGGACGTACTCATGGTGAAACGCTTCGACCGTGAACAGCAGCAAGTAAGCCATCATTTTGTAAGCGCAAATAGCTTGTTATCTGAGGGCGCGGTCAACCAGCGTAGCCTAACCACATGGTACAGCTACGGGCAGCTGGCTGAACTGTTACGCCAGCACAGTGCCGTAGCGAGCGACGCGACGGAGCTGTTTCAACGCATGGTGTTTAACGTACTGATTGGTAATACGGATGATCATGCGCGCAACCATGCCTGGCTTTATCCGCTGCGAACTAAACGTGAGGAAGGATTATGGCACCTTGCGCCCGCTTACGATGTCTTGCCCACTAGTGCAACGCGACAACATGCGCTCGGTATTGGCGAGCAGGGACGCGAGGGTTCCGTTTCAAACCTGCTTTCGCAAGTAAGTCGCTTCGGATTGCAAGATTTCAAAGGTCGCCGGCTGCTCGCGCAGGTGCAAGAGCTTGTGATGGAATGGCCGACTTACATGGCGCGTGAGGGCGTTGCCGAGGGCGATATCGAAAAATTGAAAAGAATCATTCCAAAAGCGCATTAACGGTATTGCGAACTATTCGCATTTGCATTAAGATCGCCGGCATTATTTATTTAGAACAATGCCGAAGAGGATCTTGTTGTGAAAATTCTGTCTCGTGTTGCCGTAGCCGTAAGTCTTGCCCTCACCCCCCAAGCGTTCGCAGTCGAAATGCAAACCATCGAAGCCATGGAGCGTCTGGAAATTCGTGGCGAGCAGCAAAGTGGCTATTTGTCGAAGGAACAACAGTCTGCTTCAAGGCTGGAACTTAGCATCAAAGAAACCCCGCAATCCGTGACGGTGATCACTGCGGAGAAAATGAAGGATTTCGCCCTTAACGATCTCAATAGTGCGCTGGAAAACTCAGCCACGATCAACGTTGAGCAAGTCGAAAGCGACCGCACCTACTTCACCTCGCGCGGTTTTGCCGTCAATAACTTCCAGGTCGACGGCCTGGGGCTGCCCCTGATCAATGACAACACCCATGGTCGCGTCGATGCAGCTTTATATGAGCGCATTGAAATTGTTCATGGCGCGAATGGCGTGATGACCGGTATCGGTAGTCCTTCAGCGACGGTCAACCTGGTACGCAAGCGTCCGAAGAGCGAAACTCAGGGTTACGTAAGCGCAACTGCAGGTTCATGGAGCAGCTTCCGTCTAGAAGGCGACTACTCAGCAGTAGTCAACGATGCCTTCCGCGTACGCGCAGTGGTGGTTGCCGATGACCGCGAGTCTTACCTAGATCGCTATGCGAACAAGAGCCAGGTATTTTATGCGGTGGCTGACTATGCACCAACCAACAACACCCTGATCACCTTCGGTCACAGCGAAACCAACAGCGAAACCGACGGCAACCTGTGGGGCGCCTTGACCCTGTATTATGGCGATGGCACACCAACGAATTTCGACCGCAGCACCAATATTGCAGCCGATTGGTCTGAGTGGAACGTCAAAGAAAGCCGCAGCTTCATCGACTTTGAGACTGCCCTGAACAACCATTGGAGCCTGCGTGTAGCGTACAATCGCGTACGTACCGACGAAGACAGTCATTTGTTCTACACCTACTTGCCTGATCCTGCTACCGGCTTAGATCCGGAAACAGGTCTGGGCCTTATCGGCTATGCCAGTGAGTATGACCTGGACGACAAACAAGATACCATTGATGCCTACGTAAACGGTAATTTCAGCGCCTTTGGTAAAGAGCACCAGGTGGTTGTAGGTGCTAGCTACGCGCGTCTGGACTACATCGATACCAGCTTGTATGACTTCCATACGGGCAATGGCTTCCCGGCCCTGCCAGCGTTAGAAGATTGGACCGGTAACACACCATTTCCGGAATTCACCGATGGTTTAGCTGGCAGCGATATCGAAAACACACAACGGGCAGTTTACGCTCAGGCGCGCTTCTCGCTGACCGATGATTTAAAAGTTCTGGCCGGCGGTCGTTACAACACTTTCGAAACCCAAGGCTTTGGCTACGGCGTGGATAACTCGCGCGACGAAAGTAAGTTCGTGCCTTATTTTGGTTTAACTTACGCCCTGACGGACGCGGTAACGGCCTATGGTTCTTACACTGAAACCTTCATGGCGCAGAATTTACGTGACGAAAACTTCGAACGCTTGCCAGCATTGACCGGCAAAAGCAGCGAAGTCGGTTTCAAAACAGATTTATTCGAGGGTGCCGCATTGTTGTCTGCTGCGTACTTCAATGTACAGCAGGAAAACTTAGGCGTCGGCGCAGGTGAATCGGTGAACCCTGAAACAGGAGTACCTGAGCCGATTTACCGTGCTGTTGATGGTATCGAAAGTAAAGGTTTCGAGGTGGAGCTCGCTGGTGAAATCCTCCCTGGTTTACAAGGCAACGTAGCCATCACCTCGTTTCAAATTGACGGCGACCAACTGGTCGAGGATTACACCCCGGAAAACTTATTCCGCAGCTCATTGACCTACCGTCCGGCGGCGATGGACAAGTTGAAACTGGGCGCGACCTACATCTGGCAGGACAAAATCTCGCGCGTACAAGGTACCGTGGGGCCGTCTTATGCCAACGCCGGTGAAACCATTGTTACCACTCAGGACGCATACGGCCGCCTGAACCTGATGGCGAGCTATCAGGTGAATGACGCGGTGTTAGTGAGCGTGAACGTTAACAATGCCACGGACGAGAAATACCTGAACAGCTTGTTGTGGGCACAAGGGTATTACGGTGCTGAGCGTAACTACTCGGCGAACCTGACCTACGCATTTTAAGGACGAATCCTACCGCTATGAGCATGCGTAAATCACTGCACAAGTGGCATGGCTGGATGGGGATCATTTTTATGATCCCCTTTCTGGTTATTTGCCTGACCGGAAGTATTCTGGTTTTCAAAAAAGAAATCGACAGCGTACTGCTGCCGGAAGTCGCGACCCTGGAAGCTACTACGGCGCCGCGCTTGCCCCTTGATACCTTGAAAGATCGCATCAACGAACAGCTGCCTAATTTCGAAATTGGTAGCTGGGAAATCTTCCCCGCCGGTCACGACGAAGCGGACCGTGTGTTCATGATTAAAGAAGGCACTGATATCTGGCATAAGGTTCATTTGAACCCTTATACCGGTCAGTTGCAAAGCCAACCCACTGAACCCAGTCATTATCTGACCGACTGGCTGGTCGAGCTGCACTACACCTTATTGTTGAACGACCTGGGATGGCTCGATTTTAGTTTCGCCACCGAGCATTTGGGCTTGCTCATAGGCTTTACGCTAGGTCTGTTTCTGCTGTTTATGGGCATATCGGGTCTGATTATTTACCGCCGTTTCTGGGCGCGCTTTTTCACCCTGCGCTGGGATCAGCGCATGTTGGTGGTATTCAGCGATCTGCATAAAATGGCCGGCACTTTTGCTTCGCCAGTGTTGCTGGTGTTAGGTATCACGGGCGTGTATTACAACGGACTGATTTTCTACGAAGAGTGGACCGAGCATGGCGGCGGTCAGGCGCACCACATCATGACCGAGCGGTTGTACAGCGACCAGGTCAATATTGACGAAATTGTAGCCGATAGTCGCGAGCGGATTGATGGCTTCAAGCCAACCTTTTTGCTGTTTCCATTCGAACCGGAACTGCCGTTTACTGTATTTGGCCGTGCGCCAACGGACAATCCGTTGTTGAGCAATTACGGTAGCGTCTCGAACTATGATGCTTTCAGCGGTGACTATCTCAGCACCTACAACTTGAACGAGCAGGGCGTGGGGATGAAAACACTGGACTCGTTCCGCCGTTTGCACTTCGGCACCTGGGGCGGTCTGGCGGTGAAAATTTGGTACAGTTTCGTCGGCGTACTACCCTTACTGTTAGCCATCACCGGTACTTACATCTGGTTGCAGCGCCGCAATAAGCGGGCAAGGCGGCGTTGAGGGGAAACTTAAAGAATAAATTGATCGCCTGAAGCTTCTAAAACATCGAAAATATCAGTGGATGACACATTAAACTCGCTGGCGACGTTAGGTATTTTGACCCTTGTGCTCGATTCATCAACGGGTTTTTCATGTGTCACAATGGTGGCACCCAACGTCATCGCTTTCGCGATCAACCACGGATCTGCACCACCTAAAAATTTTGTTTTATGAGATGCTTTATACCGAGAGTGAGTAGAAACATAGTTAGCAATCTTAGCGAAGTTAGCCTGATCAGTTTGGCTTTTGGAATCACGAAAGAAGTGCCTTTGAGATTTCGACCATAAGTGTAAATCGTCAACTTTCTTGCTGGAGTGCGTGAGTTCATTGTAGACCTGATCGATACTTTGCAGCTGGAACCTTTTATGAGGCTTCAGAAGCCACTCCCAATAAGCCGGAACAACCCTCATCCGATAATGCCTCAGTTTGGCCTCAATGAAAGAGTTCGCATCCAAAAGATAAATCACCAATTGAGCACCTTTTCAGCAAAGCTTTTCAGGTTATCTGGTTTTACGCCTATGAGATGCTGAGCATCACGAAACAGCATGCGTCCGCTTAGCGCTTCACTGGCTACCGCACTCGCCAATTTACGGCTGTATCGGGTATTGATGAGTTGGTAATAAGAAGGTCCTCCTGCTTGGTCTTTCTTTTTCTTGTTGAATGCAGTTAGGACTTCTCGATAGAAGGTCCAGTAAGTCTTGTCATCAATGTAAGCATGTTCAAGTGCACGCCGTGCAATGACCCATTGGCTTACGTGAAAATGCAAGGAGAGGTCAGGCAAATTACGGCGCCAGTCCGTAATCTCGTGTTGCCAAGCGCGTTGGAATTCACCAGTTGGCACCAAAAATTCGGCCGCTATGCGATTGCAAAATATTTCAATGCGGTTGCCGTTTTTGGGGTTTAAATCAGACACGCCGGATTCGCCAACAAGCAGGTGAGCGAGTTCATGGATGAGCGTGAATAGTTGTGCTTGCGGCGTATCGGTTGCATTGATGAAAATAACAGGCGCATAGTCATCGGTAATGGCAAACCCACGAAATTCGTCGGTGCTTAGATGGCGTGTAGTACTGTTGCCAACGACGCTATTGCGCATGACCAAGGCGCCTATGTCTTCTATGCGACTAATCAGCTGGCGTAAGTACTGGTCAAATTGCTTAGGGCGTTCGCTTAAATGGCCACCGAGCAACTCTTTGGTAGTCGCTAATGCACTTGCAAAGTTTTCGATACTGCAACAGCCCACCCAATCGAGCTTGTCGCGATCTTCGCTTAGGCAGTAATCGCGATACCAATCCTGCCGCTCGGACGCGATGAGAATAGTGTCACGTAGTTCAAGGCTATAGTTACCAATGGGATTGTCGCCCACTGTGCGAAGATCGGGTAACGGCAGCCGTTCTTCTGGGGGTTCATCAAGAAACAAAAAGCCAAACGGAATATAGGTTTTGGCCGCAAATTTCTGCGCGGCACTGAAGGAGGGTTTTTGCAAGCCTAGTTCCCAGGCTTCGACTTTGTCTTCTGGTACCTTGAGCTTGCTGGCAATATCAGCCACAGCAAAGCCTGCTCGTTGACGAGCCCAACTCAAAAGTTGCGGATTGACGAATGCTTCAGCCATGTTGTGCCACCGGTATCGGGTTATTACAAAGAAGTATAACGCAATTCCCGAACTCGTAAATGACGAGAAAACAGGCATACTTTGTAAGTCGCGTGCTAATCTTATTGTCAGCTAATTGCTATTTCCGCCATTCGGGCGGGTGGAGCTTAACCATGAACTTAGGTGCATTTTCAGTAAGTCTGGCAGTTAAAGACATAAAAGCGTCGCTCGAGTTTTACAAAAAACTTGGTTTCGAACCTCTCGTTGATTTGACTGAGCAGGGCTGGGCCATAGTGAAAAACGGCGACCATGTGATCGGCCTGTTCCAGGGCATGATCGACGAGACTATTCTCACCTTTAATCCGGGCTGGGATCAGTCGGGACAGAACGCCTCCGAGTTCACCGATATCCGTGAACTCGAACGGCAACTGAAAGCCGCAGGTATTGAAGTTTTTAACGCGAACTTAGATGGCCCCGACAGTCGCGGCAGTTTGATGATCCGCGATCCTGATGGTAATGCGATTTTGTTGGACCAGCATCGGTGAAGAAGATGTAGGTTGGTTTGGTGCTGGGCTCTAAATTGTATAAACGTGATGCACTCTTAGTTAAGATAGGACTATGCTTGATCACGCTATTTTAATAATATACGGAAAATGTCCGCTATAAAACAACCCAATTAAGAGTCAGAAAATGGAATTCCCAGTAATCGATTTATTTGCGGGCCCAGGTGGTCTTGGCGAAGGATTTAGCTCGTTTTGCGATGGTCGCGGGAAGTTTAAAATTATAGCGTCCGCGGAAAAGGATGTGTTTGCACATAAAACGCTTACGTTACGTGCGTACTTCAGATGTCTTCAAGAAGATTATCCAGAGTACCTCTCAGACTATTATGATTTTTGCGCTGGACGAAATGAAGAACCTTGGACGGAGCGTACTCTGCATATTTGGGAGAAAGCAAAAACGGAAGCACTGTTGGTGGAGTTGGGCAGTGAAAAAGGAAATACAGAATTAAATTCCGTAATCGTAACGAGACTAAGGAAATTTAAATCTTCAGCACCATTAGTGCTTATAGGTGGGCCGCCTTGCCAAGCCTACTCAATAGCGGGCCGTGTTAAGAATATGAAAGACTCGAGATATGATGCAACTAAAGATCAGCGTAACTTTTTATATAAGGAGTATCTGAAAGTTCTTGAGGCGCACCAGCCTGCAGTTTTTGTGATGGAAAATGTAAAAGGCATTCTCTCGTCGAAAATTGATAATAAGCTTATTTTTCACCAGATATTGTCTGACCTTGCAGATCCTAGCAAAGCATTATTTGGACATGAAACAGGAAAGAGGTACGTGATTTGTTCATTAGTCAAAGACGTACAGTTTCACTCAGGAGATGACCCAAGCCAAATTGACTCTAGATCTTTTATAGTGAAATCTGAGGAATACGGTATACCCCAATGCAGGCATCGAGTGATATTACTCGGAATAAGAGAAGATTGCTTTCCTGGAAAAGTGCCGACACTAAAACTGTCGACGCAAGTGACCGTTGGTGAAGTGCTTGAAGATCTCGGTAGGCTTAGAAGTCGATTTTCAAAAATAGAAGATTCGTCTCGAACTTGGTCGGCACTCATATCTGAAAGCACAAAAAAAGTAGCTAAAGGGTTAGCGATGAAGCGGCCTGAGACTGGAAAACCGCTGGTAAAAAAGTTAAAAGCTGTTGCCAAAGCCCTCCCGCAAGAAGAGTTGTCTATAGGAGCCCTGAGGTACCCATTCCAAGGTTCAACGGATGTCGATATTAACCCGATTGGTTTGGCGAGCTGGTATAGAGATAGTAACCTAAAGCTAACGCTTAACCATGAGACACGAGGACATATTCTGAAAGATATAGTCCGTTATTGTTACGCTGCGTGTTTCGCAGAGGTTAACGATCGCTCCCCGCGAGGTCACTCAGAGTATGACTTGGTCCAATTATCTCCCAGTCACAAGAATTGGGAGTCTGGAAAATTTGTTGACCGTTTCAGGGTTCAGCAAAAGAATAAACCTGCGTCGACCATCACGAGCCATATTTCTAAAGATGGCCACTATTTTATCCATTATGACCCGACGCAAGCCAGAAGCCTGACTGTTAGGGAGGCGGCTAGGATCCAGACATTTCCCGATAACTACTTCTTTCAAGGCCCCCGAACCCAACAGTATCAACAGGTTGGAAATGCCGTTCCTCCACTTTTAGCAAAACAGATAGCTGATGTTGTAGCCCAGATTTTGAAAATTAAAACTGATGAATTAAATAGGTTGAAATAAAACCTTTACTTTGTTTCTATAACGTTAAGGTTAACGTTAGGTAAACATTTAAGATGTCTTTATTAGAATCACAACGAAACATAATAAAGTTGGCTCTTTTTGTGTGCGCCACAGATGGGCTTATCTCAGATACCGAAGAGGAAACGATTATAAAGCTCTTTGTTAAAGAGTTTCCCAGTGTAACTAATGACGAATTAGATCGTGAAATCGAAGAGTTTTATACAAGTAATAAGCAACTGGAGTTTTATGCAGAACGTATAAAAACGAAATGCGACAAAACTGTAGCAGTTCACATTTCACTTGAGGCTGCGGCGAGTGATGGGCTGGATGTGCGCGAAAATATTGCTCTAAAAAGAGTTTTGAATCTGTGGAATATGGATTTAGACGAGGTGAATCATGGAGAGTAAATTCATTGATGCGTCTCCTGATCCTAGCTCTCATATAAGTACGTTAAAGCGAATCGGTTATACATTTAATTCAGCCGTGTCAGATATTATAGATAATTCTATTGCGGCTAACTGTAAAAACATTTGGATTACAGCCACTCACGTAAACGCAGTAGTAAAAATTGTTATCGCGGATGACGGTTTCGGGATGAGCAGTGATGAATTGATTCAAAATATGCGGATTGGCTGCAAGGATCCCTCGACTAAGAGAGCAGAAACTGATCTAGGTCGATTTGGGTCCGGGATGAAAACCGCAAGTTTTTCTCAAGCAGAGGTTTTGAGCGTTTTTTCGAAAGTTAAAGGAGGTGAATTCACTGGCGCATCTTGGGACATAGAGGAAGTTAAAAGGTCGAATAGCTGGATGCTAGAGGTTTTAGGTCCGCAAGAAGTAGCTGGTAGTACTTCAGAGCACCGCAACCTAGTTTCTGGAACTATTGTTATTTGGAAGAATCTGCATAAATACATAAGCGTAGGTGATCATCAATCTGCAGATCTCGAAGATATATTGGCCGATGAGATATTTTGGCTTAAGAAATATATATCCTTACATTTCCATAAGTTCTTAGTTGGTCGGTCAAGGTTAAATATTTATGTAAATGGTGAGAAACTTGAGTCTCTTAGCCCGTTTATGGAGAGTGAGAAAGGTTACTGGGAAGGGCCAAGTCAATCTTTTAAAATGCGAAACCGATCTGGTAAGGTTGAAATTAAAGTCCATAATATTCCTCACACGACTCGGCTTAGAGAACAAGCAAAAGAGCGTCTAGAAACATTAAATGTGCTTACGAATGGTCAGGGTTTTTATGTTTATCGGAACAAGAGATTAATCATTCCTGGTGGGTGGCTAGGATTAGCTAGGAAGTCTCAGCTAGGAAGGCTGGCGCGAGTTGAAGTGAACATTCCCTCCTCATTAGATGAGGACTGGATTACCGACGTAAAAAAATCATCAATTGAAATACCTCATCAAGTTAAAGCAAGGCTGAGATCCGCTACTCAAGTGCCCGTGAAGCAATCGAAGAAAGCTCATAGCTATAGAGGGACAGCGGAAAAGGCCAATGATTATTGGGCTATCGTAGAAAATAAAGCTACGGGTCAAACTTCTTATCAAATCTCATCTAACAATACTGAACTAACCGATTTGGTATCTGAGCTGACATATGCTCAGAGGAGTAAGCTCATGTCATACTTGAAAGAGTTAGCGATAAACATACCTACTCATAATATCTATTACGTTATGGCGGATGATAAAAAGGGAATCGACCAGGATACTGAGGAATTAGATCGGGCGCTAAGGGAGATTTTATTTAATGAATAAGCAAGCCATCCAAAGAATTCGACACGTAATTGTGAGTTATTGCGAGCATCACATCGAACAAGGAGGTTTAGTCGATAGAGAGTTCATCTCAAACGCAATTGAACGTGTACTCTCGAATGATGTTTTGGTGCCAGGATTAGACCGCTTGAAGCAAGATGAAATAGAACAATTAAAATACCAAATTGAAACTCAGATTGATGTTTCAATTACTGATGATGTAATAGCTTTGAGAAGTGAAGATGTCCATCGTTGGCTTGATCATCGCCGAGATGAGATTGACTGGAGTTATTGGGAAGCCTACATAACGCATCTCCAAAGCGAAGGACGGGCCAAACCAGTCATCGATAGTTTAGAAAAAGTTGTAGATACAATCTTAGATTCAACAGGAGATCCACAATTGGAAGGCGCATGGCGCAGAAGTGGATTAGTCATGGGGAATGTCCAGTCAGGGAAAACACAAAATTATATTGGGCTTATTAATAAAGCTATAGACTCTGGTTACAAAGTGATAATTTTGCTTGGCGGTCATCTGAATGAGCTCCGAAATCAAACCCAAGTACGTGTGGACGAGGGCGTTATTGGTAGAGAGTCAATTCAACTTGCGCAAAATCAAGGGCGAGATAAGTCTAAATTAGTGGGGGTGGGAAACTACAGAGACAAATCGAAAGAAGTGATTTGGTTCACCTCTAAAGACGGTGATTTTAGAAAGTCGACAGCTGATCAGATAGGAGTTTCGTTTAACAGTGTAACAAGCCCAGTTGTATTTGTAGTCAAAAAGAATGCGAGGATATTGAAAACGTTATTTGACTGGATTGTAGACAAGCACCAGCTTGATATTACGCGTGGTAGAACTATCTCTCAGCCTATGCTACTTATCGATGATGAAGCGGACTACGCCTCAATAAACACAAAGCACTCTAAGAACGATGTAACAGCAATTAATGAAGGGATTAGGAAATTACTTTCAACATCCTCTAGAACTACCTATGTCGGCTATACGGCAACACCGTTTGCAAATATCTTTATTGATCCAGATAAAAGTGGCGATGAAATCATAGTAGATGACCTTTTTCCAAAGGACTTTATGATAAAGATGCCCGCGCCTGACAACTATATTGGTCACAATTATTTTTTCCCCTATAAAAGTGCTGATGGGGGTCAAGATGCTTCTCCAGCGATCAAGGTTATCGATGACTTTGAAAAGACCCTTCCACCTAAAGCAAAAAAGACAACTAGAGTTGGTGAACTATGTGAATCGTTACAAGAGGCTGTTCAAGTCTTTATGCTGGCTTCAGCCGTTAAATGCTTGAAGAGTTCATCTTTTAAAGAACATACGACGATGTTAGTGAATATGAGTCATCTTACGGTGATTCAAGAACAAGTCGCCCATCTAATTGAGCAATACGTCGATAAGTTTAAAAAGGCTTCAGATCTGGTAGGCGCGAAAAGTGTTGAGTCTGTACTTCGAGAGAGTAAATATTTTTTAGGTTTGTCGTCACTTTATGATCGTGAATTCGAAAACGATTTTTCTTTCGAGGAACTTTATCCGGCGCTGAGGAAGGTAATTTCCAAACTTAAAACATTTGCGGTTAATGCTAGGTCATCCGAGCGCTTAGATTATGCTGAATATACCGAAAACGGGTTAGTAGCGATAGCGGTCGGTGGGCATAAACTATCTCGAGGGCTCACTCTAGAGGGCCTCTTGGTTTCATACTTTACACGAAATTCAAAAATGTATGACACCTTAATGCAAATGTGTCGCTGGTTTGGTTACAGGCCAGGATACAAAGAGTTGTGCCGCTTATATATTACTGAGGAGTCTTTAAGCTGGTATACGTTTATCTCTGAGGCCATTGATGAGTTATACAACGATCTGGAATATATGTCATACCTTAATAAAACACCGAGTGACTTTGGGCTGAAAGTTCGAGAACATCCAGGGGCTTTATTGGTAACTGCTAGGACTAAAATGCAGACTGCGGAGTCGTGCACTAGGTCGCTAGATTACGCTGGTGAACGATATAGACGCTTTGACTTTTTAACTAGTGATGAAGCGAACAATAACAATATAAAATTAGTAAAAACTTTAATTGAAAAACTTTATAAAGAGCAAACTCCTGCAAAAATAGAAAACGATGGGTCTTATCTTTTTTACGATGTCGGTTATGAGGATGTTATAGATTTTGTGCAAGCTTTTGAGGTTTACGATAGTGATAACTCTCTTCACTTGGTTCTGGACTATATCAAGAAGCTTAAAAACTCAGGTGTTCCAAGTTTTAGAGTCTGTGTGCGAAACCAAAATAACACGAAGCCCACTTGGTGGAGTAACTTTGAGGATACGGCCTCCCGTTTACCTAGCACTATAAAGTTTCATGACGAAATGGAGCCCATTACAGCAGCTAGAAGAAGATTGAGCTTTAACGATAATTCGAGAGTGATGCGTTCTCATAAATCGGAGCTTGGTGATCCTAAAGATGAAAACCTTCTAATGGGTAGTAATAAAAGGGATCAACGCTCAGCGACAGCATATATAAGAGCTCCTGAAAGAGAATTCCCAGGCTTAATTATCTATAGTTTTTCAGTGGGAGTTGTAGAGCCTTCAACGGTCATCCAAGCAAAAGATGCTGATAAAATAAAGGAGGTAAAAGTTCCTCATCAGCAACCAACTGTAGGCTTTTCTCTGTCCTTTCCTTTAATAGGTAACCTAAAAGGCTATTCAGACATTGAGTTGAGACGGTTAAGATTAGAAACAAAGGTCCTCTATCAGACCAACGTTATATGGCGAGAGGTTTTCAATGAATCTGATCTCGAGGATGCATATGACGATGACGAGTAACTTCGACGATTTGTTTAGAGACGATCCGTGGGAAGGTATTGAAATTGCATCTTACCCGAGATCTGCGCGGCGCCTTTATCAACAGGATGACAGGTTTTGGGTTTCTCGAGATGAGCAAGGGCGTCGCCTCGTTTTTGTCGAAGAACAGGGGACGTATTCTTCAACTTATGGTGACAAAGTAGCTTTTGTTGAACTTCATCACTTTCAACTGTCGAATGGAAAAACCAGAGTCTGCTGTATCCTAGAGGAAGAAAGCTTAAATGATATGTTTGGTTTGGTTGTAAAAGATATAGCGTATAGGTGCTCTCAGTCAAAGGGTCAGAAGCTGTTTGAGAGTTTCTATAAAAGGGTGGCAGCATGGGGGAGCTTCTTAAAACCCGCAAGGTCTGGGATCGGTTATAAGAAACTAATAGGCTTTTTGTCAGAATTGTATGTGTTAAAACAATTATTTTTGGCCAATCTCAACTCCGAGAACGCGATTGATTCTTGGGGCGGACCGGAGGGCAAAAACCAAGACTTTTTATTCAACGGCATAACAGTGGAGGTTAAATCATCGCTACTGGGAGAAAGGAGATATGTGAAGATATCTTCAGAGTATCAACTGGATAATAAGGATGGTGAGGGATACCTAATCCACACAGTATTATCGCCATCGGATGTAGGTGGTAGCACGTGCATTAAAGAGCTGGTTCAGTTAATCGAAAGTGAAATTTCCGAGTCAGCGCAAGCCACAAGTGATTTTTGGGTGAAAATATCGACCAATTATGGTTCAGCATCCGCAAAGGAACTGGAAACAAGGTTCTCTATTAAAGAATTAAACGTTTACTGCGTCGACGAAAAATTTCCCAAAATCACTCCAGAAATGCTGCTTTTCCAAGAAGTCTCTAAGGTTAAATATCAAATAGATTTAACACACCTAATACCTTGGGGAGATCTTAACCAACTAAAGGGTTTGATAAAAGGTGGATAAGCCGATGGACTTTCGAGATGAATTTATCAACAAGATAAGATTAGCTTCTTTAGATGGACACAACTTTGAGGAAGAAGAGTTCTTCAGCGAAGTGTCTGAGTTGTTAGAAGGTGCTGGAATTCTAGATAACATAGAGTATTCACCCTACCGAAACTCGACACGCGGAATGAGGGTTGATGGTTACGCTTGGAACGAACTGGAGAAAACCCTTAATGTGATTGTATCTAAATACAGTGGTGATGAGTCGGTTCCAACTCTAACGCAAACAGAACTCGAAAAGTTAGCTGGTCGTGTAGGTAGGTTTATTGAGAACTTAGGAAGCGATAGCTTTTTAGAAAGTTTAGAAGTGTCATCGGATCGTGAGGTTGCAGATCAGCTACTTAAATTCCTTCCCGATACTCATAAGATTAGATTGGTAATATATTCTGACTATCTCCTGAGTAATCGTGTAAAGAAAATAAAAAACGAACCAATTCTAGACAAGCCAACAACAGTCGAGGTTTGGGCAATTGATAGGATTGAGTCTTTGTCTCAGGCGGATGGAGAGGGAGAACCTTTTACTGTTGATTTCGTGGGAATTTGTGGAGGATTGGAAGTCTTACCCGCTAATACGTCTGAACATGGCACTAAAACATTCCTATGCGTTGTCCCTGGGAATGTGTTAAGCACGTTGTATGATGAGTATGGGCAGCGTCTTTTAGAAGCAAATGTAAGAACGTTCCTTGATTTTAGATCGGGTGTAAATAAAGGAATAAGAAAAGCTTTGCTTACCGAACCTGAAAATTTTTTCGCTTACAACAATGGACTTACTTGTACCGCAACAGACATAAAACTAAGCGAGCAAGATGGGCAGTTTATGATCCAATCACTAGAAAATTTACAGATAGTGAATGGAGGCCAAACGACAGCATCAATATACTTTGCACCACGAGAAAAAGGTGGTATTGGCAATTATAGTTATCGTGATATTGATCTCACAAAGGTTTTTGTACAGATGAAACTCACGGTGATTTCAAACGCAGATATATTAGATGAAATGAAATCAAATATTTCAGAGTATGCGAATACTCAAAACTCAATTCAAAAGTCTGATCTAGTCTCAAATCATCCGTTCCATCGCAACATCGAAAAGCTAGCGTTAAGCACATCCATGCCAGCAGTTAACGGAGTATCTACCAAGTGGTTCTATGAACGTTCTAGGGGTCAATACAATACAAGGCTTAGGCCCTTAACAGCAGCGAAGCAACGGCAATTCAAAGCGGAATTTCCAACTTCACAAAAGTTTAGCAAGACGGATATGGCGAAATATGAGAATACTTGGCGAATGCGTCCGTTCGAAGTGAAAAAAGGAGCGCAAGCAAACCTGAAGCTTTTGGGGGCAAGGATTGCGGAGGAGTTTGAACAAGATGAAGACAATTTTAAACACATTTTCTACCGTGAGTTAATAGCGAAAGCAATATTGTTTAAAGAGGCTGATTCAGCGATATTTACTTCTAACTGGTATAGAGAACAAAGCGGCTTTAAAGCTGAAACGGTCACTTATACGTTATCTTTTTTACGGCATCTTCTTTTAAAAAAAGGTGAAGATCTAAATTTAGATCGTATTTTTAGAACTCAGTCAATAAGTGAAGAGTTAAGGGCCGAAATTGTTAATTTAGGACTCTTTATAAGAGAGCGCATTTTAGATCCTGAATTCCGAAATGGTGTGGCGAACCCATCGGAGTTTTGTAAATCGGCAAAAGGTTGGGAGCGAATAAAGAGACTCGAGTACGCTCTTAGGTACCTTTCATCAGCTGATGTTTTAAGCTCATCTCAGCAAAAAGAAGCAGCCGAAGAAACAAAAGAGCTGAAAGCAGCAGGTCATCAAATCGATGATTTTGAAGCTATTTCTAAAATTACCGAAGGGGAGTGGCGCAAAATAATAGAATTTTATATTTCTCAGGGGTACCCTCCTTTTCATAAGAATGTAACTTTATCCGAGAAGTGCTTGGGAATTAGGAGTGGTAAGACTGTTCCAACTGACAATGAAATGAAAGCTGCTTTGCAGATAAGAAAAAGAGCATATGATCAAGGGTTTGATTATGCAGATTAAAATCATAGAAATATGTTAAAATTGCGGAGTTACTCACCCGCGCGACAACACCTTAATCAAATGCCAGCCGAACTTGGTCTTCACTGGGCCGTGAACTTCCAAGGTGGGTTTGCTGAAGACGACTTTATCGAAGGCGGGTACCATTTGTCCGCGACGGAATTCACCGAGATCGCCGCCTTTCTTGCCTGACGGGCAGAGTGAGTGCTTACGTGCGAAGTCGCCGAACTTTTTGCCGGCCGCGAGCTGCTTTTTTAAGTCAGTGGCTTCGGCTTCGGTCTTTACCAGAATGTGCAGGGCGTGGGCGCGTGCCATGAATTATCTAGCGTCAATTACCTTGGCCGGTTCGTATTGCCTCATTAAAAAATAACACTTTGCCAATCGTTCGGTTATGTCGGTCTAAAATCATTCTGTTTGCATTAATTCGGTTAGTTTAGCCTGATAAGTCTGGTCACGTAAACGCAACGCTGAAATACGTCTTTGCAGGGTCCTAACTTGCCCCATATCGTGGCGGTCAGGATAACGAACTGAGAGCCATTCAATAATTTCAGGGGCTGTGCAGTGAGGCTCTAATTGAAGTTTAAATTTTATATCATCCCAGGCGTGTTCAAACGGGTCTTTGCGAGTCCGCCAGGTTCTCGGAAGACTCCGTTTGTCTTTTGGCTTTTCAAAACGAAAGTAATCTAGAACTTCTGACTCTGTGGGTGCTGTATGACTTTGATTCAGTTCTGCCGGCTTATCAGCATACTGCTCGGTTTTGGCGGTGCCGTTAATATTCCAGGCAAAGGTCATTAGGTTATTTTGCAACACTTTTAACTCAGACATTAACGTCACC
>NZ_JBOBQA010000006.1:0-50483 GCF_052541995.1 Pseudidiomarina xizangensis
TCAATTCGTCTTCTGATTGCTTTTTTTTTGAGCAAATTGAACGTTCTTTAACTATCTATTGTCTATAAAGGTTGCTAGTGTTCATAAACGTTCTACACGTCTTCCTGCGAACGACACTGAACAACTAACTAATAATAAATAACTAAAAGGTGCGCAACAGATGAGAACGACGACAGCGCTTATTCTCGCGACGAGCTTTATACTCCCATTCAGCGCAAACGCGATGAGCTTTGATAGTGGCGTATCCCCAACTGAACGTGTTGGTTATGCTATGACCGAAGATAATGAGCGATTAGTTAATACCTATTTGAGAATGTTTCGCTACTATACGAAACGTAATTTCTCAGTCACTCGAACCGTTCGGGTGCTGATGAGCAATTATCCCCAGCACGTAGAACCTATATTGTACGCCGCATTAGAGCGTTACCCGAAGAAATACGAACACATAATAAAAGCTGCGATTAACGCCGAGCCCGGATTTACCCAAGACATAATGGCAGTGGCGATACATCTTAATGTTGCCCCGCCTACTGAGCTTGTACGAATTGCCGTCGAAGCTGAACCCGCTTATGCAGACGAGATCGTCGCTGAAGCATCACGCATTGATCCCACAAATGTAGAAGAACTCGTTCGAGTTGCCGTACGTGTTGAACCTGAAATGGCAGATAGTATCATGCGGTCTGCTAGCACATCTCAACCCGAGCAAGTCGAAGGTATAGTTCACGCAACATTAAGTATGCTCCCAGCGTTGGGTGATTACTTAGTTACCTCGTTGGACGATCTCATTTCACTCATGCGCGACTCCGATGCCGATTCGACTTCTGTCACAACAAAACGTGAAGCAATGTCGGTAATTAAAGGTGCATATCGCGCTGGTATGAATTACGAAGAATTACAAACGTTAGCTGCAACACACGGCATTGAACATCATGAACTTGACGCTGCAATAAAAACAACAGTCAAATAGCCTGTCCTAACTTAGCAATACAAAAACTATAGACAAAAAAAAGCCGCTCCAAGGAGCGGCTTTTTTGATCTCTTAACGAGAACTTACTCTACTACTGCAACTTCTTCAGCTTCAGTAGCTTCAACTTCCGGACGGTCAACTAGCTCAACATAAGCCATTGGTGCATTGTCACCGGCGCGGAAGCCACACTTCATAATGCGAGTGTAACCGCCAGCGCGTTCTTGATAACGCGGGCCTAATTCATTGAACAGTTTACCAACCACATCCTTATCGCGAGTGCGAGCGAACGCCAAACGGCGATTCGAAACGCTATCTTGTTTCGCTAAAGTGATGAGCGGCTCAACAACACGACGAAGTTCTTTGGCTTTAGGAAGTGTCGTTTTGATCACTTCGTGACGCACAAGTGAGCTTGCCATATTGCTGAACATCGCTTTACGATGGCTGCTGTTGCGGTTGAGTTGACGACCACTCTTACGATGGCGCATACCTATACCCTTCTCAGTAAATCTCTGTAAAAGATGCCTTAGTCGCGATCAACAAGACTTGCTGGTGGCCAGTTCTCTAGGCGCATGCCTAAAGACAGTCCACGTGATGCAAGTACGTCTTTGATCTCGGTCAGCGATTTTTTACCAAGGTTTGGAGTCTTCAACAACTCAACCTCAGTACGCTGAACTAAGTCACCAATGTACTGAATAGCTTCTGCTTTCAAACAGTTCGCAGAACGCACAGTTAATTCCAAATCGTCTACCGGACGTAGTAAAATCGGATCGAATTCCGGTTTCTCTTCTTTCTCTTCTGGTTCGCTCATGTCGCGCAACTCAACAAACGCTTCTAACTGCTCAGCCAAAATTGTTGCTGCACGGCGAATCGCTTCCTCTGGATCCAGAGTGCCATTCGTTTCCATATCGATAACCAGTTTGTCCAAGTCGGTACGCTGTTCAACACGAGCTGAGTCGACGTTGTACGCAATGCGCTCAACTGGACTGAAAGAAGCGTCGACAAGTAGAAGACCGATCGGACGCTCTTCATCGTCAGCAGACTGACGTGCCGAAGCTGGAACATAACCACGACCACGTTCCACTTTGATTGACATCTCAATCTCAGTGTCACCTGTTAAAGTACAGATAAGGTGGTCAGGGTTAATAATTTCGACATCACCATCGTGCGTAATATCGCCAGCCTTGACAGGGCCCGCTCCAGATTTTTTCAAGGTCAGAATCGCTTCATCTTTACCTTCCATGGTAACCGCTAGACCTTTGAGGTTCAGCAGAATTTCGATGACATCTTCCTGAACACCCTCTTTGCTGCTGTACTCGTGTTGCACACCTTCAATTTTAACTTCGGTCACTGCCATACCCGGCATAGACGAAAGTAAAATGCGGCGCAACGCGTTGCCCAGCGTGTGACCAAAGCCACGCTCAAGAGGCTCCAACGTCACTTTTGCATGAGTCGGGCTAATTTGTTCAATGTCGACTAGCCTTGGTTTAAGGAATTCGGTAACAGAACCCTGCATTGTGTCCTCTCTTTATGCTTAAGCTTTACTTAGAGTAAAGCTCTACGATCAACTGTTCGTTAATTTCAGCAGACAAGTCTGAACGCTCTGGAAGACGTTTAAATTGACCTTCCAGTTTGCTCCCGTCTACTTCTAACCACACTGGTTTCTCACGCTGGTCTGCGAGATCGAGTGCAGCGCCGATGCGTGCCTGCTTTTTCGCTTTTTCGCGAACGGACACAACATCTTCCGGACGAACTTTGAACGACGGAATGTTGACTACCTGGCCATTCACTACCACTGCTTTGTGACTGACCAACTGACGGGCTTCAGCACGTGTTGACGCGAATCCCATGCGGTAAACGACGTTATCTAAACGTTGCTCAAGCAATTGCAGCAGGTTCTCACCAGTGTTGCCCTTAATACGGGCAGCTTCTTTGTAATAGTTACGGAATTGCTTTTCTAATACACCGTACATACGGCGTACTTTTTGCTTTTCACGTAACTGTACACCGTAATCAGACAAGCGGCCACGACGTGCACCGTGCTGACCCGGAGCGCTCTCGAGTTTACATTTCGTTTCGATCGCGCGTACGCCGCTTTTCAGGAACAAATCTGTTCCTTCGCGACGACTCAGTTTGAGTTTTGGACCCAAATATCTAGCCATGATCTTTCTCCAACTATCGTTTGGCGCCTATTAAACGCGACGTTTCTTAGGCGGACGACAACCGTTGTGAGGAATAGGTGTCACATCAGTAATATTCGTGATGCGATAGCCTACAGCGTTCAACGCGCGAATTGATGATTCGCGACCGGGGCCTGGGCCCTTAACGAACACTTCTAGGTTTTTCAACCCATATTCCTTTGCCATTTCCCCTGCGCGTTCAGCAGCAACCTGTGCAGCAAACGGCGTTGATTTACGTGAACCACGGAAACCAGAACCACCTGCAGTTGCCCATGACAACGCATTACCTTGACGGTCGGTAATGGTCACAATGGTGTTATTGAAAGATGCATGGATGTGAGCCATACCATCTGCGACTTGTTTTTTAACGCGCTTACGAGTACGAGTTGGTTGTTTAGCCATTTCTCAACTCCCTACTTCTTAATTGGTTTACGCGGACCTTTACGGGTGCGCGCATTGGTTTTAGTGCGCTGTCCACGTAGAGGCAAGCCACGGCGATGACGAAGGCCACGGAAACATCCGAGATCCATCAAGCGTTTAATATTCATCGATACTTCACGACGTAGGTCGCCTTCAACAGCGAACTTCCCTACTGCTTCACGAAGTAGATCCAGTTTATCTTCTGACAAAGAGCCGATCGTAGTATTTTCTTCGATACCGACCGCAGCAAGGATATGCTGAGAGCGGGTACGACCAATACCATAAATCGCAGTCAAGGCAATGACTGCATGCTTATTGTCAGGAACGTTAATGCCAGCGATACGGGCCACTAACACGTCTCCTTTTGTTTATGGGTGACCAGTTGAAAAGCCCGTTAGGATAACTCAACCGGTCGCCAGATTGCAAACATATCAAAGCCGCAGCCTAGAATAATTCTCAAGGCCGCGGACTTCTTCATCGAATTAACCTTGCCGTTGCTTGTGCTTAGGGTCACTGCAAATTACACGCACAACACCGTTGCGCTTAATAACTTTGCAGTTACGGCAGATTTTCTTCACGGAAGCACGAACTTTCATTGCTACACTCCGTAATTATCCAACCTAACGGCCGAAGCCCTTAAGGTTAGCTTTTTTCAGGACCGAATCATACTGATGAGACATCAGATGAGTTTGGACCTGCGCCATAAAGTCCATGATAACTACTACGATAATCAATAACGATGTACCGCCAAAGTAGAACTGAACGTTCCACGCAATCATCATGAACTCAGGAACCAAACAGACAAAGGTAATGTACATCGCGCCTGCAAGAGTCAAACGGGTCATTACTTTATCGATGTAACGTGAGGTTTGCTCACCTGGACGAATACCAGGGATAAACGCTCCCGACTTCTTCAAGTTATCTGCCGTCTCGCGTGGGTTAAATACCAACGCGGTATAGAAGAAACAGAAGAAGATAATTGCCGCAGCATAAAGCATTACGTACAAAGGCTGTCCCGGTGACAATGTCAACGAGACCTCTTGTAAGAAGTTTGCCACCATGCCTTCGCCTTGGCCGAACCAAGTTGCGATAGTGCTTGGGAACAAAATAATACTCGATGCAAAAATCGGTGGAATAACACCTGCCATATTAACTTTCAGTGGTAAGTGCGTACTCTGCGCTGCAAAAACCTTACGGCCTTGCTGACGTTTTGCGTAGTTTACCACAATGCGGCGTTGGCCGCGCTCGACAAATACTACGAAATAGGTCACTGCGAATACGATGACACCGATCAACAATAACAACAATAAATGTAAATCACCCTGACGTGCTTGCTCTGCCGTCTGACCAATGGCCGACGGTAGGCCCGCTACAATACCGGTGAAGATAAGAATAGAGATACCGTTACCAATCCCACGCTCAGTGATTTGCTCACCTAACCACATCAGGAACATTGTTCCAGTGACCAGGCTCACAACCGCTGTAAAGTAGAATCCGAAACTTGGGTCGATAACCAACCCAGGCATCAGACTTGGTAAGCCAGTGGCTATACCAACAGATTGGAACGTTGCGAGTACTAACGTACCCCAACGCGTGTATTGACTAATCTTACGTCGACCCGCCTCACCTTCTTTCTTAAGCTCAGCCAAACGTGGATGAACCACGGAGGCTAATTGCATAATAATCGAAGCGGTGATGTACGGCATGATACCCAAAGCGAATACCGATGCACGTTCAAGTGCACCACCGCTGAACATGTTAAACATGGCAACGATGGTGTCTTTTTGCTGGTCGAATAACTGCGCCAATACAGCGGCATCAATACCAGGAATAGGCACAAAGGAGCCCGCACGGAACACGATTAACGCGCCGAGTACAAACAGCAAACGTCGTTTTAGTTCCGAGGTGCCGCCTTGAGCTCTGTTAGATTCCAGTCCTGGTTTAGCCATTTGCTCTATCCTTCGATTTTGCCGCCAGCAGCTTCAATAGCTTCACGGGCGCCTTTGGTGACCTTAATGCCTTGTACTGAAACGGCACGACTGAGTTCGCCTGATTTGATCACTTTAACATGCAAGATGTCATTGCGAATCAAGCCAGCTTCTTTCAAGCTCGCCATGTTTACAGTATCGCCAGCAACTTTCGCTATCTCAGCCAGGTTCACTTCAGCAGTCACGAATGACTTACGTGAAGTAAAACCGAACTTCGGCAAGCGACGTTGGATTGGCATTTGGCCGCCTTCGAAACCTGGTTTCACTGAGCCGCCTGAACGCGACTTCTGGCCTTTATGACCACGTCCACCAGTTTTTCCTAAGCCTGAGCCAATACCACGTCCGAGACGTTTTTTGCTGGTTTTAGCACCAGGTGCAGGGGAGATTGAGTTCAAAAACATCGTATTAGTCCTCCACCTTTACCATGTATGTGACTTGGTTAACCATGCCACGGACGGCTGGAGTATCTTCCAGCTCGACCGTGTGACCAATCCGGCGTAGACCAAGACCACGTAGAGTAGCTTTATGCTTCGGCAAACGACCGATTGAGCTACGCGTCTGTGTTACTTTGATTGTCTTTTTCGCCATTGTTCACTACCCCAAAATGTCTTCAACGCGCAATCCACGCTTAGCCGCGACTTGCTCAGGCGACTTCATGTCGTGAAGTGCCTTGATTGTGGCACGTACAACGTTGATTGGGTTGGTTGAACCATATGCTTTTGACAGCACGTTGTGCACGCCTGCTACTTCAAGTACTGCACGCATCGCACCACCGGCGATGATACCTGTACCTTCAGAGGCTGGCTGCATGAATACCTGTGAACCTGAATGACGGCCTTTTACAGGGTGCTGCAGGGTGTCGCCTTTCAGCTGCACGGTTACCATATTGCGACGTGCTTTTTCCATTGCTTTTTGAATAGCCGCTGGAACTTCACGCGCTTTACCATAACCGAAACCCACTTTACCCTGACCATCACCAACCACAGTCAGTGCAGTGAAGCTAAAGATGCGACCACCTTTAACAACCTTCGCTACACGGTTTACTGTGATTAGCTTTTCTTGCAGGTCACTTTGTTGAGCTTCTACATTTGCATTTGCCATGTTCGTCTCCTAGAACTGAAGTCCGGCTTCACGAGCTGCGTCGGCCAATGCGGCGACACGTCCGTGATAACGGAAACCACTGCGATCGAAAGCGACGTTTTTCACGCCTTTTTCCATCGCTCGTTCAGCGATCAACTTACCAACTGTTTTTGCTGCGTCGACGTTACCGGTTGCTTTAACCTCGTCGCGAACAGACTTTTCAACAGTTGATGCTGATGCCAGTACTTCAGAACCGTTCGGTGCAATGAGCTGTGCGTAAATATGCCGTGGTGTACGGTGAACGACCAGGCGGTTTGCACCCAACTCAAGCATTTTCTTACGGGCGCGAGTTGCGCGGCGTAAGCGAGCTGTTTTCTTGTCCATCGTCCTACCTTACTTTTTCTTGGCTTCTTTACGGCGTACTTGCTCATCGGCATAACGTACACCCTTACCTTTATAAGGTTCAGGCTTGCGGTATGCGCGAATGTTAGCGGCAACTTGACCCACTAACTGCTTGTCTACACCTTTAACGACTACTTCAGTTTGTGTTGGGACTTCGATCGTAATTCCCTCAGGAATATCGAAGGCAACAGGATGAGAGAAGCCCAGCGTAAGGTTGAGTTTAGAACCGGCAGTATTTGCACGGTAACCAACACCAACCAACTGCAGCTTGCGCTCATAACCTTGCGCAACACCAACCACCATGTTTTGTAGTAACGCGCGTGCGGTACCCGCTTGAGCAGTTGCATCAGCAACGCCATCGCGAGGAATCGTACGCAAAACGCTATCTTCTTGAACTAATTCGACAGCGTTGTTTACTACACGGCTCAATGAGCCTTTGGTACCTTTAATTGTCACTTCCTGGCCATTTAGCGTAACTTCAACGCCAGCAGGAATGACAATCGGTGCTTTAGCAACTCGTGACATTTCCTAACTCCTCGTTACGCTACGTAACCGATAACTTCACCGCCAAGACCCGCACTGCGGGCGGCACGATCGGTCATCAGGCCTTTAGAAGTTGAGACGACAGCCACACCTAAACCACCCATTACTTTAGGTAGCTCGTTGCGTTTCTTATAGATACGCAGACCAGGGCGACTTACGCGCTCAATTGATTCGATAACAGGCTTACCTTCAAAGTATTTCAACGTAACTTCTAGTTCAGTTTTCACTTCACCAGATACGCCGAAATCCGTGATATAACCTTCTTCTTTAAGAACTTGGGCAATAGCCACTTTCTGTTTAGAAGCAGGCATGCGCACGGCAACTTTGTTAGCACCCTGAGCGTTGCGGATGCGAGTGAACATATCCGCAATTGGATCTTGCATGCTCATATTTGCTTTCTCCCGTGACTCGTGGCTTACCAGCTAGCTTTTTTCAAGCCAGGAATTTCACCGCGCATCGCTTTCTCACGTACTTTAATCCGGCTCATGCCGAACTTACGTAAGAAACCGTGTGGGCGGCCCGTAACGCGGCAGCGGTTACGCTGACGGCTTGGGCTCGAATCACGAGGAAGACTTTGCAATTTAAGCACGGCTTCCCAACGCTCTTCGTCCGAAGTACTCGGATCGCTGATCACATTTTTAAGTGCGATGCGTTTCTCTGCGTATTTAGCTGCAAGCTTTTGACGCTTGAGCTCACGCATTTTCATTGCTTCTTTAGCCATAACTCTACACCTTACTTCTTGAACGGGAAGCTAAAGGCAGAGAGCAAAGCGTGAGCTTCATCATCAGTGCCTGCAGTTGTAGTGATAGTGATATCCAAACCACGTACCCGGTCGACTTTGTCATAGTCAATTTCTGGGAAAATGATTTGCTCACGCACACCCATACTATAGTTTCCACGTCCGTCGAATGATTTCGGGTTCAGACCACGAAAATCGCGAACACGTGGGATTGCAATCGTAATTAAACGTTGCAAGAAGTCCCACATGCGTTCGCCACGCAGAGTCACTTTACAGCCAATTGGGTAGCCTTCACGGATTTTGAAGCCAGCGACAGATTTACGAGCTACAGTTTTTATCGGACGTTGACCAGAAATTGCTTCCAGGTCTGCCGCTGCGTTGTCGAGAATCTTTTTGTCAGCCAGAGCTTCACCAACACCCATGTTAAGGGTGATTTTTTCAATCCGAGGGACTTGCATGACGCTGTCGTAGCCGAACTGTTTAACCAGATCAGGAACTACTGATTCTTTGTAAAAATCATGCAGTTTCGCCATCGTAAAACTCCAAATTAAAAATTAAATGATTGCGTTGTTTGATTTGAAGAAGCGAACTTTCTTGCCATCTTCAAGTTTGAATCCAACACGATCTGCTTTACCAGTCTCTGGGTTATAAACCGCCACGTTAGAAACGTCGATTGAAGCTTCTTGCTCAATCACACCGCCAGCAACGCCTAAAGCCGGATTTGGCTTCTGGTGTTTCTTGACAATGCTTACGCCTTCAACGAAAACACGATTTTTAGCGGTGTCGACTTTCAGCACTTTACCACGCTTGCCTTTGTCTTTACCTGCCAGGACTACTACTTCGTCATCACGTTTTATTTTTGCCGCCATAATTGACTCCTTACAGTACTTCTGGTGCCAGAGAAACAATCTTCATAAACTGCTCAGAGCGCAATTCACGAGTCACTGGTCCAAAGATACGAGTGCCAATAGGCTGTTGGTTGTTATTCAACAACACAGCCGCGTTGCGGTCAAAACGGATGACTGACCCGTCTTGACGACGGACGCCTTTTCTGGTGCGAACGACCACCGCGTTAACAACATCACCTTTCTTCACTTTTCCGCGAGGAATTGCTTCTTTAACAGAAACTTTAATGATGTCGCCGATTTTCGCGTAACGGCGGTGCGAGCCACCCAGAACCTTAATACATTGTACGCTGCGAGCGCCCGAGTTATCGGCCACGTCCAGTGTAGTTTGCATTTGGATCATTGCAGTGCTCCGCTTGATTAATTAAAGAGACCCTCTCGGGTCGCTGTCCGTCCTTTTATTCGCGATTAATTTGCAGAACAAATCATAGAGAATAAAAGATTTTCCCCTATTAAAAAGGGCGGCGAATTGTAACAGATAAAATTCGTGGATGATAGTGCTTAATCGGAATTTCTTAGGAGAGGTTTATTACAGCTTGGTCGGCACAATCTAAAGCCACTCCAAGCGAAACCCAGTCTAGCAAACAACGCGTCGAACGGCTATCTAAAGTTTGACGCTATAACTGTACTTATTTATGAGTTCATCAAACTCCCGAGTTAGGTTAAAAGCACCAAGCAGTGCGACCGAATCAGTTGGCAAGCGGCTGATCGAAGTGGTAAATTCAACCCTATTCAAGTGAGCTCAGTGGCAAACTCCAGCCAATTAGATAAAGGTAACGAGGTTAAATGAATTTAGCAGCGATCGTTTTCTTGCCGTTTATTGGTGCTGTCATCCCACTGCTTTTGGCGAACCGTGCTCGGCTGCACATCACCTTGGCGACCGCCTTGATAGCAATGGCGGGCCTGGCGTTACTAGTAGTCGAAGCGCCGACTGCGCTAGCAGGTGGTACAACACACTACTTCGCCGAATGGCTGCCAACACTCGGACTGCACATTGCCTTTCGACTCGATGGCTTGGCATTGTTTTTCGCCGGATTAATTCTGGTAATTGGCATACTCGTTATTATCTATGCCCATTATTACCTCAGTAACAAGGATAGCGCCTCAAGGTTCTTTGCCTGTTTGTTGCTGTTCATGGGGTCCATGCTGGGTATTGTCACCGCAGATAACCTGCTCCTGATGTGGTTCTTCTGGGAGCTTACCAGCATCTCCTCATTTTTACTGATTGGCTACTGGTCCCATCAAAGTAGTGCCCGTCGCGGCGCTCGTATGGCTTTAGCGGTGACAGGTGCAGGGGGACTTGCGCTACTTGCCGGGCTGTTACTCATCGGCAATATTGCCGGCAGCTATCAGCTAGATGCGGTATTCGCTGCTGCCGATACCATTCGCGAACACGACCTCTATTTACCGGCACTCATACTCGTGCTGCTTGGCGCTTTTACCAAATCAGCACAGTTTCCGTTTCATTTTTGGTTGCCCCATGCAATGGCAGCGCCAACACCGGTAAGCGCCTATCTGCATTCTGCAACTATGGTGAAAGCTGGAATCTTCTTGATGGCGCGGTTGTTGCCGGTGCTCGGAGGAACGCCGGAGTGGTTCACTATTGTGACACTCACCGGCCTTGCAACCCTGCTTTTCGGGGCTTATTTTGCTCTGTTGAAAACTGATCTGAAGGGATTACTAGCGTTCTCGACCATCAGCCACCTAGGCCTCATCACCATGTTGTTGGGACTCGGTAATGCGGGCGCTGTGACTGCGGCAATGTTTCATGTTCTCAATCATGCCACCTTCAAAGCCGGTTTATTTATGATCGCAGGTATCATTGACCACGAGACGGGTAGTCGTGATATGCGCAAGTTAAGTGGCCTGCGCAAAGCCATGCCGTTCACCATGGTCTTAGCTGTTATCACATCAGCGTCAATGGCAGGCATTCCATTTTTCAATGGCTTCTTGTCAAAAGAAATGTTCTTCGCCGAAGCCTACCAACAAGATTTGTTTGGCGGTCTGTCGTGGTTTGTACCGGTATTAGCGACACTTGGCGCTATGCTCTCGGTGGCCTATTCCGTGCGCTTTGTTCACGATGTATTTTTCCAGGAACCCCCACACGATTTACCGAAACAGCCACATGAACCACCATTAATGATGCGCGTTCCCGTAATTATTTTTGCGTTTTTATGTATTGCCATCGGGATTGCTCCAATGTTCATGGCGGCAAATATTTTAGCGCCCACCGTCGCCGCCATAACCTTATCGGCGCCGGACTTGGATATTGCGATTTGGCATGGCTTTAACATGCCATTATTGATGAGTGCATTAGCGCTCAGCGGCGGTATTGTTATTTATGTTGGCCGTTCGGAATTGCTTACTTTCAGTCGCCAGTTCGACCCACATGACGCGAAAGAGGTGTTCGCACGAATCATTAGTGGCACCACGCGCCTTTGTGACAACGCAATGCAACGAATCGAAAACGGTTCCCTACAGCGCTACATCGCTTTTTTACTCGTGTTTACTTTAGTCCTGGTTATTCCCGAGTTGGCCGCTATTCGGCAGTTGGCTGGGGAGCGCCCTCAATTACCTATCGACGCGATTAGTTTAGTCGGCGCGGTCATTTTGATGCTCGCCGCATTGGCAACCGCAATGCTGCACCGACAACGGCTGACCTCGCTAATGATGCTTTCGGTGGTAGGTCTGGTTGTTTCCTTAAGTTTTATTCACTTTTCAGCACCAGATTTAGCGATGACACAGCTGGTTGTCGAAGTTGTCAGTATTATTCTCATGATATTGGCGTTATTTTTCATGCCCCAACGTATCCCACGGGCATCAAGTGGCCGCCGAGTTGCTCGCGATGTTTTACTTGCTGGTACCATCGGTGGCATCGTTGGCACCTTGAACTACGCCTTGCTCACTCGACCGCTTGAGAGTATTTCTGATTTCTTCTTGGCAAACTCGGTTCCAGGTGGTGGCGGCACCAATGTCGTCAACGTTATCCTGGTTGACTTCCGCGGGTTCGATACCCTCGGAGAGATCACGGTACTGGCCATTGCCGCCGCCGGTATTCATAAACTTCTCAATAATCTCCGGCCATTCATGCCATCGAGTGACGTCGAAGCGCGACCATGGCACCGAGTTAAACACCCGTTGATGGTGCAGACCGTTGCACAGGCGATTCTACCGCTCGCACTGATGGTGTCGGTTTATATCTTCCTGCGTGGGCATAACCTGCCTGGTGGTGGCTTTATCGCCGGTCTGGTGACTGCTGCAGCGATGATCTTGCAATACATTGCCAATGGTGTGGATTGGGTGAAATCCAGATTTGATTATAACTACCAAACCCTAACCTCGGTTGGGGTCATGATCGCGTTATTTACCGGAGTCGGAAGCTGGTTCTTCGACCATAACTTCTTAACCTCAAGCTTCACTCATGTGCATTGGCCATTAATTGGCGAATTTGAACTTGCGACGGCTATTTTGTTTGACTTAGGTGTGTATTTAACCGTAATCGGAGCAACCTTAATGATATTAGCGAATTTCGGTCAGATGACCACGCGCCATCGTCCACGTCAGGAGGGTTACTAATGGAAACTTTGTACGCTATTACAGTAGGTACCTTAACCGCATGTAGTGTGTTTCTTATCTTACGGGGACGCTCTTTTCCGATTGTAATCGGTTTAACCATGCTCTCTTATGCTGTTAATTTATTTCTGTTCTCGACCGGACGCTTGGTTATCAACCAGCTGCCGCTAGTCGGAATGAGCGAAGCTAGCACTGACCCATTACCACAAGCACTGGTGTTGACGGCCATCGTTATCGGCTTCGCCATGACCGCTTACACGATTATTCTAGCCGTACGCGTACGCGGGGAAATCGGCTCAGATGAAGTCAATGATTATAATTATGCTGAGCAAGAAGGACAGCGTTAATGCTTGCTAATCATTTGGTGATTTTACCTATATTGGTGCCATTGCTGGCAGCACTTTTGCAGTTATTACCTTGGGGTGAAAAGCCACAATATTATCGCCGTATTATCGGTATTACAGCGTCATCGGTAACGCTGTTACTGTCTATTTGGCTGGTTATTAGTGTACAAGATCAGATTCTTGTTTATGCTTTGGGCAGCTGGCAGGCACCCTATGGCATCGTGCTAGTCGCGGATAAACTATCGGCGCTGATGGTCGCTTTAACTGCGGTACTGGCTCTACCAGTGCTAATTTTTGCCTGCCACGGCGAAGACAATCTTGGCTCTCATTTTCAAGCTCTATACCAATTCCAGGTACTGGGTATCATGGGCGCATTTCTGACCGGCGATCTGTTTAACCTGTTTGTGTTTTTTGAGATCTTATTGATTTCGAGCTATGCACTACTTATGCATGGTGGCGGTAAATTGAAATTGCGAGCGACATTGCATTATGTGGTTCTCAACCTTACCGGTTCAGCTATATTTCTAATAAGTCTAGGGGTGCTTTATGGCATCACCGGAACCCTGAATATGGCAGACATGGCTGGCAAAGTTGCTGTGCTACAGGGTGATGACGCAGCAATTGCACGGGCTGGTGGTATGTTACTGTTCGTCGTTTTCGGCTTAAAAGCAGCGCTGCTACCTCTGTATTTCTGGTTGCCACAAGCGTACGCGAACACCACTGGCACCGTTGCAGCTTTGTTTGCCATCATGACTAAAGTCGGTATCTACGCCATCATCCGAGTATTCACTATGATTTTTGGTGCAGACGCTGGCGAATCCGCTTACCTCGGCCAAGAGTGGCTCTGGTGGCTTGGCTTGTTCACAATTTTGCTTGGTGCGCTGGGAGTTCTCGGTAGCCGAGATTTGAGACTGGTCATCGCGTATTTGGTGATGGTATCGGTGGGGACTATGTTAACCACCTTGAGCCTCGGTCATACTGATGCAGTAAGCGCTCTGTTATTTTATCTAGTCCACTCAACCCTCATTACCGGTGCACTCTTCTTGCTGGCCGATCTGATCGCAGAGCAACGGGGTAAAACAGCCTCGAGAATAGTCAAAGGCCAAAAGATGGCTCAGCACAACCTGCTCGGTGCGTTATTTTTTATCGCTGCGATTACCATAATTGGAATACCGCCGTTGTCCGGTTTCCTGAGTAAACTTTTCATTCTTGAAGCTGCCCGCACAGGAGCTCAGGTGCTGCTCCTATGGCCGTTAATTCTAGGAGCAACCTTTTTGATGATGATTGCTCTCTCACGCGCCGGTAGCCGAATGTTCTGGCACACTTTTGAGGGAAAATCGAATGAAACAACGCATCCGATGTGGCAGCACGCAGCTGTGATAATGCTTTTGGTTGGCGCTGTAGCCTTAACTGTATTTGCCAATTCAGTCTCGCAATACACCGATGCCATTGCTACCCAGCTGCTTACCCCTACAGACTATATTTCTTCGGTTTTACAAACTGGAGGTCGTAATGAGTAAATTTATTCCAGCGCCCTGGTGGAGCCTGTTCCTACTCTGCTTCTGGTTGTTGTTACAAAACGAAGTGTCGTTTGGAACAACACTACTTGGCCTGATTCTCGCATTAGTGATACCAATGTACACATTGCGGGCTCGGGACCATCGCACGACAATGCACAAACCTTGGTTGGCAATACAGTACTTCTTTATATTGTTAGTGGATATCATTCTCTCCAATTTCAATATTGCGGCGATTATTTTAATGCCGCGCAAACGCATTCAACCGGCGCTAATTGAGTTTCCGCTAGAGCTAAGTGGCGCTGTGCCCATTACAATCTTAGCCAGTACAATTAGCTTAACTCCCGGAACCATTTCTGCTGAGCTTGGGCGAGATGGTCGGAGTCTACTTATTCACGCATTAAACGTGCAGGATCCTGAAGCCACAGTGCAACAGATCAAGCAACGTTACGAGCGCCGTTTGAAGGAGATATTCCAATGTTAGTTTATGCTTTGCAGTTCGCCTTCGGACTTTTTGGTGTGTCGTTATTGATGAACATTATACGACTCATACTCGGACCTAATTTGCCGGATCGTATTCTGGCTTTAGATACAATTTACATTAACTCTTTAGCCTTACTTATCCTGTTAGGGGTCTGGCACAATACAGCTTTCTATTTTGAGGCAGCACTATTGATTGCCATGCTTGGTTTCATCGGAACCGTTGCTGCAACGAAGTTTTTGTTGCGCGGCGACATTATTGAGTAGTTAAGGAGATCTTATGACCAACTTACCACTATGGGCAGATTTGCTGATTTCCTTTTTTATCGTGCTTGGCGCTAGCTTTGCCTTTATCGGTTCGCTTGGACTTTTACGCCTGCCTGATTTTATGGCGCGATTACACGCTCCCACTAAAAATACAACTCTTGGTGTAGGCGGGATTATCGTCGGCTCAATATTGTACTTTTCCATCACAGACTCATTAAGTCTGCACGAACTGCTGATTGCGATCTTCCTTTTCCTGACCGCACCAATAAGTGCACATCTACTTGCTAAAGCTGGTCTTCACCTCGAATTGGAGCTCAATGAAAATACCCAGGATTTACGCAAAAAGCCCGAGCAATACAGCGACAAGGACGACTAATCCCGGCAACCTCCACCAGTAGCAAGACAAGTGTTCATTAGTTGTTCCAGCTGTTCAAATTGGCGTAATGCACTGTCAAAGTCTTGCCCAGCAACGGTCGCTTCGTCAGCCCACAATCGTTCAATGTTCGCTGACGAAGCTCGCACCTCAGTAAAGTTAGAATAATTACTTAATTCTAACCGATCAGTATGAATAACCCCGCCGATACGGAGAAGTCCGATGATATTATGTTGATTGAAATTAAGATCAGTATAGAAACGATCATTATAATCAGCTTCACGAGGCAAAAAACTCTCAGAAAAATACCAATTATCTACTGTGGATACGGCAAGTTTTAGATTCCCGAAATTACCAAGACTCATGTACGGTGCATACTCTGAACTAAGAGTTGCTAACACATGCTCGGGCAAACCATAAATATCTAGTTGGAATTCATTTTGCAGCAGTCCATAGCCGTTAATATTTAAATCACTGTAGCCTGTTGTACCGTCCGGTAACCTGAGATCATAGGCGAAAGCTAAAATACTAGCGCTTAACGGAACTCGCCCGTACTTGAACGAATACGCAATCACTGCCTTTTGCCAAAAAACAAGAATCTCTTGATAACGTTGATGTTCAAGACTTTCCCGGCGTTGCTCATTTAGCGGAGTCGGTGCATAACTCCACACTAGAGCCATTAAGGTCAACATCAACACGACGATTGGAAGGACAAATCCGCGTCCCCTAATCATTGCTTTGTACTCTCAAGTTGCGCACTGCGTTGCAGCGTTAATAAAGTCTGCAGCAATAGCGAATAGTTTGCCTGTAGCTCTGTAGGCACTGCGCCAGCGTCAAGCGCAGCATAGCTCTGCCCCGTAAGCAACAGCTCTGACGCCAGACGTAAGTGGATTGCGGCTGAGTTAAACCAGATCTCAAGCTGCTCAGGTTGATTCTGCCGACACCCACGAAAACTCCGCAATGCAGCTTCGTACTCGTGTTGCCGGAAATAAATAGAACCCAAATAGCAAGACGCTTGGGGGTCAGCAATAGGTGGCTCCGCTAACTTGCGTAACAGTCCTTGCGCAAGATGATAGTCGCCCTGCTGGTAGGCCTGCATCGCAACCGCTCGTTGTTGCTCAGTATTTACCGTGAGTTCATGCTTCAGTTCTGACGTCATCTGACACCCTCCTAAAAACAACAAGCCCAACATGAATAAAGGCTTAGTCCGCGCCATCGTCGACCTCCTTTTCTTCAAATTGCAACTGTCGTCCACACCATTGTTCCAATGGATAAGGGAAACCTGATTCACATTCGATAATTGACCGTGTGCCACGCAGCCGTATCATCATCCCTGGTTGCACATTGCGACGCACTTCAACAATCCGTTGCTGTGCGTCGAGTCCAACAATATCCATTGCAAAGTGCATGCCCCAGCTATGCACGGCAGTGCAACTTGGAAACCAATACGCTTGTCCACATGGCAACCCATGCTGCATAAGCAAACCTACCAAACGTTGCGGAAAACTTGTAAGTACTTTTACTTCTCGCCAAACGCAAAAGCGCTCCGGCTCCAGAATAAAACGTCCTTGTTTCATTATTCGTCCTTATTGAGATTGCATGTACCCGATAAAAATCGGTCCTAAAATAAGTAAAAAACTGACCGGAAAAAAACAGGTCACGAGCGGTAATAACAACTTTACACCTATCTCTTGGGCTAATTTTTCCGCCTCAAGCTGCTGCTCAGTACGAGCTTGTTCTGCCTGTGCACTCAACGTTGCTGCTAGTGTGCCGCCGGTGAATTGAGCTTGCAGCACTGCGGCTACAAAAACATTGGTCAGACTATGCGGCATACGTAGTTTCAGTTCTGCAAGGCCCTCTTCAATCCTAATTCCCGCTTGCAGCTGTTGGTGCAGCATACGCAACTGAACTAAGGCAATAGCGTCTCCCTGTAGGGCAGTTAAAGCGTGTAACGCGGCACGAAAAGACAATCCCGCATGCAACAACATAGCCAACATATCTAAGCAAGCGGGCCATTGTTGACTAAATCTGCGGAGTTGCAAACGACGACTGTTGCGCCGTTTTAAAAGCAGCAGCATTACGCCGCCGAGAATAGCCAGACGCACCACACCCGGTAATGGCAAAACCAGACAGATACTGATAACTATAGCGGCGGCTAACTGCCGCAAAAGGACATCCACAGGTTCAATAAAAGCATCTTGTGATTTCGCATAAGCCTGTAACCACCGTTGCCAAGCCAGGGGCAAATAAGCAAGTAGCTTGCTCAACAATGAACGGCAATACGCTCGAGTCGGATCCTGAATTATCAGTAAAAAAGTTAATAGTAGGGTCCCCAGAGCGACCAGCAGAAGCAGCAAACGCCAATCAACTATCATCATTGAAACGCCCCATTATTCTGCGCGTCAGCAGCAAACCGATCATCATCAGACACCCCGCAAGAAGAAGTAACAATTGCCCGTTCTTGGTGCTCAGAAGTATGGTTTTTGATTGTTCCTGCACGGCGCCAATAGCAAAGAATAGTCCTATGGGTAAAACAAACATGATTTTACCCTGCAACCGTGCTTGTGCCGAAAGGCTTAACATACGTTCTTTTGCATACTGTTGCTGTTGTATCGCCCTCGCCATACGCTCTAGCATTTGCACTTGTTGGCCACCATACTTATTGCCGGTTGCTAAGGAAAAGGTAAAGAAACGTACTATGGGTGACGGTGCCCGCCGGTAAAAGTCATTTAGGGCCATAGCCAGACTGTCTCCCGTCCGTTGCCGTTGTACCAATAGCCAAAACTCGGTCTTTAACGGCGAGGCTAGTTGCTGGGACGCCAGTTCAATTGCCGGTGTTAAACTAAGCCCTGCCTGTAAGCTGTTGGCCAAAAGCTGCAGAGCATTCGGTAATTGTTTCTCGACTCGCTGCCGCCGGCGTCTAAAGAGGTAGCTCCGCAACCAGGGTAAACAGGAAAAATAACCGCAACTTGCAATAGTCACCCACCACCAGTTATCAAAAATCAGCAAGCTAGCAACTGCTACTGGCAACGCAGTAATGAGCAAAACTGACCAAAACAGCCGTGCCGGAATAAATATTAAAAAGGCGGCAAGTGACGATTCAGCGTCGCGTTCAATACTGCGGCCGATTTCCCGAAACGGCTGACGCATGACAACCCATAGCAAGCTGCCAACCGCAAGCACGGTTAAGATAACCATTAGCACAAGCTGCCAAAATTTAACTTCCACGATGCCGCCCCCACTCCGAACCAATTCCGGTGCTTTGTAGCTGTTCATTGCGCCACTGAAACAGAGGGCTTATCTGGTAGGCTTGAGTTTCGAGACCAACCACTTCACTTATCGCGGTAATCACACGTCGCCCATCGGATAGTCGTGCAATTTGTACAACAACTTGGATGGCACTGGCGATTTGTTGGCGAATAGCTGTGAGCGGCATATCGAATCCTGCTAACATCACCATCACCTCTAACCGCTGCAAAGCTTCTCGCGGACTGTTGGCATGCAAGGTCGTCAATGACCCCTCATGCCCGGTATTCATCGCTTGCAACATATCAAGCGCTTCGGCTCCCCGGCATTCACCCACCACAATTCTGTCTGGCCGCATCCGCAGGGCGTTAATCAACAACTCACGAATTGTTACTAAACCACGACCTTCAGCATTGGCCGGTCGTGCCTCAAGCGAAATAAGGTTGGCGTGTTGTAATTTTAATTCTGCCGCGTCTTCGATCGTAATTATTCGCTGGCTTTCAGGCACCTCACCAGCGAGCAAATTAAGTAGAGTGGTTTTACCTGTACCTGTACCACCAACGATCAGCACATTCTTTCGAGCTTCGATCATTTCCCTCAGATACGCTACAGCAGGCTCACTAATGGCGTTGACTCGTAATAAATCACTAAAGCTGATAGCTCGTCGCGCAAATTTACGAATCGTCAAACAAGCTCCTCGTAAGGCTAATGGCGCGATGACCGCATTAACACGTGAACCATCGGGAAGACGGGCATCAACCATGGGTTGCGCACTATCAATTCGACGCCCCAATGGTAAAACGATGCGTTCAACTATTTGCAGCAACTCTTCTTCACTACGAAATCTAATGTCAGTCGCTACTAACTGCCCAGCTCGCTCGATGAATACTGAACTGAAATGATTCACCATTATTTCGCTTATGCTATCGTCGCTAAGCAACGGGCTGAGTGGCCCAAAGCCGATACAAGTCTCAACCACTTCACGTAGCAGATCGAGTTGCTGTTGGTTTGGGTTTGAACCTTGGTGCTGAACTATATGAGCCTTTAACAAGTCTTCCGCGAATTCTCTAAGATTTGCGGTGGTGCCCAAATCTCGATGTAGTGTCGCCCGTTGGATCTGCGATTTCAGCACTTGAATGAGTTCGTTTTTTTCAATCATGATCTCCCCCTCCATGGAAAAAAGGTTCAAGCAATCCGGTGCAACCCACGGTTCGACGAAAAGCATTTATCTGCTGCTTTACGTTTTTCGCGCGGGCTCGTTGGTCCTCAGCGTCACTTGCTAATTTCGGTGTGACCATAATTAACAAATCAGTTTCGGCGCGGCGAAATTGTTTCGAAGCAAACAGTGCACCTAGCACAGGTAGATTGTGTAGCGCCGGAAAGCGATCTGCCTGCTGAGCTTGCTCATGCTGCATCAGGCCCGAGAGGATCAGTGTCTCGCCCGCGGCAACCACCAATGTTGAAGCAACCTTTCGAGTTAGCAGTCCAGGAATACCGTTGACTGCAGTGGCCGGATCAATTGAGCTCATTTCAGCTACCAAACTGGTTTGAATCTGACCATTAGCGAGCAATTGCGGTGCCACACGCAGTTGAATTCCATAAGGCCGAAAGCTGACATCCTGCAAGCCCTGCGCCAGCACCTGAGGTACCGGAAACTCTCCACCCACTAAAAAGTCTGCCTCGCCACCGCTCACCGCCGACAATGTCGGTGTGGCAAGCAGTCGCGCCTGCCCTTCACGTTCCATTACATCAATCGTTGATTGCGCACTTAATGGCAGATGTAACCACTGGCCAACATCTTCTATCAATGGTCCATTAATATGAGCGGGCCAACGGATACCAAGGTGACGAGCAAAGGAGCGTTTCACTTCCGCTATGCGAACCTCAACAACTAACATAGCCCGCTGTTGCTCGCCGATGAATTCGATCTGTGAGATAAGTTTTGGATGCCGACTCAACAGTTCATCCACTTGCGCTTGGTGTTGTACATCAAGCTGCCCACTAATACTAACCAGCGCATCATGGTGATGGATTTTCAACTGCGGAAAACTGCGCTGTAATGCGATCAACTCCAGTTTTAGGCGCTGATCGATAGGCGCTCGCACCCTTATACGATGACTGGCAAGCAAACTATTTTCAGTAAAAAGTAAAATTTCGGTGGTGCCGGTTTGCTTTCCGGTTACCACGATAGAGCCCTGATCGAGTTGCTGGTAACCCACAATTCCTTCATTAGTAATGACTACTTCATCCACCTTATCCAGCTGCCAGACCAACGACTCGTGGGCATTGATTTCATGGATTTCCGGTTCCGCTTGCAACGCAAAACACACAACTAACAAGACCAGCACAAGACACTGTTTTAGCATTTTATATATCCCCGCCGTTAATTGTATAAACTCTTATTAGTCGCTGTTCCGGCAAGGTCGGATAGTCGGATTCTGGGTGCTGTAACCAAATTGCGTAACCGCTGTTACGAATTTTCTCGAACGCTACAGCCTGTGCTGCTTTTAAGCGAAACGTGAGGGTACTGGCAAGCCCCTGATGCCAGGCTTCATTGGTGGCATTGTCGATAGCGATAATTTCCACATTAGCAATACTCGTGAGCTGACTCTCTGGCGCTGAGCCAGAACCAAACTGTTGCGCGACGATACTGACGCGATTACCTATCGCCAGCAGGCCATGATGAATTTGATCGATGCCGACTGTCGCAGTAACGGCGTATTCACCAGCCTGCAGCACATCACTGAAAGAGGCCCGGCGAGCTTGTTGCAATGCGCTTAGGGTTGCAGGCTCCCCTCGACTAACAAAGTGCTGCGTCACATTGCCAACAATTGCCATAGCATCTTGCGGGCGAAGCCAATCTTCACTGATATAATCAGGCGGGTACTTGCGCTGTTGAAGATCATCCAAACTCACCGTGTGCCCTTGCTCCAGATCCGTTCGGAAAACCAGTACCCACTCCATCGCAGCACTTCGCTGCTGTTCCCTGGCTCGCGATTGTTGTTCAACATAAACGGCCATTAATTGATAGCTAGCTATTACCAACGCCATCACCAGCAACAGTAATAAACTCAGCGTCCATTTCAGTTTCAGTTGCACTCCCATAACTCAACTCACCCACGGATTGAGCAAGAACTGCTGCCAAACGGCGTTATAAACTAGCATCCAGCTCATCACCATATACTCCAGCCACACCAACAAAGTTTGTTCCTTGACCGTCACCGGAACGATAACGATAAGTAGTAGTGCTAAGCTGACGATCATTAACTCAAAACTTGCTTGCCCTGACTGCAAGTGCAGATACCACCAACGTTTGTCCACCCTGCGGGTACAAAAAAAGTTCTTCTGTCGGGTGTTGCATCGATAAATGAAACCTTCCATGGTCTAACTCCAAAAGACGCGGCGCGCGGCCGCGATGACGAAATTCAACAAATTGCAAAAGCTGCGTGGGATGTTGTTTAGATAAGTAAACGCTTAACACTTGTCCCTCACTGAGCAGTTGCTGTAACTGTTTTCCACGCCAGTTGCTGTGGGTGAACGACGACCGTTTTGCGGTGGCAGAAAATTGCGTAAGCCAATAGTCATTCTGTTGCTTTTGCAACAACCACATTTTGCCCTGATGCTCACACCAAAAACCGACTGCTGGTAGCTCTTGTACATCGCACCCCAACACAGTTAGCTGTGGTTGTTGTGGATGGCTAATCCGCCAGGTCACATGACTCGGCTGCTGTGCTAATAGCTCTCCCTGCCAATTCAGCGGTAAGTCCATCAGCGACATCCTTGACTACTAGCGCAGGCAACCTCAGCTGGCGTCGCATCCGCATTCACATAGCCCCACCGAAGCTGCTCCGGTGCAAACTCCTCCGTAAAATGCAGCCAACCAAGTAAGCGCTGCAGTTGCGGCATGCCAAGGTCATTGAGCTTCGTTACCGGGGTAAGAAATTCCACACGCTGGGTCAAATCCGCTGCTTGTTGAGGCTGCCACGCATCAGTGATGCGAGCCATCGCAACGTATTTTTCGTCGGCTTCCAACTGACGCAAATTATCATTACTCAGTGTTAATTTGGTCAGTTGCGTTATCGGCGCGAGCACTGATTGTGCCCGCTCAGCAAATGCGTAATCATCACTTTGCAGCAGTTGCGGATCTGGTCTAGTTCGCCATATAAGCTTACGACTCTCATCTATGCGTTGCTGCTGCGCGACGTTGGTCGGATGGATCACGTCTTGTAATAAAGTCATAAGCAACGCAAGCAGCATTAAAATTCCAATACTCTCGATTAGCGCCTGACCATCGTGTCTAGTCATTTTCTGCTCCATTACGTAAGGTTGCGAGTAACAGCTTTTCGGTCAGGGTTAGCGACATTAATTCCGGCTGCCACAACGAGTTAAACAAATTTGCCTGCTCCTGTTTGCCATCTGTTCGCGGGAATAACTTCGCTGGGCGAGAGAAATATACCCCCGCTTTTGCCGTCACATCATTGAGTGAAACGATAACTTGTGGCCAATCATCCGGTTTAAGATCATCAGTACGATTGAAGTAGCTGAACTGTCTTGCAGTGGTCGTCAGGCTCGTCTGTAACGACTCTGCCCAATCCGTCGTCAGCGGATTAATTCGCGGTGACTCACCGAAGTCTTTGTTCCTGTAGTCTTGTACTCGGTTACCTAGGTAGCTCAAGCCATCGCCCCAAGGCAGCTCCTCCGAGTCGAGCAAGCCGGAGATATGTACCGCAACAGTATCCATGGACTGCCAACTCCAACGCCCTTGTTTATCATTTTTTAAGCGCGCCCCACCCGCTTTTCGGATACTTACTTGAACCGCTGTCAGCCATCGATAACTGCGACGGCGACTAAAACCATCGAGACTTGCCAACATCAAGTTTTTTGCGAGCATTTGATCTTTACCTGAGTGCTGTGGCGGCACGTAAGTCCACCACAACCAAGGTAGTGGCACTAGTCCGGGGGCATGTAACACTTGCCAATCCGCCTGCTTAAGATCATGACGAGCCAAAACTTCGCTGAGGGTTCGAGGTATTTCCAAACTGAAACTGAGTCGGGCAAACCACTGTGTCGCGCGCAGCGCGGTAGTGATTAATGCTTGGAAATAAATTGCCCCGCGGAGGACTGTAGCAAGCGGCTGTTCCAGCTGTCGGATGGTTTGTGAAATTTGTCGGGTGACCGCATTAAGATAAGGGATCCAACTCGAAATGGTGGCGCTGCGATCAGCCACATCACGCATCATCAGGTACCAACTATAGATTCCAGCTAACTGTGCTAAGGTCAGCTCATTGGCAAGCAACGCTCGATTAATTAGCGCCAGCAAATTCAACTCCCGCGCCAGCAACGTCGCAGCCGAGCTCGCCATATTATCGGCAACGCTCTGCTCATACCAGGTTGCACGAAGCGTTGCGCTCCCCTGCATGACTCCCATAGTTAACACCATTAATGCAGCAAGGACCGGCAGGAACCAAGCGCTAGTGTAGCCGCGAGCTCGCATTAGTTGTCACCGGATTCCGTAGCTTCGTCATAGTTACCGAGAGTGACATCCTGTCGCGCCACGGTACCTGAGCGTCGCGCTGCTGAGCGCGCCTGGTTCAGTTGTTGCGATGAGCTTTGCCCGCTCACTTCATGGGCAATACCGGAAACCTGATTGCGCACCGTCTTGCCGAGCAACGAATAGACACCGATAGCAGCGACAGCAATGAGCGCAACAATAATGATGTATTCGGTCATTCCTTGACCACGAGTGTATAAAAGAGAACTTCCCTGTTGCATAACGCCTCCTTGCAAAAAGTTTAATCAAGCTGTTGAGTCAGCTCTTAAACTATAGTGCAGGGATTATGCTGGCAGGAGATATGGGAGAAGTAACTTACTCTATATTGAGATACTTATGCAGCTGTACTGATAAACGCCAGTTGCGTGCTATGCAGGTTTCGATCGCCAGTTGCGTTGCCCGCGGACGCTGCGATATCGGCTGCAGAGAAATGATTGCCCCGGCTCGCGGCGGACACCTTTGTAAGAGGTTGTCCAGCGCATCAATGTGTTTTTGCATGGCAATCGGATGCTTGATCTCGTTCGTTCTTTGCATACAGTCAGGACGCACTAAATAGCCCCCCGGCATATCCAACTTCGGAGAAACCGTAACCCAAGTGGCTGCAGTAATTTGCAAGGCAAAGGTTCCGCTCGTTTCAATCTGCAGTTGATACCCAGCGTGCTCCAACACCTGACCTAGTTCACGTAAGTCATACATCGCCGGTTCACCACCGGTGATCACAACATGCTTTGCTTTAAACCCTTGCTCAGCAAACAGTTGAAGCAATTGCTGCGCAGACAATTCTGCCCAAGCAGCACTTGCTTCAGTTTTTTTAAGCATAACCTGTGCATCGACTTGTGCCGCCGGCGACTTCTCCCAGGTGTGTTGCGTATCACACCAAGGACAGCCGACAGGACAGCCCTGTAGACGCAGGAACACCGCCGGCGTACCGGTATAAACGCCTTCACCCTGAATGGTTTCAAATAATTCATTGACTGGATAAAGAGTAGTAATGGGATTCGTCCTGATTTGCGGTAAACTATAGGCCTTATTGTACCGCAAGTTGCTAGCGAAAAAAGCAGTAATCATGGAGCTCTGTTATGGCGAAAGTAGTCGTTATTTATTCTGGTGGAATGGATTCATTTACCGTACTCAACCGTGCTATACGGGAGGGACACGATGTACACGCCCTATCCTTTAATTATGGTCAACGTCATGTGAAAGAGCTCGATGTTGCTGCGAGAGTCACCTCTGAACTAGGTGTACCTCACAAAATTGTGGACATAACGTCAATCAATGAACTACTTACCAGCTCGCTCACTTCGTCTGACGATGCGATTCCGGAAGGCCATTATGAAGAAGATTCAATGAAATCTACCGTGGTTCCCAATCGCAATATGATCTTATTGTCATTAGCGATCGGTTATGCCGTATCACTTGAAGCAAACGCTGTTTACTATGGTGCTCATTCCGGGGACCATGCGATCTATCCTGACTGTCGTCCGGAGTTTGTAAAACGCATGAATGATGTCAGTTTAATTGCCAACTATGAACCGATCGCTATCGAAGTGCCTTACCTTGAGAATAACAAGGCTCAAATCCTCGCTGACGGCTTAGCTATGGGACTTGATTACAGTCAAACATGGACCTGCTACAACGGTCGTCATCAGGCGTGTGGTAAATGCGGGGCTTGTGTCGAACGCCTGGAAGCTTTCACTGCCAACCAGACGCGTGACCCTTTACCCTACGAAAAGTAACTTAAAAACGCTCTAGCAAGCTTTGCGCTTGATGCCATCGAGGATGATTGTGTAGTGTCTGCCAGCCTAGTCCAGCGCATTTGGCAAGTTGTTCGTAGCACCGATTGGCACGTTTTTCTGCTTCGGTAAAACGTGGCTCGAGGGCCTCGAGTACAGCGCTTGCGCCGGCGCGATCATTGCAAGCCAAAACCATATCACAGCCTGCGTTTAGGGCGGCAATAGCACGCTCTGGCATAGTTCCAGCGGCAGTAGCAGCGGCCATCGCGAGATCGTCACTGAAGATGACGCCTTTGAAGCCTAGCTGAGCACGCAAGATATTTTGCAACCAACGCTCAGAAAATCCGGCAGGTTGATCATCAACGGCGGGGTAGATCACGTGCGCAGGCATCACTGCATCAAGACAGTTCGCCAACTCAATAAATGGCGGTAAATCCGTCGCTAAAATATCTTCCCAAGCGCGCTCATCGACCGGCATTGCAATATGCGAGTCTGCCTGCACCGAACCGTGTCCAGGAAAATGTTTCCCCGTAGCCTTCATACCCGCTTGGTGCATGCCTTTAATAAAACCACGCGCAAGTAAAGTCACCTGCTCGGCAGTTGACGCAAAGGCACGTTCTCCAATAACCTCGCTGATCCCATTAACATCGAGTACAGGCGCAAAACTAAGATCGATATCCATAGTGAGAATTTCACTCGCCATCAACCAGCCTAACTCTTGAGCCATGTGTTGAGCATGTTCAAAGTTATCGGCTTGCTCCACAATTTGTCCCATTGCCGGGATGGTAGAAAAGCCTTGGCGGAAACGCTGTACTCGCCCGCCTTCATGATCGACCGCTAGTATTAACGGGTTTCTTGCTGCAGCTCGAGTTTGTCGCACTAACTCATTTAACTGATCGATATCGGCGAAGTTGCGCGTGAAGTAAATCACTCCACCCACCGCAGGGTGCGCTAACAGCTCTCGCTCTTCGCTCGTGATTTCGGTGCCCTGCAGATCGATCATTACTGCTGTCATATATGCTACTCACACTACCTTGATGAAACCAAGCTGGCAGTTTGCCAAAAATTCACCAGCACGTCACTAGACAATTTACTGGCACTGGACTTACGCCGCCGGAGCGAATATAACAATGTCTTGGATCATGTTATCGAGGTTATCTTATGCAACCCAATATCCTGCTAGTTCGAATCAAAGCAGTAACACTACTACTTGCTTCCAGCCTGCTCATAAGTTGCGGCGGTGGTGGTAATGACGATAGCTCAACCGGCGGCAATGGCGGAGGTTCCAGCAGCTGTTCGGTGATTGAGCAAAATCGTTATTTCCTCGATTACATGAGAGAGAATTATTTTTGGTATGAAGACATTCCAAGCGCAATTAATCCTGACGATTATGCGTCGGTCTATACGCTCCTCGACGCTATCCGAAGCGACAATGATCGCTTCAGCTATATTTTGACAGAACAGGAGTATCAGGACAGATTCGTCAACGCCGAATACATTGGCTTCGGCTTTTCCACCCGAATGATTGACGATCAGGTATTTATCAACTACGTTTTCGACGCATCCCCTGCAGCGCAAGCCGGTATCAGACGCGCCGATGAGATTACGGCAATCGATGGCGTTTCAGTCGCCTCGTTAATCGCTAGCGGTAATTACAGTCAAGCCTTCGGTCCAAGCGATATTGGAGTTACGAGAGAACTAAGTTGGCGCCGTCCTGATGGTAGTGAGTTCACAGAAATTCTGACTAAGACCGAAGTTGACACCAACACAGTGCTGGCAACTGAACGCTTCCAGATCGGCGACCGCGATATTGGCTATTACGTATTGAACAGCTTTATTGGTCGCACCGGTGAAGATTTGAATCAAGCCTATAATACGTTTGCTGGAGTGGATGAGTTAATTATTGATGTGCGCTACAACGGTGGTGGCTTAATTCGTTACGCCAATCAAGCCGCAACCCAAGCGGCCGGCAACAACGTCATTGGTCATCCGTTCGTATCATTACGTTTCAATGATAAAAATAGCGATAGTAATTACACGGCATTATTTGAGCTTATCGATGGAATTCAACAGCTTGACCTCAACCGCGTGTTCGTACTCACTACAGCATCCAGTTGTTCGTCCTCTGAGCTTATTATCAATGGGTTAACACCTTTTATCGATGTGGTGGTAGTCGGCCAGACGACGTGTGGCAAGCCCGTCGGTCAATCGCCCGATCCATTTTGCGACAAACGCAGTTTTGTAATTAATTTTGAAACTGTGAACGCCAATGGTGAAGGACGTTATTTCGACGGTATACCTGCCGATTGCGCCGCCAGTGACATTTTAGTTGGAGATTGGGGAGTGAATGGTGATCCTTTACTAGACGAGGCTAAGTACTACATCGCCAACAACAGTTGCAGTGCCGTAGGTCAGGTCAGCCTGCAAACCCTAACCCAGAGCGAAGAAAAGCGCCATCCTTTACTCGAGCAATGGGCACGCGAACACTAAGATTTAGAGTTTTCTAGCAGGCTAGGTAGCAAGGTCACGCCATCTTCGGTGCAGAGCCACCGCGCCTTAATTTTGTAGGCTTGAGCGAGGTTGGCATCGGTGAGTACCGTTGCCGGCGTACCTTGCGCCAACAGCTCTCCGTGATCCAACAGCAGCAAGCGGTCACAGTACCGTGCAGCTAAACCTAAATCATGCATGGCGATGGTGACCAATTTTCCCTGTTCCGCTTGCTCGCGCAAAATTGCCATCACTTGTAGTTGATAATAGAGATCAAGGCTCGCGGTGGGTTCATCACAAATCAGCCAGGGTTGGTCGCCGAGTAACGCCCGAGCGATGTGCACCCGACGTTGCTCGCCACCTGACAACTGATTTACCCCACGCTCGAGAAAAGCTTCAATCCTTAAGGTTTGAACCACCCGCAGCAACTCGGTATCAGGCGAACTTATCTGCAGATTCACTAGCCCTGCCCGCAAGAAATGGCGAACGCTAACCGCCGCCTCCACATTCGGAGCTTGCGGTAAGTAACCTAGCAACTGCCGTTGCTCGATGGCGCTGATCTGACTCATATGACTACCGCCAAACCTCAGCTGTCCTGAGCTTGGCGCCAACAGACCACAAAGCAGTTGCAGCAAGGTGCTTTTACCAGCTCCATTTGCGCCCAGCACACCGACTAATTCACCCGGCTGCGCAGTAAAGCTAACGTGCTGAAGCCGCTCGAAATAACCTAAGTTGTTTACTTCCAGGGTCATAGTCGTGCTTGCCTCATCAATAAATAGACTAACCAGGGGGCGCCAATAAAAGCAGCTACTACTCCCAGTTGGAGCTCGACTGTCGTTGGTACAAGTTTGACGATTGCATCAATAATCAACAACAAAGCTCCCCCGCCAAGACCACTTAAAAGCATCAACTGTGGCGGTCGATGCTCACCCACCAAGCGCGCCAGGTGCGGAGCAAGTAGTCCGATAAAGCTGATCACACCAGCGGTCACCACTGATGCTGAAATTAATAAGGTGACACTCGCCAACACCCACCATGCCGACCAGTTTTGGCGAAAACCAAGACTCGCAAGGGTATGCTGATCAAAAATATGTGCATTTATAAAATTTCTCTGCCACGTCAACACAGCGAATGCAACAACCATACTCGGTAGTAGCAAATACACTTGCTCCCAGCCACGATTCGCCACCGACCCGAGCAACCACAGACTCCACTCCAAATAAGCGAATGGATTGGGTGCCAAGTTGAGTACTAAGGCCAGCAAGGCACCACAAAACGAAGCCACGGCCACCCCTGCTAAAATCAGTCGTAATCCACTGGTATGCCCACCAGCGATAAGCCACAACGCGAGCAGGCTTAATAAGCCACCCAACATTCCGACTAAAGGCAACAGGCCATTCACCGGCAAACTTAATCCGGTATACAGCACAAGTACTATGGCTAATGCACTGCCCCCAGCGACGCCAGTAATACCGGGCTCAGCCAGAGGATTGCGAAACATCACCTGCAGTACTGCGCCAGCAACACCTAGTGCCATGCCGTTTAACATTGCCAGCACCGCTCGTGGTAGACGAATATCAAATAAGATGACAGCAGCGGCATCGCCAAGATACCGATAGCCCCAACCGCTGCTCCCCATTAATAAGTGCACAACCAGCAACACCAAGCAGGCCAGGCATAGCACTAAACTATAGCGGCGCATCAGCTAACTCCTTAGCTAAACCGTTATGCAAAATTCTCAGATACTCGATAGCGCGACTGTCGGCACAACTGCTGAGGTCACCCGCAACCTCGATCACCCGGCGTTGCGCTAGCCAGTCTTGTAAGCCATCATGCCAGAGCCAATCGTGAGCGCGCGCGTAGCGATCTGAGAAGCCTTCCAGGATGACTGTACTCGGGTTACTTTGCAGAACATCTTCAAGGCTCAGACGTACTAAATCATTTTCCCCTGATAGCGCTGAAAGGCGCACACCCTGCCCCTCTAACAACTGATAAATCCAACTTTTACGTCCCCAAGTAAAACCATTCGGCATCAGCACCAAGGTCTCATTTAGGCCATTTAGATTAAGCTCTTGCAGCGCTTGTTCCTGAGTTCTCAGCCAAGCTTCTGCATTTGATGATTGCTTGAGTTCTGCGCCCAGGCGGAGTACCGCAGCACGCCAGTCCTGCCAGTTGGCAACATAGGGCATGGTGGTTAATTGCGTGTGTTCTTGTAACGCCAGACGTAACTGACGTCCGACAAAGCTCCCGGCTACGACCCGATCAGGTTCGAGCGCAAGAACCTGCTCCAGGCGATTACCATGGTCACTGGAAGGGATCACGTGCCAAGCGTGTTCAACCCATTGCGGTAACCAATCGTCAAAGCAGGGGTTTATACTTACCAGACGCTGGTTAGCTGCCGTAGCTGTAGCGCTAACCAGCAGCGCAATTAGCGCTAGCCAATACATCACCTTTAAATGGCCTCTAGTGCTTGTTGCAAGTTTTTTACTACCGTCACTTGCATGCCTTCAATCGCTGCTTTCGGCCGATTGCCAGCAGGTACGATGGCGCGGGTAAACCCGTGTTTCACTGCTTCATTCAAGCGTGCCTGACCATTTTGTACCGGTCGGATCTCCCCGGCCAAACCGACTTCACCGAAAACGATGAGATCTCGCGGTAGCGGCTGTTCGCGGAAACTGGAAACGATGGCCAGCAATAGCGCCAAATCCGCGCCAGTCTCCGTCACCCGCACACCACCAACCACGTTAACGAAGACATCTTGGTCCGACATGTGCAAACCGCCATGGCGATGCAACACTGCCAACAACATGGCTAAGCGGGTGGCTTCTGTGCCTACCGCAACCCGTCTTGGATTCGCCAACTGGCTGGCATCAACCAACGCTTGAAGCTCAACCAGCAGCGGTCGTGTTCCTTCCCAAATGACCATGACCACCGAACCATTACCATGTTCTTCGCCCCGTTGTAGGAAGATCGCCGATGGGTTACTCACTTCTTTCAAACCTTGCTCCGTCATAGCAAAGACACCAAGTTCATTGGCAGGCCCGAAACGGTTTTTATTACCTCGTAACGTACGAAAGCGCGAATCCGCTGTCCCTTCAAGCAGGATGGAAGCATCAATACAGTGTTCCAGAACTTTCGGACCCGCGAGGGAGCCATCTTTTGTGACATGGCCTACCATAATGATGGCAACCCCTTTTTGCTTGGCATAACGGGTTAGATAGGCTGCCGACTCTCGCACTTGCGAAACACTACCCGGTGCAGATTGGATATCAGCAAGATGCATCACTTGAATTGAATCGATAACCATAACTCTAGGTTGTTCTTTGTCAGCCAAGTCACAAATCGTTTCAACTGAGGTTTCCGCTAGCATCCGTAACTGGTCAGTGGCCAGCCCTAGCCGCTGTGCTCTTAACGCAACCTGCTGCAAGGATTCCTCACCGGTTACATAGAGCGTTTTCATTTGTGCAGCTAGCTGACACATGGTTTGCAATAACAAGGTGCTTTTACCAGCACCTGGCGAACCACCTATGAGAATAGCTGAGCCTGGCACAATCCCACCACCCAGCACCCGATCGAATTCCTTGTAGGTACTGCTGAACCGCGGTAAATCTTGTAAATCAACCTCGCCGAGCGTTTGTACTTTGGCTTGGGTTGATCCGGCAAAGCCACGACGCTCAACACTTGCTGCTTTAGCACTGGCAAGGCGCACCTCAGTCAATGAGTTCCACGCTTTACACTCTTTACATTGTCCAAGCCAACGGACAAAATCTGCTCCACATTCATTACACACGTACGCTGTTTTTGCTTTTGCCATGTTAATTGGTCTCGTTAAGTACTGCTAAATGATGAGCAAGTTGCATAAGGTCAGGTTGCTCAATACACCAATCAGCAACCTCTCGTAACGCAGGCTTCGCACAGTAGGCAACGCCCATTCCAGCAGCTTCCAGCATGGCCCGATCATTTGCGCCATCACCCACGGCAATGGTATTTGCCATCGGAATTTGCCATTGCTCGGCAAGTACACGCAAATAGTCTGCCTTACTTTGTGCGTCAACGATAGGCTCGGCGACTTGCCCGGTGAGTAAGTGATCGCGCCACTGTAATTCGTTGGCTTTGTGAGCATCAAGTTGCAATGCGGTCGCTATCTTTTCGCTAAACCAGGTAAATCCACCAGAAACAACTGCAGCGCGCCAGCCGCGTTGCTGAAACCATTGCACAAGAGTGAGCGCTCCCGGTGACAGCGGAATCGGCTCCAGTAACTGCTGTAATTGTTGCTCATTGACCCCTTCTAACAATGCCACGCGAGCGCGCAAACTTGCGGCGAAATCGAGCTCGCCGCGCATCGCCGCCTCTGTTATGGCGCTTACTTGTGTTTTTTGGCCCACTAGTGCCGCAAGTTCATCAATACACTCAATCGTAATAAGTGTAGAATCCATATCAAATAGAACGATGCCAGGGGCGTCGATATTTACCATTATTGTTGCTCTTGTAGGGTTGCTCAGCGTATAGTTTTGTTATGACAACAGCACAACATGTTATCAATATCATCAAGCTTGTCTATCGCCGTGGACGCCGACTTCTGGTCGCCGTGCTGCTCATTATCTTGATCGAAAACCTCTGGAGTACGATGCAGGAAACGAGTTTGGCCGACTTACAGTCGCACAGCCAGCAACTGGTCGAGCTTACGGCTAAACAAGCTGCAAATGAAGCACGTTACTGGCTTATCGACAATGACGAAGCTAAATTGCAGACGTTAGTTACGAACTTATCGCAACATCCTCTGATCGATTACAGTGCAATTTACGATAACTATGGCCGTCCGATGGTAAGTGCAGATCCTATCGCCGAGCGCGCCAATAACGTTTTTGTATTGATTGAAGAAATCCGTGAGGACCAACTCATCCACGGTTACCTGCATATTGCCATTAATCAGCCGATGTTGCTCGCCGAACCGCTATCGGTGCATCAGTATTTAAGCTATTACGGTCAGTTCCTGTTATTTTTTGCCGTGTTAGCTGGTGTGCTGGTTGCGCTTACCTTCAACAAGTGGCGTTATCGTCGGTTACGGGCGAAGGAATAAGTTGCCGACTGGTTTGCCACAGCTGACGAGCGACATCTTGATAGGCTTCACCGCGCAACTCAGCCAGCACACTGATAACCTCTGCGACCCGACAAGGCTCATTACGTTGGCCTTGATGACCCCTTAAAGGCATATCCGGAGCATCGGTCTCAAGCACCAAAGCGTCAAGCGGGACTGCTTGTACCGCAGCTCTGGTTTTCTTCGCTCGGGTATAGGTAATGGTTCCGCCAATTCCCAACTTAAAACCTTTACTCACCCAATCTTGCGCCTGTTCATAACTACCACTGAAAGCATGCAAAATCCCCTTATGCTGAGGCAAGTCATCAAGATAAGGCTTTAAGTGGTGCAATAAATCATTTTGCGAGTTACGGTGGTGCAAAATTAACGAACGTTGATGCTCTACCGCTAACTCGACTTGACGGACAAACAGCTTGCACTGTTTATCCCAGTCGGAGCAGGTTTTATCGAGCCCGATTTCACCTACCCAATACGCCGAATGCTGCTGCAACTGCTGCTCAACCCAATCGATATCGCCGAGCTTGTGCTCGTCAATGAAGTAAGGATGTAAACCAACGCCATAGTAAAGTTCAACACTGGCAATACGCTGCTGCCGAATTCGCGGGGTATCCCGCCGCGTACCTGGAATGAAAATCGCTCTTACACCTGCGGCGTAAGCGCGTTCAACAACTTCTTCGCGATCGTCGTCAAAAACCTCAAAATCTAAATGGCAGTGACTATCAAAAAGGTTGTTATCCATAGCGAGTCCGACGGATTAGTGTTCTCGCGTATGATGGAACTCGATGTCTGGGTAGCGTTCTGCAGCAAGATTCAAGTTGACCATCGTCGGCGCAATATAAGTGAGATTGTCGCCACCATCTAAAGCTAAATTCACCTCAGCTTTACGCTGGAATTCATCTAACTTACGCTCGCTGTCGGAGGTAACCCAACGCGCTGTCGCAACATTGATATTTTCATAAACGGCGTCAACATTGTATTCAGATTTGAGCCGGTGAACCACCACATCAAACTGCAGTACGCCGACCGCACCAACAATCAGATCGTTATTTGCTAGCGGGCGAAATACTTGTACCGCTCCCTCTTCCGAGAGCTGCACCAAGCCTTTTAATAGTTGTTTTTGCTTCATCGGATCTTTCAAACGGATACGACGGAACAATTCCGGTGCGAAATTAGGAATGCCGCTGAACTTAAACTTTCCACCAGCGGTAAAGGTGTCACCAATCTGAATGGTCCCGTGGTTATGCAGACCAATGATATCGCCCGGATAAGCTTCTTCCACATGTTCACGATCACCGGCTAAGAACGTCAGAGCGTCCACAATACGAACGTCTTTACCCAATCGTACCTGGTGCATTTTCATACCTTTCTCATACTTACCTGAGACGATACGCATAAATGCGACGCGGTCACGATGGCGAGGATCCATATTCGCTTGGATCTTAAAAATAAAGCCTGAAAATTCCGGTGTAGCTGCCGCAATAGCTTCGCCAATGTCGGTTTCACGCGCCAAAGGTCTCGGTGCCCACTGTACTAATCCGTCTAACATGTGGTCGACACCAAAATTCCCTAATGCGGTACCAAAATAGACCGGAGTTAGCTCGCCAGCGAGAAATAGCTCAAGATCAAATTCGTTCGAAGCGCCCTGTACCAACTCTATTTGTTCGCGCAACTCTGCGGCATACTCACCCAGACGGCTATCGAGTTCTGGGTTATCCAACCCTTTGATAACTTCCCGCTCTTGAATACGGTGCCCTTGCCCGGTTTTATAAAGAATCACTTGGTCGTCGAGTAAATGGTAAACACCTTTAAAGTTCTTCCCGGAACCAATTGGCCAGGTGATAGGTGCGCACATGATTTTTAAGACATTCTCGACTTCATCAAGCAACTCAAGTGGATCACGGATATCGCGATCGAGTTTATTCATGAAGGTAATGATCGGTGTATCACGAAGGCGCGTGACATCCATAAGTTTAATGGTGCGATCTTCGACACCTTTGGCACCATCGATGACCATCAAACAAGAGTCAACCGCGGTTAACGTCCGATAGGTATCTTCCGAAAAGTCTTCGTGTCCCGGAGTATCAAGCAGGTTGACCAGAGACTCTCGGTAAGGAAACTGCATGACCGAGGTGGTTACCGAGATACCACGCTCCTTCTCCATTTCCATCCAGTCAGACTTAGCATGCTGACCGGATTTTTTGCCTTTAACCGTTCCGGCTTTCTGCAGGCGCTTACCGTGCAATAATACCTTCTCAGTAATGGTGGTCTTACCCGCATCAGGATGCGAGATAATGGCAAAGGTTCGGCGTTTGGCGACTTCTTTTGCGATTGCAGATTGCGACATCAATTCGTTCCTTTTTAGCTATCCGCGCATTGTCGCTGATCCAGCAAAAAAACGCCAGTCGTGAGCTTTTTAGAAAACTAAAAAACGGGGGTTTACCCCTATATATTCAGTTCTCAACATCATGTCAGTCTGACGGGGTCAATTAAACCAATAAAACAGGACTGCAACCATGATGAACAAAACCAAACTATCGAGTATCACGCTCGCTCTTGCGTTTTCATTATCAACCAGTGTCGGTGTCGCAAAAACATTCGACCCAGACTTACGCTCAATTATTCAAGCGTCGGACGACGCGACGTTACATTCGGTCATTGTAACCTTTGAACAATCCAAAGCGCCGACCGAAAACCAAGTCGATTTTCTTGAGCAACTTGGCCTTAGCGGCTTAGTGCTTAAAGAACTTCCTATGGTAGGGGTGTTAGCGACTCGTAGCCAAATCGAAACCATCTATCAACGTGATGACGTAAGATCGGTTTGGCACAATGACCCGCTGTCCTTAGAAAACGGCGACGCCACGGCCATTACGGGCGTGCAAAACCTTCGCGCTGACCACGATTTACGAAACAATGGTATTCCTTTCTCTGGTCGTGGTATCGGCGTCGTAATTAACGATTCAGGCGTAGATGGTACCCATAGCGATTTGATGTACCCGCAGCATGTGGTACAAAACGTGCTCGCTCAGGTCAATCTCAACAGCCTAAGCGGAATGCTCCCAATTACATACCAAGAGAACGTTGCCAATACCGACATTCTTGGTGGTCACGGTACCCACGTTGCCGGTACTGTCGGCGGTAGTGGTAGTATGAGTAAAGGAGAACACACAGGCGTAGCTCCTGGTGCTTCGTTAATTGGCTATGGTTCAGGAGCGGGTCTTTTCATTCTAGATACCATTGGCGGTTTTGATTACGCTTTACATAACCAATTTACCTATAATATTCGAGTCATTTCAAACTCATTTGGTAACACCGGTGATGTCGGCACAGATTTCAACCCTGATGATCCAACCAACGTTGCCACTAAGCAACTGGCAGATAATGGCATTATCACCGTATTTTCGGCTGGTAATTCTGGTGCCGGTGAATCAACGATTACCGGTAACTTCAAAAAAGCTCCATGGGTTATCACGGTCGCAGCAGGTGATAAGAGCGGTAAACTTGCCGACTTTAGTTCGCGTGGGGTTGATGGCAAATCCGGAGAGGTTGTCGTCGACGGCGAGAATTACACCTGGTTGGACCGTCCTACCATCACCGCACCTGGTGTTGACATTATCTCTGCCCGCGCTTCGCTTTCTAGTTTAGGTGGCCTGAGTGCAGAAAAGGATGCCGAGGAAATCCCAGCCGATCAACTTGCTTACTATACCATTTCCAGCGGTACTTCAATGGCTGCTCCGCACGTATCCGGTATAGTTGCATTAATGCTTGAGGCCAATGCAAACTTGCAATGGCAACAGGTTAAGCAAATAATTCAAGACACCGCGACGGTAATGCCGGGGCGCGACTCCTGGGAGGCTGGAGCTGGCTATATCAATGCGCATGCTGCAGTAAAAGCCGCTCAAGAAAATGCCGATGCCTTCGGTGATACGGTCAAACAGAATCGTACTTTCAATGCCAACGTGCAACTCTCTCAAGGCGATAGCTTCACCCGTACAGTGGAATATTTTCCTGTCGGTACTACCTCTGCAGAAACCTTCGTGGTCGATGAAAAAGCGACCATGGTGCTAGCAAGTGCTCAAATTGAATCGGGTACTGCATTTGTACTTGAGGATCCACTCGGTAATCGCTATGGCTCTGGTATTGGTCTGCCCTTGCTGGGCTCTTCTGTAGGCGTTACCGCACCTGCTGTAGCTGGTACATGGAAAGTTTATGCCCGAGGCATTGGCTCAATTAGTGGGCTTTCACTCGACCCATTGGGTGTAACTAATGGCATCGGTTTACCACTACCCACTGAAGTCTCAATCCGCACTGTTGAATCAGCCGGCGTCACAGGTATCGACGACACCGAGACACATCCAGCTCGCGCGTTTGTCGAACTTGCCATCAACGAGCGTCTGATGGATGCGCAAGCCAGTGGCTTTGCGCCTGATGCTGCAGTAACCAAAATCGAGTTCGCCGATGCACTATCGCTTAGTGGCTTACTCCGTCAGTCACAGCAAGGATCTACGCAACAGTATTTTGACACCACGGCAGAGAATGCTGCGTTTGCCAACGCTGCAGCTGCGGAAAATGGTGCATTGCTTGCCGGAGCTGATGCGAGCGCAGCCCTGCTAGAACCAGGCTCAGGTCAATGGTTCGGTGCTAACGAACAAGTTTCGCGCGTCGACGTTGCTTTCGCACTTGTCCAAGCACTAGGACTTGAGCAACTTGCCGCCAGCTTTGATCCGGAACAACCGATTCAAGTCACTCGGTTTGATCAGATTATTGAGCTTGAAGATAGCTTTGACATCCCCGCTGACAAACGTGGCCATGTACAATTGGCGCTCAACTTAGGAATTGCCCAAGTTGAACTGAGTGTCGAGCAAGACCCGTTTGAATTAACTCCACAACTGACAGCGACATTTGGCGCAGAAAGAACGGTGACTCGGGCTGAATTGGCTCGTGATCTAAGTTTTTTGTTACCGCGCATCGGTAACTAATAACAAGGCGCTGGTGGCCTAGGTCACCAGCGCTTCTAACGTCAATCCGATCATATTAGAAAAACCTGCTTCCCGATCAGCTGCTGCAAGGTGCTCGTCGGTAAGCAAACTGTCCGAGACAGTTAAGACGGTTAAAGCTTGCGCTTTATATTTAGCTGCAGCAGCGTATAACCCCGCAGCCTCCATTTCCACCGCGACAATTCCCATGTCTTGCAGCACCTGCAATTGCTCTGCTGGAAAGTTATAAAAACTGTCCGTAGAAAAAACCTGCCCTACGGCAACATCAACTTCTTCCCTGTCCACATAATTAAGTAGCTTTTGCAACAGTCTTGGCGATGCGGCGGCGCTGTAATCCATGCCAGTGAAACATTTGCGGTTCATGTTCGAATCAGTACTTGCGCAATGGGCGATAATGATGTCATTAAGTCGAAGTGTTGCATCGATGGCACCGCAACTGCCGACACGTACCAGTCGTTGCACCCCGTAAAACTTCATCAGCTCGGTACTGTAGAGTACGCATGATGGCATCCCCATGCCGGTCCCCATTACGGAAATAGGGTGACCTTTATAATAGCCAGTAAATCCCAGCATATTTCTTAAGCTAGTGACACAGGTAACAGCTTCAAGATAATTCTCGGCAATGAACTTTGCTCGCAATGGATCGCCGGGCAGTAAGCAGGTAGCTGCAAAAGCATCATCCGCGGCATTAATGTGAGGGGTTGCCACAATAGTCGTCCTCGCCTCAGAATTTTTGCGGGAGCATAGATGTACCATAGTCCATGGACTCGAGCTCTAGTAGCTCAGCAATACTTTGACCTATATCAGCAAAGGTTTCTCTTTTGCCGAGAGCCGCAGCAGGTAAATTTTTGCCATACATCATTATTGGCACAAATTCGCGGGTGTGGTCTGTACCTTCCCACGTCGGGTCGCAACCATGATCAGCGCTTAGAATCAGCACGTCGTCTTCTGCCAGTGCAGCCATGATATCTGGCAGCAAAGCATCGAAGGTTTCTAAAGCGCGCGCATAACCGGCAACGTCACGACGATGGCCATAAAGTGTATCGAAGTCGACTAGATTGGTAAAAATCAAACTGCGTTGAGGGGCTTTGTTAACAACTTCAATACTCTTGGCGACCAATGCTTCAAGGCCATCAGCTTTGTGCGTTTCAGTAATACCTTGATGCGCAAAAATATCCGCGATTTTACCAATACTGATGACATGACCACCGGCATTTTTTAATTTATCCAATACCGTTGGTGCCGGCGGAGGAACGGAGTAATCACGGCGATTTGCCGTGCGCTGGAAACCATCTTTTTTGCTGCCAATAAATGGGCGCGCGATAACACGCCCGATATTATAGGGTTCAAGCAGCGCACGTACGCACTCGCATAGCTGGTAAAGTCTCCCCAAGCCAAAAGACTCTTCATGGCAGGCAATTTGAAATACTGAATCAGCCGAAGTATAGACAATAGGCTTACCAGACTCGCAGTGCTCTTCACCAAGGCGTTCAATAATTTCTATACCCGACGCGTGGCAGTTTCCAAGGTAACCTGGCAACTGCATTTGCTTGACCATCTGTTGCAGTAATTCTGACGGGAACGAATCTTGTTGTTGTAAAAAATAGCCCCAGTCAAACAATACTGGTACGCCGGCCATTTCCCAGTGACCCGAGGGAGTATCTTTGCCCGACGAAATTTCTTGAGCCCAGCCATAACGCCCGACAGGCTTCGCGATTGGGTCAATACCATCAGGATAACCACCTGTCGCGCCCTTACTAATTTCCGCAAGACCAAGATTGACCAGATTTGGCACATAAAGTCTGCCGCTGCGCCCTTGGTCTGCTTTACCCGCCGCGCATAGCTCGGCGATGTGTCCGAAGGTATCAGCCCCAACATCATCAAACTTTGCGGCGTCTTCCGCTGCGCCAACACCAAATGAATCTAGGACCATAACCACAACGCGAGCCATTTCGCTAATCTCCTATGCGCTGGTATACCGCAGGTGGAAGTTCAGTTCGCTCGCTGCCAAAAGTATAGGCGTTACGTACTGTCTCCGCCGCGGCTTGCCAACTTGCTTCATCGGTCGCGAACACCATGGCAAGTGGGGTTTGCTCATCTACTTTAGTACCTACACCAATGATTTCATCTAGCCCGACACTATAGTCGAGTTGATCTTCGCTACGCCGACGACCGCCTCCCAATGCAACAACCGCCATGCCCACTTGTCGGGTATCGATATCGGTCACCCAAGGCCCCACCGCAAGCTGTTCAGCTGAAGCGTAGATCGGCGCTGCAACCTTCGCCAATGGCAAATGTGTCTGGTAATTTTCGAGAATATCAGCTGGTCCATCGAGCGCCCGCACCATCTGTGCGAACTTATCGGCGGCATTACCGTTGGCCAGAACCTTCTCAACTTGCGCTCGTGCTTCGTCCAAGTCTTTCGCTAAGCTACCTAAAACCAACATTTCCGCTGCCAGGGATACCGTCACCTGGTGCAACCTAGGTGCTCGCCAATCGCCACGCAAATAACGTATTGCCTCACGCACCTCAACCGCATTGCCAGCAGAACAAGACAACACCTGATTCATATCAGTGATTAACGCACTCGTCGCCAGCCCCGCACCTTGTGAGACTTGCACCAAACTTTTCGCCAGCTCCTGGGCGGCGGCTACGTCAGGCATAATTGCACCATTGCCTGCTTTTACATCGAGAACTAAACCATCAAGTCCGGCAGCTAGTTTTTTAGATAAAATTGAGGCGGTGATTAACGGAATGGACTCGACCGTCGCGGTCACATCTCGCGTTGCATAAAAGCGTTTATCCGCAGGCGCGAGGCTACCGGTTTGACCAATTATGGCCACGCCGACAGCTTGCACCACCTGGCGAAATTTCTTATCGCTCGGCAAGGTCTGATAGTTTGGAATTGAATTCATTTTGTCCAAAGTACCACCGGTATGCCCGAGACCACGTCCTGATATCATCGGCACGTAACCACCACAAGCTGCAATGATTGACCCAAGCATCAGGCTTACAACGTCACCGACACCACCAGTCGAATGTTTGTCGAGCACTGGGCCATCGAGCTGAAGATCCTGCCATTGCAATACTTGTCCCGAATCACGCATGGCTTCGGTTAAATAAACCCGTTCGTCCATATTCATATCTTGAAAGAATATAGCCATGGCGAGTGCCGATATCTGGCTCTCAGAAATAGATTGGTCGGTTAATCCGTCTACGAAAAATTCAATTTCTGCACGACTTAGAGTGCCGCCATCACGTTTTTTACGAATAATTTCTTGCGGTAAAAACATATTAATAATTCGTCCCTGATTGATCTCCAGACTCATCGCCTGCAAGCATTGTTTGAATATTTTTCAACAATCCGCTAGCGCCAAACCTAAAAGTGTCTGGAGTTAGATAATCGCGGCCGAGTAGCTCTTCAGCAAGTTCCAGATAGCTCTGAGCATCGGTCGCCGTGCGTACCCCACCAGCTGCTTTGAAGCCACACGTGCCACCGGTTTCCGCAATTACTGTTAACATCTCTCGCGCCGCTAATAAAGTTGCATTTACGCTGACTTTGCCGGTCGATGTTTTAATAAAATCTGCGCCTGAGCCTATGGCCAAATAACTCGCTTCGCGAATCAGTTCTGGTTGCTCGAGTACCCCCGTTTCAAGGATGACTTTGAGTTTCGACCGGTCACCACAAGCCTGCTTACAGGCTGCTACAAGTTGCTCTGCAAGGTTTTTGTTTCCCGTCAAAAATGCTTGATAGGGAAATACTACATCGACTTCATCAGCGCCTGCGTACACGGCTCGTTCAGTTTCTTCTGCCGCACGGTGAGCGTCTTCATAGCCACCGGGAAAGTTTGTCACTGTGGCGATTTTAATGTTGGTTAACGCAAGCCGTTTGCACTCATGTCGCGCCCATACGACATGCTCAGGATAAACACATAGCGCCGCCGGCTGACCAAATGGTGTGTGGGCGCTCTCGCACAGTGCGGTAATTGCTGCTGGCGTATCCTGCAAATTTAGCGAAGTTAAATCCATCAGTTGGATTGCTAGCTTAGCGGCTGCTGCTGTTTCAATCATGAGACAGGTTTCCGATAGGCTTCGATATCAAATTCAAATGCGTCAGGCAGTAGCTCAGCAACTCGCCATTGCCGTAACTGGCCGTCACAGGTAGAGGAAACTGTAGATTCAGCCTTAAAAAACTCGGCTAATACCTGTCGACACGCACCGCAGGGGGCATAAGCTTTCGGTCCGGGAGTGTAAACCATAACAGTTTCCATATCCTTAGCCTCATACCCTTGCGCAAGCGCGCTGAAAATAGCGGTTCGCTCGGCACAATTCGATAATCCATAAGAAACGTTTTCAACATTACAGCCGATGACGACATCGCCATTACGCATCAAAATTGCAGCGCCAACCGGAAATTGACTATAAGGAGCGTAAGCTTTTTCACTAGCTCGCTTTGCATGTTGGCGAAGGAACTCTACCTGTTCGATTGTTTTACTCATACTGTTGCATTCTTGTTCTATGGCAGGACAGCTTACTCTTTTAAGAACTTTAAGCCAAGTTGCTGGCGCCACGGCTTATGTCCTTTCTGCACAAAAATATGGACAAATTCAATTGCACCTTCTATTATTTAGTTACCTCTAAATTAGAGATGCCTAAATTGGGATTCATCATGAGTGTAGAACGCGCGTTAACAGCTTTTGCTGGCTTTATGATAGTATTATCGGTCGCTTTAACTGTTTGGGTTCACCCGAACTTTATCTGGCTGACGGTATTTGTGGGGGCCAACCTGTTTCAACAATCGTTTACAGGCTTCTGTCCGGCAAGTATTGCATTACGTAAGCTTTTTGGTTTAAAAACTGAACGAGAACTTGCGAAATATGAATAGGAAGCATTAATGACAACGCTGACAATTGAAGAAATGCAACAAGATGAAGCACAGAACGCAGCAACATTTTTGCGTTCCATTGCCAATGAGCATCGCCTCCAAATTCTCTGCCATCTTGCCGGTGGCGAACAGAGTGTCGGTGAGTTAAATCAGCATTTCCCATTAAGTGCGTCAGCGTTTTCACAACACTTGGCGGTATTGCGACAGCAAGATCTGGTTAAGTTCAGAAAACAGGCTCAGACCATCTATTACTCTATAAAGGATCAGGATACGCTGAAATTCATGCAGCTACTCAAGACTAAGTTCTGCCCTGACTATTAATCGTCCGCAACTTTGGTCTGCCAGCTCATTACAATAGCGTCTTCACGTTTGTCGCCCAAGGGATAATAATTCAACCGGCGCCCGATCTCATCAAAGCCATGACGCTCATATAACCGTAAAGCCGATGCATTAGAAGCGCGAACTTCCAGCCAAAGTTTTGCCTGTTGCCGCGCAACAAGGTCTTGAACGTGCCGCAAAAGCTGGCCACCAATCCCCTGCCCTTGATACTCCGGAATTACCGCAATATTCATCAAGGTAAACTCATCGCAGACCCGCTGTAGGATAGAGAAACCTTGTACGCTTTGAGCGTCAGAAAACCAACCATAGAGCTCATAACTATCGGTAAAACAGCCCTGCAGCATGCCCTCGCTCCAGGGCATTTGATGGCTCGATTGTTCTATAACATAGAGTTGTTTTTGGTAGGCCGATATGCGTTTAATCATCGATTTTGCAGATGCGCATCCATAAGTCGCGCTTTTGCACAGCACTAAGCTCTGCCAAGGTTAGCTCAGGAAGCTCCAGGTATTTCGCGTTTGCGCTATTATTAGCTACCGATGCTGAAACTTCTGTCGGTTGTTGCGGATTATCCGGTGCAAGCGTGCGCAAGACATCTTGCTGCCAGCTTTGTAGGGTAACGGGCAATGGCGCCGGGCAAATCAAAAGCCAATCCTGAAGTTTATAAAAATAGCTTGTTGCTGTTGCCGCATCACTTGCATCCGCTACTTTCGCAGCAGCTTTCTGCCAAAGCGGTAACTTAAGCGCAGCCAAAGCTTCGCGCTGAGATTTAGTCCAGAGCTGAGATTGTGGATCTGCTGTCGATGGTGTGGATGCTTCGTTCATGAAGACCAGCTTAGCCAATTTCGGAGAAACTTGGAAGTGGCAGGGGTGGAGGGATTCGAACCCCCAACCGTCGGTTTTGGAGACCGCTGTTCTACCAATTGGAACTACACCCCTGCAACGTAGAACCCGAATTATACTGGCACCTTGTGCACTGGCAAGTCTTTTATAGAACTTTACCAATCACTTGCGGTTTTTTTCACCGATTTATCTGCTTTGCTTTGATATACTCTAGCTAACATCAAGTTTTAGCACTGATTAAGGTAGGAACGGATGACATTGAGCCGATTTGGATGGCTGCTGGTAGTACTGATCGGTTGTGGGTTCAGTCAAACTGTTGTTGCTCAACAACCACAACGTGACTTAACGACGTTAAATGTCGTCTTTGCTGGCGTTGATGGCGCGCTTGCTGAAAACGTTCGTAGCTATCTCGAGCTGCTACATTACAATGGTAAACCGACACCGGCATCATTCCGATTACGCTATCTGGCTCGCCGCGGTGACGCTTCGATTCAGCAAGCACTAGAACCCTTTGGCTATTACCACAGTGAGGTCAACCATACTATTTCCTCCGACGCAGAGGTAACAACAGTCAGTTACAGCATAGTTCCGGGTCCAGCCACAAGAATTACTAACATCGATTATCAATTAACCGGCGCCGCCACCCACGACGATATATTTCGCCGACTACGGCGCGAACTGCCGCTAAAACAAGGCCACGTTTTACTGCATAGTGATTATGAACGTAGCAAGAGTATGCTGCGGAGTTTGGCCGCAGAGCGCGGCTATTATGATGCTCAATTTACCCAGCAAAAAATTGCTGTTGAACTAGCTAACCAAAGCGCAACCATTAGTTTGCATTTTGATAGTGGCGAGCGTTACCAATTCGGCGAAGTCACTATTTGTTGCAATCACCTCGATACTGATTTCCTGCAACGCTATTTTCAATTCGAAGAAGGAGATAACTTTCATACCAGAGAACTGCTTGATTTGCAGGTAGCGCTGGCTGGAAGTGACTATTTCGAAACCGTCGAAGTTGCACCACTTTGGAGTCAAGCCGACGGACTACGCGTTCCGGTTTCGGTGCGGGTTACTGCAAACGAACGTGATCATTACCAAATAGGCCCTGGCTACGGCACCGATACGGGTGCACGTTTAACACTTGGTTTCGATCGCCGCTGGGTGAACGACCGTGGTCATCGCTTAAGTAGTATTCTGCGTTTATCGGAAGTGCAGAACACCGGCTTCGTTGATTACATTATTCCGGGTAAAAACCCAAGCCGTGATCAATACAGCATTACCGGCGAAATTCTTGACCGTACTTATGAAGACATCGATTCAACGCTCTATCGCGCAAGTGTTCGTGATGCGCGTCATTACGATTCATGGCAACGCACTTATCAACTCGCTTACCAGAGTGAAGACTATAGGTTCGGTACCGCAGCGCGGCAAACCTCGGGATTCTTTGTGCCTAGCGCAGAATTTAGTTTAGTCTCAACCGAGTTTGACCACGATAACCGTAATCTCATTGATAACGGATATCGACTCAGTGCCCGTATACAAGGCGCAAGCGATGCCTTACTTTCTGATGCAAGCTTTCTATCTCTGTCGTTCAGTGCTAAAGCTGTTTATTCCTTTAATCCGAAGTGGCGTTTGCTGATGCGCGGTGAAGTTGGGGCAATTGCAACCTCAGATTTTTCTAAACTCTCGCCATCGTTACGGTTCTTCGCTGGAGGTGACCATAGTGTACGCGGCTATGCTTATCAGCAACTCGGTTCAACCAATGCTGAAGGTGTTGTCATTGGCGGACAGTATCTTGGCGTAGCAAGTGCTGAAGTTGACTATCTCATCGCGCCAAAATGGCGTGTTGCCTTGTTTTCCGATTTCGGTAACACCGGTATGAAGTGGTCTATGCCGTGGCGGCAGACAATAGGTATAGGAGCTCGCTGGTTATCCCCTATCGGTCCGGTTCGACTTGACGTAGCCCAAGCGATTGATGAACCTGATCGACCTTGGCGTCTGCACCTAACCATAGGACCTGATTTATGAGATGGCTCAAAGGTCTGGCGATCACCGTTGTTGCATTATTTATACTGATTCCGGTTTCAGCTTTACTTCTGGTCGGCACAACCACAGGTTCAAAATGGGTGTTGGACTACGCGCTTGAGCTGGGTCTCGAACCGGCGGGTATCCGTGTTACTTACGACAAGTTCGATGGACGTTTGTTAGACGGACTGCAGCTGAGCGATGCAACCGTCAAAACCGACGCGATCACAATTCAAATGGCAACTGCCAAACTAAACTGGCAACCCTTGGCTCTGCTCGATAACGAACTCTTGATCGATAGCCTCGCCCTTGAGGGTGTGCATCTAACCCTCATCAGTAGTCAGAATCCAGAGCAAAACCCCAAACAAGAAATACAGTTGCCTACCTTACGTTTACCCATCAGCCTCAGTGTTAATGAGTTTCGACTAACGGATGCATGGTTAGAGTCGGACGGACCCGAGCCCGCTCAGCTGCTAGTAACCGACTTGGTCACCCAGCTACAATGGCAGGACACTACACTCAGTTTAAATCAACTTGTTATTGTCTACCAAACATCATCACTTCGTGGGAAAGGAATACTGACAACAGCAAAAAATTATCCGTTTGCGTTCCAAGCCGATTATCAATGGCAAGTCGAGCAAGATGCCATAGCCGTGAACGCAATCAATGGCACAATCGAGCTTGATGGCGCGTTAAAAGAAACACCTATTAAACTACAAAGTAACTTTAGCGCTGATGGAATTGCGTCTCAACGTATTACTGCGACCCTCTCAGAGCCCCTGAACGACCTTCAATGGGCGCTCAGGTTACAACTGCAAGAGCTGCCATTGCAGCTTTTTGACGATGTCATCAAACAGCGTGCTCCACAGTTGCCTGAATATATTAATGCGTCCACTGAGCTATCCGGTGAAGTAACCGCCACGACAGCGTTGATCGAGTTGATAGAAGTCTCATTGATCGATTTTGGGCCAGGTAACGGTAGTGTTAGATTGAATGGTGCTTGGCAGCACAACAACTTTTCCACAAATTATAACTCGCAACACTTTGATTTTACGGCGAACTACACCAACCTTTCATTAGGCCCCATTGCTGAGACGCTAGCAGCCAATAGCCTGGCCATCATTAAAGGTGACGTAAACTTAAACGGAACACCTGAAAATTATAAATTTGCGACCGAGAATCAGGTTTCTTATTACTTGACAACTAAAGATGCCGAACCGCAACAGATGCTTAGCAAGATTGTTGCCGTCGGATCGGGTGATTTACAAGAGATCACGCTAGACAAGCTGGAAGCGTCAAGTAACAATTTCGACCTAGCTGCAACGGCTCACGTTGCCTGGCAACCTGAGTTGGCTGTACGCTTAGATATTTCAAACGGCACAGCAGTTTTAGCTGACGACGATCAGTCTAGCTCGGTGAGCATTGCTGGTGGAGTACTAGTAACCGGTGACGTGATTAGTGCCGACGAGTTAACTTTGGCCGTAGGTCAATCACGTATGTTACTGAACGGGACTACTGCCGGTGACAATAAGGTTTATGCCGAACTTGTTATAGGCGCTCTGCAAGAACTTCCTGGTATGCCTGTGGAAGTTACAGAGCTGGAAAGTCTGACGTTAAACTTCGAACTTACCGCCGACGATAGTCTTGAAAACTTTGAGGTACTAATAAGTGAACTGGCGATCGCCACCGAGAGCTTAGACAGCTGGTCAACAACAAACGCGAGTTCGTTGAAGGTTAGTCAGACCGATACACATTGGCAGTTCCAATCTGAGGCGATTTGCCTTCATCACGACGAGGGAAGTTTGGGTTCAATTTGTCAAACTCTAACTTCTAATCAAGCTAACCTATTTGTTGAGTTTGAAGGCCGGGGACTATCACTTCGGCTGTTAAATCGTTTCCGTGAGCAAGACGTTGCGCAGCGTGTTGCTGGCCATATTAATGTATTTGCCAATGCACAACTCAAACGGGATACCTTTAATCTGGTTGGTTTCACCGCAACCTTAAATAGTGACACTACCGTTTTCTTCGCACTTGACCAAGAAACCAGCACACGTCTTGCCTATTGGGAACTTGAGGCCAAAGGCGATGCTAATGCAATTACCGCAACATTATCCGGAACACTAACCGAGGACCAAGGCGGGTTAATTGGCGATTTCCAACTCTCCGACCTTTATGGAGAACAAAACGTCCAAGGCTCGCTACTATTTCAATTAGATGATTTAGCAATGTTGGACTGGGTACTTCCGGGCCTTCGCTATGAGGGCGGTAAGGCAACAGCGGCTCTCACGTTGAATGGCACACTGGGGTATCCTCAACTTGAGGGAGATATGGAAGTATTTGCCGAAACTGTAGGCTTCGCGCAAACCAACTTGGTATTTAAAGAGGTGCGACTTGCTCTGATAGATAATCCCGAAACTCAAGGCGAACTAGAAATACTCGGTCAGGCGCGTTCTGGTGATAAGGGATGGTTACTGATAGAAGGGCTCGCAGTACCCTTAGCGCAAGAGGCTTACTTGGCGATTGAAGGTCAAGATTTTCGGGCGCTACAACTTCCAACGGCGACCGTCGACATCAGTCCAAACTTACGGGTCTATTTAAAAGATCAGCTGATTGATATTGCTGGCACCGTAGATGTCCCTTTTGCCACTATAACTGCACCTGAGTTCGACAATGCTGTAAGCCGTTCTCCCGATGTTGTCGTTACTCGTAATGGTGAACAAGTCTCTGCTGCTAATAACAATCTCGGCGGAATACAGGTGCAGGCGGCAGTAAGGGTCAATCTGAGCGACAATGTTAGTGTTAACGCCTATGGTTTTGAAGGCAAGCTTTCCGGGAGTTTAGAGGTCGTTGAACAACCACGACGCCCATTAACTGCGGTCGGCAGTATTAATGTTACCGAGGGGCTTTATACGTTATATGGACAAGAGCTTACGATTGACCGAGGATCGTTTATCTATAATGGCGGCACTATCAGCAACCCGGGGCTCAACCTCAGAGTACAAAGGGAAATCGCGGGCGGTGCTGCGGCAAGAAATGTTAATGTAGGTGCTCAAGTTGCCGGTACGCTTATTGAGCCAAACTTTAGATTGTTTTCAACACCAGCGATGCCCGACTCCGAAGTCTTATCTTATTTAATACTCGGGCGCAGCATGCAGTCCGCCTCTTCTTCTACCAGTTCCAATGATTTACAACTGCAAGCCTTACTGATGTTGGGTGCCAAAGGAACTGAGGCTATCGGTGAGTCACTACAAGATACTTTCGGCTTTGACGAATTTGGTCTTGACTCTGACTCAGGTACGCGTGAAACCTCTTTTTACGTTGGTAAATACCTATCACCCAAGCTCTACGTAAAATACGGCATCGGCTTACTTGATAGTACCAACACCTTTATGGTTCGTTATCAACTGACCGAACGGTTATTGATCGAAACAATGACCAGCAGTAGAGCCCAAGGCGGCGATATCTTTTATACCTTTGAACGTTAGAAGAAAGAGCAAAGGCGATGTTGGC
>NZ_JBOBQA010000007.1:0-8102 GCF_052541995.1 Pseudidiomarina xizangensis
AATTACGATAAAAAAAAGCGGCAATTAAATTCTTTTGTTGTTACAAACGGGATATGAACTTTTACGATGAGCAAACGCATGAAATCGGCGAACGCTTCGTACCCTCAAAATTACAGCTGCAGCTAATGCTAAACATCAATGAAAAGTCTACAATCCATACTGTTTGAAAAATAATCAGTCTGCGGATTTCTAATAAAGGCGGAGCTGTGCTTAAACCAAAAACCGTGATTCCTCAGCAGTTCATACACGATCATCCTATTCATCATGGCGAAGAATTTGGTGTGTTGTGTTGGAATACTCAAAAACTTACCGAAACACCAGATTTTCAACGTGTTTTGACTGGCGTTTTAGCAAACTACCCCTGTCTATTTTTGTTGCTTCAAGAGGCAAAACTGACGACGAAAAATAACTGGTTACTACCACAATGGTCTTATGCTATTGCTCCAAATATGCAAACACGTCGCTCTGTTTATGGTGTACTCACCGCAAGCAAGTATGCTTTTACAGAAGCTCAAACTCGACTAAGCAGAAAGCGCGAAGGCATGTTCGCCACACACAAAAGTTACATGCTCTCGTATCACTCGTTAGCAGGGGGCGGCTCACTGTTAGTCGTCAATGTTCATGCTATGAACTTTGTTCGTGCGAACCAATTTTCTCAAGAAATAGAATTCATCAAAGAAGAGCTATTAGGACACAAAGGACCGCTTATTGTGGCCGGCGATTTTAACGTGTGGAGCCGTCAACGCCGCTTGCGCTTGCTGCAATTCTGTCGCAGCGTGGGTTTACGGCACGCCATTATGGTCGACCCACATCATATTAAAACCTACCGGCAACACCCTCTCGACTTCATCTTCTACCGCGACCTGTCGCTACAAGGAACCTCCGCGATCGATACACGTAAAGTTTCTGACCATAACCCTCTTTATGCACGATTTAAGTTATAGCGACGCATGCAGCTTGGCTTACAGGTGCTCAGCTAGTTCGATCACGCTTCAATATTCTTTATCTGCGTCGCCAGCGTATTCCTGATCAGTTAACGGCATAGATACGGAAATTGCCCGTGCAAACTTGGAACTTAGCCAGCTATCAGAATATTGAAAACTCAAAATATTCAAACGCGATGTCAACGTGCCAACAAACTGGTCGTTCATGTGGCAATACAGTGTACTCTCAAGTTTGCGCCGGCCCATTACCAAATAACCTCATTGCTAGTTGGCGCGCTTTCTTTAACGGTGTCGGCGTTTAGCTGAATACCTAGCGCTGCAAAAACACGTAGCAAGGTCGATGTGTGCATTTCCCCTGTGCGGCCAAGTCGGCCGGACGCTGAATGATCATGAGTACACCTCATAGATGAAGTTAGGTTCATAAATAAAATGCGTTTTGAAGGTCTCGATAGTTAGGATAAAACGCTCTTGCCTGGCGGGTGCGCCATTTCGGTTTGCCTCAATCACTACCCATTGAATAACCCAAGCATACGCTTTACTCTCACAACTCTCATCAGCCTGAGTGACTTGCCTCCCTATGGACAATTCGATACCGCTGACCCCGCGGCTCACAAAGCTGGTTGATGGTTATCCCCCGCTATCAGATGGTCGTAGCGGTCAATATCAACACCAACACCGACAACTTCTGGCACTTCGGCAGTATTTCTACTGAGATTGCGCGTGGTTTTATCAGACATCGACAGTCGCTCTAGCTTAAAGATAGCATTTCTTAATATTCAACCTGCTTGATTTGAATATCATTTAATTGACAAAATAAGTCGAATAGTATATCAATATATGTGCATCTTAGACTAACATGCCAATAAGGTGATATGCAATGAGCGTAAAAAGTACCGTTAAAAAACACTATGTGCAGATTGTAAATAACGCTGCAAAACAACTAGAAAACCTAAGGAGCCCACCAGATGGGTGGCTTTCGGGGTTGCGTAAGGCTCTAGGAATGTCAGGTGCGCAGGTTGCAAGACGCGCTGGGGTTAGCCGCAACGCTATTTATCAGGCCGAGCGCAACGAGTTGAACGGAGCCATAACGATCAAGCAGATGCAGAAGTTCGCCGAAGCAATGGGTGGACGATTCGTCTATGCTATCGTTCCTGATAATGGGGAAGTTGCTGACCTTATTCAAACCCAAGCGCGGCGCAGAGCTGAAGCTCTGGTCATGCGGGCCAGCTCTCATATGGCTTTGGAAATGCAATCGTTAACGAGACAACAAACTGCACAGCGAATTGATGAACTGACGGGTGAACTCATCCGGGATATGCCGACCGATTTCTGGGACCTGAAATAGTGTTTGAAGAGCCAGACGGAGCCACTCCTCTCGACCCTGATGAAATGCAGGGACTTAAGTTTAAACATGTTTCGACTCGCGGCGAACTAGATGAGCTAGAGCAAGCAAACATTGAACAAGGTCTTGCATGGATATCGCGCCAGCGGGGCGGCTCAGTCTTCGATGATGGCTTCATTAGAACACTACACAAAAAGCTTTTCGGCGATGTCTGGACATGGGCAGGTGAATACCGTCTTACAGAGAAAAACATCGGTATCGATCCGCTCCACATTTCGATGCAGATACGTCTGTTGCTCGATAACTCAAAATACTGGGCCGAGCATGAGACTTTCCCGCCTCTAGAAGCTGCAGCTCGATTTCATCATCGTTTGGTGCAGATACATCTATTTGCGAATGGCAATGGTAGGCACGCTCGTATTGCTACCGATATCATGCTTGAACAAGCATACAACCACCCTCCTATCGCTTGGGCAAGTGGCTTTAATCTGCAAGCGGATAATGAGCGCCGCAAAAATTATATTACCGCCCTCCGTTCTGCCGATGCGGGTGATTTTCAGGCACTCATTGCCTTTGTATCGCCCCACTCGGCTCTACTTGTTGGGGAGACGTCAAAGTCGCAGACAACTTAAACCCGACAGTCGTCACAAATTTCAGCCGTCGGCATGTAAGCAAAACTCTTCTCGAGAAGATGCCTCAAAGGCTTATCGCAATAATGTTTTCTGGTTACATGCGGGTGTGAGCGCAAGCGCCCTTTCAACACATTATTGCCAACATCGGTCAGTAATGGATTAGCTGGGTCAATCGATGGTCCTAATGCTCGTGTCTTTAGCTCCGGTGGTAAAGCCAATACCGGCACTGTCGCTGATAATTGCGCTGCCATAAAAAACGCAATCGAATAACGCTCAGTACCTTGTGTAGGACTCTCAACTTTATGATTTGTGGCTTTCAAAAAGCCATTCGACGCCAGCTCCAACAGCTCGCCAATGTTCACCACAAGTGCGCCCGGAATTGGCTCGACATCGACCCACTCGTCACCCCGCTCAACCTTGAGCCCACTTTGTGAATCCTGCATCACCAACGTCAGATAACCCGGATCTTTGTGCGCGCCAACCCCTTGCTGTGTAGATTGCTGCGCAGGATAACGGATGAGCTTGGCATGAGTGTAGGGCTGTTCGCCTATTGTTGCGTCGAGCGCATTGCGGTCGACACCCAGTGATGCGCAAAGTTTCTGCAATAAATTCACCGTTATGTCGCTCAATTTACGTTGCAGCGTCGAAAGTGCCGGTTTAAGTGTTGGCATGGCGCCAGGCCATAAGTTAGGTCCAATCAATTTTTGCCATGGGTACTGAAGTTGCTCTGGCGCCAGCGTCAGCTCTTCGTTCATCCAGTCAAATTGTTCGCGTGCATCTAGCCGACCGGCGGTCATTTCATTGCCCACTGAGTTATAACCGCGAAAATGGGGCGAATGAATCATATCAACCCTTTGTTTTTCTTCGCTCGAGAGCTGAAAGAACTGCTTGCTCAACGCCAGGTAATCTTGCTGCGCGGCGTCGCTTAAACCGTGGTCGACAAGATAGAAAAAGCCGACTTCACTGGCTGCATGACGCAATTGCGCCAAGCCTTCGTCAGAATCGAGCGAGGCCATAGAGATAATGGGTAGTGTCGCAGCGTAAGCGTACATAGGTAAGCGCTCCTTATTAGCGTAATCGCGCTCACTATAGGCCGCTGCGTATAATTTATGAACGAACCAATCTCTCTAAGTTAGATTGTTTCGCTATAGCGCCTGTTTACTTGCCACTTCGATTTCACGATTCAGAAACGTGTTTGGTTATATACACTGACGCGAAAGCGCGTTAGTTTTATGTAATCAAATGAACGCCTACGGGCTTTGCGAGGAGAAATCTGCATGATTGTACGAACATTAGAAGATTGCCGTAATTCAGACCGAAAAGTGGATGGTGAAACCTGGAACAGTGTCAGAATGTCGCTCAAAGACGATAATATGGGCTACTCCTTTCATATCACCACCATCTATGCCAACACCGAAACGCCGATTCATTATAAGAATCATTTAGAGACGGTTTACTGTATTAGTGGCGAAGGCTCTATTTTGGATTTGGCCACGGGCATTGAACACCCGATTAAGCCTGGCACGGTGTACATGCTGAACAACAACGATAACCACATTCTTAAGGCTCAATCAGAATTGCAATTGGCTTGTGTATTCAACCCGCCGCTGAACGGCAAAGAAATTCATGGAGCAGACGGTGCATATCCTCTTGAAGCCGAGGTAGTCACCGACTTATGACGCTAGATCAATGGTTTATTCTCGCCATTCTGCTGGCGACCGTGGTGATGTTTTTGCTCGGTCGCTGGCGCCACGACATGGTGGCTTTGGCGGCACTTTTAGCTTGCGTTATTGCTGGGCTCGTTGATGGTTCTGCTGCATTTAGCGGCTTTGGCCACCCGGCTGTCATCACCGTCGCCTGTGTACTTATATTGAGTCAAGGTCTGCAAAACTCAGGCGCGGTTGACGCGCTGACGCGTGTCGCTCTGCCCGCCAACGCGGGTACAATCGTGAGCATAAGTGCGCTGGTTGGTTTAGGTGCCTTGCTCTCGGGCTTTATGAATAACGTTGGCGCTATGGCTTTGTTAATGCCAGTTGCCGTACAGGTGTCGAAACGGCTGGAGCTTACCCCAGGCCAGGTATTGATGCCCCTCGCTTTCGGCACCATTTTAGGTGGCATGACTACCCTGGTGGGAACACCGCCTAACATCATTGTTTCAGGCTTTCGGGCGGAAGCAGGCTTAGGCAGTTTCGGTATGTTTGACTTCACTCCTATTGGACTTGCCGTTGCCGCCACAGGCGTGATTTTTATCGCAGTCATTGGCCGGCGACTGGTGCCTGCACGCAAACAGTCGGGACTCGAGGGCTTTGAATCAGGTGCGTACATCACCGAGGTCCGGGTCGAAGAAGGGAGCAAGTCTGACGGCTTATCCTTGCATGAAATTGAAGCTGAACTGAAAGATGTCGATGCACAGATCATTGGCATTGTGCAGCACGAGGTAAAAATCATTGCCGCAAATCCAGGGCGGCGCGTTCATGCTGGCGACATATTAATGTTGGAAGCAGAAGCCGACGCGCTCAAGGATGTGTTATCCATACTGGGTCTTAAACTGGAAGAGTCGGTCGAAGATGACGAAAAAGAAATTGAAGCGAAGGATCAAACGGAAACCGACCAAGACGACGACAACGAAGAGAGCAAACAAAGCGAAATCGCGCTTTTAGAGTTAGTCGTGCAACCAAGCTCCCGACTCGTAGGACACTCCGCCAAAGACATCCTGCTGCGCACGCGCTATGGCATTAATTTGCTCGCATTTTCGCGCGAGGGTAAACGCACGATGAAGCGGCTCCGGGCGATCAACTTCCAATCTGGTGATTTACTGCTGATGCAAGGTCCACCTGAGGCTATTGCAGAATTTGCCGCGGACAACGGCTGCGTGCCATTGGCGCAACGCGAGCTCCGCATTCCAAGCAAAGCCAAAATTTGGCAAGCCAGTTCAATCATGCTCGGTGCCATCGCTGTCGCCGCACTCGGGTGGCTGCCAGCCGCTGTGTCCTTTGCCTTGGGGGTACTCGTCTCCATGGCAGTCGGCACGGTATCGCTGCGCAAAGTTTACGAAGCGGTTGATTGGCCGGTCATTGTTCTGCTGGGAGCATTGATACCCGTTGCCGGGGCGATGGAATCAACGGGAACTGCTGCGCTTATCGCTACATTCCTGGTCGATAGCGTTGCTCAGGGCAATGCCATTATTGGTTTGCTGGCTATTTTGTTGGTGACGATGTTCTTGTCCGACTTAATGAACAATGCCGCCACCGCAGCGGTCATGTGCCCCATAGCAATTAGTATTTCATCGGTACTCAACGTCAACCCGGATTCATTTCTGATGGCCGTTGCCATTGGCGCTTCTTGTGCGTTTCTAACGCCGATTGGGCATCAGAATAATACGCTGATATTGGGTCCTGGCGGATTCCGATTCGGAGACTACTGGAAGCTGGGTCTACCCATCCAAGTGCTAGTACTAGGCGTTTCCATGCCTCTGATTCTGATCGTGTGGCCGCTGTAACTAAACGTAGTTACGCAGTGAGAACTGTAGTGGCGTAGTTAATTTGGCCGCCTGAAGTCTAGAGTGGTAGAGGAAGCATTGATCAGATATTATTTTCTTTTCGCCACTTAATATTAACTTTTAAAAGCCGCTTGAACGATGTTGACTGATGTAAACTTTGATTCGCTTGCGGTGGGGTTCTTGGTATGACGGTTTTAAATATTCCGATGAATGAGGCCGAGCGCCTTGTGGCGCTGAGAGCCCTACATATCCTCGATACCCCTGCCGAGCGGCGTTTTGACCGCTTAACGCGTCTCGCTGCGCATATAATGGATGCGCCAATTGCACTTATTAGCCTGGTAGATGAAAACAGACTATGGTTTAAAGCGCATTTTGGAATGGATGTATGTGAGGCTCCACGTAAATTTTCATTTTGTAGTCATGCGCTTGATAGTTATTCGCCTTTCATCGTCACGGATGTGGCGCAAGACCCACGCTTTACGAATAATATCTATGTAAAGGGGGCGCCTGGGGTTCGCTTTTATGCTGGTATTCCCTTGCGTGGGCCGGGTGATCATATTGTTGGTACGCTCTGCGTGCTTGACATTAAACCTCGTGAGATAACGACAAGTGATATTGAAGCATTGCAAAATCTGGCAGAAATTGTGGAAGCTGAAATGGGGCATTTAGAATTGGAATCTGTTAGTACTCAGTTACAGCGCAGCAATCAAAAATTGGCAGCAGTTATTCTGGCTTCGCCCTTGGCCATTATTACCTGTGACAGGCAGCAACGTATAGATGTGTGGAATTCCAGTGCTGAGACCTTGATTGGTGTTAAAGCAAGCAACGCAGTTGGCGAACAGTTAGCCGTTATCAACGAAGCAATGTCAGATAAACTATTTGAGATGTCGCAGCAAATGCCTAAAGACGGCATTGTTCGGGGTGAGCTGTTCGATATTCGGTTAGCGGACGGCTACCAGCGACATCTTGAATTATCAGTAGCGCCATTAAAAGGCGTGGATGGGCAGCAAAACGGTTTCACCCTTGTCATCGTCGACATTACTGAAAGAGAACAACTATTGCAAAAGAGCGAGTATGAACATCAGTTGCTTGAGGCTCTCTTGAATAATATAGATGCAGGTGTTGCCGCTTGCGATGAATCGGGTATTTTGACCTTTTTCAACCGCGCCGCCCGCGAGTATCTTGGTGAGCCGATAAGCTCAGGAGCTGAGGAATGGGCGCAACATTATAAGGTTTATGATGCAACGGGGGAGCACCTGCTTACGGCCGAAGAGTTGCCACTTTACCGTGCCTGAAAGGGCGAGAATTTGAACAATTTTGAACTGATAGTACGCCCGAAAGGTAAGCCAGAACGAACGTTTATGGCTAACAGTTCAGCGTACGGATCGGAAAGTACCAAGGATAGCGGCGCTGTTGTGGTGTTCCATGACATCACCGCGCAAAAAAAACTTGAGCGCGACTTGAAACACCAGGCGACTCACGACACCTTGACTGGTTTGCCTAATCGCGAGGCATTAATCGAAATACTGACAGGAGCGATAGCCAGAGCGGAACGCTCTGGTGAAGTGTCAGCTTTGCTCTTTCTAGATTTAGATGGTTTCAAAACGATTAACGATACTTATGGACATCAGGTTGGAGATGAGGTCCTGAAAACACTTGCCAACCGAATTAAAGGCGCAGTCCGG
>NZ_JBOBQA010000008.1:0-5438 GCF_052541995.1 Pseudidiomarina xizangensis
GAACGCTCTTTAACAATATACCAAGCCAAGCAAACTGTGTGGGCACTTACCGGATTCAGGCAGAGAAAAAGCATCTTCGGATGCGAGGTTCATTCCTTAGGATTTATCTTAAGAGAAAGGAACCACCTGACTGATTGGAAAAGTGCTTAACAAATTAAGATTTATTAAGTCATTGATTCAATGGGTCGATTAAACACTTTAAACTGAAGAGTTTGATCATGGCTCAGATTGAACGCTGGCGGCAGGCCTAACACATGCAAGTCGAGCGGTAACAGAGAGAAGCTTGCTTCTTTGCTGACGAGCGGCGGACGGGTGAGTAATACTTGGGAACTTGCCTTTAGGTGGGGGACAACCACGGGAAACTGTGGCTAATACCGCATAATGTCCTTTCTTTAACGGAAAGGACCAAAGTGGGGGACCTTCGGGCCTCACGCCTAAAGATGGGCCCAAGTGAGATTAGCTAGTTGGTGGGGTAAAGGCTCACCAAGGCGACGATCTCTAGCTGTTCTGAGAGGATGATCAGCCACACTGGGACTGAGACACGGCCCAGACTCCTACGGGAGGCAGCAGTGGGGAATATTGCACAATGGGGGAAACCCTGATGCAGCCATGCCGCGTGTGTGAAGAAGGCCTTCGGGTTGTAAAGCACTTTCAGTGGTGAGGAAGGCGTTGTAGTTAATAGCTGCAACGATTGACGTTAGCCACAGAAGAAGCACCGGCTAACTCCGTGCCAGCAGCCGCGGTAATACGGAGGGTGCAAGCGTTAATCGGAATTACTGGGCGTAAAGCGTACGTAGGCGGCTTGTTAAGCAAGATGTGAAAGCCCCGGGCTCAACCTGGGAATGGCATTTTGAACTGGCAAGCTCGAGTTTTGAAGAGGGTGGTAGAATTTCCTGTGTAGCGGTGAAATGCGTAGATATAGGAAGGAATACCAGTGGCGAAGGCGGCCACCTGGTCAAAAACTGACGCTGAGGTACGAAAGCGTGGGGAGCAAACAGGATTAGATACCCTGGTAGTCCACGCCGTAAACGATGTCAACTAGTTGTTCGTCTTATAAACAAGGTGAGTAACGCAGCTAACGCACTAAGTTGACCGCCTGGGGAGTACGGCCGCAAGGTTAAAACTCAAATGAATTGACGGGGGCCCGCACAAGCGGTGGAGCATGTGGTTTAATTCGATGCAACGCGAAGAACCTTACCATCCCTTGACATCCAGTGAATTTTCTAGAGATAGATTAGTGCCTTCGGGAACACTGAGACAGGTGCTGCATGGCTGTCGTCAGCTCGTGTTGTGAGATGTTGGGTTAAGTCCCGCAACGAGCGCAACCCTTATCCTCAGTTGCCAGCACGTAAAGGTGGGAACTCTGTGGAGACTGCCGGTGATAAACCGGAGGAAGGTGGGGACGACGTCAAGTCATCATGGCCCTTACGGGATGGGCTACACACGTGCTACAATGGCGCATACAAAGGGAAGCAAGCTAGCGATAGCAAGCGGATCTCAAAAAGTGCGTCGTAGTCCGGATCGGAGTCTGCAACTCGACTCCGTGAAGTCGGAATCGCTAGTAATCGTGGATCAGAATGCCACGGTGAATACGTTCCCGGGCCTTGTACACACCGCCCGTCACACCATGGGAGTGGGCTGCACCAGAAGTGGTTAGTTTAACCTTAGGGAGAACGATCACCACGGTGTGGTTCATGACTGGGGTGAAGTCGTAACAAGGTAGCCGTAGGGGAACCTGCGGCTGGATCACCTCCTTATGAAACAGCCTTGAAGAAGTTAAGTGCTCACACAGATTGCCTGGTTTGGTAGATGTAACAAGAGAAACTGGGTCTGCCATTGGCAGATTTAGCGGATACTGGGTCTGTAGCTCAGCTGGTTAGAGCGCACCCCTGATAAGGGTGAGGTCGGTAGTTCAAGTCTACTCAGACCCACCATTTTGAGCGCCTGAGCTGCGTTGGAAAGCCCCTCGCATACTGATGTATGCTTCACGGCTTCCCGCCTTGTCAGCCCCTCAAAATTCCCTTATCAAGTTTGTCGCGATGTTGAAAAAGGGGTTTCCCTGATGTCAGCACGCGCAGGCTAAAGCGCCGAGAGCAAGGCGCACGTTGAGTGATTGAGGGAGCATACCTCGATGGTATGTGACCGATTGAACGAAGCGCGCAACGCGGCTATCGGTGGTTTAGGCAAGCATTAGGGGGCCATAGCTCAGCTGGGAGAGCGCCTGCCTTGCACGCAGGAGGTCAGCGGTTCGATCCCGCTTGGCTCCACCATTTCTCTTGAAGTTAGCGTTAAGCGCTTTGTAGCCCGTAGTTCTACTACGGGTGATGGCTGACCCCGTAGTAGAACTACGGGCTACAGTGAAGGCAAAGCTTTTACCGGTAACTTTGTGTTACACGCTCTTTAACAATATGAACAAGCTGATTGTAATAAAGTAATGAAATGCCACTCTACTTGAATCAACCATATTTGGTAGAGGCGTATCGAACTTGTGTATAGCATCGAGAACAGCCCATATAATTTGAAAGTTAGACACTTTCGGGTTGTATGGTTAAGTGACGAAGCGTAGACGGTGGATGCCTAGGCAGTTGGAGGCGATGAAGGACGTACTAACTTGCGATAAGCCATGATGAGGCAGTAAGAGCCGCATGAGTCATGGATTTCCGAATGGGGAAACCCAGTGTGCTTGCACACTATCCTTAACTGAATTCATAGGTTAAGGAAGCGAACCCGGAGAACTGAAACATCTAAGTACCCGGAGGAAAAGAAATCAAATGAGATTTCCCTAGTAGCGGCGAGCGAACGGGAATTAGCCCTTAAGCAATCATGGTGTTAGTGGAACGAGCTGGAAAGCTTGACGATACAGGGTGATAGTCCCGTACACGACGATGCCATGAATGTGAAAACGAGTAGGTCGGGACACGTGTTATCTTGACTGAATATGGGGGGACCATCCTCCAAGGCTAAATACTCCCAACTGACCGATAGTGAACCAGTACCGTGAGGGAAAGGCGAAAAGAACCCCGGCGAGGGGAGTGAAATAGAACCTGAAACCGTCTACGTACAAGCAGTAGGAGCCTTCTTCGTGAGGGTGACTGCGTACCTTTTGTATAATGGGTCAGCGACTTATATTTTGTAGCAAGGTTAACCGTATAGGGGAGCCGTAGGGAAACCGAGTCTTAACTGGGCGCTTAGTTGCAAGGTATAGACCCGAAACCGGGCGATCTAGCCATGGGCAGGTTGAAGATTGAGTAACATCAATTGGAGGACCGAACTCACTAATGTTGAAAAATTAGGAGATGACCTGTGGCTCGGAGTGAAAGGCTAATCAAGCCCGGAGATAGCTGGTTCTCCCCGAAAGCTATTTAGGTAGCGCCTCGGACGAATACCACTGGGGGTAGAGCACTGTTTGGGCTAGGGGGTCATCCCGACTTACCAACCCCATGCAAACTCCGAATACCAGTGAGTACTATCCGGGAGACACACGGCGGGTGCTAACGTCCGTCGTGAAGAGGGAAACAACCCAGACCGCCAGCTAAGGTCCCCAAGTCATGGCTAAGTGGGAAACGATGTGGGAAGGCTCAGACAGCTAGGAGGTTGGCTTAGAAGCAGCCACCCTTTAAAGAAAGCGTAATAGCTCACTAGTCGAGTCGGCCTGCGCGGAAGATGTAACGGGGCTAAGCCATGCACCGAAGCTGCGGCTACATACTATGTATGTGGGGTAGGGGAGCGTTCTGTAAGCCGTTGAAGGTGGATTGAGAAGTCTGCTGGAGGTATCAGAAGTGCGAATGCTGACATGAGTAACGATAATGGGAGTGAAAAACTCCCACGCCGGAAGACCAAGGTTTCCTATCCCATGCTAATCAGGGTAGGGTAAGTCGGCCCCTAAGGCGAGGCCGAGAGGCGTAGTCGATGGGAATCAGGTTAATACTCCTGAACCGATATATACTGCGATGGGGGGACGGAGAAGGCTAGGCAAGCCGGGTGTTGGTTATCCCGGTGAAAGTAAGTAGGTTAACGGTTTAGGTAAATCCGGACCGTTCTCTTAAGTGAGAGACTGAGATACGAGACGAGCACCTAAGGGTGCGAAGTTGTTGATGCCCTGCTTCCAGGAAAAGCCTCTAAGCTTCAGGTATATATTGACCGTACCCGAAACCGACACAGGTGGTCAGGTAGAGAATACTAAGGCGCTTGAGAGAACTCGGGTGAAGGAACTAGGCAAAATAGTACCGTAACTTCGGGAGAAGGTACGCCAGAGCTAGTGAACCCCTTGCGGGGGGAGCTGGAGCTGGCCGCAGTGACCAGGTGGCTGGGACTGTTTATTAAAAACACAGCACTCTGCAAACACGAAAGTGGACGTATAGGGTGTGACACCTGCCCGGTGCCGGAAGGTTAATTGATGGGGTTAGCGTAAGCGAAGCTCTTGATCGAAGCCCCGGTAAACGGCGGCCGTAACTATAACGGTCCTAAGGTAGCGAAATTCCTTGTCGGGTAAGTTCCGACCTGCACGAATGGTGTAACCATGGCCACGCTGTCTCCACCCGAGACTCAGTGAAATTGAAATCGCCGTGAAGATGCGGTGTACCCGCGGCTAGACGGAAAGACCCCGTGAACCTTTACTACAGCTTGGCACTGAACATTGAACCTCCATGTGTAGGATAGGTGGGAGGCTATGAAGCATTGGCGCTAGTTGATGTGGAGCCATCCTTGAAATACCACCCTTGTATGTTTGATGTTCTAACTTAGGTCCCTTATCGGGATTGAGGACAGTGCCTGGTGGGTAGTTTGACTGGGGCGGTCTCCTCCCAAAGAGTAACGGAGGAGCACGAAGGTTGGCTAAGTACGGTCGGACATCGTACGGTTAGTGTAATGGCACAAGCCAGCTTAACTGCGAGACAGACACGTCGAGCAGGTACGAAAGTAGGTCATAGTGATCCGGTGGTTCTGAATGGAAGGGCCATCGCTCAACGGATAAAAGGTACTCCGGGGATAACAGGCTGATACCGCCCAAGAGTTCATATCGACGGCGGTGTTTGGCACCTCGATGTCGGCTCATCACATCCTGGGGCTGTAGTCGGTCCCAAGGGTATGGCTGTTCGCCATTTAAAGTGGTACGCGAGCTGGGTTTAGAACGTCGTGAGACAGTTCGGTCCCTATCTGCCGTGGGCGTTTGAGAGTTGAGAGGGGTTGCTCCTAGTACGAGAGGACCGGAGTGAACGAACCGCTGGTGTTCGGGTTGTCATGCCAATGGCACTGCCCGGTAGCTACGTTCGGAATCGATAACCGCTGAAAGCATCTAAGCGGGAAGCGAGCCTCAAGATAAGCTCTCACTAGCACGTAAGTGCTCTGAAGGGTTGTTGAAGACGACGACGTTGATAGGCGGGGTGTGGAAGCGTAGTAATGCGTTGAGCTAACCCGTACTAATTGCCCGTGAGGCTTAA
>NZ_JBOBQA010000009.1:0-1145 GCF_052541995.1 Pseudidiomarina xizangensis
GTGTAAACATCCCCTGATTAGTGCCACGCATTTTTAGAGGTCTGTTCGTTCGTTTTTACCAATCGATACTCTGACGGTGTCAGGTTACCGAGTGATTCATGGGGTCGCTCATCGTTATATTGTGGCAACCAGTTATCAGTTATATCCCGGACTTCGTTTAGGCTTCTGAATACATAATAATCAAGTACTTCATCGCGGTAAGTTCGGTTAAATCTTTCAACGTATGAGTTTTGTGTCGGTTTTCCGGGTTTAATGAACTCAAGGTGGACCCTGTTTTCCTCCGCCCATTCAGCCAGAGCGATTGAAATAAACTCGGGCCCATTGTCCACGCGAACCTGCGCTGGGTAGCCACGCCAGGCGGCTAAACGCTCCAATGTCCTGATCACACGGGCTGCCGGTAGATTTAAATCAATCTCTATCGCCAACGCTTCGCGGTTAAAGTCGTCCACCACGTTAAAAGTCCGAAAGCGCCGACCACAATACAGTGCATCACTCATAAAATCGGCTGACCAACTTTGGTTTAAAGACTCAGGAACAGCCAGCGGCTGGGGATTGCGATTTGGCAGTCGCCTCTTCCCTTTACGTCGCATATTTAGCTTTAACGCACAGTACACACGGTGAAGGCGTTTGTGATTCCAGCGATGGCCTGCTCGGCGTAGCACATGAAAAAGTTTTTTAAATCCGTAACGAGGATAGCGTTCAACCGCCGACAGCAGCGCTTCAATGATCTCGTCGTCTTTGCCTGTATCAGGTTGGTAGGTGTAGACGGAGCGGCTCAGCTTCAGTGCTTTGCAGCTCCGTCGGACACTCAAACCGTGCTCTGATACCAAATAGTCGACGGTTTCACGCTTGTCTGCCGGCGTCAGAGCTTTTTTTCTATGACATCCTTGAGCGCCGTATTTTCCAGTGCCATATCGGCATACATGCGCTTAAGTTTGGCATTCTCTTCCTCAAGCTCCTTTAGTCGCTTGATGTCTGAGACCTCCATACCACCGTATTTTGATTTCCAGTTGTAGTAAGTGGCGTCGGCGATGCCGTATTCACGACAAACATCCTTGACTTGGCGACCTGCTTCAACCTCTTTCAAAACCTTCAGGATCTGAGTCTCAGTAAAACGTGATTTTCGCATTTCATTGTCTCCGTGG